>JBBILI010000001.1:0-2095 GCA_037445025.1 Rhodospirillales bacterium
GACCGAGGAATCCGCCCAGGGCCACGGAAAGGCCTCCAGGTTCACCACCTGGTCCGGCGCGCAGGCGGCCTCCCGGTCCACGTTGACCCAGCCGTCCAGTTTGCGGTTGCCGCAGCCGAGATTGAGGCGCATCGGGTGTGTCACGCCGGTGTGAAATTTGCGGCGGCAGTCTAGCGGCGGGCGCTCCCGCACTGCAACGTGTTGACAAGCTGCCAGGAACCCGGTTTGGTCGCACCGATGGCCCTCCCGGCGACTTCGGCATGACCGCGCCCGACGATCCCGCCTCGCCCCGCTCGTTCGTGGTGCGGGCCACCAACGTGCAGCGCGTCGAACACCGGATCGATCTGACCGACCGGGCCCGTCGCAATTGCCACCGCAGCGGCGTGCTCTGGTTCACCGGCCTGTCCGGGGCCGGCAAGTCCACGCTCGCGATCGAGCTTGAAACCCGCCTGTTCGGCATGGGTTACCAGGTCTATGTGCTGGACGGCGACAACCTCCGGCACGGGCTCTGCGCCGATCTGGGCTTCAGCCCCGAGGATCGCACCGAGAACATCCGTCGCGTCGGCGAGGTCGGCGCTGTTCGCCGGCGCCGGCCTGATCTGCATCACGGCGTTCATCTCGCCTTACCGCAGCGACCGCGACCGGGCGCGTCGCGCCGCCGGCAACGGGTTCCATGAGATCTACGTCCGCGCCGACCTCTCCACCTGCGAGCACCGTGACCCGAAGGGCTTGTACAAAAAAGCGCGTGCCGGGCTGATCCGGGACTTCACCGGCATCGACGCGCCCTACGAGCCGCCGGAACGGCCCGAGCTGGTAGTCGACACCGACAAAGCCGGGATCGATGCCTGTGTCCGTCAGGTGCTCGATTACGTGCTGGTCAACTTCGCGGTCAACGAACCGGTCGAGGCCGGGTCTTCAGGCTCGTGAGCCCCGATATGCCCGCAATCCCGGCGGCGCCGGTGCCATACAGCCGCCGGACGTTGCGAGGTCCGATCCCGCCCAAGGCGAACACCGGAATCCGGCTGGATTGAACCAGGCGGGCGAAGCGCAGCGCGCCCAAAGGCGACACCCCGGGATGGCTTGGCGTCGCAAACACCGGCGACAACAACGCGGCATCGACGCCGGCGCGTTCAGCACGCTTCAGCGCCGTGGCCGAATGCACGGCGGCGGTGATCAGCCAGGCCGGGCGCCGGCGCCGAATGCCGCGTGCGGCGCTGATGTCATGTTCCGGCAGGTGCATGCCGTCGGCCCGGACCGCTGCCGCCAGCCCGACGTCATCCGCCACCAGCAGCAGAATACGTTTGGCTCGGCACTGGGCCGAAAGTCGGCGGGCCAGCGTCGGTCGGTTCGGGGCTTCGTGGTGGCGCAGGATAACTGCGGCGCCCGGGGCCAGGGATGTCGCTGCCGCAAGCGGGTCGGGCAGCCGGACCGCGTCAGACATCAAAATCAGGCCCGGCAGCTTCCGCCGCCTTCCGCCGCCTGCTAGCTTGCCTGCCCGCCCCATCACCCTGACCGTGCCATGAGCGCCGTGCCATCGCAAACCGCCTCGACCGACATCGCCGCCAACCTGGCGGCGGTGCGGGCCCGCGTCGTCGCCGCCGCAACCGAAGCCCGCCGGCCGCCGGCCGACATCACTCTCGTGGCGGTGAGCAAAACCCACGGGCCCGAAACCGTGCGCCAGGCCCTTCTCGCCGGCCAGCGCGTGTTCGGCGAGAACCGGGTGCAGGAGGCCCAGGCGAAATTCCCGGCCCTGCGTGCATTGTTCCCGGATCTGGTGCTGCACCTGATCGGGCCGCTGCAGACCAACAAGGTAAAAGCGGCGGTCGCCGCCTTCGACGTGATCGAGACCGTCGACCGGCCGAAGCTGGCGAAAGCGCTGGCCGACGAGATGGCAAAGGCCAGCCGGCGCCTGCCGTGCTTCGTCCAGGTCAACACCGGCGAAGAGCCGCAGAAGGCCGGCGTAGCGCCGCTGGACGCCGACGCCTTCATCCGCCAGTGCCGCGAGGAATTCGGACTGACGGTAGCGGGCGTGATGTGCATTCCGCCAGCGGACGAGGAGCCAGCACCGCACTTCGCCCTGCTGAAGAAGATCGCC
>JBBILI010000002.1:0-222783 GCA_037445025.1 Rhodospirillales bacterium
GGACAACTACGACGCAATCCTCCAGGCGTGCAAACATGCTTGGAACTTCCTCACCGATGACCCGGACCGCATTCGATCTATCGGCAAACGAGATTGGACAACGGTCAGCCGCTAGGGCCGTTGGTATAAGAGGTTCTTTTTTGAAAAAAAGAACCAAAAAACTTTCTATCGGCTGGCGCCCTGCTCCGGAGAGAGGTCCGCTCAAACGAATGAAAGTTTTTTGCTTCTTTTTTTCAAAAAAGAAGCCCTTCCTTACTTAAGCTTCGGCAGAAAAACACTTAACAACCCGATCGCCGGCAAAAACGCGCACACCGCGAACACCGTCTCCACACTCGTCGCATCCGCCAGCAACCCCAGCGTCGCAGCACCCACACCGCCCATGCCGAACGCAAACCCGAAGAACAGCCCCGAAATCGTGCCCACCTTCCCCGGCAGCAGCTCCTGCGCATAGACCAGGATCGCCGGAAACGCCGAAGCCAGAATCAGCCCGATCGGCACCGTCAGCGCGACCGTCCAGAACAGATTGGCAAACGGCAGCACCAGCGTGAACGGCAGCACCCCCAGGATCGACACCAGAATCACCCGATGCCGCCCGAGTTTGTCGCCCAGCGGGCCGCCCACGAAGGTGCCGGCGGCGACCGAGGCCAGAAACACGAACAGCAGCGTCTGCGCGTGCGCCACCTCCAGGTGGAAATGGTGCAGCAGATAGAACGTGTAGTACGTGTTCATGCTGGCCATGTAGAAGAACTTCGACGTCATCAGCACCACCAGCACGCCGATGCTGAACGCCACCCGCGCCGGGCTCAGCTTGGGCGCCGCCATGGCCGCGCGACGCGCACCGGGGCCGCGGCGATGGCGGGCATACCACATGCCCACAAAAGCCAGGATCGTCATCGCGGTGAGCGCCATGAACGAGAACCAGGCGATGCTGCCCTGCCCACGCGGCAGCACGATGAACGCGGCCAGCAGCGGGCCCATCGCCGTGCCGGCATTGCCGCCGACCTGGAACAGCGACTGCGCCAGCCCCGGCCGCCCGCCCGACGCCAGACGCGCCATGCGCGAGCTTTCCGGGTGGAACACCGAGGAGCCGACCCCCACCAACGACGCCGCGCCGATCACCGCCCAGAAGCTGCTGGCCAGGGACAGCAGCACCAGCCCGACCAGGGTGAACCCCATGCCCACCGACAGCGAATAAGGCATCGGACGACGATCGGTGTAGAGCCCCACCATCGGCTGCAGCAGCGAGGCGGTGAGCTGAAAGGCCAGCGCGATCAGGCCGATCTGGCTGAAATCCAGGCCGAGATTGGTCTTGATCATCGGATAGATCGCCGGGATCAGCGACTGCATCATGTCGTTGAGCATGTGGCTGACGCTGAGCGCCACCAGCACCGGAAACACGGTGGCGGGCACGGAAGCGGCCGTGGTGGCGGCCGGTTCGATCACACGCTGCGGCACACTCGGTCCCCGATCCTGTCCGCCGCTACCGTGCCACGAGTTCGGTGCGGTTCACCCGCACCGAAGTCCGAAAAACCGCATGGCAGGGCTGCGGCTCAGATCTTATGGGCTTCCAGGGTCGAGGGATGGAACAGCTCGGTTGCGGAGACCAGGCGGTGCGACAGGCCCTGGCGATGGTGGTATCCCAGGAACGTGTCCAGCGTCGCCTTGTTGGGCGCATAGCCGTAAGGCCAGAAGTCCCGCCCCATCAGCTGGCGCGCGGCGCGCAGGTTCTCTTCCACGAAGGGCAGCGTCACCTTGGTGGCCGAGGTGTCGGCCAGCTTGGTCAGCGCCACCTGCTTGGACTTCTCGAACGCCTTCAGCAGGGCGGCCGGCAGCCAGGTATGCTGTGCCACGATGCTGCGGCGCACGCCGAGGATATGCATGATCGGGAACAGCCCGGTGCGGCGGAACCAGTCCTTCGCCACCCCGACCGGATCAGGCCACAGCCAGTCGACCAGCGGGCTGCCCTGCTCGAAGCAGGCCGGCGCACGCGGGCCCACAAGACCGTCGATCTCGCCGGCTTCAAGCATGCCGTTGAGGGTTTTGCCTTCAGGGGCGTTCTCCAGCTTCATGTCCGGGCCGAGCTGCAGGGTGATCTTCTCGATGCGTCCGGGCGTGTCCATGCCGCCCCGCACCCAGGTGATGTCCGACGGCTTGACCCCGTACTCGTCCTCCAGAATGGCCCGCGCCCACACGTTCGCGGTGAGCTGGTATTCCGGCGTGCCGATCCGCCGTCCCTTGAGGTCGGCCGGGGTGTCGATGCCGCGATCGGTGCGGCGGTAGATCGAGGTATGGCGGAAGGCGCGCGAGGGGAACACCGGCACGCCGACATAGGGGCAGTCGTTCGCCGCGGTCTTGACGGTGAAGCTGCTCAGCGAGAGCTCGCAGACGTCGAACTCCTGATGCCGGAAGCCGCGGAAGAAGATCTCCTCGGGGTCAAGCGACATGAACACCGGATCGGTCCCGTCGATCTGCACCTCGCCGGTCTTGAGCGGGCGGACACGGTCATAGTCGCCGATGGCGATGGAAAGGGCGAGCTTGGCCATGTCTGTTTCCTCGTCTTTGCGTCGCCTCAGAGAACGTTCGGGTCCGCCGCCTGTCAAGCAGCCGCGGCGGACGTCATGCTGGGCCAAAGCACCGGGACGCGTGCGACCAGCGGGATGAATGGACGCGGCACCATCGGCCAGGTCAGGGATCGGTGGGTGGCGGGATCATCCCGGAACCTCCGGAAACACCAGGGACTTGATCACCACCGGCACAGCGCCGGAGGCATCGACGGGGGCGCCGATATCGCACAGGTCGAACGCGCGCAGCACCACCCCATCGAGCGACACGACGCCCTGATCCGCCCCCAGGGCGGCGCGGCATTGCACGCCGACCAGCCCGCCGACATCGCCGTCACCCATCAGCACCAAAGGATGGCCCGCAGCCAGCACCATCGACAGGCCCGCCGCCACACCGCGACAGAACACGGCCAGCCGGGCCTGGGTCGCCGAACCCGCCCAGCGGTAGAACAGCGCCACCGGCGCCTCCGCCGGCAGCGCCCGCACCGCCAACGCCGCACGGATCACGTGAGCGATGGCAGCGTCGTCCAGCACATCCTCAGACAGCGGCAGCGCCGGCGCGATCACCGCAAGCCCCAGCAGCGGCAGAATTTCGGCGGGGCTGACAAAGATCGTCGTCCCGCTGACCTGCACCGTCTCCCGCGCCGCCCCCAGCACCGTGGCACGGATGCCGCCCCGGCCGAGATTAAGCACCGGCCCGCCCTCGCGCGACCAGCGCCGCAGCCGCGCCAGCACCGCTGCGGCCAGCACATGTCCGAGATCGCCGAACGGACGGTGCTCGCGGCCGGCGATCAGTTCGGCCACACCGCCGGAGACGGTCAGCTCGTCAGGCGCCGGCGCGCACAGCTTCGGCCCGCGCAGCGGCGGCAGCAGCAGCCCGCGTGCCGCCTCCCCCCGGGCGGCCTGCAGCAGCCGCTCGGCCATCGAATCGGCGAGCCTGGCGAGCGCGGCCGCGTCCGGCACCGCGCCCAGCAGCACCCCGGCCGCACGGGCCTCCGCCGCCACCTCCGGCTCGATGCGGCAGACAGCCCCCGCCTCATCGAAGCACACCAGCCGCGCGCCGACGGACAGCGCCGTCACCGCCACCACCTGCCCCGCGGCGCATACTGCGATCTTGCTGGTGCCGCCGCCGATATCGAGGTTCATCGCCACACAGCCCTCGGCGGAGATCGCAACCGCCCCCGACCCATGCGCCGCCAGCATCGCCTCCAGCGCGTCGCCGGCCGACAGCGCCACGAACCGCCCGGCCTGGGCGGCGAACAGCGCGCCCACCGCGCGCGCGTTGGCCCGGCGGGCGGCAAGCCCGGTCAGGATCAGCGCCCCGGTGTCGACCATCTCCGGATCAATCCCGGCCGCGTCATAGGTGGCCGCGATGAACCGGCCCAACACCGCCGCATCGATGGTCTCGTCATCGACGAACGGGGTCGGCAGCACCGCGCTCTCATGCAGAGCCGTCCGCGCGCGCACCACGCTGCGGCTGCCGCGGCTGACCAGGACGAGGCGGGAGAACACCAGATGCGCCGTGGCCGAGCCGATATCCACACCGACGCTGAGCAGTTCCACCACGCGCTCCGGCGCCCGCCGCGGCCGCGCGAAGAACACCCGCCCACCGGTCTCGCTCACGGCGCCGCGTAATCCGCGTCACGCATGCGGTTGACGGCGCCGCACGCCGCCATCGTCGCCGCATGCCGCAGTCGATGCGCCGGATCCTCCCGCCAGTACGGCACGATGCCGCCGCCCTCGGCGATGTCGACCGACAGCGGATCCAGCATCTCCTCGCCCGGCGCCCCCGGCGCCACGTCGCCGCCGAACAGGGCCAGACGCAGCGGCGCCGCATCCGTGGGAAAGCACTGGCAGAACCACCTCCCACCGCCCGGCCCGGCGCCGAACAGCGTGAAGCGCTCCAGCGCCACCGTCAGCACCGAATCCGCCAGCCCATCCGCCCAGGGACACAGCCCCAGACGCTCCGGCCAGAGATACGCCACCCCCGCCCCGCCGAGGCACAGCCCCATCTGCCCCCGCGCCAGCAGATGCCCGCGCCCGTAGCGCCCCGGGCGGTGCTGGCCGATCACGATCAGCAGCGGCGCCTGCGTCATCTCCAGCGTCAGCTGCCGCCATCCCGGCGACATCCGGTTGTCGAGCGGCAGGTCGCAGCCCAGCACATCCGGCACCAGCCGGGTGCGACACACCGCCAAATCCCGCACCGGATCGGGCATCACGTCGTCATAGGCCGCGAAGGCGTCATCCGCGTCGGCCGGCGCGAAGACGCTGGCGAACACCGCCTCCACCCCCAGCAGCCCGATCACCGCCGGCGCCGTCGTCACCGCCAGCAGCCGCGCCGGGGACGACCCCGCATTGACCAGCCGGTGGCGTGCATTGAGCGGCAGCGCGAACAGCGCGCCGTCCTGCCATTCGAACAGATGCTGCCCGCCATCGCCCCGCCCCACCTCGGTGGTGCCGCGTCCCTCCAGCACCAGCATCGCCTTGTCGAACAGATGCCGCTCGACGGTCAGAGCACCGCCGCCCGGCACCTCCACCACCCAGGCGCCCGGACCGCCCTCCGTGCCGTTGAGCGGCACGAAGCAGCCGCGCCCGCCCAGGCGTGGCCAGGGCGCCAGCGCCAGCGCGGGCAGCGCCGCCGCCACGCCGCGCCGCACCGCAATCCCCTCGCCTGCCATCCAGCGGTCATAGGCCGAATCCGGCCTGGGAAACCGGGCGCGCCCCGCCGGCTCCAGCCCGGTCGGCTCGTGCCAGTGCACATGCCCGTCCAGCTCATGCGGCATGGCGGCTCATCCGTGCACCAGCAGAAAGAGCGCCGCCCCGCCGCCGACCATCACCAGCCCGCCGGCCAGTTCGAAATACACCAGCAGCGACGCGCCGATGGCGACCACCCACACCAGCCAGCCGCCGGCAGCCGCGCGCAGCAGCGTCAGGCACGAGGCCAGGATCAGCCCCGCCGCGATCGGCGCCAGACCGCGCTCCATCGCCTTCTGCCAGGGCGCACCGCGATGGCGCGACCACACCCGCACCAGACCGTACATCAGCACGGAGGACGGCAGAAAGATCCCCACCGTCGCCAGCACCGCCCCCAGAAACCCCGCCGCCTGGAACCCGATCAGGGTGACGATCAGCGAACCCGGCCCCGGTGACATGCGCGAGATCGCGTAATCCGCCACGAACTGCGCCTCGGTGATCCAGTGATACTGCAGCACCGCCTGGCGATGCATCTCCGGCAGCACCGCCGCCCCGCCGCCCACCGACAGCAGGGAGAGCGGCACGAACACCGCGAGCACGGCGAGATAGACGCTACCTTGCACGGTGCCGCTCCTGCCACCAGGCCAGCGCCACGCTGAGCGGGGCGCCCACCGCCACCACCGGCAGGATCGGCAGGGCCAACACGCCGACCGACACAAACACCGCCGCCATGATCAGCGCCGGCGCCAGCTGGCGCAGGTTGCGCCGCCCCACCCGCAGCCCCATCGCCAGCATCAGCCCGATCGATCCGGCCACGGCCCCCTGCACCGCCCGCTCGGTGACGGAGAAGCGGGTCAGCCAGTCATAGATCAGCGCGAAGCCGCTCACCACCAGCATCGGCGGCCCGACAATGCCCAGCACCGCCGCCAGCGCGCCCCGCCCGCGGCCCAGCCGGTAGCCGATCCAGATCGCGATGTTGACCACGTTCACGCCCGGCAGCGCCTGCGACATCGCCAGCCCCGCCAGGAAATCCTCCTCGCCGATCCAGCGGCGACGGCGGACGATATCCTGCATGATCCAGCCGGAAAGGCCGCCGCCGAAGCTGGTCACCCCGATGCGCGCGAACGCCAGGAACACCGCCATCGCCCCCGGCTTCGGCTCTGGCGATCCGTCCACCCGATGCTCTCCTCCGCCACGCCGGCATCACGCCGCACGGGCCGCCCCGGGTCAAGACCGCGGCACCGCCATCGCGGCGGCGAGACTGGCCCGCAGCCCCGCCTCCGGCAGCCCGCGATGGATGACCACGATATGGCTTTCCGTCCGCGCCCGCTCCAGCCACACCGGCGGGTGGCGCACATGGTGCACCGCCTGCAGCACGCGCGGCCGCGCCTCGCCCGCCACCTGCACCACGCCCTTAAGTCGCAGCACGTCCGCACCGCGCAGCGACAGCAGCGAATCGAGCCACAGATCGAGCCCGGCCGCCGGCAACGGCCGATCCGCCGTGATCGTCACCGCGCGCACGCCGTGATGATGGTCATGATGCGGGTCGTCATGATCATGGTCATGATCGCGCGGCGCCAGCCAGCGCCGCAGCCGCGCCTCCGGCGCCGCCGGATCGGGCCCCAGCCCGAACACGTCCTCCGCCGTCACCGCGCCATCGACCACACACCGCATCGCGACCGTGGGATGGATGGCGCGGACCGCCGCCATCGCCGGCCCCGGTGCGGCGAGATCGGTCTTGGTCAGCAGCACCCGGTCGGCGAACGCCACCTGGTTGCGCGCCTCGAACTGCCGCGCCAGCGTGCCGGCGCCGTGCAGCGCATCGACGGTGGTGACGATCCCGTCCAGCCGGCACCGCGCCGCGGCCACCAGCGTGTGCACCACCGGTGCCGGATCGGCCAGCCCGGTGGTCTCGATGGCGATACGGCTGAACCACGGAATCGCGCCGGCCTCGCGCTTGCGAAACAGCTCGTCCAGCGTGTCGGCGATATCGCCGCGCACGGTGCAGCAGATGCAGCCGTTGCGCAGCAGCACCGCGTTCTCGATGGCCTGCTCGATCAGCAGATGATCGAGCCCGATCTCGCCGAACTCGTTGACGATCACCGCGGTGTCGGCCAGCCGCGGCAGCCGCAGCAGCCGGTTCAGCACGGTGGTCTTGCCGCTGCCCAGAAACCCGGTGACGAGGGTGACCGGCACCGGCTGCGGCGTGTTGGACAGCGACATCGGATCCCCTCGCTTGACAGCCCGCAGGCAGAACGGCGTCATAGGATTAAGACGGAAAAACGGGGATACGACCATGGGGCATCCGGAATCGTTGAACATGCGGCTCATCTCGCATGACCGCCTGCTGGGCTTCGGCGGCATCGGCGAAGGCATGAGCCTGCAGCTCACCCGCGACGGCAGGCGCATCCTGTGGCTCGCACACGAAAGTGCCCCCAAGAACTTCACCGGCGTCGATGTCAGCGACCCCAGGCACCCCAAGGTGATCTGCCAGACCGAGCTGCCGCACCGCAACGTGCGCTCCAACTCGCTGGAGGTCTGCGGCGACCTCATGGCCGTGGCCTACCAGACCGCGACTCACGGCCTGCAGCCCGCCGGCGTCGAGATGTGGGACATCAGCACCCCCGAAGCCCCCCGCGCCATCGGCTTCTTCGACTGCTCCGGCCCCTGCTCGCGCGGCGTGCACCAGGTGTGGTTCATCGACGGCAAGACCGTGTATTTCGCCGGCGGTGCGCCCGACTTCACCCCCCACAACCTGCTCGACGATCAGCCCTTCCGCGCCATCGACGTCAGCGACCCCACCAGGCCCCGCGAGATCAGCCGCTGGTGGTTCCCCGGCACCGCCGTGGGCGACACCGCCCCGCCGCCGCCGCGCCACCCGAAATTCGACAGCGGCTGGCGCGCCCACAACACCAACGTCTATCCGGACCGACCGGACCGCGCCTATCTCGGCTATCTCGACGGCGGCGCCATCATCCTCGACATCGGCGATCTGTCGGCGCCGAAGATGATCTCCCACTGGAACCCGCACCCGCCCTTCCCCGGATTCACCCACACCGCGATGCCGCTGCCCGACCGCGACCTCATCATCGTCTCAGACGAATGCGTGCGCGACGACGGCGAGGACTGGCCCAAGCTGGTGTGGATGCTCGACGCGCGCATCGAGACCAACCTGGTGCCGATCTCGACCTTCCCGCTGCCGCCCATCGAGGAACACGCCTATCGCGGCGGCCGCTACGGCGCGCACAACCTGCACGAGAACCGGCCGGGGCCCTCGTTCCGGTCGGACACGACGATCTTCGGCACCTATTTCAACGGCGGCGTGCGGGTGCACGACATCTCCAACCCGTTCCAGCCGAAGGAGATCGCCCACTACGTGCCCGAGGCACCCAGCGGCACCACGCAGAAGGCGATCCAGATCAACGACGTCTATGTCGACGAGAACCGCACCATCTACGCCGCCGACCGCTTCAACGGCGGCCTGTACACCCTCGAAATGACAACGTAGGGCGGATGCAATCCGCCGTCCTCGGTCCGTCACCACGTCCGGCGGATTGCATCCGCCCTACCCAACCACCCGCCGGAACGGACTGACCGGCAACACCTCCCCCTCCCAGAACCGCTCCGGAAACGCGTCCGCCGCCACCAGCGCCGTCCCATTCCAGAACCCCATCTCCACCCGCCCCTCAGGCCCCCACGCCAGCGGCAGAGGCCGCCACGCCGACCAGCACATATCCGTCACGCGATACAACCCGTCATACGGTGCCAGCGAGGCCTCGATCTCGTCGCGATGCGCCAGCACCTCCGCCACCACACGCTCCAGATACCGCGCGATGAACCGCCGTGGCGCCACCCGATACGCCCCGCAGGCACCCTGCAGCCACACGCCATACGCCGCCCAGCACGCCTCGAAATCGCGCGTCGCGGGCCAGGCCGCCTCCGGCGCCGCCACGCTGTGCAGGCGCAGCGGCCGCGCCCCCACCTCCACCCCCGGCAGGCGCGGATCATCGCCCGCCATCGTCACCGGCAGCCGCTCCAGCCCGTACAGCAGCCTCATCTTGGATTGAACTCCGGGTGCCAGCGCAGCAGCCGCCGCCGCAGCCGCGTCATGCCGGCCACCGCCACCAGCCCCACCAGCGACGTCTCGACGATGCCGGCATACACCCCCACGCTGTCGGCATACTGGCCGGCTGACAGCATGGCCCCGCCCAGACCCTCGCCGCCCATCAGCATCTCGGCCGACACCGCCGTGATCAACGACATCGGCAGCGCGATCTGCATGCCGGTCAGAAACGACGGCATCGCCGCCGGCCACACCACCTCGCGCAGCATGGCGAACGGCGAGGCGCCGAGGCCGCGCGCCGACCACAGCAGAAACCGGTCCACCCCGCGCGTGCCGGCCTCCGCCGCCACCACCACGGTGAACACCGCGGCAAACGCCACCATGATCACCTTCGACAGATCATAGACGCCGAACCACAGCATGAAGACCGGCAGAAACGCGATCTTGGGCATGGGAAACCCCACCGACACCAGCGGCTCGCAGAACCAGCGCAGCACCCGCCCGCGCGCGATCAGAACCCCCGCGGGAATGCCGATGCCGCAGGCCAGCGCGAACCCCGCCAGCGACCGCGCCAGCGTCAGCCCGGCATTGACAAAGAAATCCCCGCTCGCCACGTCCTGCCCCAGCCGCAGCACCACCTGCTCCACCGGCGGCAGCAGGAACGGGTTGATGACATGCGCATCCGCCACCCCAGCCCAGATCGCCAGCAGCACGAACACCGGCGAGGCCCGCAGCAGCCAGGAGGTCACGCGCGCCATCGCAGCAACCTGTCGCTGAGCAGCAGAAAGCCGCGATCGGCCAGAAATCCCAGCGCCGTCACCAGCAGAATCACCGCGAACATCTCGGCATAGCTGCCCTGGTCGCCGAAGCTGCCGATCATGAACCCAAGCCCGTTGCTGGCGATCACCAGCTCGGAGGCCACCATCAGCAGGAACATGAACGCGATCGTGGTGCGCACCCCCGTCAGCAGCTGCGGCAGGGCGGCGGGGAACAGCACCTCGGCGATCACCTCCAGCCGGCTCGCCCCCAGGCTGCGCGCCGACCAGCCGAGCAGCGGATCGACGCCGCGCAGCCCGTTATAGGTGCTCAGGATCATCGGCAGCAGACAGCCGAGAAACACCAGGAACACCTTCGACGCATCGCCGATGCCGAACCACACCAGCACCAGCGGGATCAGTGCCGATTTCGGCAGCGGATAGAAGATCTGCACGATCGGATCGACCGCCGAACGCACCCAGGGCACCAGCGCCATGCCGGCCCCCAGCGCCGTGCCGCACGCCAGAGCGAGGCCGAAGCCCAGCAGCGAGCGCCCCAGCGAGGCCTCGCCGTTGGCCAGCAGATCGCCGCCGCGCGCAAGCTGCCACAAGGCTTCGATGACGGCGGAGAACGAGGGCAGCACATGCGCCGAGATCAGCCCCAGCCGGCTCGTCGCCTCCCACAGCAGCGCCACGATCGCGAGCGGCAGGTAGGCAAGCAATGCCCGCATCAATGCCCCCGCGCCTCGTCCACTTCGCTGCGCACCATCTCCCACACCGTCTCCACCATCTCCGCGAAGTCGGCCCGCTTGTGGACGTTCTTGTCGCTGCTGCGGTTGAAATCGGCCTGCACCCGCCGGCTGATCCGCCCCGGTCGCGCCGACATCACCGAGATCTCGTCGGCCAGAAACACCGCCTCCGCCACGTCATGCGTCACGAACACCACCGTCTTCTGCGTCGCCCGCCAGATCGACAGCAGCTCCTCCTGCATGATCCGCCGCGTCTGCGCGTCCAGCGCGCCGAACGGCTCGTCCATCAGCAATATGTCCGGGTCGATCGCCAGGGTGCGCGCGATCGCAGCCCGCTGCTGCATGCCGCCGGATAGCTGCGAGGGATAGCTGCGCTCGAAGCCGGTGAGATGCACGAGGTCGATGAAATGCTTCGCCCGCTGCTCCGCCTCCGCCCCGCGCACGCCTTTCTTCTCCAGCCCGTAGCGCACGTTCTCCATCACCGTCTTCCACGGGAACAGCGCGAAGTTCTGGAACACGATGCCCCGGTCCGGCCCCGGCCCGGTCACCGCGCCGCGCGCGGTGCGGATGCGGCCCTGCTGCAACGTCTGAAACCCGCCGATCAGAAACAGCAGCGTGCTCTTGCCGCAGCCGCTCGGCCCCAGCAGCGCATGAAACTGGTTGGCGGGGATCGACAGGTTGATGTTGTCCAGCGCCACCATCCCCGCCCCGGCGCGCGCCCGGTAGCCGTGGCTGACGGCTTCGATCTCGATGCCGATCACGGGTTGGCCGCAATCCGGCGCACCGCCTCTTGGATGAACGAGAGGTCGGCATAGTCCGGCGCCACCGTGATCGGCTTGGGCAGCAGATGGATATGCGCCAGGATATCGATGGTGTTCTGCAGCGCCACCAGGTCCGGCATCTGGTTCGGATCGCGGTAGTAATCATCCGCGGTGAACTGATACGCCACCTCCGCCACCGGCACCTTCATGAAGTTCGCCACGATCGCAGCGCCCGCGGCGCGATTGGCCGGCGCCTTGAACCAGGTCCAGGCGCGCACATAGTCCTCGGTGAAATCCTGCACCGCGGCCTTGTTCCTGGCCAGGAAGTCGCTGGTGGCGATGAGAAAGATCGCATCGGTATGGCCCAGCCCATCGCCGTCGTTGAACAGCACACGGTATTTCGGGTCGTTCTGCACAGCGATCAGCTGCGGCATCAGAATCGGCGCCGCATCGACCTTGCCGTCGTCCAGCAGCGCCAGCATGCTGGGGAACGCCGCCTGGATGGTGGTGAACTGGCGCGGGCTGATGCCGTGCTTGTCGAGCACCGCGCGCATCGCGGTGTCCGACGCCGAGCCGATCGCGTTGGACGCGATGCGCTTGCCGCGCAGATCATCCACCGTCTTGATGCCGCTGTCCGCGCGCACCACGAAGGTTTCGCTGTGATGGCCAGGCACACCTTCCTGGAACACATCCGCCACCACCTTCACATCGAGATGCGCGTTCTCCACCGCCAGCGCCAGCGTGCCGGAGGAGGACGTCATGAAATCGATCTGACCGGCAGCCAGTGCGGAGAGCTGCGGGGAACTGCCGCGAAACGCGATCGGCTCGACGGTATAGCTCTGGCCGTAATGTTTCAGCACCTCGGGGCGCGAGAACAGCACCGGGATCATATGGCCCGGCATCGTCGTCCAGGCGATGCGGATCTTGAGCGGATCGGCCAGCGCGGGGGCCGCACAGGCCACCAGCAAGGCGAACGCCAGACGTACCGCTGTCATCACACGCATCGGCCGCTCTCCCGGTGCGGCGCCTCGCATCGGGCGCCATTCGTTGTGGCCGTAAGTGAAGCCTGTTCCCGCCGCCCCGCGCAAGCCGCCACATTGACCAATTCGACCGACATAGGCGTAATCGCTCTCGCACATGAGCCGCCGGGAGCCCCTCCGATGATGACGCCGCGCGACCGCGCCCCCTTCTCCGCCATCGTCGATCGCCCGAAACTGAAACTGCCCGACGGCGCGCGCCTCGTCGTCTGGACCATCGTCAACCTTGAAGTGTGGGACATCGGCCGCCCGATGGCCCGTCAGATCCTCACCCCACCTCAGGGCATCGCGTTGCAGCCGGACGTGCCGAACTGGTCCTGGCACGAATACGGCATGCGCGTCGGCGTGTGGCGCTTCTTCAAGCTGTTCGAAACGCTGGGCATCCGCCCCACCCTGTCCATCAACGCCCGCGTCTGCCAGGACTATGAGCGCGTCGCCGCGCAGGCGCGCGATGGCGGCTGGGAATTCATGGGCCATGCCTGGGACCAGGGCCCGATCCACAAGATCGAGGATCAGCGCGGCATGATCCACAAAAGCATGGACTATCTCGAATCCTTCGTGGGCAGGCGCCCCGTCGGCTGGCTGGGCCCCGGACTCACCCAGACCATGGAAACCCCCGAACTGCTGGCCGAAGCCGGCGTGAAATACATCGGCGACTGGGTGTGGGACGACGAGCCCTGTGAGATCCACACCGAAAAGGGCCCCCTCGTCACCCTGCCCTACACCGTGGAGCTCAACGACATCCCGACCATGATGATCCAGCACCACGAAAGCCCTTACTGGCTGCAGCGCTGCCGCGACACATTCGACCGGCTGTACCAGGAAGGCGAGGACCGCGCCAAGATCATGGCGCTCGCCATCCACCCCTATATCTCCGGCCAGCCGCACCGCATCCGCTACCTCGAGGAGGTCTACGCCTACGCCCGCGCCCACAAGGGCGTGGTGTTCTGGAACGGCGAGGAGATCCTCGAATGGTGGCAGGTCGCCAGAAGCTGACCATGCGTTCTGGATCGTTTCCGCAGCATGACGGGTGGCGCAGCCAGGGTTGGTAAGACGTTCTTTTTTGAAAAAAGAACCAAAAAACTTTCAAACGCTGGCGCCAACCTTATCGGAAAGGTCCATGCAAACGTTTGAAAGTCTTTTGCTTCTTTTCTTCAGAAAAGAAGCGCTTGCTTCCTTAAGCCCCCGTCTGCGCCACCAGCCCCACCGCCGCAATCCCCGCCAGCGCGCACGCCTCGTCGGCATCCGAGACATCCCCGGAAATCCCGACCGCCCCCAGCAGCGCCCCCGCCGCGTTGCGGATCAGCACGCCGCCCGGCACCGGCACCACCCGCCCGCCGCTGGCCATGCCGATCGCCGCGATGAACGACGGATTGCCCTGCGCCCGCTGGAACAGCTCGCGCGAGCCGAACCCCATGCCCAGCGCGCCCCACGCCTTGCCGTAGGCGATGTCGAACCGCAGAATCCCGGAATTGTCGCTGCGCTGAAACGCCACCAGATGCCCGCCCGCATCGAGCACCGCCACCGTCAGCGGCTGCAGCCCCATGGCCTGCCCCTTGCCGAGCGCGACATGCACGATGGTGTTGGCGACATCGAGGGTCAGCGCGGTCGCCGCCGGCCGGCTGCCCCAATACGCCGGCATCGAGGCGGCATCGCGATCGCCGATCCCGGATCCCACCGCCTCGTTATAGGCATGCGCGGCCCGGCTGGTCACCGGAAGGGTGAAGCCAAGGCTGGCGGCCTCGGCCAGCATGGTGTTGAGATCCTTGGCAATGCCCTCCAGGCTGAAGGCGGTCGGCCCGCCGGTGCCGCCGGCCAGCGCATCCACCACCGCATGGCCGCGCACCTGCAGCGCATTGGGCGCGCCGGAGGTGTCGCCCATCACATCCATGAACCAGGCGGCGTCGCGGCCAAGATGCTTCACCAGCGCATGCGCCTCGCCCAGCGCCTGCCAATACACCGCCAGCGGCAGATTGACCGCGAGCTTCATCGACGCCCCGGCCCCCACCGGCCCGCAATGCACCACGCGCCGGCAGAGCTGCTCCAGCACCGGCCTGGCCCGTTCGAAATCGGCCTCCGCGCCACCCACCAGCCCCAGCAGCTTGCCGTTGCGCGCCGGCGTCACCGTGCCGCCGACCGGACATTCGATGAACGCGCCGCCCGATTTCACGACCGCCGCCGCCAGCTCCTGCTCCACGATCGGGCGCACGGTGCTCATCTCGATCACCAGCCGCCCGGCCAGATCCGCGGCCAGCACGCCGCTCTCGCCGCCGAAGGTCGCATCGAGCGCCTTCTTGTCGAACATCATGGTGATCAGCACCTCGACAGCCTCGGCCAGCGCCTTCGGCGTGGCACAGGCCGTGGCGCCGGCGGCCACCAGCGGCGCCACCCGGCTTTCGGTGCGGTTCCACACCGACACGGTGTGACCCGTGTCGATCAGCCGCAGCGCCATAGCGGTGCCCATCCGACCCAATCCAGCCACTCCGATGCGCATGGTCCGTTCCCCCTGGTTCATTGCCAATACCACTGCTCATATCCTAGGAACGCCGAAAGCAACAGGAAGGGGCGGCCATGAGCGGAACGGCAGGGATCATCGGGCTGGGCATCATGGGCGGCGCTATGGCGCGCAACCTCGTGGCTTCGGGGTGGCAGATCCATGGCTACGATCCGGATGCCGCCCGCGTGGCCGAGGCCCGCGCCGCCGGTGTGACGATCCATGACACGGTGGCCAGTCTCGCCGCCGCCGTGCCGGTCATTCTCTGCAGCCTGCCCTCGCCCCGCGCCGCGGCGGTGACGGCGCAGGCGATCGCCGAGGCCGGAGTGGAACGCCGCATCGTCATCGAGGCCAGCACGCTCACCCTGGCCGACAAGCAGGCGTTTCACGACGTGCTGGCCAAGGCAGGCCACGTGGCGCTGGACTGCCCGATCAGCGGCACCGGCGCCCAGGCCGCGACACGGGACATCGTGGTCTATGCCAGCGGCGACTCGGCGGCGGTGGCCGCGCTGCGACCGTTCTTCGCGGCCTTCACCCGCGCGGCCCATGATGTCGGCGCATTCGGCCACGGCACGCGGATGAAGCTGGTGGCGAACCTGTTGGTGGCCGTGCACAACGTGGCCTCCGCCGAGGCGATGGTGCTGGGCATGAAGGCGGGACTCGATCCGGAGCGGATTGTCGAGGTGATCCGCTCGGGTGTCGGCAACAGCCGCATCTTCGAGCTGCGCGCGCCGATGATGGCGGCGGATGATTATCTGCCGGCGACGATGAAGATCGACATCTGGCACAAGGACATGGACGTGATCGGCAAGTTCGCGACCGAGCTCGGCGTGGCCACGCCGACGTTCAGTGCCACGCTGCCGATCTACGCGGCCGCCTCCGCCCAGGGCCACGGCCCGGAAGACACCGCCTCCGTCTGCGCGGTCCTGGAAGGAATGGCCGCGCTCAAGCGGTAAGCTCGACGCCAAAGGGGCGAACAGCATCCGCCCACCCAATCGTAGGGCGGATGCAATCCGCCTACTCCGCACTCGCCGTGCGAATGGCGATGGCCGCGGCGGAGGCCCGGTTCTCCACACCCAGCTTGATGTAGATCTGCTCCAGATGCTTGCTCACCGTGCTGGGGCGCATGCCGACGATGTCGCCGATGTCGCGGTTGGACTTGCCACGGCCGATCCACAGCAGCACCTCCGCCTCGCGCGCGGTGAGGCCCAGGCGCTGACGCAGCAGCTTCTCGCCGCTCCAGGTGCCGGCGGCCACGACGCGCAGCAGAATCTCGTCCGGCCCGAACTGGCCCACGAAATGCAGCTGCAGCGTCTGCGACTCATGGGTCAGCGTGGCCACGGTGCGGCCCGGCTGGAGATCGGCCGGAGTCAGCTTCCAGTCGGCCCCCCACGCATACAGCTCGCCCACCGGACGGCCCGGCATCGCATCGGCGGCATCGCGCAGCAACGCCGCCGCCTGCGGGGTGGACCACAGCACGCGGCCATCCAACGAGGCGCCGATCAGAAACCGCCCTGCGGCATCCAGCGCCATCTGCGCGCTGCGGGTGCGGCGCGCGTTGACCAGATGCACGCCGATCCGCGCGATCACCTCGTTGGGGGCGACGGGTTTGGTCACGTAGTCCACGCCGCCTGCCTCGAACCCGCGCACCACGTGCTCGCTGGCGGTCAGCCCGGTCATGAAGATGATCGGCACATCCGCGAGATCGGCGTTGCGCTTCATGATGCGGCACAGCTCGAACCCGTCGGTCTCGGGCATGATGGCGTCGATGAGGATGATGTCAGGCGTCACCCGCTCGATGATCGACAGCGCGAAGGCGGCGGACTGCGCCAGCAGCACGGTGAACCCGGCCGCCTCCAGCGCCTCGTTGAGCAGGCCCAGCGTGCCCGGCAGGTCATCGACCACCAGCACCGTGTCCCGCCGCTTCATTCCGCCTCACCCGCGACCGGCTGAACCTCCTCCAGCGACTCGTCCAGGGCGGTCAGGAACGCCTCGATGCGATATTCCGCCAGCAGGCTGCGCAGATAGGCGAACTGCGCGTTGCCCTCCGGCGTCTCGCGCTCGAACGTGTCGAGCTGCGTGCGCAGGCCGCTGACATAGCCGATCTCCGCCATGTCGCGCAGCGTGCGGTGCTGGGCTGGCGTCAGCGGCCGGCGCGGCGCGGCATGGCCGGCCGGCACCGGCGCCATCGTCCAGGTCAGCGACAGCAGCCGCCCCACCCGGTCGAGCAGCGCCTGCAGGCTGACCGGCTTGGTCAGGGAATCATCATGCCAGCTGGCATCGACCGGCGGCTGGCGCAGCTCGCGCCCATCGGCGGAGATGATGATGATCGGCGCCAGCGCATACAGCTCGCGCAGACTGCGCGACAGCTCCCAGCCGGACATGCCGGGCATCGACAGATCGATCAGAAACAGATCGGCCGGGGTGCCGGCGGCCAGCTCCAGGCAGCTCTCGCCGTCCTCGGCGGCGAGCACGGTGAAGCCCAACGGGGTCAGCAGGTCCGACAGCAGGCTGCGCTGCATCGGGTCGTCATCGGCCACCACGATGGTCCGGCGCGCGCCGGCATAGCCGATGATCCGCCGCTCCGCCACGACCGGCTGGGCGTCGCGCACCGAGGCGGACAGCATCAGCCGCACCCGGAAGCGGCTGCCGCGGCCCAGCTCGCTGGTCACCGACATCTCGCCGCCCATGATCTCGGTGAGCACCTTGGCGATGGTCAGGCCAAGCCCCATGCCGGGCGGCGATGTGCCGCGCGCCACCTTCACCCGCTGCAGCGGCTCGAAGATGCGCTCCAGATCGGCGGCGGCGATGCCCACCCCGGTGTCGATCACCTCGAACTCGGCGATCTCCGCCCGCCAGCGCACCCGCAGCGTCACCTCGCCGGTTTGCGTGAACTTGATGGCGTTGGACAGCAGGTTGATCATTACCTGCCGCAGCCGGTGCTCGTCGGTGTAGACCCGCGCGGGCAGCGACGGCGGCGCGTCGAACACGAAGCCGATGCCCTTGTCCTCGGCCTGCAGGCGGAACATGTCGACGAGCTGGCCCAGGAACGCCGGCAGCGCCACCTCGTCGCGGTAGATGTCGATCCGCCGCGCCTCGATGCGGGAGATGTCGAGCAGGCCTTCCACCAGGGCGGCCAGATGCTCGCCGCTGGCCCGAATGATGCGCAGTGCATCGGTGCGCCGCTCCAGGCTGGCGGGGTCGCGCTCCAGCAGCTGGGCATAGCCGAGAATGGCGTTGAGCGGGCTGCGCAGCTCATGGTTGATGCTGGTGACGAAATGGCTCTTGGCGAGCGAGGCCGTCTCCGCCACGTCGCGCGCGTGCTGCAGCGCCGCGTCGGTGCGGCGATGGGCACGGATCTCGCTCATCAGCAGCCCCGTCTGGCGCCGCGTCTCGGCCTGCGCGACTCGCCTGCTTTCCTGGGCCAGCACCAGCAGCCAGGCGGCGACCCCGCCGATCACCACCAGCACGCCGAACGCCTGCCAGAACGCCCCGGCGTCGGAGGTGGCGGTGCGGGCATAGATGCCGAGCAGCACCAGCCCGGTGGAGACGATGAACAGCGCGAACACCGAAGCGAACCGGCCCAGCGGGCTGGCCGCAGCGCGCATCACCCGCGCCGGCAGCAGGGCGGACAGGGCGGTGACGATCTGCGCGTCCGCCCGCGCATGCGGCTTGCAGCCATCGCCGCACCGCGCGTCGAGCGAGCAGCACAGCGAGCAGATCGGGCCGGTGTAAACCGGGCAGTAGGCGGTGTCCTCCGGCTCGAATTGATGCTCGCAGATCGAGCAGCGCAGCGAGGTCTGCTTCCCCCAGGACGCCCTGGGCTTGCGCGCGAGATAGAACCGCCCGCCGGTGCCCCAGGCGATCAAGGGTGCTGCGACGAAGGCGGTGGCAAACGCAATGAAGGTCGACATCGCCGACATCAGCGGCCCGAACGCGCCGAGCCAGGCCGACAGCGAGACGACCACGCCGAGGAACATGGCGCCGACGCCGACGGGGTTGATGTCGTACAGATGCGCCCGCTTGAACTCGATGCCGGGCGGGCTGAAGCCCAGAGGCTTGTTGATGATGAGGTCGGCCACCAGCGCGCCGATCCAGGCGGTGGCGACATCGGAATACAGCACCAGCGTGCGCTGGATGGTCTCGTACGCCCCCATCTCCATCAGCAGCAGCGCGATGCAGATGTTGAACACCAGCCACACCACCCGGCCGGGATGGGAGTGGGTGAGCCGGGAGAAGAAATTCGACCAGGCGATCGAACCGGCATAGGCGTTGGTGACGTTGATCTTGAGCTGGGACAGCACGACGAAGCAGCTGGTCACGATCAGCGCCACCAGCGGAGAGCCGAACGCGTCACGGAACGCGGAGAGGTACATCTGCGAGGGCTGCACCGCCGTCTCCGGCTGCGCCCCCAGGGTCAGCGCGCCGTAGGCGAGCAGCGAGCCCGCCAGCAGCTTGAACACATCGAACACCACCCAGCCCGGCCCGCCGGCCACCAGCGCCGTCCACCACATCGCCGTGCCCGCCTCGGCGCGCGGCGGCATGAACCGGAGATAATCGACCTGCTCGGCGGTCTGGCTGATCAGCGCGAGCAGGATGGAGGCGCAGGCCCCGAAGGCGATCGGGTCGAACGACCGCCCGGCATGCCCGCCCACGCCTGCGAACCGCGTCCATCCCGGCAGCCAGTCAGGATGCGCGGTGACGGCGGCGACAAGGGCGATGACGTTGAGCACCAGCCAGACCGGCTGCGTCCAGAGCTGGAAGCGGCTGATCAGGGTGATGCCGTGAATGACCAGCGGCACCACCGCCAGCGCGCACAGGATGTAGCCGAGCCAGAGCGGCACGTGAAAGAAGCTCTCCAGCATCGAGGCCACGATGACCGATTCGATGCCGAAAAAGATGAACGTGAAGCTGGCATAGATCAGTGACGTGATCGTCGAGCCGATATAGCCGAAGCCGGCGCCGCGGGTGAGCAGATCGATATCCACCCCGTCACGCGCGGCGTAATAGCAGATCGGCAGGCTGATCAGAAAGATCAGCAGGCTGACGGCGAGGATGGCGGCGACCGCGTTGCTGAACCCGTAGGTGAGCGTGATGCTGCCGCCGATCGCCTCAAGGGCGAGGAACGAGATGGACCCGAGCGCGGTGTTGGCCACCCGCAGGGCAGACCATTTGCGCGACGCCTTGGCGGTGAAGCGCAGCGCGTAGTCTTCCAGCGTCTGATTGGCGACCCACTGGTTGTATTCCCGCCTTTCGCGAACGATGCGTTGGCGTGCCAGCATCCGTGGAAAGCCTCCTGGTCTGGCGGCATCACCCCGCCGCCGGGATTCGGTGCGACGGGCGAACAGTCTATTAATTTCAGATTGATGGATAAGAATACCGAATTCTTGCCGACCGTCAATACGACGAAAGCGGGGACCCTCGTTCCGCGCCTGTCTCCTATGCTGCACCTGCAAACGGAACGATGCCTGGCAGCGTTGCCGTCCGCTTTCGCTGAACCTCGGGAGATATCCGCATGATGATGACACAGAAGAGATCCGGCCTTGGGATGATGGGGCGCGTCGGCATGGCGCTCGCCGCCCTCACCCTGGGCACCGCGCTGACCGCGCCGGCCCGCGCCGCCGACACCATCAAGGTCGGCATCCTGCACTCGCTGTCCGGCACGATGGCCATCAGCGAGACCACGCTGAAGGACGTGATGCTCATGCTGATCGCTGAGCAGAACAAGAAGGGCGGCCTTCTGGGCAAGCAGCTCGAGGCCGTGGTCGTCGACCCCGCCTCCAACTGGCCGCTATTCGCCGAGAAGGCGAAAGAGCTGATCAACGTCGACCATGTGGCCGCCGTGTTCGGCTGCTGGACCTCGGTGTCGCGCAAGTCGGTGCTGCCGGTGTTCAAGGAGACCAACAACATCCTCTTCTACCCCGTCCAGTACGAGGGCGAGGAGAGCGAGAAGAACGTGTTCTACACCGGGGCCGCGCCGAACCAGCAGGCGATCCCGGCGGTGGACTATCTGATGAGCAAGGAAGGCGGCTCGGTGAAGCGCTGGGTGCTCGCCGGCACCGACTATGTGTATCCGCGCACGACCAACAAGATCCTGGAAGCGTATCTGAAGTCCAAGGGTGTCGCTGCTGACGATATCATGATCAACTACACGCCGTTCGGCCACAGCGACTGGCAGAACATCGTGTCCGACATCAAGAAGTTCGGCTCGGCCGGCAAGAAGACCGCCGTGGTCTCCACCATCAACGGCGATGCCAACGTTCCCTTCTACAAGGAACTCGGCAACCAGGGCATCAAGGCGACCGACATTCCCGTCGTCGCCTTCTCGGTCGGCGAAGAAGAGCTCGCCGGTCTCGACACCAAGCCGCTGGTCGGCCATCTCGCCGCCTGGAACTACTTCGAAAGCATCAAGTCGCCGATCAACACGGCGTTCATCAAGGAGTGGCACGACTTCACCAAGAAGCCGAACCGCACCACCAACGACCCGATGGAAGCCGCCTATATCGGCTTCAACATGTGGATCAAGGCTGTACAGAAGGCCGGCACCACCGACCAGAGCAAGGTGATCGACGCCATGATCGGTGTTGCCGTGCCGAACCTGACCGGCGGGATCTCGACCATGATGCCGAACCACCACATCACCAAGCCCGTCTATATCGGCGAAGTGAAGGCGGACGGCCAGTTCAACGTGGTCTGGAACACGCCTGGCACGGTGGTCGCCAACGAGTGGTCGCCCTACCTCGAAGGCTCGAAGGACCTGATCGCCGATTGGCGTGCGCCGATGTCCTGCGGCAACTTCAACGTCAAGACCGGCAAGTGCGGCGGCGCCAACTAGAAACGAATGAAAGTTTTTTGCTTCTTTTTTCAAAAAAGAAGTTCTTCCTTGAAAGAAAGAACCAAAGAACTTTCAACCGCTGAAGCGAGGGGCGTGCCGGTGGTGCGCCCCTCGCTGTGACGAGGATCAAGCATGACACGATTTTGCCGTCTCCTCGCGATGATGCTGCTGGGTGTGTGCCTGCTGGCTGGCACCACCCTGGCCGACGATGCACCCGATCCGTTCGCGGGCCTGGCCTCGCAAAGCTTCGACGACGTGGTCGCCGCTCTGCAGGCGCTGGCCGTGTCCGGCAACAGGATGGCCGGCCCCACCATCGCCGCCCTGCAGAACGATTCGCTGTTCGTCACCGAAGACCAGCAGATCCTCATCAAGACCGATGACGGCTACATCAACGCCCGCACCGGCGAGAAGGTCGCCGATGTCGACGAGGACAGCCTCAGCTCGGTGCGCGTCAACAACGCCGTGCGCTCGGCGATGGACGCGGCCAAAGGCGGGCTCGACCTGACCGCGCCTGACGCCGCCGTGCGCGCCCATGCCGCCGAGGAGGTGTTCAAGTCCCGCAACCCCGCCACGCTGCCCTTGCTCGCACGCGCCATCGCCGGCGAGAAGGATGCGCGTGTGCGCGCGGTGATGGTGCAGGCGCAGGCCGCCGCCCTGCTCACCGACAATTCCGGCACCGAGGCCGAGCAGCTGGCCGCCGTCGCAGCCCTGCGCGCCCGCGGCGACATCGAGGCGAAATCCCTGCTGGGCTCGCTGCACGCCACCTCCCCCGCCGTCACCGCCGCCGCGACCGACGCCATCGCCTCGCTGAACCGGCTTGAGCAGATCTGGAGCATCGCCCAAGGCATGTTCTACGGCATCTCGCTCGGCTCGGTGCTGCTGCTGGCGGCCGCGGGCCTGGCCATCACCTTCGGGGTGATGGGCGTGATCAACATGGCGCATGGCGAGATGGTGATGCTCGGCGCCTACACCACCTACACCGTGCAGCAGGTGCTGGCCTCGGTGGCGCCGAGCTGGGCGGGGGTGAGCATCCTGCTGGCCGTTCCGCTGGCCTTCCTGGTCTCGGGCGCGGTCGGCGTGCTGATCGAGCGCTGCATGATCCGCTTTCTCTATGGGCGCCCGCTGGAGACGCTGCTGGCCACCTGGGGGCTGTCCTTGGTGCTGCAGCAGGCGATCCGCTCGCTGTACGGCTCGTCGAACCGTGACGTGGTGACCCCCGCCTGGATGAGCGGCTCGACGCTGCTCGGCGGCATGACCATCACCTACAACCGTCTGTACATCATCATCTTCGCCGCCATCGTCATCGCCGTGCTGATGGCGGTGCTGCGGTATACGGCCCTCGGCCTGCGCATGCGGGCGGTGACGCAGAACCGCCGCATGGCGGCTGCGATGGGCATTCGCACACCCTGGATCGACGCGCTGACCTTCGGCCTCGGCTCCGGTGTTGCCGGCATGGCCGGTGTGGCGCTGAGCCAGATCGACAATGTCAGCCCCAATCTCGGCCAGAGCTACATCATCGACAGCTTCATGGTCGTGGTGTTCGGCGGCGTCGGCAATCTCTGGGGCACGGTGGTGAGTGCGGCCACGCTGGGCATCGTCAACAAGTTCCTTGAACCCTTCGCCGGCGCGGTGCTCGGCAAGATCGTGGTGCTGATCGCACTTATCCTGTTCATCCAGCGCAAGCCGCGCGGGATGTTCCCCCTCAAGGGCCGGGCCGTCGAACAATGAACCGCATTTCAACCGCTCTGTGCGTCGTGCTGGTGCTGGGGGCCGCCATCGCCATGGCGATCCTCAACCTCGGAACGGATGCCGCCGCCTCCATGCATGTGTCGACCTATGCGGTCTCGCTGGTCGGCAAATATCTTTGCTACGCCATCCTGGCGTTGGCGCTGGACCTGGTGTGGGGGTTCGCCGGCATCCTTTCGCTCGGCCACGCCGCGTTCTTCGCGCTCGGCGGCTACGCGATGGGCATGTATCTGATGCGCCAGATCGGCACCCGCGGTGTGTACGGCAACGCCGTTCTGCCCGACTTCATGGTGTTCCTGAACTACAAGGAACTGCCGTGGTATTGGCATGGCTTCGACAACCCGGCCTTCGCCATCGCGATGGCGCTGATCATTCCGGGCCTGCTGGCCGCCAACTTCGGCTTCTTCGCCTTCCGCAGCCGGGTGTCCGGCGTGTATCTCTCGATCATCACCCAGGCGCTGACCTACGCGCTGCTGCTGGCGTTCTTCCGCAACGACATGGGGCTGGGCGGCAACAACGGGCTGACCGACTTCAAGGACATCTTCGGCTATTCCGTGCAGGCGGATGCCACACGGGCGGCGCTGCTGGTGGCCTCGGCCATCGCCTTGGTGCTGTGCCTGCTGGCGGCGCGCTACGTGGTGACCTCGCGCTTCGGCAAGGTGCTGATCGCGGTGCGCGACACCGAGGCGCGCACCCGCTTCCTCGGCTACCGGCCGGAGAGCTACAAGCTGTTCGTGTTCGTGCTGTCGGCCATCATGGCGGGCATCGGCGGGGCGCTGTATGTGCCGCAGGTCGGCATCATCAACCCCGGCGAGTTCGCGCCGGCCGGATCGATCGAGGCGGTGATCTGGGTTGCCGTCGGCGGCCGCGGCACGCTGGTGGGGGCCATTCTCGGCGCCATTCTGGTGAATGCCGGCAAGACGTACTTCACCGGCGCCTTCCCCGAGATCTGGCTGTTCGCGCTCGGCTTCCTGTTCATCCTGGTCACGCTGTTGCTGCCCAAAGGCGTGCTCGGCCTGCTCCAGTCCCGCAGCAAGGGAGGTCCGTCATGACCGCCTCCGGCACCATTCTGTATCTCGATGGCGTGTCCGTCAGCTTCGACGGGTTCAAAGCGATCAACAACCTCTCCCTCGTGCTGGAGCCCGGCGAGATGCGCGCGGTGATCGGCCCGAACGGTGCGGGCAAGACCACGATGATGGACATTATTACCGGCAAGACCCGGCCCGATGAGGGGCAGGTCATCTTCGGCGCGCAGACCGATCTGACCAAGCTGGACGAACCGGCGATCGCAGCCCTGGGTATCGGCCGCAAGTTCCAGAAGCCGACCGTGTTCGAGCCGCTGACGGTATGGGACAATCTGCTGCTGGCACTCGCCGGTGACCGCCGCCCCCGGTTCACGCTATGGGCGCGCGAGACCGAGGATGAGCGGGACCGCATCGCGGAGATTCTGCGCACCATTCGGCTCGAAGGCGAAATCAAGCGCCGCGCCGGCGATCTCTCGCACGGCCAGAAGCAGTGGCTGGAGATCGGCATGCTGCTCGCCCAGGAGCCGCAGCTGCTGCTGGTCGACGAGCCGGTGGCCGGCATGACCGACAGCGAGACCGAGCAGACCGCCGAGCTGCTGCGCGAGATCAACAAGACCCGCTCGGTGGTGGTGGTGGAGCACGACATGGCGTTTGTGCGGGCGCTCGGCGTGAAGGTGACGGTGCTGCACGAAGGCTCGGTGCTGTCCGAAGGCAGCATCGACCATGTCAGCGAGGACCCGAAGGTCATCGAAGTCTATCTCGGGCGATAAGAGGGGGGGCGCTGAGACATGCTCGAAATCCGCAATGTCGATCTTTACTACGGTGCGGCCATCGCGCTGCGCGGCGTGTCGCTCGACGCGCAGGTGGGCGAGACCACCTGCATCCTCGGCCGCAACGGCGTGGGCAAGACCAGCCTGCTGCGCGCCGTCACCGGCGCCCACCCGATCCGCTCCGGCTCGATCAAGTGGGAGGGCGAGGAGATCTCGAAGCTCGCTATCTATGATCGGGCCAAGCGCGGCATTGCCTGGGTGCCGCAGGGCCGCGACATCTTTCCGCTGCTGACCGTGCGCGAGAATCTGGAAACCGGGTTCGCTGTGCTGCCGCGCCGCGAGCGCAAGGTGCCGGATGAGATCTTCGAGCTGTTTCCGGTTCTGAAATCGATGCTGGGGCGCCGCGGCGGCGACCTCTCCGGCGGGCAGCAGCAGCAGCTGGCCATCGGGCGTGCGCTGGTGATGAAGCCGCGGCTGCTGGTGCTCGATGAGCCGACCGAGGGGATTCAGCCCAGCATCATCAAGGATATCGGCCGCGTGATCGATCTGTTGCGCGGGCGGGGGCAGATGGCGATTGTGCTGGTGGAGCAGTATTTCGACTTCGCGCGCGATCTGGGGCAACGTCTGATCGTGATGGACCGGGGCGATATCGTGGTAAACAGCACCCGTGCCGATCTGGACGAGGACGATGTGCGGCGACGCCTTAGTGTTTGAACGTTTCTTTGGTTCTTTCTTTTCAAAGAAAGAACTTCTTTTCTTGAAAAAAAAGAAGCAAAAAAACTTTTATTCGTGCGTGCCGTGATCTTCACCCATCAGCGCGCCACGGGGGAACTGATCGTGACCGTCAAACGGCGCGGCGACGACACCGTGCTCGACGATCTGCGCCAGGAAGGCTGCCTTAAAGCGCGCTTCCCCAACAAGGTCGACTGGATGGAAGTCGTCACGCTGAACTCCTCCGGCGGTATCGCCGGCGGCGATGCGCTGCGCAACACCTTCCGCGTCCGCGAAGGCGCCCGCGCAACCTTCGCCGCCCAGGCCGCCGAACGCATCTACCGCGCCCTGCCCCACGACCGCTCCACCATCCGCACCACAATCACCGTCGAAGCCCACGCGTCAGCCGAATGGCTCCCCCAGGAAACCATCCTCTTCGACCGCTGCGCCTACACCCGAACCCTCGACATCCATCTCGCGGAGAACGCCCGCTTCCTCGGCCTGGAAACCCTGATCTTCGGCCGTACCGCCATGGGCGAAACCGTCCAAACCGCCCACATCGCCGACACCATCCGCCTCCACCAGGCGGGCAAGCTCATCCTGCACGACGCCATCCGCCTCAACGGACAAGTCGCCGAAACCCTGTCCCACCGCGCCACCGCCCGCGGCTGCGCGGCCGTCACGACGATCATCGCAGTCCTCCCAGACGCATCCGACCGAGTGGAAAAGCTGCGCGAAGCGCTCACCCCCTACGACGCCGGCGTCAGCAGCTGGAACAACCTGCTGATCGCCCGCATCATCGCCCAGGACGGAGCCGCCCTACGCACCGCGATCATATCCGGATTGCACCAACTCAGAGACGGCCGTGCCTTGCCGCGCGTGTGGCAATGCTAATTTCGGGACACTGTCAAAGTGGCAACGGTGGAGGCAACTCATCAGGCGTGCCCCAGCTCTTGAGCCACCGAACGACATCTTCGAGACTTACCACCTGCCCGGCATCAACCTGGGCCTGGGCCTCGTCCAACGCCCGTCGCTGATCCTCAGCACTGAGCGGTCGGAGGAACCTGTCTTCAAATGAGGTGTCCATGGAACAGGTGGTGATCCAAAGCCCCGAAAAAGTCGAGTGTTTTCACCCCCAAAACGCCCCACTACGACGTGACGCACGCCCCCCCGCCCTCTATCCTCCCGCCAGAGGTGTTGCATGAACCTGACCCCACGCGAAAAAGACAAGCTGTTGATCTTCATGGCCGCCCAGGTCGCCCGCCGTCGACTGGAGCGCGGCGTGAAGCTCAACCACCCCGAGGCGATCGCGCTGATCACCGACTTCGTCGTAGAAGGCGCGCGCGACGGCCGCAGCGTGGCCGATCTCATGCAGGCCGGCGCCCATGTCATCACCCGCGATCAGTGCATGGAGGGGGTCGCGGAGATGATCCATGACGTGCAGGTGGAAGCCACCTTCCCCGACGGCACCAAGCTCGTCACCGTCCATGAACCAATCCGCTGAGGAGCAGCCCGATGATTCCAGGTGAAATCGACACGCTGCCCGGCGGCATCGAACTGAACGCCGGCCTGCCCCGCACCACGCTCACCGTCGCCAACACCGGCGACCGCCCCATCCAGGTCGGCAGCCACTACCATTTCTTTGAAACCAATCCCGCCCTGCAGTTCAACCGCGCCGCCGCCCGCGGCCAGCGCCTGGACATCGCCGCCGGCACCGCCGTCCGTTTCGAACCCGGCCAGACCCGCGAGATCACGTTGGTCCCCTACCAGGGCACCCGCACCATCTACGGCTTCCGCGGCGACATCATGGGAGACCTCGGCTGATGGCCCGCATCACCCGTCGTGCCTATGCCGACATGTACGGCCCCACCACCGGCGACCGCGTGCGCCTGGCTGACACCGAGCTCTGGGTCGAGGTCGAAAAGGACCTCACCATCTACGGTGACGAAGTCAAATTCGGCGGCGGCAAGGTGATCCGTGACGGCATGGGCCAGTCCCAGGCCCCGCAGGCCGAAGGCGCTGTCGATACTGTCATCACCAACGCGCTGGTGATCGACACCTGGGGCATCGTCAAAGCCGATGTCGCCATCAAGAACGGCCGCATCGCCGCCATCGGCAAGGCCGGCAACCCCGATGTGCAGCCCGGCGTGACCATCATCGTCGGCCCCGGCACCGAAGTCATCGCCGGCGAGGGCAAGATCCTCACCGCCGGCGGCATCGACAGCCACATCCATTTCATCTGCCCGCAGCAGATCGACGAGGCGCTGTCCTCCGGAGTCACCACGCTGTGCGGCGGCGGCACCGGGCCGGCCACCGGCACCTCGGCCACCACCTGCACCCCCGGGCCGTGGCACATGATGCGCATGCTCCAGGCCGCCGAAGGCCTGCCCGTCAACATCGCCTTCTCCGGCAAAGGCAACGCGTCCCGCCCGGCCGCCCTGGAAGAGATGCTCCGCGCCGGCGCCTCCTCTCTCAAACTCCACGAAGACTGGGGCACCACCCCCGCCGCCATCGATTGCTGCCTTTCCGTCGCCGACCGGTTCGACGTCCAGGTTTTGCTGCATTCCGACACGCTGAACGAATCAGGCTTCGTCGAGGACACCATCGCCGCCTTCAAAGGCCGCACCATCCACGCCTTCCACACCGAAGGGGCCGGCGGCGGTCACGCGCCAGACATCATCCGCGTGGCCGGCCTGCCCAACGTGCTGCCGAGCTCCACCAACCCGACCCGTCCCTACACGTCCAACACGCTCGACGAGCATCTGGACATGCTGATGGTCTGCCATCACCTGGACCCCGCCATCCCTGAGGACGTCGCCTTCGCCGAATCCCGCATCAGGCGTGAGACCATCGCCGCCGAAGACATCCTGCACGACATGGGCGCGCTCTCGATGATCTCGTCGGACAGCCAGGCGATGGGGCGCGTCGGCGAGGTGATCATCCGTACGTGGCAGACCGCCCACAAAATGAAGATGCAGCGCGGGGCTTTGCCCGGCGACACGGATCGTTCCGACAACAACCGCGTCAAACGCTACATCGCCAAATACACCATCAACCCCGCCATCGCCCAGGGCCTCGCCCGCGAGGTCGGCTCCATCACCGTCGGCAAGCTGGCGGATCTCGTGCTGTGGTCGCCCGCCTTCTTCGGCGTGAAGCCCGATCTGGTGATCAAAGGCGGCAGCATCGCCATGGCGCCAATGGGCGACCCGAACGCTTCCATTCCCACGCCGCAGCCGGTGCATTACCGGCCGATGTTCGCGATGTTCGGGCAGGCGATGGCGGCGAGCTGCATCACCTTCGTCTCCCAGGCGGCGCTGGAGGACGAGATCGGCCGCAAGCTCGGCCTGAACCGCACCCTGTGCGCAGTGGCGGACACCCGCTCCGGCATCGGCAAACGCAGCATGATCCACAACGACGCCACGCCGTATATCGAGGTCGATCCGGAAACCTACGAGGTGCGCGCCGACGGCGTGCACCTCACCTGCGCCCCCGCCACCGAACTGCCAATGGCGCAGCGCTACTTCCTGTTCTGATGCGCGCCAGCGAGGTGCTGCCGGCGGGGCGATGGGCGGCGGTAGACGAGATCGATTCGGTGCTGATCGATCACGACATGCGCCACCGCCGGCGCATCCTGCTGACCACGCGGCAAGGCCGCACCGTGCTGCTCGACCTCGCCCGCGCCACCCGCCTGCGCCACGGCGACGGGCTGGTGGTGGAGGATGGAGACATCATCAGGGTCGAAGCCAAGGCCGAGCCGTTGCTGGAGATCCGCGCCGACACCAGCACCCTCACCCGTATCGCCTGGCATCTCGGCAACCGCCATCTCGAGGTGCAGGTGGCACCCACCACCTTGCGTATCCGCACCGACGAAGTCATTGCCCGCATGGTGCAAGGCCTCGGTGGCAGCGTGGCCGCCATCGAAGCCGCCTTCGACCCTGAGCCCGGCGCCTACGAGGCCGAACGCCATGTCTGACCTCGCCGCCAATCTGCGCCTGCTGGCCTGGCTGTCACCTGCCTTCCCCACCGGCGGCTTCGCCTACAGCCACGGCCTGGAATGGGCCGTGGAGCAGAACGACATCAAGGACACCGCCACGCTGTTCGACTGGCTGGCCGATGTCATCACCCACGGCAGCGGCCGCACAGACATCATCCTGCTGCGCCACGCCCACCGGGCCCACGGCGATCTCGACCGTCTGGCGGACCTTGCTGAACTCGCCCTTGCCACCAGCCCCAGCCGCGAGCGCCGCGCCGAGTCCATCGGCCAGGGCAACGCCTTTGCCGCCGCCGCGCGGGCGTGGAACGCCGATCTGCTGCCCGCTTTGGCCGACCGCGTCGGCGACATCCCTTACGCCGTCGCGGTCGGCGCCCTGGCCGGCATTTCCGGCGTGGCCGAGGATTTCGCGGCCTCCGGCTTCCTGCAGGCCTTCGCCGCCAATCTCATATCGGCGGCGGTGCGGCTCGTGCCGCTCGGCCAGTCCGCGGGCCTGGCCGTGCTGGCCCGGCTGGAGCCTGTGCTGCTGGCCACATCCACCGAAACCCGCACCGCCACACGCGATGACATCGGCGGCTGCTGCTTCCGGTCCGACATCGCGGCGATGCGTCACGAAACCCAGTACACGAGGCTGTTCCGCTCATGAACCCATCCCACGGCCCGCTCAAGGTTGGCATCGGCGGCCCGGTCGGCACCGGCAAGACCGCGCTGATGGACGCGCTCTGCCGCATCTTCCGCAACCGCTACAACATCGCCGCCATCACCAACGACATCTACACCAAGGAGGATTCCGAGTTCCTCACCCGCGCCGGCTCGCTGCCGCCGGAGCGGATCATGGGCATCGAGACCGGCGGCTGCCCCCACACCGCCATCAGGGAGGATGCCAGCATCAACCTGGCCGGCGTGGAAGAGATGAACCGGCGCTTTCCCGGGCTCGACCTGATCCTGATCGAAAGCGGCGGCGACAACCTCACCGCCACCTTCAGCCCCGAGCTGGCCGATCTCACCATCTACGTCATCGACGTCTCAGCCGGTGACAAGATCCCCCGCAAGGGCGGCCCCGGCATCACCCGCAGCGATCTGCTGGTGATCAACAAGATCGATCTCGCCCCTTATGTGGGCGCGAGCCTGGAGGTGATGGATCGGGACGCGAAGCGCATGCGCGGCGAGCGGCCGTTCCTGTTTGCCAATGTGCGGGCGGGCCAATCGGTTCCGGAGATCGCCGCGTTCATTGAAACGCAGGGGGGGCTGGCGGCGTAGCTTAAATAAAGCAAGGTCTTCTTTTCTGTAAAAAAGAATCAAAAGACTTTTAAACGATGGGCCCGGCCTATCCGGATAGAACGAGCCTAAAAGATAGAAGTTTTTTGGTTCTTTTTTTCAAAAAAAACCGCTTGCTTCCTTCAGCCAACCCCGTCCCTCAACGCGCCAGCTTCTTCTCAATCGTCGCCACCAGGATACCGATGTTGTTAAGCCCCTCGATCTCGCGGGTTTCCATTTTGATGCCGAAGCGCGTCTCCACCGAGACGATGATGGAGATATGGTTGAAACTGTCCCAGCCATCGATATCGGCCGCCGTGGTCTCCGGCTTCAGAACGATATCGTCATCCGAGAATATTTCGCGAAACAGCTCGGTGAGCTGTTCATAGATCTCGGCTTCGGTCATGGCACATCCTTGCGTTGGGCGAAAAGGAAAACGGGTGGCCTGATATCAGGCCAGAACGGACTGGGTCTGCGGCAGCGTGACCTTCGCCCGCATACGGGCCAGCAATGTCCGAAAATGGGAATTGTCCGGGACCACCTGATGGGCCTGCTCCAGAGCGGCGACGGCGCCGGCGGTGTCCCCCGCGGACTCGAGCAGACGGGAGAGATGCTCCAGAAAGTGGATGTTGCGAGGTTCCAACGAAACCGCGATGTGGACCGCCTGGATCGCCTCCTCGATGCGTCCCTGCCTGGCCAGCAGCTGGGCGAGCGAATCCTGGAAGCCAGCTCCCTGCGGCGCGTGCGTCACGGCGCGTGACAGATGGTCCTCGGCCTCGTCCACGGCACCGGACTGCATCAGCAGAACGCCAAGATGGTTGAGCCAGTGAGGATTGTCCGATTGCAGCTTCACCGCCAGCCGGGCCGCTTCCAGTGCCGCGTCCGGCTTGTCCAATGCCTTCAGCACCTGGCTCAGATTGTAGTGGGCATCGCCATCCTCCGGCGCCTCAGCCACGGCCAGCAGCAGAAGGTTCCGTGCCGCTTCGTGGTCCCCGTCAAGATGGAACCGGCGTGCCTCGGCGACCAGGGCGCGGGCGGTCGCCGCCGGCAGTGCGGGCGCCACATCCGTCGGCGCGATTGCAACGGGAGCCCGGGCCACCGAAGCCGGTCGCAACGATGCCTGTTGCTCCTGCTCAAGCATATACTGAAGTCGGCCTTGGAAATGCGCATTATCGGGTGCCACGGACACAGCGAGGCGCGAGGCCGCGACGGCCTCGGCGTGTCGGCCGCGCCGCAGCAGGAGATCGGCCAGGGCCGCGTGGAAGCCGGCGCTGGTGGGGCTTGCCGCCACAGCCTCGCGCAGCGCCGCCTCGGCGCCGTCCAGATCCCCGGATGCGCCAAGCATGTGGCCGAGATTGGTCTGCCAATGCGGATTGCCCGGATCGATGGCCACCGCGGCACGCGCCGCGGTGACGGCATCGGCAAGGCGGCCCAGCTTCTCCCAGGATTTGCTGAGTCGGTACTGCAGATCGCCGTTCGCCGGCGCCAGGGCGGCCGCCCGGGTGAGCGCTGCCGCAGCCCCATCCACGTCACCGGTCTCCTGGTGCACCGTGGCCAGCAGGCCGTGCAGGTCACCGGCCGATCCGCCCAGGGTAAGCGCATGCTCGGCCGCCACCCGCGCCTCCGGCCAGCGGCGCTGCCAAGCGAGGAGATGCGCCAGCTGCGTCATGGCCACAGGAGAGGTCGGATCGGCCGCCGCCAGCTGGCGCAGGGCGGACTCGGCGCCGGCGAGATCGCCGGTGTCGCGGTAGAGCTGTGCGAGGTCCTGAATGAGGTGGCGATTGGTGGGGTCGACCAAGGTCGCGGTGCGCAGAACGACCAACGCATCGGTCGGGCGATTGTCCTGAGCCAGGTAAGCGGCGTATCGGGAGAGCAGATCCACATCCCGTGGTGTTTTGGCGAGCGCCTCTTCGATCAGCGCGATCGCCGTGGCGAGCTTGCCGGATTTCTGCAGCGCGTGGACGAGATGCCCCCGCGCATGCCCGTTGGCCGGCTCCAGATCGACAACGTTCTGCCAGAGAGAAGCTGCCTCGTCCCATTGCGACTGGCGCGACAACAGCGACGCCAGAGTGGTCAGCGCCCCGACATTCTGAGGTGCCAGAGCCACGGCCTTGCGCCAGCAGAGCTCGGCCCGAGCGCTGTCCCCCTTCAGGTCATAGGCGCAACCGAGCTCGACATGCCCGGCCGGAGCATACGGCGCAATCTCGATCGCGCGCGTCGCACAAGCCAGAGCGTCATCGATCCGCTTCCAGGCACGCAGCCAATGCGACAGCAACGTTGGGAAATGCGCCTCCCAGGGATCGCGCGCCATGGCTTCGCGCAATGCCGCTTCGGCCTCATCACGGCGACTGACATGGTTGTAAATCCCGGCCAGCCCGGAATGCACCACGGCATTGTCGGGATCGAGCGCGAGGCTATGGCGCATGGCCGCGATCGCCTCGTCATGGTCACCCTTGCGCTGCAGCAAATGTCCGAGTGCCGCATAGCCCGGAGCCGCTTTCGGCGACGCGGCAAGCCCCTCGCGCACCCGTTCCAGCGCCTTGTCGATATCGCCGGCCCGGGCAAGCGCGATGCCTTCCTGGAGCGCCGCGTTCCAGTCGTAGCGCATATACCGGTTGGCATATTCCTCGAACGTGTATCGTCCCTCTGACAGGAAGGCATAGCGTGTGTCGGCATTGGCGTAGCGCAGATTGAAATGCCGGATCACCGAAGGATGCAGCGGCAGCTCCTCCTTCGGAAACGGCGTGATCAGCATGGCGTTCTGCATGCGCGCGATGTCAGCGCCCGAGACACCCATCTGGACGAAGAACTGGGTCGCCAATGCCTTGGCCACACGCGCATTGGGGTGATACGGCGTGCGAAAGATCGGCTCATCGCGAAAATGGGCCTCGATGACATCGGCAATGGAAAACCCGGTCATCGCGTCGCGCGCGCGCTGCTTCTCCAGCGACAGTTCCAGCAGCCGATCGAGGTTCATCGTCTTGTTGACATCGGTATCGCGATACCGGGCCACGGCCTCGTCAGGTGCCACCTTCCGGTTGATCATCCTGTTGAGAAAGGCGTCGCTCGCCTCGCTGCCGTATGGTCCGCCTTCCAGATACCATACCCCGGCATTCAGGGGATGCGGCTGACCCGCATAGGGCCAGAGAAAGCCGGCATTCACGACCGGCACAAAAATGCGTCGGCCAACCGTCTGAATCCCCGCGATATCGCCTTTCGGCTTGAAGTCCTGCACCTGCTCAACGACCACGTCCGAAGCCGCGATATAGCTGCGGTCGGCTTCGGCAATATCTTCGTAGGATCGAATATAGCGAAAAACATCATCCTGCGTCGGCTCGACGTGTTGCCGATACAGGTTGAACAAAGCCTGAATCTGGCAGTTACCGATGAAGGCATAGCGTGTCATGGGGCAAGTTCCATCGGTCGTGTTTCAATCCTGTCGCCAGACTTCCGACGGATCCGCATCCGCCGGTCTACCGCAACCTATGGTTTCCACACATAATCCGAAACAAGCCTCCACACCAGCTTCACCCTGCGGCACTGCACAATACTCTCGGAAACGTTAAGAATCCGCTGTCGGTTCCATGCTCGCACCGTGCTGGACAGTCAGGCGTGTTCCCTGGCACACCGCCTGCGCGGCCTGCGTCCGGAGAAGCCATGACATCCCCATTGCCACTCCTGTCCGAAAGACACACTGCCCCGGGTCAGGCTGCAGATGACCTGACCCGATCTGCAGACTTCGTCTCGCTGCAGGACACGCTTGCCCGGATCGAGGCCCTGAAGCAGGACGGGAACCAAGCGGGCGCCGAACAGGTCTGCACCGCAGCACTCGAACACATCTCCAGCGCCGAGCTCCTGGCTGCCCATGCGGCACTCGCGCGTGACCGCGGCGATCACTAGGCTGCGGCGACGCGATGGGAGGCGGTGCGGCTGAACGCACCGGACCGACAGGATGGCTACATCGAAGGGGCCAAGTCCTTGCGCGCCTTGCGGGCGTTCACGGCCGCGGAGCAGGTGCTGCAACAGGCGATGGCGCATCTGCCGACAGCCGAAGCCCCGGTGATCGAATTCGCCTGGCTGGCGCAGATTGCCAAGGACTGGCCCAGCGCCCTGACACGGTGGGAGACAGTGCGCAGCCGCATGCCCCAGCACGCTGTGGGCTTTACCGCGGGTGCCATCGCCCTGCGCGAGTCCGGCAGGATCGATGAGGCCGAAGCGCTGCTGGTACAGGCCCTGACCCTGTTCCCGGATCATGCCGATGTGCTGACGGAACGCGCCTACCTCGCGCAGGCACGCAGGGCCTGGTCCGCGGCTGCAGAACGCTGGCAGGCGCTGCGCACGGCGCACCCCGACCGCCTGATTGCCTACACCGCCGGCGCCCAGGCGCTGCGCGAATCCGGCGATCCTGCCGCAGCCGACGCCTTGCTCGCCAAGGCGGCACAGGCATTTCCGCAGGATCTGGGCCTCGCCGTTGCCCAGGCCCAGAGTCACGAACGTGCCCAGCATTGGACGGACGCCGCCAAGGCCTGGGCTGCCCTGCGCGCGACCTCCCCGGCTGTGATGGAAGCCTGGATCGGCGGCGCCCGTGCGCTGCGCGCCACGGGGCAGACCGACGCAGCCGATCAGCTGCTGCGCGAGGCTTGCGAACGCTTTCCCGGCCAGGAGACGCCCGAATTCGAATACGCCTGGCGCGCGCATCACAGCCGCGACTGGCCGGAGGCCCTGCTGCGCTGGGAAACGATCCGCGCCCGCCATCCGCAGCACGCCGCCGGCTATATCGGCGGCGCCGTCAGCCTGCGCGAGCTGCGGCGGGACGCCGAAGCCGACGCGCTGCTGCAGGACGCGATGGCGCGGTTTCCCACCCAGGCCTCATGCGCCATCGAATATGCCTGGCTGCGGCACGCGCGGCGCGACTGGCAGGGTGCGCTGCCGCGCTGGATCGACGTCTGCACCCGTTTCCCGGACCAGGCCGACGCGTGGCTGCGCCGTGCCGTCGCCGAGATCGAGCTGTGGCAATACGATTCCGCCGAGGCCACGCTCACCGAAGCGATGCTGCGCTTTCCCGATCATGTCCCGTTCATGGTCGAGTTTGCCGCCATCGCGGTGCGCCAGGCCAACTGGGAGGGCGCGCTGGAGCGCTACGCCGCCTTGCGCGCCCGATTCCCCCAGGAGATGATCGGCATCACCGGGCCGGCCGGCGTGCTGAAGACCCAGTTCCGGCTCACTGAGGCCGAAGCCCTGCTCGAAACCGCGATGGTGCAGTTTCCGCAAGATCCGCGGCCCCGTCTCGAACATGCGCTGCTGCCGGTGGTACCGCTGTTTCGCAAGAACCGGCGCTACGACATCACGCTGCTGCGGCTGGCCGCGTTGCGTCGTGACTTCCCCGCCTTCATCGACGGCTTCGTCACGAGCGTGGCCATGCTGCGCGAATTGAACCAGCACGAATCGGCCGAGCGCGTGGCGGCGGCCTGGGCAGGCGCGCCCGGCATCGGGCTCGCCATCGAACGCGCCCGTGTCGCCGAGGCCCGCGGCGACCAGGACGCGGCGATCGCCCGCTTCACCGAGCTGCGTGACCATTTCCCTGATATTCCCGCCGGCCATGTCGGCCTCGCCGGCGCGCTTTCGCGCAGCGAGCGGCATGACGAAGCGGACGCCGTCCTCACCGACGCCGTCGCCCGCTTCCCCAACGATGCCGGCACGGCCGCGGAACACGGCCAGGTCGCTGCCCGCCGGCATGACTGGTCAACCGCCCTGGCGCGCTGGACGGCAGCGCAGCAGCGCTTCCCCGACGATCAGCAATTCGTTCAGCGCATCTACGAGGCGCAGACTCGCCTGTCGGAAATCGAGCCCGACGCGGATGCCGCCCCACCGGTGATCGATCGGTCCGGCCCGTTCAAGGCCGAAATCGACCTGTCCCTGTCCGCCGATCTGCGTCAGCAGATGCGCGACCTCGCGATGCAGTTCGAGAGCCTCGGCGGCCGCGACATCGGCTGCGAGTTCGGCATGGTCCAGCGCGCCTGCGGTGCCGAACCGCTCGGCCTGCTGCGGTGGGCCGATATGACACCCGAGGCGCTCACCACCGCCCTGGAGAACCGATTCGAGGGTGTTGGCGAGGCGGAACACACCGAGCTGTTCCTGGATGGTCTTGGCCGGCCCGAATACTGCACGCGCGATCGCCGCGGCATGATGTATTCGCGCGCCTTCATCTACGCCGATGAAATTCCGTTCGACAAGATGTACGCCCAATCGTGCCGGCGTCTGAAGTTCCTGACCCGCAAGCTGATCGATGATCTGGAGCAGGGCAGCAAGATCTTCGTCTACCGCTTCAGCCGGCGAGACCTCACCGACGCCGAGCTCGCACGGCTTCACGCCGCCGTCCGCAACTATGGCCGCAACACACTGCTCTATGTGCGCTATGCCGATGCAGCCAACCCGCCCGGCAGTGTCACACACGCGGCACCCGGGCTGCTGATCGGCCATATGACCAAGTTCAAGGTCTCACGGACCGGACAATTGGAAGCGGTCCCTCCGACCGACGCCTGGATGGCCGTCTGCCGCGCGGCCTATGAGCTTTGGCCGCAGGCCCAGAGCGAAGACTAGAGCAATATGGCTATAGGTGGACTCACCGTGCCATAAAATTGCTCGTTAAAACAAAAAGCTAGAGCGGGATGGCATCGCCTATCAGATGCCACCCCGCTCTGGGACCTGTCCTCAATTGAGCCAGATGACGGCAGCGGCGAGGTGAACGGAGGCTCCACCTCTGCCGGGTCCACGGAAAGCCCTGGCCTCATTTATACCAACGGTCATGAAGAATGACCGTTGGTGTGGTCTTGGTTTGGCGCGCCGCCGCCGGCCAACCCGGCGCGCAATACCAACGGCCTTGATCGATGGAAGAGTCATCGATCAAGGCCGTTGGTATTACTTCCCCCCATTGTCCGACAGGATCATCTCCGCGGCTTTGCTCGCCACCATCATGACGGGGGCGTTGGTGTTGCCGGAGATGAGGTGAGGGAAGATGGACGCGTCGACGATGCGCAGGGCGGACAGGCCGTGGACGCGGAGTTGGGGGTCGACGACGGCGGTGGCCTCGTCGGGGCCCATGCGGCAGGTGCAGCTGGGGTGGTAGACGGTGCCGCAGCGGGCGCGGAAGTCGTTGAGCAGGGCGTCGTCGGTGGTGATGGTCGGGCCAGGGGCGAGTTCTTCGGCGATCACCTCGGCCATCGCGGATTGGGCGGCGATGCGGCGCAGGAGGTGCAGGCCGTCGATTATGTCCTGGCGGTCCTGTTCGGTGGAAAGGCTGTTGGGGCGGATGGCGGGCTGGGCGCGCGGGTCGAGCGAGGTGATTTCGATGGTGCCTCGGCTTGATGTGACGCAGTTGGAGAGGCCGATGGAGAAGCCGGGGAATGGGTCGGGGCCGGTCAGGGGGCGGGTGCCGGATTTGGCCTGATAGGTGCTGATGGCCTGGAAATAGAGCTGGACGTTGGCGCGGTCGCGGTCGGGGCGGGTGCGGACGAAGCCGCCGCCCTGGTTCATGGAGAGGGCGAGCGGGCCGCGGCCGCGCAGAAGAAAATTGGCGCCGGCCCAGAGGCGGGCGGCTGTCGTGTTGAGCTCCTGGTTCAGCGTGGGGACGCGGGAGCGGTACGTATAATTAATACCGACATGGTCCTGCAGATGGGCGCCGACATTGGGGTTGTGATGGACGACCGGGATGCCGTGGCGTTGCAGCAGGGTGGCGTCACCGACGCCGGAGAGCTGGAGCAGTTGGGGGGTGTTCACGGCGCCGGCGGAGAGGATGACCTCGCGGCGTGCGGTGAGGGTGCGGCGTTGGCCTTTGTGCATGATCTCCACGCCGGCGGCGCGTGTGCCGTCGAAGGTGACGCGCAGGGCGTGGGCTCTGGTGAGGACCGTCACGTTGGGGCGTTTCATGGTGGGTTTGAGGAAGGCTTTGGCGGCGGACACGCGCCAGCCGCCTTTGGTGTTGGTCTGGTAGATGCCGACACCCTCCTGGGTGGGGCCGTTGAAGTCCGGATTGAAGGCGAGGCCGGCCTGTTCGGACGCCTTCACGAAGCGGGCGGCGAGCGGGTGGACCCGGTTGGAGAGGTCGGCGATGTGGATCTTGCCACCGGTGGCGCGATACTCGTCGGCGCCGGCCTGGTTGTCTTCGAGGCGTTTGAAGTGGGGGAGAACGTCGGTCCAGCCCCAGCCTGGGTTGCCGGCGGCCTTCCAGTCCTCGTAGTCGAGCCGGTCGCCGCGGATCCAGACCATGGCGTTGATGGAGCTGGAGCCGCCGAGCACCTTGCCGCGGGGCCAATAGTCGGCGCGGCCGCCGAGGCCGGGGTCGGGCTCGGTGGTATAGGCCCAGTTGATGCGGCGGTCGAAGAAGGTCTTGCCGTAGCCGAGCGGGACGTGGATCCAGAAATAATGGTCTGACGGCCCGGCTTCGAGCACGGCGACAGTGTGTTGGCCGCTTTCGCTGAGGCGGTCGGCGAGCAGGCAGCCGGCGGAGCCGGCGCCCACGATGATGAAGTCGAAGATGTCGGGCATGTCAGGTGTCTTGTCGGGCCAGGACTTCGTCGAGCCAGTCGGCGCGCATTTCGGGCACGCTGGACAGCAGGAGTTCGGTGTAGGGGTGCAGAGGCGGGGAGAAGACCACGCTGGTGTCGCCGCCGGCGACAAGCTTGCCCTTCAGCATCACCGCCACCTTGTTGGCGATGCGCTTCACGGTGCCGAGGTCGTGGGTGATGAAGAGGTAGGCGACGTCGAGGTCCGCCTGCAGCTTCGCCAGCAGGCGGAGGATCTCTTCGCCGACGAGCTGGTCGAGGGCGGAGGTGACTTCGTCGCAGATGATGAGGTCGGGTTCGGCGGCAAGTGCGCGGGCGATGCCGACGCGTTGTTTCTGGCCGCCGGAGAGGGCGGCGGGTTTGCGGTCGATGAAGCTCTCGGGGAGGTCCATCATGCGAAGCAGTTCGAGGACGCGGGTGCGGACTTCGGATCGGGAGCGGTTGAAATAGAAGGCCACGGGGCGGCCGATGATCTCCAGCAGGGTCTGATTGGGATTGAGCGCGATGTCCGGGCTTTGGTAGATCATCTGGATGCGGCGGAGCTGGTCGCGGGTGCGGTGCTTCAGGCGGGGCGGCAGGGATTTGCCTTCGAAGCGAATGTCGCCGCTTTCGCGGGGAAGCAGACCGATGATGACGCGGGCCAGGGTGGATTTGCCGCTGCCGCTTTCGCCGACCACGGCGAGGGTGTCGCCGCGACTGATGGAGAGACTCACGTCGTCGATGACGCGGACCAGGCCGGAGTAGCTGGCGACGGCGTGGGACACGTCCAGCAGCGGAGTATTGTCCGGGGCAGAGACGATCGGGTGGCCTTCGGCGCGGTCGGCGACCAGGCGGCGGGTGTAGTCCTGCCGGGGGTTCTGCAGGATGTCGGTGGCGGAGGCGTGTTCCACCATGCGGCCGTGGCGGAGGACCATGATCTCGTCGGCGATCTGGGCGACGACGGCGAGGTCGTGGGTGATGTAGATGGCCGCCGTGCCGTGTTCGCGGATGAGCTTGCGGAAGCTGGCGAGGACTTCGACCTGCGTGGTGACGTCGAGCGCCGTGGTGGGTTCGTCGAACACCAGGATGTCGGGGCGGGCGGCCATCGCCATGGCGGCCATGGCGCGCTGGAGCTGGCCGCCGCTGACCTGGTGGGGGTAGCGGTCGCCGAAATGCGCGGGGTCCGGCAGGTCGAGCTCGCGGAACAGCTCGATGGCGCGGGCGCGGACTTCGGCCTGCGTGTACCGGCCGTCGCGGAGCGGGATTTCGCAGACCTGCTGCATCAGGGTGTGGGCGGGGTTGAAGCTGGCAGCGGCGGATTGGGCGATGTAGGCGATGTATTTGCCGCGGAGGTCGCGGGTTTCGGTAGCGGACATGGTGCGGATGTCGCGGCCCTCGAACAGCAGCGTGCCGCCGGTGATGGCGCAGCCGGCGCGGGTGTAGCCGAGCACGGCGAGGCCGATGGTGGATTTGCCGGCACCGCTTTCGCCGATCAGGCCGAGCACCTGGCCGCGGCGCAGGGTGAAACTGACGTCGTGGACCAGCACAGGGCCGGGCTTTTGACCGCTGCCCCGCACCGCGATTTGCAGTCCTGTGACGTCGAGGATGACGTCGCCGATGGCCCGGCTCATGCGCGTTCTCCGAAGCCGCGCGCGTGGATGCTCAGCATCCAGTCCACCACGAAGTTCACGCCGATGGTCAGAAGCGCGATGGCGCCGGCGGGGTAGAGCGGGGCCGGCAGGTCCAGCGCGATGACGTCGCGATAGTCGCGCACCATGCTGCCCCAGTCGGCGGCGGGGGGTTGCACGCCGAGGCCGAGGAAGGAGAGGGCGGCGACGAACAGGAAGGCGAAGGTGAAGCGCAGGCCGAATTCGGCGATCAGCGGCGCCATGGCGTTGGGCAGGATTTCGCGGGTGATGATCCACCACAGGCCCTCGCCACGGACCTTCGCCACTTCGACGTATTCGAGGGCACCGATGTTCATGGCGAGCGCGCGGGCGAGGCGGAACACCTTCACACTGTCGAGCAAAGCGAGGGTCACGATCAGCACCGGCAGGTCGGTGCCGAGGACGGACAGAACGACAAAGGCGAAGATGAGCGTGGGCATCGACAGGATCAGGTCCACAAGGCGGGACAGCAGCGTGTCCACCCAGCCCTTGGCGATGGCGGCGGTGAAGCCGGTGATGATGCCGATGGTGAACGACAGGATGGTGATCACCAGGGACAGGCCGATCGACATGCGGGCGCCGTAGAGCAGGCGGGAGAAGATGTCACGGCCGAGATTGTCGAGGCCCATCCAGTAGGTGGCGTCGGCATCGGCCCAGGCGTCGCCGACGACATCGGCTTCCGGGAACGGCGCGAGCAAGGGGGCGGCGATGGCGGCGATGAGGAACACGGCGATGATCAGCAGGCCGATCATCGCGGGCCAGGAGGGGCGGTGGCCGAAGATCCTCATCGCGGGTTGCGCAGGCGGGGGTTGGACAGGATACCCACGATGTCGGCGATCATGTTCAGCACGATGAAGGCGCCGGCGAAGATCAGGCCGCAGGCCTGCACCAGGGGAAGGTCGTGCTTGGACACCGCATCCACCATCAGCTGGCCGAGGCCGGGATAGACGAACACCGATTCCACCACGACCACGCCAACCACGAGATAGGCGAGGTTCAGGGCGACCACGCTGATGATAGGCGCCAGCGCATTTGGGAACGCATGGCGGATGACGACGCGGGTTTTCGACAGGCCTTTGAGGAAGGCCATTTCGATGTAGGGACTGGACATGATGCTGAGCACGCTGGCGCGCGTCATGCGCATCATGTGGGCCACAATCACCAGCACCAGCGTCATGGTCGGCAGGAAGGTGAGCCACAGCCGGTCACCCATCGGGGTTTCGGGGGTGACGTTGGCCAGGACGGGAAACCAGTCGAGCCGGACGGCGAAGTATTTCACCAGGAGGTAGCCGACGAGGTAGTCGGGGATGGAGATGGTCAGCAGGGTCACGAGATTGACGGCGCGGTCGAAGAAGCTGCCCTGGTTGATGGCGGCGAGGAGGCCCAGGCCGATGGCCAGCGGAACCGCCACGAGGGTGGCCAGGGCGGCGAGGAACAGCGTGTTGCGCAGGCGGGGAGCGAGTTCCTCCACAACATCCCGCTGGTTGGAGAGGCTTACGCCGAGATTGCCCTGCACGGCCCGGCCGAGCCATTCGGCGTAGCGCACCAGCGGCGGGCGATCGAGGCCGAGCTCCTTGCGCAGCTCGGCCACGTTTTCAGGCGTGGCCGAGTTCTGCAAGATCGCCGTCGCCAGGTCGCCCGGGAGCAGCTCGGTGCCGGCGAAGATCATCACCGAGGCGGCCCAGAGCGTGGCGAGACCCAGGAAGAGGCGTAGAACAGTAAGGCGAATCAAGAAAGGAAGGCCTTCTTTTCTGAAAAAAAGAACATTCTTGCTTAAGCCTTAAGCCACGCCTTGAGCGTAACGTTAGAATTGTCCAAAGGCGCCAATGAATGCGGCGTCAGCCCGCCCACCTTGTCGTTGTGCCCATCCAGATAGTCCTGGAACGCCGGAATCAGCGTCGCCACGTCTTCCGACATCATGGCCTGCGCCTCCCACAGGATCGCCCGGCGCTTGGCCACGTCGAGCTCGGCGCGGGCGGCGTCGAGCAGCGGGCCGAATTTCGGGTTCTTGTAGTGGCTTTCGTTCCACGGCGCCGTCGGGCCGTAGCCGACATCGAGCATCTGGGTCGCCGTAGAGCGGCCAGCCCAGTAGCTGGTGACGCAGGCACCCTTCAGCCACACATTGTTCCAGAACCCATCCGCCGGTTCCTTCTTCACATCCACCTTGAGGCCGGTCTTGATCAGGCTGGCCTGCATCAGCGTGGCCATGTCGACCGCCCCGTTGAAGGCGGCTTCCGAGGCCTGGATGGTGATGAGCTGATCGAAGCCCGACTTCTTCAGGTGGAACTTGGCCTTCTCCGGGTCGTAGACGGCCTGGGGAATGTTGGGGTTGTAGTACGGATCGCTCTTGGGGATCGGCATGTCGTTGCCGACGGTGCCGTAGCCGTTGAACAGGGTTTTGACGATCTGCACGCGGTCGATGCCGTATTTCATCGCCAGGCGCAGATCATGGCTCTCGAACAGGGCGCCCTTGTCCTGCATCAGCGAGATCACGGTGTGCCAGCCGCCGACGGAGCGCACCAGGGCCAGATTCTTTTTGGCCTTGATGAGGTTGGCGATCTTGGCATCGACGCGGTTGACCGCATCCACCTGGCCGGAGATCAGCGCGTTCATCCGCGCCGCCGAATCGTTGATGACCGTGAGGTCGTAGCCGTCCAGAAAGGCCCGGTCGGTGCGCCAGTAGTTTGGGTTCTTCTTGCCGCGGATGCGCACGCCGGGGTCGAAGCTCTCCAGCATGTAGCCGCTGGTGCCGATACCCTTGGAGAAATCGGTGGTGCCGTCGGGCACGATGCGGTTGTGGTAGTCGGTCAGCACCATCGGGAAATCGGCGTCGCCGGATTTGAGGGTGATGGCGATCTGGTAGTCCGTCACCTTCTTCACGTCGGTGATGGCGGAGAACGAGCCGGCGGCGCCGGACTTGGTCTTGCCGCGGTGGAGGTTGATGGAGAACACCGCGTCATCGGCGTTGAAGGTCTTGCCGTTGTGGAAGGTGACGCCGCGGCGGAGGTTGAAGATCCATTCGGTGGCGCCGGGCTTGGCTTCCCAGCTTTCGGCGAGCAGCGGGATGGGTTTGAGGTCCGGGCCGACCTCGATCAGCGAGTCGAGGAACGAGTTGCCGGTGACGGTCGGCACCGTGTCGTTCCAGTTGGTGGGGTCGAGGCTGTCGGTGGTGCTGCCGCCGCCGACGCCGAGCTTGAGAACGCCGCCCTTGCGGGGGGTCTCGGCGGCGTAGGCGTCGGCCTGCAGGCCGATGGTGTTGAGCAGGGCGGCGCCGGCGCCCAGGGCTGCGGCGCGGCCGAGCAGCTCGCGGCGGTTGATCCGACCGGCCTTGTGCTGGTTCTTCAGATATTCGAGTTCGCTCATCGAAGCCTCGCTGTTGGTTGTGTGTGAAGCCGGCCGCGATGCAGCTTCGTCATCCCTGTTATGCAATCATCGCGACCGGAAGGGAACAGTGTCAATCAGAGCGGGTATCCTGCCCCAGATGGTCGTCGTTCTTCACGACGGACCTCGGGGACCAGCAGGCCACTCACTGGGAGGCGCGGGGGGGCCGGAGCGCCTCCATGCCGTGAAACTCGACAAAGCGTGTCGTGGCGGCCCAGAGATGGTCGCCGTATTCGAAGGGTTCGAACGGCACGTCACCCGGCAGCGGCACGATGCGCGCGCGGGGGTGCGGCTCGTAGAAAAACGGGATGGAGCAGCGCTCAAGCCCACCGGCGATCACGCGGTGGCGTGTGGCGCGGATGCGCCCGCCGGTCCAGCGTTCGAGCAGGCCGCCGAAATTCACCGCGACCGCGCCTTCGAGCGGCGGCACGTCGACCCAGGCGCCGGAGCGGTCCTGCGCCTGCAGGCCGGGCACGCCGTCCTGGGCGAGCAGGGTGATGAAGCCGCTGTCGATGTGTGGGGCGCCGGAGATGTCGTGGTCGGGGCGGGCGGGATAGTGGAGCAGGCGCAGGGTGGAGATGCCGTCTTCGAAAGCGGCGTCGAAATGGTGGTCATCGAGGCCGAGGCCGCGGGCGAGGGATTGCAGCACGCGTTGCCCCAGGGCGGTCATGGCGCGGTGATAGGCGGCGGCGGTGTCACGCCAGCCAGGCAACTCTTCGTTCAGAGGCAGCGGCGTCGTCTCGCAGAGTGGATCGGTGGAATCGGCGTCCTGCATCGGGGCCACGATGTCGGGGCCGAGATCGATGCCTTGTTTGTACGTGGGGAATCCTTCCTGCAGGGGGAAGAAGCCGCGGTAGACGTTGGGGTTCGCGGGGGCGAAGCGGGCCCGGGTCAGCCGGTGCAGGCTTGGCTGTGGCAGGGCGAACAGGCGCAGCAGGTCGCGGCGCGTTTCGGCTGTGGCGGGCAGCAGGTCGGCGGGGCCGGTGATCTGCAGGAAGCCGATGCCGGTGGCGGCTTCGAGGATGGCTGCGTCGCAGGTTGCGCGGTCGGTTTCGGGGCCGCGGAACAGGGGGGTGATGTCGATGATGGGGATCATGATGCGGCCCGCGTGGTGACGATGCTGAGTGGAGGGGCTGCCTGCGTCACGCCGAAGCGGCGGATCATCCAGGCGCGGAAGCCCGCGATGGCGGGGTCGGCGAGATCTTCGGGGTGGACAGCAATGTAGTAGCCGTAGCCGCCTTCGAGCACGACATCGAACGGCGCCACGAGACGGCCGGCTTCGATGTCGGGTGCGAACATCTGCCGGTCGAGCAGGGCGATGCCGGCGCCGGACTGGGCGTATTGCGCGGACAGCGCCGAGGTGTCGAACACCAGGCCACGTTCCACGTCGAGCTTGAGGCCCGCCTCGCTGGCCAGCATCTGCCACATCTTGTGGCGCGGCTCGCCATCGAGTTTGACATGGAGGAGTTCGGCTGACGCGAGGAACCGGGCCATGTCGGCACCGGGCTTCGGCGCCACGTCGGGGTGGCAGAGCGGGGTGAGGCGTTCCATCCACAGCAGGTTGGCGACATGCTCGCTCACCTGCGGCTTGGCGTAGATCACGGCGGCATCGGCGTCACGCGGCGCGTGGCCCACGGCGTGGGGGCTTTCAATATCCAGGACGATCTGCGGGTGTTCGGCCCGAAAATCCCGCAGGATCGGCACGGCGAGCAGATGGGCGAAGCTGGTGGGCATCTGCACGCGCAGCACGCGCGCCCGGCCGCCGCGGTCGTGGACGATGTCGTTGAGCGCCAGTTCCATGCGGTCGAAGCTTTTGCGCACCACGGGGAGCAGGGCGCTGCCGGCTTCGGTGAGGGCGAACTGGCCGGGTTTGCGGTCGAACAGCGGGGTGCCGAGCAGGCCTTCGAGGGCGATGACGTGGCGGCTGATCGCACTTTGCGAGACGCTGAGCGCGTTGGCCGCCGAGGTGAAGGAGAGATGGCGGCCGACCGCCTCGAAGGCGCGCAGCGCGTTGAGCGGCAGCCAGCGACGGTCGATCACCGCAGCGTCCTCGCCAGAACTTCCTCGTTCAGCTCGAAGCCAAGGCCAGGCTTGTCGGACAGGTTGATCCAGCCATTGCCATCGACCGTGCAAGGCTCGGCCAGCATGTAGTCCCGCCGGTCAAGATCCCATTCCGGCGGATCGTAGGGGAATTCCAGATAGGGCGCGTCCGTGAGGCCGGCGGTGAGGTGCGCGTTGGCAATTTGACCGATGCCGTTGCCCCAGGTGTGCGGGGTGAACACCAGGCCGTGCTCCTGCGCCATCAAGGCGACGCGGCGCAGGCCGGTGATGCCGCCGACCAAAGCGGCGTCGGGCTGCACGACATCAAGGCAGCCTTCCACGATCAGGTCGCGGAACTCGTAGAGTTCGCGCGTCATCTCGCCGCCGGCGATGCGGATGTCGACCATGTCCCGCAGCCTGCGCATGCCGGCCCGATCGGAGCGGTGCAGCGGTTCTTCCATCCAGTAGACGCCGAGCCGTTCCAGCGCGCGGGCCACCACCACGGCGTCCTTCAGCGACCACGGTGCGTAGGTGTCCTGGGGCAGGCGCCAGCCCTGGTTGCAGTCGACCATCAGGTCCATCCGGTCGCCGATGCGGGCGCGCACGGCCTCCAGGGCGCGAATGTCGTCACGCCAGTCGCCGCGCTGGAAGCGGATCTTCAACGCGGGGAAGCCTGCAGCGAGGTATCGTTCGGACGCCTCGGCCATGGCGCCCGGGTCGCGCAGCGTGCCCGAGGAGGCATAGGCCCGCACCCGGCGGCTGAGTCCGCCGAGCAGCTTCCAGCACGGCTGGCCGGTGATCTTGCCGCACAGATCCCACAGAGCCAGATCCAGCGGCCAGGGCCTTCCGTAGTGGAAATTGATGTGGCTCAACGTGCGGTGATGCCGCTCCACGCTCATCGGGTCCTGGCCGATAAACAGATGCTCGTGCCCGGCAAAGCCCAGCATGAGGTCGCCCGAGCCGATGCCGGTGAGGCCTTCATCGGTGTGGACCCGCACGATCGTGCTGTCCCAATGATGGCGCGGCTGCGAGTCCCAGCTTGCGCGGAACGGCGGATGAAACCCGAGGCGATGCTGGGTGATCTCGATGGCGGTGATTTTCACCTGCCCGACGCTCCGAAAGTGACACGGGGCATGGTGGGTGAGTCCGCGGTCGCGGCCAAGCGCCGTCATGGCGTTATGACCATTTCAGCGGATCGGAAAAACCGATCCCCGCATTCCAAAAAAGGATGCCGCCTGGCCGTGAGGCCGTGCGATGGAGGGACCATGGTGTTCAGTATCGCTCCCATCGCGCCGGTTCTGCTGGGCGTGGCCCTGGCGCAATGCGCGCTGGGGCTGATGACGACGCTCATTCCCCTGCTGCTGCTGCAGGAAGGCGTGCCCACCGAGGTGATCGGGCTGGTGGCCTCGGCATATTTCGTGGGATTTCTCGGCGGATCGCTGACGGCCTCGCGCATCGTGGCCGCGGTGGGGCATATCCGCGCCTTCACCGTGTTCGCGGCGCTGGCGGCGATGACCGCGCAGCTGCTGGTGTTCACCACCGAGCCCTGGGCCGTGGCGGTGACGCGCTGCGCCATGGGGTTCTCCAGCTCCGGCCTGTTCCTGGTGGCGGAAAGCTGGCTCAACGACCGGGCGGACCACAGCACGCGCGGCCGGTTCTTCGGCGCCTACCAGGTGGTGAACTGGGGCGCGGTGGCGGCGGGGCCGCTGCTGCTCAGCATCGCCGCTCCGCGCGGCACGCTGTTCGCCGTGGTCGGCGCCGCCTTCGCCGCGTCGCTGCTGCCGATGGCGCTGACCCGCCGGCCCAATCCCGAGATCTCCCAGGGCCGCAGGCTCGGCCTGCTGCGGCTGTTCGCCGTCTCGCCGGTGGGGGTGATCTGCTGCTTCGCCTCCGGCCTGCTCAACTCCGCCTTCTACGGGCTGATCCCGGTCTATCTGCGCCAGAAGGGCCTCGACGCCGCTTCCATCTCGGGCTTCGCCTCGGCGGTGATGGTGGCGGCGCTGGTGGTGCAGTACCCGCTGGGCATGCTGGCGGACCGGGTGGAGCGCCGCCGGCTGACGCTGATCATGCTGGTGCTCGGCATGGCGGCGGCGCTGGGCATCGTGCTGCTGGCCGGCCCGAACATCTGGGCGATCGCAGGCTTCGGCTGCGTGATGGCGGCCGCGATATCGCCGCTCTACGGCCTCGGCGCCGGCCAGACCAACGACCGGCTGGAACGCGGCGACTACGTGGCCGCCGCTGGCGGACTGTTGTTCACCTGGTCGGTGGGGGCCGCGATCGGGCCGACCCTGGCGGGCGTGCTGATGGGGCGGATCGGCCCGATCGGGCTGTTCGCCTATCTCATCGCGGCCCTTGCCCTGGTCGCGCTGTTCGTCATGCTGCGGATGATCTGGCGCGGCCATGTGCCGCTCGACCAGCAAAGCGGGTTCGTGCCGGGCGGTGCGGCGCCGCCGCGGCTGGCCGAACTGGCGCAGCGCACCATCGGACCTCGACGGAGCTCGTGATGCACTATTCCGGCCTGCAGCTGCTGAAACAGGGCCTGTTCGGCAACACGCGCTGGGCGCAGGCCTGGCGGAGCCCGCAGCCGCAGAAAACCTACGACGCCATCGTCATCGGCGGCGGCGCGCACGGGCTGGCGGCGGCCTACTACCTCAGCACCGTGCACAAGGTGAAGCGCATCGCCGTGCTGGAACGCGGCTGGATCGGCGGCGGCAACACCGGGCGCAACACCACCATCGTGCGCTCCAACTACTTCTTCGCCGAAAGTGCGGCGATGTATGACCTCTCGCTCCGGCTCTATGAGGGGCTCACCCAAGAGCTCAACTACAACATCATGCTGAGCCAGCGCGGCGTGCTGAACCTGGCGCACACCGAGCACGACATGGAGCTGATGACGCGCAGCGTGAACGCCATGCAGCTCAACGGCATCGATGTGGACCTGCTGACGGCGCGCGACGTGCAGCGCGAAGTGCCGCTGCTCAACTTCGCGCCCGACGCCCGCTTCCCCATCCATGGCGGCTTCGTCCAGCGCCGCGGCGGCGTGGCGCGCCACGACGCCGTCGCCTGGGCCTATGCCCGCGGCGCCTCGGCGCGGGGGGTCGACATCATCCAGAACTGCGAGGTGCTGGGCTTCCGCCGCGACGGCGCGCGCATCATCGGCGTGGACACCTCGGCGGGTCCGATCGCGGCCGGCGCCGTCGGCATGTCGGTCGCCGGCCATTCCGGCGTGCTCGCGGCCATGGCCGGGTTCCGCCTGCCGATCACCAGCTACGCGCTGCAGGCGATGGTGAGCGAGCCGCTGAAGCCGATCCTGGACACGGTGGTGATGTCGACCGGCACCGGCATGTATGTCAGCCAGTCCGACAAGGGCGAGCTGGTGTTCGGAGCCGGCCTCGATCTGTATCCGTCCTACGCCCAGCGCGGCAACCTGCCGACCGAGCAGACCATCGTGGCCGGCATGCTGGAGATGTTCCCGTCGTTCCGGCGGCTGAAGCTGCTGCGGCAATGGGCCGGCATCGTCGATGTGTGCTGGGACTATTCGCCGATCATCGGCCCCACGCCGGCGCCGGGACTGTTCATGAACTGCGGCTGGGGCACCGGCGGGTTCAAGGCCTCGCCGGTCGGCGGCTGGCTGCTGGCGCACAGCATGGCGACAGGCCGGCACCACGACCTCTCCGCCCCGTTCGATCTCGGCCGTTTTTCGTCCGGCCGGCTGGTGGACGAAGCCGCCGGCGCCGGCATCGCGCATTAGAGGACGCAGACATGCTCACCATCTCCTGCCCCTGGTGCGGCCCGCGCGCCGAAGCCGAATTCAGCTTCGGCGGCGAACCGGCGATCCGGCCGGTGCCGGCCGCCGCGGTATCGGACGCGCAATGGGCCGATTACCTTTATTTGCGCACCAACCCCAAAGGCCGCAGCACCGAGCTGTGGTGCCATGCCTGCGGCTGCGGCCAGTGGTTCCGCATGGACCGCAGCACGGTCACGCATGAGATCTTCGCCACGTCGAGGCTGTCGGCATGACCGGCGCGAGGCTTCCCGCCGGCGGGCGGATCGACCGGACCGCCCCCCTGCCCTTCACCTGGAACGGCCGCGCGCTGCAGGGCTATGCCGGCGACACCCTGGCTTCGGCCCTGCTGGCCAACGGCGTGCGCGTGGTCGGCCGCAGCTTCAAATACCACCGCCCGCGCGGGATCTTCGCCGCCGGGGTGGAAGAGCCCAACGCCATTCTCGATGTCACCATCGGCGACCGGCACGACCCCAACGCGCGGGCCACGCTGGTGCCGCTCGAGCCGGGTCTGGCCGCCAAGGCGATCAGCGGCTGGCCGAGCGTGGCGCACGACCTCTATCGTGGGCTCGACCTGCTGCAGCGCTTCCTGCCGGCGGGGTTCTACTACAAGACCTTCATGGCGCCGCACTGGAAGCACTGGGAACCCGGCATCCGTCGCATGGCGGGGCTCGGCCAGGCCCGGACGACGCCCGACCCCCTGCTGTACGAGCAGCGCCATGCCCAGGTCGATGTGCTGGTGGTGGGCGCCGGCCCGGCCGGGCTCGCCGCCGCCCGCGTCGCGTCCGCCGCGGGCGCCGCGGTGATGCTGGTGGACGAGAACCCCACCCCCGGCGGCACCCTGCTGTGGAACGAGGCCGAGATCGACGACCAGCCGGCCGCCACCTGGGCCGCCGACTGCGTGGCCGGCCTGGTCCGCGCCGGTGTCACCGTGCTGACGGCCACCACCGCCTTCGCCTATTACGACCACAACACGCTCGGCCTGATGCAGCGCCGTACCCCCGCTGCCGGATGGGCGGCCGATCGGCTGTGGTCGGTGCAGGCGCGCCAGGTGGTGCTGGCGACCGGCGCGCTGGAACGGCCGCTGGTGTTTCCGCACAATGACCGCCCGGGCGTGATGCTGGCCTCCGCCGTGCTGCGCTATCTGCGCCAGCACGCGGTGCTGGTGGGCCGCGCCGTTGTGCTGACCACGAACAACGACAGCGCCTACGAAACCGCCATCGCCCTGCGCGACGCCGGCGCCACGGTGACGGTGGCCGATGTGCGCGCCTCGCCCGGTGCCGCCGCCACGGCGGCCAGGCAGCGCGGCGTGCGGGTGATCGCCGGCAGCGTGGTGCGCGACACCGGCGGGCTCGACGCCATCCTCTGGGCCGATATCGGCCCGGCCGACGCCAGCGGCACCGCCGAGCGGGTGCCGTGCGACATCGTGGCCACCGCCGGCGGCTGGACCCCCGTGGTGCATCTGTTCAGCCAGTCCGGCGGCAGGCTGCGCTGGGACGAGGCGGCCAGCGCGTTTCTGCCCGAGATCGGGCGCCAGGCGCATCAGCTGGCGGGCGCCATGCAGGGCACCGCAGGTCTGGCCGCCTGCCTCGCCAGCGGCCACCGCGCGGGGATCGCCGCCTGTGCCGCCCTGGATCGCCCGGTCACGCTGCGCGCACCGCGCACGCCCGAGGCCGCCGCGCCGACGCCGCTGCAGCCGTACTGGCATGTGCCGATCAAGGGCGCGCGCCAGTGGCTCGATCTGCAGAACGACGTGACGGTGAAGGATGTCGGCCTCGCCGCCGCCGAGAACTTCCAGAGCGTGGAGCATCTCAAGCGCTACACCACGCTGGGCATGGCGACCGACCAGGGCAAGACCAGCAACGTCAACGGCCTCGCGGTGATGGCCGCCCTGACCGGGCGCGGCATCGGCGAGACCGGCACCACCACCTTCCGCCTGCCCTACGCGCCGGTCTCGCTGGGCGCCATGGCCGGGATGCGGTTCGCTGCCCTGCACACCGCCGTGCGCGCGCTGCCGGCGCAGGCGGAGCATGACGCGGCTGGTGCCGAGATGCGCGAATATGGCGGCTGGATGCGCCCGGCCTGCTATCCCCGCGCGCAGGAGAGCGTGGCCGCCGCCATCCGGCGCGAAGCCGCCGCGGTGCGCGCCGAGGCGGGGCTGTTCGACGGTTCGAGCCTGGGCAAGATCGTCGTGGAAGGGCCGGACGCCGCGAAGGTCCTCGACCTGATCTACTACAATGCCATCGCCACGCTGAAGCCGGGGCGGCTGCGCTATGTGCTGCTGCTGCGGGAATCCGGCATCGTCTACGATGACGGCGTCATCGCGCGGCTGTCGCCGGAGCGGTTCCTGCTGTCGCCGTCCTCGTCCCACACCGCCGGCGTGCTGGCGATGCTGGAGCTGTGGCGGCAGACCGAATATCCTGCCTTGCGGGTGGCGTTCCATGACGTCACCGCCGCCTGGGCCACCTTTGCCGTGTGCGGGCCGCGTGTGCGCGACATTCTGGCATCGATTCCAACCGATATCGATCTGTCCGATGCAGCGCTGCCGCATATGGCGCTGGCCGAGGGGCATGTGTTCGGGGTGCCCGCCCGCATCGCGCGGGTCAGCTTCACCGGCGAGCGCAGCTACGAGATCTCCGTGCCCGCCGGCCACGCCGGCGCGCTGTGGCGGCATCTGCTGGCCCAGGGGCCGACGCCGTACGGCATCGAAAGCCTGTCCGTGCTGCGCGCGGAGAAGGGCTATATTCTGATCGGCACCGACACGGACGGGTTGACCATGCCGCAGGATCTCGGCCTGTCCGGCCCGCTGCGCGCCAAGACGGTGGATTTCGTCGGCCGCCGTTCGCTGACCACGCCGGACGGGATGCGGGCGGACCGCCGGCAGTTCGTGGGATTGCTGCCGGAGAACCCGAACTTTGTGCCGGAGGTCGGCACCCATGCCGCCGTGATCGAAGGCCGGCAGAAGCGCAGCCTGGGCTGGATCACCTCCTCCGCCTTCAGCCCCGCGCTGGGCCGCTCGATCGCGCTGGGGATGATCGAGGCCGGACGGGCGCGCATGGGCGAGACGGTGACGCTGTATGATCGCGGCCGCCTGTCCAAGGCGGTGATCTGTTCGCCGGTGTTCCACGATCCTGCCGGAGCCAAACTCAATGGCTGAATTCGCCTCTGTCTCGGTTGCAGACCAGATCGGACTGCGTGCCGGCGACCCTGTGCAGCTGGTCGATCCGCCGGGCGTGTTCCTGGTCACCGGATGGACCGCCCAGCCCCCCAACTCCGTGGTCGAGATCGAGGGCGGCTACATCTGCTGGCTCGCCCCCGACCGCAGCCTCGCCGTGACCGGCACACCGCCTGGTGGTTTCGTCTCCGACATCACCCAGGGTCAGGCGATCTTCCGTCTGGCCGAAGCCGTGGCTGCGGATCTGCTGGCCATGGGCGGCACCCTGCCGCTCACCGCCCTCACCCCCGGCCTGTGCGCGCAGACGCTGTTCGCAGGCCAGAAGGTGCTGCTGTACCGGCGCGACGGTCTCATTCATCTCCATATCGAACGCGCTTTGGCGGCGTGGCTGCTGGCCTGGTTCCGCCAGGCCGCGACGGCCCTTTGAGAAGGCTCTCCCCATGAAATCGCATGTGCGTGTCGCCGTCATCGGCGGCGGAGTCGTCGGCGCGTCGGTGCTGTATCACCTCACCAAGGGCGGCTGGACGGATGTGGTGCTGCTCGAGCGCGACGAGCTGACCTGCGGCTCCACCTGGCACGCCGCCGGCGGCATGCACACGCTGAACGGCGACCCCAACGTCGCCAAGCTGCAGAAATACACGATCGAGCTGTACCGTGAGATCGAGGCGATCTCCGGCGTCTCCTGCGGGCTGCACATGCCGGGCGGGCTGATGCTGGCCGGCACCCAGGCGCGGGTGGACTGGCTGAAAGGCGCTGTCGCCAAGGGCAGCTATCTCGGCATGGATGCCGAGCTGATCTCGATGGATGACGCGCACCGGCTGCTGCCGCTGATCGACAAATCGCGCTTCATCGCAGCCCTGTGGGACCCGCTGGACGGGCATGTCGACCCGTACGGCGTCACTCACGCCTACGCTAAATGCGCCACCATGGCGGGCGCCGAAATCTACCGGAAAACCAAGGTCGAGGCACTGACACCGCGCGCCGATGGCGGGTGGGACGTGATCACCGACCAGGGCACGATCGTGGCCGAGCATGTGGTGAATGCCGGCGGTCTGTGGGCGCGCGAGGTCGGCCGTATGGTGGGGATCGAGCTGCCTATCCTGGCCATGGAGCATCAGTATCTGATCACCGAGGATGTGCCGCATCTGCTGCCCGCGCATGAGCTGCCGCACACCATCGATTTCGAGGGCGAGATCTATCTGCGCCAGGAACGCCAGGGCGTGCTGCTCGGCACCTACGAGCATAACGGGGTGCCGTGGTCGAAGAAGTCCACGCCGTGGAATTTCTCAGCCGAGCTGCTGGTGCCGGATCTCGACCGTATCGCCGGCAATCTTGAAGTGGGCTTCGAACATTTTCCGGCCCTGGCCGAGACCGGGATCAAGAAGATCATCAACGGTCCTTTCACCTTTGCATCGGATGGCAATCCGCTGATCGGCCCGGTGCGCGGTCTGCGGAACTTCTGGGTGGCCTGCGGGGTCATGGCGGGGTTCAGCCAGGGCGGCGGTGTGGGGCTGGCGCTGGCGAACTGGATGATCGAGCGCGATCCCGGCTTCGATGTGTGGGCCATGGATGTCGCGCGCTATGGCGACTGGGCCACACCGGCCTACACCGCGGCCAAAGTGACCGAAAATTACGGCCGGCGCTTTCGCGTCACCTTCCCCAACGAGGAACTGCCGGCCGGCCGGCCGCTGCGCACCTCGCCGCTGTACGACAGGCAGAAGGCCAAAGGCGCCGTGTTCGGCGCGGCCTGGGGGCTGGAATATCCGCTGTGGTTCGCGCCCGCCGGCATGGAACCGGTGGAGGAGGTGACATTCCGCCGCTCCAACGCGCATGGCCCGGTGGGGGAGGAGGTGCGCACGGTGCGCGAAGCGGTCGGTGTGATCGAAACGACCGGCTATGCCAAATACGAATTCTCCGGCCCGGGCGCGGAAGCCTTCCTCAACCACGTGCTGGCCAACCGCATGCCGGAGATCAGCCGCATCGTGCTGGCGCCGATGCTGAACCCGAACGGCAAGCTCATCGGCGATTTCACGGTCGCCCGGCTGGGCCTGGCGCAGTTCCACGTCTTCGGCACCGGCGGCGCGGAGGATTATCATTCCCGCTGGTGGGAGGCGCATATGCCTGACACCAGCGTGACCTTCACGCCGTTGCGCGACCGGCTCGCAGGCGTGTCCATCGCCGGACCCAACGCCCGCGCACTGCTGGCCGCACTGGTCACGGACGACGTGTCCAACAGCGCCTTTCCGTTCATGCACTACCGCCGCATGACGATCGGCATGGTGCCGGCCACCATCGGCCGCCTCAGCTTCACCGGCGATCTCGGCTACGAGATCTGGTGCGCACCGGACCGCCTGGCCACGCTCTACGACTCGCTGTTCGCCGCAGGCGCCGCCCTCGGCCTGCGCGATGTCGGGCTGCGCGCCCTCAACGCCATGCGCCTGGAGAAGAATTTCGGCACCTGGGCCCGCGAATACCGCCCGGTCTACGGGCCGTTCGAGGCCGGGCTCGGCCGTTTCGTCAATTTCCGCAAAGGCGACTTCATCGGCCGCGCGGCGGCGCTCGCGGAGAAGGAAACTGGCGGTGCGCTGCGTCTGGTCAGCCTGGTGGTGGACGCGGGCGACGCCGATGTCGTCGGCGACGAGCCGGTGCGGCTGGACGGCAAGGCCATCGGCTGGGTAACCTCCGGTGGCTACGCGCATCATGTCCAGGCATCGATCGCGCTGGCCTTTATTCCCGCCGACCATGCCATCGAGGGCGCCGTTTTCGAGGTTGAGATTCTGGACCAGATGCGACAGGCGAAGCTGATCACCGCGCCCCTGTTCGATCCGAACGGCGGACGCATGCGCGGATGACGGGCATCGGCCACAACGGCGGCCCGCAGCTGGATGACGCGTCGTCGATGTCCTGGCACGCCTGGGCCTGGCGACGCTCGCACAAAAAGGCCTGGAAAACCCCGCCCCGCGAAGTCGCCCTGCGCCGCCTCGCCCGCGCCGAGGAACTCGGCATGACCTACAAGCAATACACCCTCGTAATCATGGAACGCGGCAAATATTCATAAAAGTTTTTTGCTTCTTTTCTTCAAAAAAGAAGTTCTTTCTTTGAAAAGAAAGAACCAAAGAAACTTTCAAACGTTCAGACCCGCGTCGTTCAACAGGCGTTCCACCACGATCCTTTGGAACTTGTGGGTGGTGTCCTCCATCACCGGCGAGAACACGCTGCCGGCCATCGCCGGCGAGCGGCAGCCGATATGCAGGCGCTGCACGATGTCGATATCCTCGCCGTTGACGAGATCGATCAGGTCGATCATCTGCTGACGCGCCTGGGTCAGCTCCGGCGCCATCGCGTCGTCGCCGATGAAGAAGAATTCAAACCGCTCCACCGTGTGATCCACCGCCATCGGCTGGATGATGAACGCATACACATGGTTGTAGTGCACGCCGATCATCACGTTGGGAAACAGCTCGACATACTCGGCCTTGGTCATGGCCTCGGCATCCAGCCCCGGGAAGGTCGGCAGCAGATGCTCCGGCGTCACCGGCGGCGGCGCGAAGTTGCGGCTGCCCACGCCCACGAAGCCCTCGCCATCGGTGATGTGCAGCGTGTGCTTCACCGAGGAGACGCTGTTGAGCTGCGGATGCACGAACGGCAGATGATACCGCTCGACGAAGTTCTCGATGGCCAGCTTCCAGTTGGCCTTCAGCTCGAACCGCAGCCCGCCCCCGGCGCGCAGCAGACCGAAATCATACGCCGCCCAACGCGCCTTCAGCGGCGCCAGATGCGTCTCGAGCGGCACCGCCTCCGCGTCGAGATTGATGAAGATCAGCGGCCCCCACATCTCGCAGCGCACCGCAATCAGCCCGTGTTGGCCGGCATCGAACCCGTCATGCGTGCTGACGCCCGGGCCACAGAAGCTCGGCGTGCGCAGCAGCGCGCCGTCCAGCCCATAGGCCCAGGCATGGTAGGGGCACAGCACCACCGAACGCTGCACCGGACTTGCCACCAGCTGCGCCCCGCGATGGCGGCAGATGTTGTGGAACGCGCGAATGACATCATCGGCCCCGCGCACCAGCAGCAGCGGCATGCCGGCCAGCTCGAACGGCACCTGGTCACCAGGATTCGGCAGATCGCCAGCCACCCCGGCACACACCCAGTTGCGGCTGAACGTCAGGTCCCGCTCGGCGGCAAAAAAGGCGGGATCGGTATAGGCCGCACCCGGCAGCCCGATCGCCTCGCCGGTCGGGCGGAACAGGCGCGCCCGCACAGCCGGGGTCAATACGCGTTTCACAACATCCCTGGCGACCATCAGCGCAACCCCTGCAAAACCCCGTCAGCATCGGCAGACGCGACGGGATCGGCAAATTCCAAAATCAGATGGAGCTGCGCCAACCAGCCCCGAAAGTTCACGGCGCCCCCATCATGCCATGCTTGCGATCAAGACCGATTGCGACGACACCACACCGTCCACCATGCTGACGCAGTCCATCCCAGCCAGCGGAGCGAAGCCGATGTCGAGCCACCTGAACCCGGATGCGGGCCAGCCCGTTCCCGCCCGCATGCTGGTCAACGTGCCGCGCCTGGTGACGGCGTATTTCGCCAACCGGCCCGATCCCGCCATCCCAGGCCAGCGCGTGGCCTTCGGCACCTCCGGCCATCGCGGCTCGGCGTTCGACACCTCGTTCAACGAAGCCCATATCCTCGCGATCAGCCAGGCGATCTGCGAATACCGCGCGGGCCAGACGATCACCGGGCCGCTGTTCATCGGCATGGACACGCACGCCCTGTCCGAACCGGCGCTCACCTCGGCCATCGAGGTGTTCGCCGCCAACGGTGTCACGGTGATGCGCGACCAGGACATGGGCTACACGCCGACTCCCGTCATCTCGCATGCGATCCTGTCCTACAACCGCGGCCGCACCGACGGCCTGTCCGACGGCGTGGTGATCACCCCCTCGCACAACCCGCCGCAGGATGGCGGCTTCAAATACAATCCCCCGCATGGCGGCCCCGCCGGCACCGATGCCACCAGCTGGATCGAGAAACGCGCCAACGCCCTCATCGCAGCCGGGCTGGACGGGGTGAAGCGCATCCCGTTCCCCCGCGCCATCACATCCGAAACCATTCACGCCTACGACTACATCACCCCCTACGTCGCCGATCTCGGCACCGTCATCGACATGGAGGCCATCCACAACACCGGCGTGCGCATCGGCATCGACCCGCTGGGGGGCGCTGCCGTGGGCTACTGGCCCCACGTCATCCAGCACTACGGCATCGACGCCACCATCGTGAACGACGCCGTTGACCCGACCTTCCGCTTCATGACACTGGACTGGGACGGCAAGATCCGCATGGACTGCTCCAGCCCCTTCGCCATGGCCTCTCTGGTGCAACTGGCCGACCGGTTCGACATCGCGTTCGCCAACGACACCGATTCCGACCGCCACGGCATCGTCTGCCCCGGCAGCGGCCTGCTGGCACCCAACCCCTACCTCGCCGTCTGCATCGATTACCTCTTCGCCAACCGGCCCGGCTGGGGCCCGGCCACCGGAATCGGCAAAACCATCGTCAGCAGCTCCATGATCGACCGCGTCGCCGCCGCCGCGGGGCGAAAGATCATGGAAGTGCCGGTGGGCTTCAAATGGTTTGTCGACGGACTGACCGACGGCACGCTCGGCTTCGTCGGCGAGGAAAGCGCCGGCGCCAGCTTCCTGCGCCGCGACGGCACGGTATGGACCACCGACAAGGACGGCCTCATCGCGGGCCTGCTCGCCGCCGAGATGACCGCACGCACCGGCCACAGCCCCGCCGAAGCCTATCGCCACCTCACCGAAAAATGCGGCACCTCCACCTACGAACGCATCGACGCCCCGGCCACCTCCGCCCAAAAAGACGTGCTGAAAAAACTCTCCCCCCAGCAGCTCAACACCCACGTGCTGGCCGGCGACGTCGTCACCAGCGTGCTCACCCAAGCCCCCGGCAACCATGCCCCGATCGGCGGCATCAAAGTCGCAACCGCCGAAGGCTGGTACGCCGCCAGACCCTCCGGCACCGAAGACGTGTATAAAATCTACGCCGAAAGCTTCAAAAGTCCGGCCCACCTCGCCACCATCCAACACGAAGCCCAAGCCGTGCTCAGCCACGCGTTCAAAGACGCGGGGTGCTGAAAGGAAAGCAAGGAAGGCGGGGGGCGTTGCCCCCTCGACCCCTACGTCGTGCGAAGCACGCGCTTCGCGCTCGGGGGGCCGAGCCCCTGGACCTCTCATTTGAAGCGAGGTTGGTGAAGTGAGAGAGGGGCCAACCGAGGCCTTCATGAAGGTCTCGCTTGGCCCCTCTCTCACTTCACCAACATTCCTTAAACGAATGGTGTCCAGAGGCTCCGCCTCTGGCGGGGGTCGAGGGGGCAGAGCCCCTCGCCTTACTTGCTTCCTTCCTTCACCTTGCTGTCATTGGCCGGCGTCGGGGTGATCACGCTGGCGATGGTTTCGCGCAGGACGGTGATTTTGATGCCGGGGGCGATTTCGACTTCGATTTCGCGGCTGTCGGCGGTGGGGGGTTTGCTGACGGTTCCGATGATGCCGCCGCCGGTGATAACGCGATCGTTGCGTTTGAGGTTGGCGAGCATGGCCTTCATTTCTTTCTGCTTCTGCTGTTGCGGGCGGATAAGCAGGAAGTAGAAGACGCCGAAGATCAGGATCAGCGGGGCGAACTGGGTGGCGCTGGCCATGATGCCGGCGGCGTCCTGGGCGTAGGCGGGGGTGATGAACATCGTGGGGTTCCGGATTGCGGGATGCGAGGCGGGACCATAGTTTCCGCCCGCCCCGCGTCAAGCTGGGCGGGCATAGGGATGATGGAGCGATGATGGATCCGCGTTTGCTGGAACGGCTGGTGGAAGCGTTGGAGCGGCTGGCGCCGCCGGCGCCGGTGCCGGTGGATATGAACGCGGCGGATGCGTTTGTGTGGCATCCGAACCCGGCCCGGCTGGCGCCGGTGGCCAAGGTGTCGCGCGTCGATCTGTCGCTGCTGGTGGGGGTGGAGCGGCAGAAGCAGCTGGTGCTGGCCAACACGCTGCAGTTCGCCCGCGGCGGCACCGCCAACAACGCGATGTTGTGGGGCGCGCGCGGCATGGGCAAGAGCTCGCTGGTGAAGGCGGCGCATGCGGCGGCGAATGCCGAGCGGCCGGGCAGTCTCGCGCTGATCGAGATCGCGCGCGAGGATATCGGCACGTTGCCGGAGCTGTTGCGGATTCTGCGCGGGCAGACGCGGCGGTGCCTGGTGTTTTGCGACGATCTGAGTTTTGAGCACGAGGATGCCGACTACAAGGCGCTGAAATCGGTGCTCGATGGCGGCATCGAGGGGCGGCCGGAGACGGTGCTGTTCTATGCGACCTCCAACCGGAGGCATCTGATGCCGCGGGACATGATCGAGAACGAGCGCACGACGGCGATCAATCCGTCGGAGGCGACGGAGGAGAAGGTGTCGTTATCCGACCGGTTCGGGCTGTGGGTGGGTTTTCACAACGCCGACCAGGAGGCGTATTTCGCGATGGTGGCGGGGTATGCGGCGGAGCTGAAGCTGGACGTGGATCCCGAGAGCCTGCGCGCCCAGGCGGCGGCGTGGACGGTGACGCGGGGCGGGCGTTCGGGGCGGGTGGCCTGGCAGTTCGTGCAGGATCTGGCCGGTCGGCTGGCGATGGCCAGATGAGGTGGCTGTGGCTGGCCGGCTGCGTGCTGCTGGCGGGGTGTGGCGGGCGGTCTGTGGCGCCGCCGGTGGTGCATCCGCAGCGGGCGCCTGAGTTCGCGGTGCGGCCGTATGAGCCGTTCTCGCGTCAGGCGGCGGTGGCGATTGCGCTGCGGGAATGGCGGCTGTTCGGCGAGGGGGTGTTCGATGATCCGCCCGGCACGCCGGAGCTGCAGGGCGATGACAAGCCGGAGCGGCAGGCGGGGCTGTGGCAGCGTGTGGGCGAGTATTGGTGGGAGGGGCAGGATGCCGCGAACCCGACCGGTGCCTGGACGGGCAAGCACGACGGCAGCGGCGTTGTGTTTCCGGCGACGCAGGACGGGGATTTCGCGTGGTCGGCGGCGTTCATCAGTTATGTCATGCGCATTGCCGGGGCGGGGCCGCGGTTTCCGTATGCGCCGTCGCATTCCACCTACATCAACATCGCGGTGAAGATGGCGCGGGGCGAGACGCAGGGCTGGGCGGTGGTGGCGGAGCGGCCGGAGGCCTATGCGCCGCAGCCTGGTGATCTGATCTGTGCGGGGCGCAACGGGGCGCGGGATCTGCGGTATGATGATCTGCCGACCGGGGCGTTCACCAGCCATTGCGACATTGTGATCGGGCCGACGTCGCAGGGGCTGGCGGTGATCGGGGGCAATGTGCGCGATGCCGTGACGATGAAGCATATCCCGGTGGATGGCGCCGGCCGGATCGCGGGGGTTGGTGGCGCGCCGTATGACCGGCGTTATCCGTGGATGGTCGTACTGCGGGTGGATTACCAGTGTTGAAGTTCCGTCGGGTGGGCTTCATACCAAACCCACGCTCTATGACTCATGGAAGAAAGGTCTTCTTTTCTAAAGAAAAGAAGCAAAAGACTTTTATCCGTTGGACCCGACCTCTCCGGTAATTTCGGGTCCAACGGATGGAAGTTTTTTGGTTCTTTTTTTCAAAAAAGAACTGCTTAAGCCCTTTTCCGCTTTGTCTTGACGACGGGCGCCAGCAGCGGCACGAGAAACCGCCCGGTATAGCTCTCCGGACACGCCGCCACATCCTCCGGCGTTCCCGCCACCACGACACGTCCGCCGCCTTCGCCGCCTTCGGGGCCGATATCGATGATCCAGTCGGCAGTTTTGATGACTTCGAGGTTGTGTTCGATCACCACCACGGAGTTGCCGGCGTCCACCAGGGCGTGCAGCACTTCGAGCAGCTTGCGCACATCCTCGAAGTGCAGCCCGGTGGTGGGCTCATCGAGGATATACAGGGTTCGCCCGGTGGCGCGGCGGGCGAGTTCCTTGGAGAGTTTGATGCGTTGCGCCTCGCCGCCGGAGAGGGTGGTGGCCTGCTGGCCGAGGGCGACATAGCCGAGGCCGACCTGCTGGAGGATCTTCAGCCGGTCATGGATCTTGGTGGAGGCGCTGAAATACGGCACCGCCTCGTCCACCGACATGGCCAGCACGTCGGCGATGGATTTGTCGCGGAACTTGATGTCGAGCGTTTCGCGGTTGTAGCGGCGTCCCTTGCAGGTGTCGCAGGTGACGAAGACGTCGGGCAGGAAGTGCATCTCGATCTTGAGCACGCCGTCGCCTTCGCACGCCTCGCAGCGGCCGCCCTTGACGTTGAAGCTGAACCGGCCGGGCTTGTAGCCGCGGGCGCGGGATTCCGGCAGTTCGGCGAACCAGTCGCGGATCGGGCCGAACAGGTCGGTGTAGGTGGCGGGGTTGGAGCGCGGGGTGCGGCCGATCGGGGACTGGTCGATGTCGATGATCTTGTCGAGCAGTTCGAGACCTTCGATGCGGTCGTGCGGGGCGGGCACCTCGCCGGAGCCCATCAGGCGACGGGACGCAGCTTTGTAGAGTGTGTCGATGACCAGCGAGGATTTGCCGCCGCCTGAGACGCCCGTGACGCAGCAGAACGTGCCGAGCGGGAAGCTGGCGGTGACATTGTGGAGGTTGTTGCCGCGGGCGCCGACGACCTTCACCTGGCGGAGTTCGCTGACCGGGCGGCGGGTGGCGGGCACCTCGATACGTCGGCGGCCGGACAGATAATCGCCGGTGAGGGATTTCGGGTTGGCGGCGACCTCGGCGGGGGTGCCTTCGGCGACGACATGGCCGCCGAGCACGCCTGCGGCGGGTCCCATGTCGATCAGGTGGTCGGCGGCGCGGATGGCGTCCTCGTCATGTTCGACGACGAGGACGGTGTTGCCGAGCGCCTTGAGGCGGCGGAGGGTTCCGAGCAGGCGTTCGTTGTCCCGCTGGTGCAGGCCGATCGAGGGTTCGTCGAGCACATAGAGCACGCCGGTGAGGCCGGAGCCTATTTGACTGGCGAGGCGGATGCGCTGGCTTTCGCCGCCGGAGAGGGTGGCGGAGCCGCGGGCGAGGGTGAGGTAGTCGAGGCCGACATCGTCGAGGAAGCGCAGCCGGTCGAGGATCTCGCGCAGGATGCGCCGCGCGATCTCGGCGCGCTGTGGGGTCAGGGTCTCCTCGACGGTGGCGAACCAGGCGAGTGCCTTGCGGATGGAGAGCTCGCTGGCCGCGGCGATATGGCTGCCGGCCACGCGGACTGCGAGCGCCTGCGGCTTGAGGCGGGCGCCGTTGCAGACCGCACAGGGCTTTTCCGCCTGATAGCGGCCGAGCTCCTCGCGCACCCAGGCGGAATCGGTCTCGCGCAGGCGCTTGGCGAGGTTGGCGAGCACGCCTTCGAACGGCTTTTCGACGGAATATTCGCGAATGCCGTCCTTGTAGGTGAATTTCACCGGCGTGGCCCCGGTGCCGGACAGAATACCGCTGCGGGCGGCCTCGGGCAGCTCGAACCAAGGGGTGCGGGTGGTCACCTTGAAGTGACGGGCGAGGCTTTGCAGGGTCTGGTCGTAATAGGGCGACTGCGCGTTGGTCCACGGCGCCACGGCGCCTTCGGCCAGCGGCCGGCGTTCGTCCGGCACCACCAGATCGGGGTCGAAGAACATCTCGACACCCAGCCCGTCACAGGCGGGGCAGGCGCCGTGCGGCGAGTTGAAGCTGAACAGGCGCGGCTCGATCTCCTCTATGGAGAAGCCGCTGACCGGGCAGGCGAAGCGCGAGGAGAACACAACCCGCTCCTGCGTGTCCGCGTTCTCGGCGTAGACGACGCCGTCGGCCATGGCGAGTGCGGTCTCGAAACTGTCGGCGAGGCGGGAGGCGATGTCCGGCCGCACCACCACGCGGTCCACCACCGCCTCGATCTCGTGCTTGATCTTCCGGTTCAGCGCAGGGACGTCGCCGATCTCGAACAGCTTTCCGTCCACCTTGACGCGGGTGAAGCCGCGGGCCTGCAACTCGGCGAGCTCCTTGCGATATTCGCCCTTGCGGTCGCGCACCACGGGGGCGAGCAGCAGCAGGCGGGTGCCTTCCGGCATGGCCATGACGCGGTCGACCATCTGCGACACGGTCTGCGCCTCGATCGGCAGGCCGGTGGCGGGGGAGTAAGGCACGCCGACGCGGGCCCAGAGCAGGCGCATATAGTCGGCGATCTCGGTGACCGTGCCGACGGTGGAGCGGGGATTCCTGCTGGTGGTCTTCTGCTCGATGGAGATCGCCGGCGACAGACCCTCGATCGAGTCGACATCGGGCTTTCCCATCAGCTCCAGGAACTGCCGTGCATAGGCCGACAGGCTTTCGACGTAGCGGCGCTGGCCCTCGGCATAGATCGTGTCGAAGGCCAGCGATGATTTGCCGGAGCCGGACAGGCCGGTGATCACGGTCAGCGTGTCGCGCGGGATCTGCACGTCCACGTTCTTGAGATTGTGCTCACGGGCGCCACGCACGGTAATGAAGCCGGCCATTAGGGAGTATTCCGGATGGATGGGGTTGTTCTTGTGGTGTTCTCCTATATGGCGCTGAATGGGCAAGGGCGCTAGTGTCACGCCCGATAAGCAATGGGATGTGCGACATGGCCGGGGTGAACAAGGTGATTCTGCTGGGGCGTCTGGGCCGTGACCCGGAGGCTCGGACGATGCAGAACGGCGGCAAGGTGGTCAGTTTCTCCGTCGCCACCAGCGAGACCTGGAACGACAAGGCCAGCGGCGAGCGCAAGGAGAAGACCCAGTGGCATCGGGTTGCCATCTTCAATGAGAATCTGGGCTCGGTGGCCGAGCGTTTCCTCAAGAAGGGCTCGCAGGTCTATCTGGAAGGCGCGCTGGAGACCCGGAAATACACCGACAAGGACGGAGTCGAGCGTGAGACCACCGAGGTGGTGCTGGCGCGGTTCCGCGGCGAGCTGACGCTGGTGGACAGCCGCGGCGGCGGTGAAGCGGGCGGCGGCGAGATGGGCGGTGGCGGCGGCTATGCGCCGCGCGAGCGTGCGGCGGCGCCGGCGCGCACGCCGGCCCGAAGCGGCGGCGGCGGGGCCCCCAGCTGGGACAGCCCGAAGGGCGGCGATCTGGATGACGACATTCCGTTCTAGATCCGAGGCGTATGCCGACCGCGGATGATATCGCCAGCGCCGCGCTCGTGGCGCTGGAATGCTTCAGCATTCCAGTTTTCATCCTGGCCGCGGACACCACGGTCGCGCATGCCAACCAGTCAGCTGCCGCCATGCTCGGGGACCACGTGGCGTTTCGAGTTTTGCAGGGGCGGCTGGCGCTGCGGCGGGCGCAGGATCGGGAGGCCTTGGTCGGAGCCGTCGCGCGGGTGGCCAAGGACAAGGTGCCGGATCTGTTGCGGTTCCGCACGCGCCCGGGTGAGGCGAACATCCTGGTGAGGCTCGCGCCGGTGCCCGGAACGGCGCTGGTGGTGGTGTGTGTCAACGAATTGCGGGAATCGCTTCTGCTGCAGCCAGGCTGGTCGCGGCTGGCCTTGGGGTTCACGCCGCAGAAGGCGCAACTGGCCGAGGCGCTGGCCAACGGGCAGAGCCTGGCGGAGTTCGCGGCGCAGGCGGAGCTGCCGATCGGCACGGTGCGCACCAGGCTGAAGAAGCTGCTGGCGCAGCCCGGGCTTTCGTCCCAGGCGGCGCTGGTGGCACTGCTGCTGCGCGGTGCCAGTCTGATGGGGTAATCCAGCAGCAAGAAAAGGACTTCTTTTCTGAAAAAAAGAAGCAAAAGACTTTTAATCGTTTGAGCGGACCACTCTCCGGAGCAGGGCGTCAGCCAACAGAAAGTTTTTTGGTTCTTTTTTAAAAAAAGAACCTCTTCCCCTGACTGCAAAAAAACCTAACTCTTCTTAATCAAAACCAACAAACTACACACTTGCCCGCACCGATCGACGCGATAGAATATTTTCGCTGAAGATAATAAAAACCTAACGTTTATTTTGCTAAAAAATCGCTCCCTAGCCCCATTTGGGGCTGCGGCCGCCACGCCGATTTGCCTACCAGAGCGTTCAGAAACGCACCCTTCATCGCATGCGTGGACCGAGGACAGAACCATGGCTGGCGCGACCATCAGCGGCATCTTCTTCATCGACGAGAGCGGCGACGGCAGCGACGAGGCTGCGGACCCCACGCCGTCGGGGGTCGTCGTCAACCTGCTGAACACGCTGGGCGCGGTCGTCGCGACCACGACGACGGACGGCAACGGCGCCTACAGCTTCACCGGCGTCGCCGCCGGCACCTACCGGGTGCAGTTCATCGCGCCGACCGGCGACAAGTTCTCCCCGCCGGGCACGAGCACGACACTGGCCAACAGCGTGGTGACCAGCGCCGGTGTCTCCGCCCCGATCACGGTGAGCGGCGCCCAGAGCGTGACCGGCATCGACGCCGGCGCCACCACCCCAGTTTCGATCAGCGGCACGGTGTTCTCGGATGCCAACGACAACGGCCTGGTGGACGGGGCGGATGCCGGCATCGGCGGGGTGACGGTGCAGCTGCTCAACGCCCAGGGCCAGCCCACCGGCGTGACCACCACCACGGCCGCCAACGGCAGCTACAGCTTCACCGGCCTGCAGCCCGGCACCTATTCCGTGCATGTGGTGATGCCGAACGCCGATGTGGGCGGCATGTTCTCGCAGCTCGGCAGCAACACCCCGCCGCAGCCCACCGGCGGCACGGCCAACACCGCGTCCAACCTGCTGGTGGACGGCAATTTCTCCGCCGGCAGCGACGTGACGGCGGCCCTGGCCTTCACCGGCTGGACGCTCAGCACCAACACAGCGGCCACGCCGTTCGGCGGCGGACCCGGCGACGGGATCGAGATCGCCACCACCAACGGCACGATTGCCTATGCGCTGGATCCGAAGGGCTATACCGATGGCTATGCCAGCGTGATGGCGCCGGACAACGCCAACCCGAACTACTCCGGCGGCTCGGGCACGCATGCGGCGTTCTTTGTCGATGACGACGCGATCGAAACCCTGTCCCAGACCGTCACGCTGACCGGTGGCCAGGTCTACGAGATCGGCTTCGATCTGAACGAGACCACGCCCGGCGCCGGCAACCCCGGCGGCTTCTCGCTGTCGACCTCGATTGGCGGCCAGGTCATCACCACGGCCGGCTCCACCGCCGGCACCAGGCTCACGCCAGGTGTCTGGACACATTTCGCCGACCTGTTCACACCGACCAGCACCGGCAGCTACACGCTGACCTTCACCTACCAATCGGGCACACCTGGCGCCTCGCTCGCGTCCAAGGATGTGCTGGTGGATGACGTCTACATCGTCCCAGGCCAGGAGACGTCCAACCTCACCACCACCTCGGAAGTCAACAGCAGCGGCACGACCGCACCGGTCACACTCAGGTCCGGCCAGACGGTGGGCGACGAGAGCGCCGGCATCTATCTTCCGCCGGCGACGATCGCGGGCACGGTGTTCGCCGACAGCAACGGCGACGGCGTGCAGGAGAGCACAGAGACCGGCCTGTCCGGCCGCACCGTCAATCTCTCCACCAACGGCACCATCTTCGCGACCGCCGTCACCAATGCGAGTGGCCAGTACAGCTTCACCAGCCTGGCGGCCGGCACCTACAGCGTCACCGTGGTCGCACCGTCCGGCGGCGCGTTCTCAGCGGCGGGATCGAGCTCCAGCCTGCCCGACAGTATCGTCAACAGCGCGGGCAGCAAGACGGTGACGGTGGCCAACGGCGCCACCGCGACGGTGAACGCCGGCATCTACACGCCGGTTGCGATCAGCGGCACGGTGTTCACCGATGCCAACGATGTCGGCGCGAAGCAGCCGGGCGACACCGGTCTTTCAGGGATCACGGTGAAGCTGCTGGCGTCGAACGGCACCACCGTGGTGGCAAGCACAACGACAGGCGGCAACGGCGCCTACAGCTTCGCAGGCCTGGTGCCGGGCAGCTACACGGTGCAGATCGTGGCCCCCACCGGGGACAGCTTCTCGCCGGTCGGCACCAGCACCACGCTGCTTGACAGCACTGTCGGCAGCACCGGGCAGCAGGCGGAGACTCTGGCGTCCGGCGGCTCGGCGAGCGTGAATGCCGGGCTGGTCGCCCCTTCCACGATCTCCGGCACGGCGTTCCTCGACAGCAACGCCAACGGCCTCAGGGATGCCGGCGAGGCTGGGCTTTCGGGCGTGATCGTGAAGCTGGTCTCCGCCAGCGGCACGGTGCTGGCGACGGGCACGACCTCGGCCACCGGCGGCTACAGCTTCACCGCGGTGATGCCCGGCACGGATACGGTGCAGTTCACCGCACCGGCGGGCTACCAGTTCTCGACCGCTTCGACCGATACGGTCACCGTCACCTCCGGCAGCAGCGGCACCGAGAATGCAGGGCTGTTCGAGCAGACCAGCGTCACGGGCATCGTCTTCACCGACAGCAATGCCGACGGCGTGCAGGAGGCCGGCGAAACCGGGCTGGCCGGCGTGACGGTGAACCTGCTTTCGTCCGGCGGCAGCGTGATCGCGACCACCACCACAGGCTCCAACGGCAGCTACAGCTTCACCGGGATGACGCCAGGCAGCGACACGATCCAGATCGTCGCCCCGACCGGCGACCAGTTCTCGACGGCCAGCACCGACGCGGTGACCCTGGCCTCGGGCGGTTCGGCGAGCTTCAACGCCGGCGTCTACGCACCTGCTTCGGTCTCGGGCGTGGTGTTCCTGGACAGCAACGCCGACGGCACGCAACAGACCGGCGAATCCGGTCTCGCCGGTGTCACGGTGAAGCTGGTCGCATCGACCGGCAGCATCCTCGCCACGACCACCACCGGCACCGGCGGCAGCTACAGCTTCACCGGCGTCACGCCCGGCACCGACACGGTAAGCTTCACCGCACCGTCCGGGGACAGCTTCTCCACCGCGTCGAGCGGCACCGCCACCCTGGTTTCCGGCGGCACCGCCACCGCGAATGCCGGCCTGTTCGTGCCGGCCACCGTCACCGGCACGGTGTTCACCGACAGCAACGCCGATGGCGTGCAGAACACGGGCGAGCTCGGCCTGGCCGGCGTCACGGTCAACCTGCTGGCGTCCAACGGCAGCGTGCTCGCCACCACCACGACCGGCGCCAATGGCGGCTACAGCTTCACCGGCGTCACCCCGGGCAGCGACACGATCCAGATCGTGGCCCCCGCCGGCGACCGGTTCTCCACGGCCAGCACCGATGCGGTCACCCTCGCGTCCGGCAGCACCGCGAGCTTCAATGCCGGCGTGTTCGCGCCGGGATCGGTCACGGGCGAAGTCTATCTCGTCAGCAACGCCGGCACCCAGCAGACCGTCGAGGGCGGGCTTGCCGGCGTGACGGTGAAGCTGGTTTCCGCCACCGGCAGCCTGCTCGCCACAACCACCACCGGAACCGGCGGCACCTACAGCTTCACCGGCGTCACCCCCGGCACCGACACGGTGGTGTTCACCGCGCCGGCCGGCGACAGCTTCGCCACCGCGTCGACCGACAGCGTGACCATCACATCGGGCAGCACCGCAACGGCGTTCGCCAGCGTCTACACCCAGGCCACCGTCACCGGCACGGTGTTCACCGACACGAACGCCGACGGCGTGCAGAACACCGGCGAACTCGGCCTGGCCGGTGTCACGGTCAACCTGCTGGCATCCAACGGCAGCGTGCTCGCCACCACCACCACCGGCGCCAACGGCGGCTACAGCTTCACCGGCGTGACGCCGGGCAGCGACACGATCCAGATCGTCGCCCCCGCCGGCGACCAGCTCTCCACCGCCGGCACTGACGCCGTCACCCTGGTCGGCGGCGGCACCGCCGGCTTCAACGCCGGCGTGTTCATGCCGGGATCGATCAGCGGCACGGTGTTCCTCGACAGCAACGCCGACGGCACGCGGCAGACCGGCGAGGCCGGGCTGGCCGGCGTGACGGTGAAGCTGGTCTCGTCCACCGGCAGCCTCCTGGCGACAACTTCCACCGGCAGCGGCGGCAGCTACAGCTTCACCGGCATCACGCCCGGCACCGACACGGTGAGCTTCACCGCCCCTGCTGGTGACCGGTTCTCCACCCCGTCAAGCGACGTGGTGACGATCGTCTCGGGCAGCACCGGCACCGCCAATGCCGGAGTTTACGCCCCGGCCAGCGTCACCGGCACGGTGTTCGCCGACAGCAACGCCGATGGCGTGCAGCAATCCAGCGAAGCCGGGCTGTCCGGCGTCACCGTCAACCTGCTGGCCGCCAACGGCAGCGTCATCGCCACCACCACCACAGGCTCCAACGGCAACTACAGCTTCACCGGCGTCACGCCCGGCAGCGACACGATCCAGATCGTCGCCCCCACGGGCGACCTGTTCTCCGCCACCGGGACCGATGCCGTCACGCTGGTCTCCGGCAGCGCCGCCAGCTTCAACACCGGACTCTACGCGCCGGGATCGATCGCGGGCGTGGTCTATGTCGACAGCAACGCCGATGGCACGCAGCAGACCGGCGAGGCCGGGCTGGCCGGCGTCACGGTCAAGCTCGTGTCCGCCACCGGCAGCCTGCTGGCGACAACGACCACCGGCAGCGGCGGCAGCTACAGCTTCGCCGGCGTGACACCCGGCACCGACACGGTGAGCTTCACGGCACCCGCCGGCGACCGCTTCTCCACGCCATCGAGTGACGCGGTGACGATCGTCTCCGGCGGCACGGGGTCCGCCAGCGCCGGGGTCTACGCGCCCGCCACCGTCACCGGCGTCGCGTTCACCGACAGCAACGCCGACGGTTTGCAGGAAGCGGGCGAAGCCGGCCAGTCCGGCGTCACCGTGCAGCTGCTCTCCGCCAGCGGCAGCCTGATCGCCACGACCAGCACCGGCCCGACCGGCGCCTACAGCTTCACCGGCGTCACCCCCAATACAGACACGGTGGCGTTCACCGCGCCGAGCGGCGAACGGTTCTCGACGCCGGCCAGCGACAACGTCACGCTGCGCTCCGCCAGCACGGCCAGCGCCAATGCCGGCCTCTACAAGCCGGCGAGCGTGACCGGCACGGTGTTCACCGACGGCAACGCCGATGGCGTGCAGGACAACGGCGACCAGGGCCTCGCCGGCATCACCGTCAACCTGTTGGCCGCCAACGGCAGCGTGATCGCCACCACCACGACCGGCGCCAACGGCAGCTACAGCTTCACCGGCGTGACGCCCGGCAGCGACACCATCCAGATCGTCACACCCGCCGGGGACCATCTCTCCACCGCCGGCACCGATGCGGTGACCCTCGTCTCCGGCGGCAGCGCCAGCTTCACCACCGGTCTGTGGGCGCCGGCCAGCATCTCCGGCGTCGCCTTCGCCGACAGCAACGCCGATGGCGTGCAGGAAGCGGGCGAAGCCGGCCTGGGCGGGATCACCGTGAAGCTGGTGTCGTCCACCGGCGCGGTGCTCGCCACCACCACCACGGCCGCCAACGGCAGCTACAGCTTCACCGGCGTCACCCCCGGCACGGACAGCGTGCAGTTCACCACGCCCTCGGGCGAGCTGTTCTCCAGCCCGGGCAGCAGCACCGCCCTGCCGGACAGCACCGTCTCCATCGCCGGCGCCGAGCAGGTCACCGCCACCTCCGGCAGCGCCACCACGGTGAACGCCGGCATCTACCAGTCCGGCAGCATCTCCGGCCTGGTGTTCCTCGATGGCATGGCCAGCGGCACCTATCATGTGGGCGACCCTGGCGTCGCCGGTGTGACGGTGATGCTGCTGACCGCGTCCGGCCATCCGACCGGCACCACCACCACCAACAGCGCCGGCCAGTACAGCTTCACCAACCTCGCCGTGGGCAGCTACCAGGTGCAGGTCATGGCCCCCGCGGGGCTTTCGTTCACCACCGAACACGCCAGCGGCAATCCGCTGCTGGACAGCGACGTCGCACCCACCACCGGGCTCACCCAGACCCTGACCGTGCTGCCCGGCCAGACCAACGCCGCCGCCAACGCCGGCATGATCATCAACGGCAGTTTCGCCGGCACCAGGCCGGTGGCGCTCGCCTCGGGTGTCGCCTACGCGGCCAACGCCACCGGCGGCGTGGTCACCGGCACGGGCAATGACAACGTCCATACCGGCACCAGCGGCAACAATGTCGTGGCGCTGTCCGGCACCAACAACATCGTCGAGGCCGGCGCCAGCGCGGTGACCGACATCGTCACCAGCCAAGGCGCGCTGAATGCGCAGACACAGAACGATGCGGTCGGCTTCCTGTTCGCCGGCACCGGCAACTCCACCCTGCAGGGCGGCCAGGGCAACGCCTGGCTGATGGGTGGCACCGGCAGGAACATGGTGGCCGGTGCGTCCGGCAGCAACGTGCTGATCGGCGGTGTCAGCGGCGGATCGGTGGCAGTCTCCGGCACCAGTGCCACCAACTTCACCGTGGGCAGCGAAATCCGTCTCGCCGGCCAGGAAAACGAGGTCCTGTATCAAAAGGGCGACGGCGTGCAGCAGCTCGACGGCACGTTCAACCCCGCCGTCGACAGCCTGCTGATCTATGGCTACAGCTCCGGCACGATCGAGACGGTGAACGGCCGTACCGTGCTGTATCTCGGCGGTCAGGACATGATCGTCTTCAACGGCGGCAACCCGTTCTCCAACGGCACGTATAGCAGCCTGTCCGGGGTGACGTTCAACGCCAGCATCACCGCCGCTCCGCTGGCCTCGCTGGTGGTGCCGGCCTCGGGCCTGCCGCAGATTGTGGCGACCAGCGGTTCGCTGTTCCCGACGGGTGGGAAGACCGTATCCACCCCGATCCCGAGCCCCACGCCGGCGCCCACGCCCGCACCTTTACCCGCGCCCACCCCAGCGCCGACCTCGACCGGCCAGACCATCACCATGTCGGGCTACAACCAGTCGCTCAACATCGGCAACGCCAACACCACCGTGTCCGGCAGCCAGGGCCAGGCCACCATCATCGCGGGTTCCGGCAACGACAGCATCACCGCCCAGGGCTACAACAACACCATCACCGCGGGTTCGGGCAACGACACCATCGTTGCCGGACAGGGCAACGAGACCGTCACCGTGGGTGCGGGCAACGACAGCATCACCGCCCAGGGCTACAGCAATGTCATCACCATCGCCGGCGGCACCGACACGGTGGTGGCCGGTGCGGGCAACGACACGGTCTCGACCGGGTCCAGCAGCAGCATCGTCACCCTCAGCGGGTCGAGCAACCTGGTCTCGGCCGGGCCGGGCTTCGTGCAGGTCAGCGGCGGCAGCAACAACACCTACCATGTGAACGCGCTGGGCACGCAGGGCGGCATCGATGTGCTGGACTTCTCGGTCAACAACGGCGACGTGCTGAGCCTCGGCTCGCTGCTGGCGCAGTCGAGCTGGAACAAGGCGACGGCCACACTGGGCAACTACCTCAGCGTGACCGAGACCGGCACCACCACAACGGTTGCCATCGACACCAGCGGGTCGGGCACGCATTTCCTGACGGCTGCGACGCTGCACGGGGCGGGAGCGGCCAATCTGCTGGGGTTGCAGGCGCACAACGCGATCAATCTGTTTTCATGAAGGAAGCAAGGTCTTCTTTACTGAAGAAAAGAAGCAAAAGACTTTTAATCCTTTTGGCTCACCTCTCGCCGGAACGACGCGTCAGCGGATAAAATTTTTTTGGTTCTTTTTTTCAAAAAAGCACCGCTTCCTTGACCAACCGCAAAGGGCACGCCTCATGTCAGACACGCAACAGGTTCAGATCCTCGAGAACATGTTCTCGCCGGAGGTGTTCGCCTCGCTGGCCTCGAGCTTCTCGATCAACGCCGGCAGCGTGACGATCAAGTTCGTCTCTCTGCGCTGGGACAATTCGACCGAGCCGGCCGTCCAGCGCGCCGTCGTGGTGGCGCGCGTGACGATGCCGCTGGAAGGCGCGCAGACCCTGGTCGGCGGGCTGCAGACCTTCCTCGCCGAACATGGCCTGGAATACGTGCCCGCCCCGAAGAAACGCCGGGCGACGGATGTGGTGGTCGAGACGTCCAATCTCTGAGCCGCTACCGCACGCAGGACAGCAGAACCTGTTCAAGCCTGCGGGACTGCTCCGCCGCGTTGAACGACCGGGCGACGATTTCCCTGGCATGCGCGCCCAGCGACAGCGCCAGGGAGGGTGTGGTGAGCAGGCGGTGCAGGCCATCGGCCAGCACCGCAGCGTCGCGTGACGGGAACAGGAGGCCGTTTACCCCATCGGTGATCAGCCCCGCCGTGCCGGCCTCGCTGGAAGCGATGACCGGAACACCCTCGCTCATCGCCTCGGTGGCAACGCTGGGCAACCCCTCCGCCTCGCCGGAACGGGCGGTGACGCTGGGGAGCACCAGCGCGCGCGCTTCGCGCAGGGCGGCACGCACCTGGTCAGGTGTCTGCCATCCCCTCAGTTCCACGTTGGCCAGTCCGGCCACGGCCTGCGCCACGGCGTCACGGTCCGGACCGTCGCCGATGATCACCACGCGCGCGTGGTGGCCCTGCGCGCGCAGCCGGTGCACCGCCTCGATCAGCACGGGCAGGCCCTTCATCTCCACGAAGCGGCCGATGAACAGGATGTCCTCGCCCGGGCCTTCGCGCGGCGGCGTGTCCGGCAGATCGGTGCCGATCGGCAGCACCACCGCCTTCTCGCCCGGCAATCCGCGTTCGATCAGCCGCGCGCGCACCCCTTCGGCGACGCAGACGAAGGCCGAGGCGTATTGGGCCAGGCGCCGCATCCGCAGCCGGAACAGGGCGAGCGGCCGGTAATGCGAGTCCTTGGTGACATCGCCGCCGTGGAACGTCACCACCAGCGGCAGGCCGAGTCGTTCCGCCAGCGGCAGCGCCAACGCTCCGCCACGGCCGAACTGTGCATGCACCACCACACCGCCAAGCCCTGATAGATCGCCGCTCCAGCCGAGCTGCTTGAAGGCAAGTCCGCGCAGGCCGGTGAACGCGGCGCCCACCGGATACACTGTCTGGTCGAGCCACGGCTCCACCCGCCGGCCGATCCAAAGCGGCTGAAGCGTTTGAAACCCCATGTATTGGCGCCGCATGAAGCCCAGCTCGGATTTCGGCAGCAGCACGTCGCGATAGACGAGAACGCGGCTCATCGCTGCAGGTTGGCCGCCGCCAGCGCCCAGCCCGCGGTCAGGAACACCCAGCCCGCGGTGTCGAAGGTGAACAGGCTGGCGGTGGAGGCGATCGGCCAGAAGGTGACGCAGAACGTCACCACCAGAACGGTCAATCCGACGCTGCGATCGTGCCTGCGGGCCTGCAGCAGGCGGGCCAGCCAAAGGCCGAGCATCATCACGAACAGCACCAGCCCGGTCACCCCCGCGCCCACGCCCACTTGCAGGAAGTAGTTGTGCGGATGCATGTTGCAACCGTCATTGGTCGGGTCCTGGATGGCGAAATCGGCCAGACGCATCTGCGCCGCGGCATAGGCGGGATCGCCGCAGAGATTGCGAAACCCGTCAAACCCCAGGCCGGTGAACGGATGGCGCAACATCATCACCAGGGCACGGCCGTAAAGCTGGCCATACGGGCTGGTCAGGAAATGTTCCATCTGGTCGGTGAAATGGATCACCAGCTTCTGATAGGTGGGCGGCGAGACCACCGGCAGCGCGGCCAAGGCGAGGGCGCCGAACAGGGCGGCCACCAGCATCGGCCGGCGGAACTGGCGCACCAGCAGCGCGGTCAGGCCCAGGCCCAGAAACAGCAGCAGATTGGGCATGCGCTGGCCGATGATCACCATCGTCGCCACCACGGCCAGCAGCAGCGCCGCACCGCCCAACGCCCGCCGCAGCGTGCCGCCGAGCAGAAGCAGGATCACCGGCAGCACGCCGAGCAGCGCCACGTAAAGGAACACCCCGCCGGCCCGCGGCTTGAGGAACGGGCCGGTCAGCGCGCCGTCGCTCCAGCGCGGATCACCGAAGATGTTGCTGCCGATCAGCAGCTGCTCCCAGCATTGCAGCGCCACCCATCCCGCCAGCACCAGCATCAGCAGACGCAGACGGCCGCGTGCCGTCTCATCGACCAGCACCCAGGATTCCAGCGCCGCCACCAGAATCAACAGCCGGATCATCGCCGCCGACTGCAGCACCGAGCCGATCGGCCCGGTGACCAGCGCGCCCACCAGCTGCAGCGCCCAGATCAGCCCGCCCAGCCAGACCCAGGGCCTGCGCAGCCACAACCAGTCCCGCGTCTGCGCGCACCGGACCAGGAACAGCACGCCCACCAGCGACACCGAGATATCGGCCAAGGCACGGGCGTAGAGCAGGAACACCGGCAGCGCGAGCGTCAGCCCCGTCGCAGCGGACAGCAGCGTCAGGCCCGACAGGCGCCGGAAGGCAAGTAAGGTCATGCAGATTTCCCAAGCGAGGCGATGGCGCGGCGGTACAGCGCCTCGAACTGTGGCAGGCGGTCGGCGAATGCAAAGCCTTTCAGCGGCGGCGACTGCGTGGGACCGTTCAGCGCCGCGCGCAAGGCTGCCGCCAACGCGTCGCCATCGTCATGCGGCACCAGGGTGATCGGCGTGCGCGTGGCAATGGCCAGCGCCGCGTCGGTGCGGGTCGAGATGATCGGCACCCGCTGCTCGGCCGCTTCCAGCAGCGTGAGGGCAAACGGGTCGAAGGCGGAGGCGGTGACGAAGCGGCCGAACAGGGCGTAGCAGTCGCGGATATCGGCGCGGAACGGCGCCAGCACCACGCGCCCGGCGAGACCGAGGCGGACGATCTGCGCCTCCAGCCCCGGCCGCTCGCTGCCGTCGCCGATGATCACCAGCTTCGCCTGCGGCAGGTCGGCCGCGGCGAAGGCGTCGATCAGCCGGTCCATGCGTTTCACCGGCTCCAGCCGGCCGACACAGCCGAACACGAACGCATGACCGACGCCGAGCTTCTGGCGCAGGTCTGCGATGCGCGCCGCGTTGGGGCGGGGCCACGGCATCACCCAGTTCTCGATCTGCGCGACCTCCCGCGGGAATGCGGCCGCCGCACGCCGCTGTTCCGCCTGCGTCAGCGCCACCAGGGCGGTGCAGCCGGCGAAATCCTTCTCGGTGTAGCGAACATGGATGGTGCCGATGACCGGAACCCCCAGCCAGCGCGCACACAGACAGGCCACGCGCACGGAGCGCTCGTAATGCGCATGGATCACATCGGGCCGGAACCGCAGGATCGCCAGCATCACCCCCAGCCACGGCATTGCACGCCCGGCCAGGAACAGCCGCACGCCGGGTGCCACGCTGTCGCGCAGCGCGGTGTACTGGCCCTGCCGCGCCGGCTCCTTCGGTCGCGCGCGCAGCACCATCGCCACCTCATGCGCCGCCGACAGCCCCGCCGCCAGCTCGCTCGCGTGCCGTTCCGTGCCGGCATAGCTCGCCGACAGTTGCACCACGAGCACCCGCAGACGCTGTTTCGCTTCGGTCTGTGCCATGGTGCCTTTCTCGCTCCCGTTGCCTAACAAGCCCCGCCGCGCGAGGCAAATGCGGTGCGACTTGGGTGCACCCGGGGGAATGCGATATACGAAAATCATGAATTCTCTGCGCATCACCATTCTGGACCGCTATCTCGTCCGCCAGCTTTCGCTGGCACTGGTGGCCGTCACCACGGGGCTGGTGGCGCTGATCTGGCTCACCCAGTCGCTGCGGTTCGTCGAGATGGTCGTCAACCGCGGCCTGTCCTTCGGTGTGTTCCTGCGCCTCACCGGGCTGCTGATCCCCAATTTTGTGGCCATCATCCTGCCCATCACCACCTTCGTGGTGGTGCAGTTCGTCTATCAGCGCCTGTCCAGCGACCGGGAGCTGACGGTGATGCGTGCGGCCGGCCTGTCCCAGTTTGCCCTCTCCAAGCCCGCTTTGGCGCAGGGCCTGGTGGTGGCCGCGTGCGGCATGCTGCTCAATGGGTGGATCGTGCCGGGCAGCTTCAGCGAGTTCCGCCAGTATCAATGGGAGATCCGCAACCGCCTCGCCGCCTTCCTGCTGCAGGAGGGCGTGTTCACCACCGTGTCGGACAGCCTCACCGTCTATGTCCGCTCACGCGATGTGGACGGAACGCTGCACGGCATTCTGGTGGACGACGCGCGCCAGCCGAATAGCCACGCCACCATCCTCGCCGAATCCGGCCGGTTGCTGCCGGGCGACGATGCGCCGCGGGTGCTGCTGATCAACGGCAGCCGCCAGGAGATCGACCACCAGACCGGGCGGCTGAACGTGCTGACCTTCGCGCAGAACACGCTGGACCTGACGCCGGACCGCAAGACCGACGACACGCGGTTCCGCGACCCTGGCGAGCTGTCGATGCATGAGCTGTTCAGCGGTCACGCCGATGGCGACACGGTGAGTGCGGCAGAGGCGATGAAATGGCGGGTGGAGGCGTATCGGCGGCTGTCCGCGCCGTTCACGGTGCTGTCGTTCACGCTGGTGGCGCTGGTTTCGGTGCTGACCGGCGCGTTTCGCCGGCATGGCGGGCTGCTGCGGCCGGTGATCGCGATCGGGGCGGTGGTGGGGCTGGTGGCGCTGGGGTTCATGATCAACAACATCGCGGCCAGGATTCCGGCGCTGATGCCGTTGATGTGGGCGCAGGCGATTCTGCCAGGGGTGGCCAGTGCAGTCTATCTATTTGCGCCGCAGAACTTCTTGCCGACTGTCTTTCTGCCGCAGGCAGTAAGACAGTCGGCAAGAGGTTCTTTTTTGAAAAAAGAACCAAAAAACTTTCATTCGTCTTGAGCGGATCTTTCTCCGGAGGGGGGCGCCAGCCGATAAAAAGTCTTTTGCTTCTTTTCTTCAGAAAAGAAGCGCTTCACTTACTACTTCCAGCGCCCTTTTCACAGTCGCCGCCCGCACCTGTGTCCGATCGCCGGGAAACACATGCCGCTCGCTGCGTGTCTGCCCTTTGACCGCACAGCCGAACCACACCAGCCCCACCGGCTTCTCCGCCGATCCCCCGCCCGGCCCGGCCACGCCGGTCACCGCGACCGTCACATCCGCGCGCGACCGCGCCAGCGCACCCTCGGCCATCGCGCGTGCGACCGGCTCGCAGACCGCGCCATGCGCCGCGATCAACGCCAGATCCACCCCCAGCATCTCGTTCTTGGCCGCGTTGGAATAGGTGACGAAACCACGGTCCACCACATCCGAACTGCCGGCGATCGCGGTGAGGCACGCGGCGATCAGCCCGCCGGTGCAGCTCTCCGCCGTCGCCGCCATCCAGCCGCGCGCCCGCAAGGCGGCCAGCAGCGCCTCCGCCTGGGCCAGTGTCGCATCATCGATCATGGTGTTGCTCCCGCAAGTTCGCCGGTGGACAGGGCGGCCACGAAACGCTGGTAGTCCAGGTCGTTCTGATCGGCATAGGCGATCGCGAAATGGCCGATCGCCTCGTCGAACGTCTCGCCGTCGCCGAGATAGCCGCTGATCTCCGCCGCATCGCCCGAACGCGCATGCGCCCTGGCTAGGGTGCGGCCACACAGCCTCGCATAGAACGGCAAAGCCGCCGCCTCGATGGCGGTCCCGATGGCGGCGAGACGCTGGTCCTTCAGCTGACGCACATAGAAGTGACGCCCCTCGGCCTGGGTCCAGCCCAGGAACACGTCGGGCTCGGCCTGCATCATCCGCTGCCCCACCACCACGCGCTGGCCATGATGGGCGAAAAGGCTGGCGGCGGCGTAAGGCTCCAGCACCGAGGTGACGGCCTCCTTGATCTGCAGCAGCAAGGTGTCGCCATCGGCGGTGGCGAACAGGCCGATGGCGCAGAACGTGCCGACACTGCCAACCCCCACCGCCTTGAAGGCGACGTCGCGCAGCTGGTAGCGGCGCAGCAGCACGGCGCGCTCCGGCTCCAGCCCGGCCTGGTAGGCTTCGAACGCGGCATGCGCGGTGCCCTCATGGGCGCTGAGCCGGTAGATCGCCGGCGGGCGCTCCGGCAGGCGCAGCGCCGCGCCGCCGGCGACGAGGTGGCGATAGGCGTCGCGCGCCGTCTGCACCGCCGTGGTCAGGCGCTGGCGCTGGGCGCGGCGCACCTCCCGGTCGCCGATATCGTCGATCGCCTCGTCCAGGCCGATGCGACTGCGCCACGTGTCGAGCGGGGCCACCACGGCGAACTGCGCCATCTCCCGGCGATAGGCATGGGCGGCGCGCCGGGCCAGGGCGCGGCAGGGCTTGTCGCCCAGGCCCTGCACACGTCCGGCGACGGCGAGCGAGGTGGCGAGGCGCTTCACGTCCCACTCGAACGGCGCGGGCAGGGTTTCGTCGAAATCGTTCACATCGAACAGCGGCGCGCCGAGGCTGCTGGCGAAGGCGCCGAAATTGGCCAGATGTGCGTCGCCACAGGCCTGCACGCGCAGGCCGGTGGCGGGCATGGCGCCGAGATCGGCGGCCATGATCGCGGCCGCCCCGCGCAGGAAGGCGAACTGATCGGCGCGCATGCGGGCATGGCGCAGCGGCCACAGATCGGCGATGCGGTTGGCCTCCTGGGCCCGCAGCACCGCGATCGGATCGGCCCGGCCGGCAGGCGGCGTCCCGTCCGCGTGGGCGCTGCGCGAGAGCGCGCTGCGCAGCGCATGCCCCGCGGCACGGCGATCGGCGACGCTGCGCAGCGGCCCGGTCATGTCCACAATCCCGGCCAGACCATGGCGGCCGCCCACAGGATCAGCGCTGCGATGCCGCCTGCGATCACGTCATCGGCCATCACCCCGACCGCGCCGTGCTGGCGGTCGGCCCAGCCGATCGGGCCGGGCTTGGTGATGTCGAGCAGCCGGAACAACGCGAAGGCGGCGAGCAGGCCGAGCGGGCTGGGCCGGGCGAGCGGCAGCAGCGCGATCCATTGCCCGGCCACCTCATCGATCACCACCCAGCCGGGATCGTCCGCCCCGCCAGCCCGCGCCGTCGCCCAAAGCCCCGCCAGGGTGACGGCGACGATGCCGAGCGGCAACACCCAGGCCGGCAGCAGCAGCAGCAGGGCCCCCACCAGGAGTGCTGCCAGCGACCCCGCCGTGCCGGGCGCGCGTGGCGCAAAACCGGTGCCCAGACCGCTGGCGATGAGCCGTGCCAGCGTCATTTCAGGAATTTCGCCAGCGGGTGCGGTGTGGCCGCCCCGGTCAGCGCCGCATAGATCACCTGGTTCTCGATCACCCGCTGCACGTAGTTGCGGGTCTCGCCGAACGGGATCTGCTCGATCCAGTCGATCATGTCCGAGCCGTCCGACGGCGGATCGCCGGCCGAAGCACTCCATTCCGGAATGTGGCCGGGCCCCGCGTTGTAGGCGGCGATGGCATAGGGCTCGGTGCCGCCGAACTGGTCGAGCAGCAGGCGGAGATAGTAGGTGCCGAGCCGGATATTGAGGCTGATGTCCGTGGTCAGCGTGATCACCGGCACCGGAATGCCGAGCCGGTGGCCGAGCTGTGTCGCGGTGGCCGGCATCAGCTGCATCAGCCCGCGGGCGCCCACGGGGCTGACCGTGCTGCCATCGAAGCTGCTCTCCTGGCGGATGATGCCGAGCGCCAGATCCGGATCGATCCCGGCATCGGCCGGGATCTGCGCCGCGACGGGCCAGCCGGTGTCGATTTCGATCACCCCCGCGGTGCCGGCGCGGCGCGCCATGGCGACGGCGACATCCGGCAGGCCCAATCCGGTGGCGAGCCGCGCCGCGAGGCGGCGGTCGACGCTATCAGGCGAGATCTCATCGAGCCGCAGCAGAAACTGCGCGGCCCGGCGCGGCTCGCCCCAGCCCACCAGATAGGCCGCCGCGCGAGCGACCTCGCGCTCGGCCAGTGCCAGGCCGCGCTCCGGCTCGGCCAGCGGGGCGCGAACGGCACGGATCGCCTCGGGCAGGTTCTGACCCAGAGCGAGAATGGCGAGCTGGCCGTAGAAGGTGTTCGGCCAGGCGGCGGCCTTGGCATATTCCGCCGCCCCGCCACCGGCACGCCCCAGCCAGTAATGCGCGCGGCCCTGGGTGATGGCGGCCTTGGAGAGCTCGGCGAGATGTTGGAAATGCGCGCGCGCCTCATCGGGACGGTTCAGCTTGCGCAGCGCGATGAACCCGGCGAGGAACTCGGCATCCGCCACCTGTTCGCTGGCGGTCTGCGCATGACCGGCGGCGATCTGATAGGCACCGGCGGCATCGCCCTCGCGCAACCGTCGCCGGACCAGCAGATTCCGCTCGTCCCAGAACGCAGCGCGCCGCTCGGCGGGTGCGGCACGTTCGGCGTCCGTCCCGGTCGCGAGCCACCATGCCAGCGCCTCGTCGTCCCGATTGGCACGGCGGAGAAAGCGGGCCTCCTCCAGCATCATGCCGGGCTCGCTGCGCTGTGCTGCCGGCAGCGCCGCGAACAGGGCGGCCGCGTTCGGCGCATCGCGACGCAGCGCCAGCCGCGCCTCGGCGCGCGGCCGATCGGCGGGGTCGAGCCGCGCCATCTGCCGGGTGGCGGCAGCGGTGTCGAACCAGGCCAGCCGGTCGAAGCGCAGATACTGGGTGCGGGCGGTGAGCAGCGGGCCGAACTGCGGCAGCAGATGCGCCACGACCTGATCGTCGCCGGCGATGAAGGCGGCGTTGGCGGAGGCCTGCGCCTCCGCCGGCCGCGCCTGGCTTGCATAGGCCTGGGCGCAGCGCAGCAGGATCGCCGGCTGGGCCTGCTTGTGCGCGTCGCAAAAGAAGATGGCCGCAGAATCGTCGGGCGACCGTGCCACCGCCTCTTCCAGCCTGCGCTGCAGCGTGGCCTGGGCCGGCCAGTCCGGATTGGCGGCCTGGAAGGCGGCGATCTCGGCGGCGGAGGCGGCGTTGGGCGCCAGCAGGCGGAAATACGTCACCAGCTTGCCCGCCACCGGATCGGGGTAGCTGGAGGCCACCGCCTGCGCCTCCGGCCAGCGATCCGCTCGAACCAGGGCCATGACGGTGTCATCAGTTTGGGCCGCGGCGGACCCAGACTGGGCCGCGGCGGACCCGTACCAGACCATCAGAAGCAGCAGGACTCGGATCGGAATTCGGAGCATCTCCGCTTCTAACCCGCTCCGGCCTTGCAGCGCACCCCCCGCACGCCTAGCTTCACGCCTCATCACACGCTCGTCACGACAAAGGGATCGCCATGTTCAAGGGCTCGCTGGTTGCCCTCATCACGCCGATGGACGCCACCGGCGCCGTGGATGAGGACGGCTTTGCCCGGTTTGTCGAGTGGCAGGTCCGCGAAGGCACCAAAGGCATCATCCCGGTCGGCACCACGGGCGAGAGCCCGACCCTGTCGCATGACGAGCACAAACGCGTCGTCGAGATCGCCGTGAAGGTTTCGGGCGGCCGCATTCCGGTGATGGCCGGCGCCGGCTCCAACAGCACCGCCGAGGCGATCGACCTGGCGCGCCACGCCAAATCCGCCGGCGCCGACGCCACGCTGGTCGTCACACCCTATTACAACAAGCCGACGCAGGAAGGCCTGTTCCTGCACTTCACCGCGATCGCGGATGCGGTGGATCTGCCGCTGTTCATCTACAACATCCCGCCCCGCAGCGTCGTCGACATGTCGGTCGAGACGATGGCACGTCTCGCGAAGCACCCCAACATCGTCGGCGTGAAGGACGCGACCGCGAACCTGACCCGCCCGCTGCACACCACGGCCGCCTGCGGGCCTGACTTCATCCAGCTCTCCGGCGAGGACCACACCGCCCTGCCCTTCCTCGCCGCCGGCGGCCATGGCTGCATCAGCGTCACCGCCAACATCGCCCCGCGCCTGTGCAGCCAGATGCATGCGGCATGGCAGACCGGCCATCTGCACGACGCGATGGCCATCCAGGCACGCCTGACGCCGCTGCACGACGCGATGTTCTGCGAGTCGAGCCCCGGTCCGGTGAAATACGCCGCGTCGCTGCTCGGCCTCACCGCCGATCACTGCCGCCTGCCCCTGGCGCCGATCGCCGAGACCAGCCGGGCCCGGGTGCGCGCCGCCATGACCGCGGTCGGGCTGCTGAACTGATCCTCCATGGCAGAGACCAAGAAGAAGAGTGGCCTGATCAGCCACGGCCTCGCCGCGCAGAACCGCAAGGCGCGGTTCGACTACACGATCAAGGAGATGGTCGAGGCCGGCATCGTGCTGAAGGGGGCGGAGGTGAAATCGCTCCGCCACGGCCGCGCCACGCTGACCGAGGCCTGGGCCGGCGAGCGCGACGGCGAGATGTATCTGTTCAACTGCTACATCCCGGAATACCAGGGCGGCGTGCTGTCCCGCTTCGAGCCGCGCGCCCCGCGCAAGCTGCTGCTGAAACGCAAGCAGCGCGACCAGTTCCTCGCCGCCATCGCCCGCGACGGCTACACGCTGGTGCCGCTTGACGTGCATTTCAACGATCGCGGCCTCGCCAAGGTGCAGCTCGGCCTCGGCCAGGGCCGCAACAAATCCGACAAGCGCCACGCCATTGCGGCGCGGGACTGGCAGCGCGACAAGGCGAGGCTGATGCGGGAGAAAGGCTGATGCGGATGCGTGCTGCGCTGGCCCTGCTCATGCTCGCAGTGCTGTCCGCCTGCGGAGATCGGCCGGATTTCGTGCCCCGCTACTTCCAGCCGGTGGCCGAAGGCGAGTACGCGCTGATCCCGTTCGACCCGCCGGAAGCCACCGTCCAGCTCGTCGCCTGCGTCTGCCGGCCGGATACCGGGGCGCGCGTGCCGGTGGTGGTGATCGCCCACGGCGCCCCCAGCCGGCCGGAGCTGATCCGCCAGATGACCCCCGCGCGCTGCGACAGCGAACCCGCGCGCTGGTTCACCGATCGCGGCTACATGGTGGTGTTCGCCCTGCGCCGCGGCTTCGGCGGCAGCACCGGCCCTGCGGTGGAGAACGGCAGCGATTGCGCCAGGGTGAACTATTTCCGCGTCGGCCTGACCACCGCCGAGGATATCGACGCCACGGTGAACTGGGCGACATCACGCCCGGACGCGCTGCCCACCGGCGCCATCGTGGTCGGACAGTCCACCGGCGGCTGGGGCATAATCGCCTATAACAGCGTCAACCACCCGCATGTCGCCGGCATGATCAACATGGCCGGCGGTCGCGGCGGCTATGCCTATGGCGAGCCCGGCGAGGTCTGCAGTTCGGAGGCGATGATCGGTGCGGCCCGGCGTTTCGGCGAGACCTCGATCTCGCCGATGCTGTGGGTCTACGCCACCAATGACAGCTTCTTCCCGCCGCCGCTGGTGGCCGACCTTTACCAGACCTACACCCATGTCGGCGGCAAGGTGACGCTGTTTCAGCCCAGCCTGCCTGGCGGCGACGGCCACGGCCTGTTCTACGCCCCCGGTGGCTCAGCGATCTGGGGCCCCGCCGTGGAGCACTATCTCGCGTCGTTTCCAACGGCGCAATAACGCCAACGGACTGTAACGCACACCGGGCCGCTTGCGTCTTGGCCTGATGGAACCATGTCCAGCTCAGGAGATGACACGATGTCCGGCATCAAGTCCAAATTGGTCGACGCCAAGCAGGCCTGGGCGAAGGCCGGCCGCCTGCTGACCGGCACCCATGCCGACCCTGACACCGACCGCCTGCCCCCCGGCCAGCGCCTGGTGAAGGACTGGCCGGTGCTCGATCTCGGCGTGCAGCCCGAGATAACGTCGGAGAAATTCTTCCTCGACATCAACGGTGCCGTGGAACACCCGCAGCACCTCAAGCTCGACGTGCTGATGGCGCTGCCGCAGGCCGAAAGTGTCAGCGATATGCACTGCGTCACCGCCTGGTCACGCTACGACAATCACTGGAAGGGTGTCTCGGCCCGCACCCTGCTCGACCTCGTGAAGCCGCTGCCGGCCGCGCGGCACGTGATCTTCCACGCCCATGACGGCTACACCACCAATGTCCGTCTCGACCAGTTCGACCAGCCGGACGTGTTTCTCGTCCACACCTGGGAAGGCAAGCCGATCGAGCGCGTCCATGGCGGCCCCGTCCGCGTATTGATCCCGAAGCTCTATCTCTGGAAGTCCGCAAAATGGATCAACCGGATCGAGATCACCAGCTCGGACCGGCCGGGCTTCTGGGAACGCAACGGCTACCACAACAACGCCGACCCCTGGCTTGAGGAGCGCTACGATGCATGACGTGACACGCCGTACCCTGCTGCTCGCAACCGGCAGCCTGATCGCCGCACCCGCGCTGGCCGCCACACCCGCCGCTCAGACCGTGGCCTGGAACTTCTCGTTCCCGTCTCTGGAGGACGGCACGCTGAACATGGCGGATTACCGCGGCCGCGTGCTGCTGGTGGTGAACACCGCCAGTTTCTGCGGCTTCACCTATCAATACGAGGCGCTGGAGAAGCTGCACGCCAACATGGGTCCGCAAGGCATCACCGTGATCGGCATGCCGAGCCAGGATTTCAATCAGGAATCCGGCACCAACGCGGCGGTGAAGGCCTTCTGCGACGCGATCTTCGACGTCACCTTCCCCATGACCGGCATCACCCATGTGCGTGGCGCCCAGGCCAACGCGTTCTACCAGTGGGTCAAGGCCGAGCGGCACTGGGAGCCCGACTGGAATTTTAATAAAGTCCTGATCGGAAGGGATGGGCGGATCATCGAGACCTACCGCTCCAACGACGAGCCATTCGGCCGCACACTGCTGCCTGCCATCGAGGAGGCGCTGAAGGTTTCGGCCTGATACCAGCGGCCTGATACCAGCGGCCTTGTAGTTTGCCTCTCGGTGTCCTCGTAGGGTGGGTAAGCGCTTGCGCCACCCACCAATGCCACGCGAGCGCGTGGGGGGTGGCGCAAGTGCTTACCCACCCACCCAACGGCTCCTTTGTGGAAGGGTCAACCACTAAGGCTGTTGGCATAATTGTGACGGCGAGGACCGCCGCTACAGCACGTCCGTCGCGACACCGAGGCCGAACAGCGCGGCGAGACCGCCGATCAGGGCCGCGGTGTAGGTAAGCGGCTTCATCTTGGTGGCGATCGAGACAGAGGCCAGCACGATGGCGATCTGCAGGGCGCCGGTGGCGAGTTCGTATTTGTGGTAGGCGTGGAAGGCGTGGTCGCGCTGTTCGGTTTCCTGCCTGGCCTTTTCGGCGAGCTGCTTGCGCCCTTCGCCGCCCTTGGGGTCGTCAAGCTGGCGGGCAGCGTCAGTGCGGAGGCGGTCGGCGCGGGCCTTGGCCTCCGGACTGGGGTTGGGCTGGCTTTCGATCACGTCGGCAGCTGAGATCATCGTCGTCGCGCGGACGTTGCGCACCTGGTAGAAGGCCCAGGTGTCGGTGACCGAGATGTGATGGGTCAGATAGAGATTCTGCGAGGCCTTCTCGCCCATTTCGGTCAACGCGAGAGACGCGGCCAGGGCTGCGATCAGGATGGCGGTGTTGCGGGCGCTGTGGTCACGCCGTTCCGCGTCCACCTCGGCGCGGGCCTCTTCCATCTCGCGATGGGCTTCCTCGATGGCGTCGCGGGCCTGTTCCAACGGATCTGACATACGGGGTTCCCTCGTGTTGGCGCGCCGGGATCATCGCAACCGGGCGTGGCAATCCTGTGTCATGCAAGGGACAAGATGGTGGGCGCGACAGGGATTGAACCTGTGACCCCCGCCGTGTGAAGGCGATGCTCTACCGCTGAGCTACGCGCCCGGCTGTTGCCGGAGACCATCAAGGCGACGGGTTGTAGGAGGCTTGGCGGCGAAGCACAACCCCCTTTGTTCAGCTCCCGTCCCTGCTCTGCAGCGCCATCACCCAGTCCACCACCAGGCCGGCCGCCTGCTGCGCAAGCTGCAGGCCGTCGATGCGCAGCTCCGGGGCGAGCGGCGCCTCGTAGCGCGAGCCAACGCCGGTGAAATTGGGGATCTGGCCCGCCAGAGCCTTGGCGTAGAGGCCCTTGGGGTCACGGCGGATGCATTCCGCGACCGGCGTGTCGACGAAGATCTCGGCGAACGCGCCGTCCTCGACGAGACCGCGCACTATGTCGCGCTCGGCGGCGAACGGCGAGATGAAGCAGCAGATCACCAGCAGCCCGGCCTCCACCATCAGCTTGGCGACCTCGCCGACGCGGCGGATGTTCTCCACCCGGTCGGCATCGGTGAAGCCGAGGTCGCGGTTGAGGCCGTGGCGCAGATTGTCACCGTCCAGCAGCATGGCGTGCAGGCCGCGCGCTGTGAGCTCCTGCTCCACCAGATCGGCGATGGTGGACTTGCCGGAGCCCGACAGGCCGGTGAACCAGAGGATGCCGGGCGTCTGCCCCATCGCCCGGGCACGCTCGGCCTTGCCGATGGCATGAGCCTGCCGATGGATGTTGGTGGCGCGGCGCAGCCCGTGATCGATCATGCCGGCCCCGGCGGTGGCGTTGGTGGCGCGGTCGATGAGGATGAACGCGCCCATGCGCCGGTTGCGCACGTACGGATCGAAAGCGATCGGCTGGTCGGTGGCGATGTTGACGGCACCGATCTCGTTCAGCGCAAGGGTGCGGGCGTTGGTGGTCGAGAGATCGGTGATGTCGATGCGGTGCTTCAGCGTGGTCACCCGTGCCGGAACCGTGGTGGTGCCGCATTTCAGGAGATAGGAGCGCCCTTGCAGCAGCGTCTCGTCGCTCATCCACACCACGTGGGCGGCAAACTGGTCGGCCACCTCGGGCCGCTCGCGCTCATGGGCGAGCACGTCGCCGCGGATGACGTCGATCTCGTCGGCCAGCATTAGGGTGACCGCCTGGCCGGCCTCGGCTGCGGGAAGATCGCCGTCGAAGGTGACGATACGTGTCACGCGGCTGCCGCGGCCGGAGCCGGCGACCACGACCGTGTCGCCGACCGCGACCTGTCCGGCGGCGACGGTGCCGGAGAAGCCGCGGAAATCGAGATTCGGCCGGTTCACCCATTGCACGGGAAAGCGGAACGCGGCGGCGGCGCGGTCCTCGCTGACATCGATCTCTTCGAGATACGCGAGCAGCGCGGGGCCGTGATACCAGGGGGTGCGGTCTGACAGGGTCGAGACATTGTCCCCATAGCGTGCCGAGACGGGGATGGGCGTGATGGAGGCGAAGCCGAGGGCACCGGCGAAGTCCTGGAACTGCGCCACGATGCCGTTGAACACGGCCTCTGGGGCGTCCACCAGGTCGATCTTGTTGACCGCCACCACCACGTGGCGGATGCCGAGCAGCGCGCAGATCTTGCTGTGCCGGCGGGTCTGCGGCAGCAGCCCCTTGCGCGCGTCGATCAGCAGGATCGCGACATCGGCGGTCGAGGCCCCTGTGGCCATGTTGCGGGTGTACTGCTCGTGCCCGGGCGTGTCTGCCACGATGAAGCTGCGCCGCTTCGTGGTGAAGAACCGGTAGGCGACATCGATGGTGATACCCTGCTGGCGCTCCGCCTCCAGCCCATCGACCAACAGGGCGAGATCGGGCTCCTCGCCGGTGGTGCCGTGGCGGCGCGAGGCGCGGGTGACGGAGGCGAGCTGGTCGTCGAAGATCAGCTTGGTGTCATACAGCAGACGGCCGATCAGGGTGGACTTGCCGTCATCGACCGAGCCGCAGGTGAGGAAGCGGAGCAGGGTCTTGGCCTGCGGTTTCTTGGGGGACGTGTCCATCAGAAATATCCCTCGCGCTTCTTGCGCTCCATCGAGGCGGCCTCGTCATGATCGATCAGCCGTCCCTGGCGTTCGGATTTGGTCGAGGCCAGCATTTCGGCGACGATGTCATCGACCGTCTCGGCGTCGGATTCCATGGCGCCGGTGAGCGGGTAACAGCCGAGCGTGCGGAACCGCACCCGGCGCTGTTCCAGCACCTCGCCGGGTTCGAGCGGCATCCGGTCGTCATCCTGCATGATCAGCGCGGCCCCGCGGGCGACCACGGGGCGGACGGCGGAGAAATAGAGCGGCACCACCGGAATTTCCTCGGCGCGGATATAGGTCCAGATATCCGCCTCGGTCCAGTTCGAGATCGGGAACACGCGGATCGATTCGCCGCGGGCGACGCGGCCGTTGTAGAGATTCCACAGCTCCGGCCGCTGGTTGCGCGGATCCCAGGTGTGCTGCGGCGTGCGGAAGGAAAAGATGCGCTCCTTGGCGCGGCTCGCCTCCTCGTCCCGCCGTCCGCCGCCGAAGGCGGCATCATAGCCGCCAAGATCGAGCGCCTGCTTGAGTCCCTCGGTGCTCATCACCTGGGCGTGCACGCCGGGGCCCGAGGCCATCGGGTTGATGCCGCGCGCCAGCCCGTCCTGGTTGGTATGGGCGATCAGCCGGATGCCGAGCGCGTCAACCAGCAGATCGCGGTAGCGGATCATGTCCTGGAAGTCCCAGGTGGTGGCGATGTGCAGAAACGGAAACGGCGGCAGCGCCGGCCAGAACGCCTTGCGGGCGAGGTGCAGCATGACCGTGCTGTCCTTGCCGATGGAATAGAGAAACACCGGATTGGCACATTGCGCGACCACCTCGCGCATGATCTCGATCGACTCGGCCTCCAGCCGGCGCAGATGCGGCGTGAGGTGGCGGCCATGCGGCGTCTCGGGTCCGGCAGCGGCATAGCGCCGGATGGCGGAGGCCAGATCGGTGGTGGCGGTCTGACGGAACGGGGCATCGATGGCGAGATCGGCTGGGTGGAGAGACGTCAAATGCACAGGCCCTTCGTGCGTTGCATGACTGTGAAAACCAGCCTTCCCAGAATAATGGAGGTGGTTAGTTCAGCCACTGCGTCATGTCATCCACACAATGTCGCATATTTCCGTGAGGGGCGGCCTGTCCTTCCAGTGGCTCAGGCCTGCTCAAACAAGTGAGATGGCCGGGCGGTCCGGGTTCCTACATCCGCCAGCTCGCCGGCAGCATCGTCTGCGCCAGCGCAAAGATCGCCTCCGGCGTGATGCCGGTCAGACACTCCATGTCCCGTGGGCACTCCGCGCGCGCAGCGATGTAACATGGGCTGCAGACCATCCGCCGCTGCACCGCGATGGCCGCAGGGCCGATGGCACCCCATTGCCGGGCGTCAACCACGCCGGAATGAATGCCGATGGTGGGCACCCCGCATGACGCGGCGAGATGCTGGGGGCCGCTGTTGTTGCCAATGAACAGATCGCACCCCAACAAGAACACGCCCAACTGCCCGAGGTCTGTCGAGCCGACCATGCATACCAGCCGGGTGGGGTCTGATACGCTCGCCATGATCTTCCGGGCCAAAATCATTTCATCATCCGACCCGATCAGAAAGACCTTCGACAATGGATTGAGAAGCAACAGGTCAATGAGGTCGCAGAAATGCGTGGTCGGCCATTGCCGATTGGGATTGCCGGTCGAAGGGTGGATGGCAATGCGGATCTGGCCCTCTCGTAACCCAGGGGCCTGATCATCTGCGACCGTATCCAATGTCGCCAGAGCCGTATCGCTGGCAAAGCAGGCGATCACCTTGTCTACAAAATCGAGCAATTCATGCACATGATGCGTCCGATGCGTGCGCAACTGCGTGTCCGGCTCGCTTGTCGCGACAATGTCCAGCCAGGGAAACGTGCCGTCGCGATCAAACCCGGCACACCATGTGGCATCCGACAAGAGCAGCAAAGGACGTGACTCGTCGCCGATCCGCAGATCGATCGCCAGGTCAAATTCCTGAGATTTCAGCGTGGCGGTAAGTGCCGCGTGCTCGTCCTGGCTGACCGGGCGCAGCCCCTCCGCGCTTTTGGGATGAAACAGCGCAAACGCGATCACCTCGTCCGCCAGATGTTCCGGCGCTGCAAGTTCCACCACCGCCGGCGCGACCAGAAGGGTGATATGCGCACCATCGAAATGCCGCCGCAGGCGCCGCAACGCCGGAACGGCCAGGATGAAGTCACCGATATGATCGAGCTTGACGATCAGGACACGGCGGACCGCCAAAGCCGGCGCCAGCGGGCGCCCGGCGTGCAGGACCTCGCAATATTCCGGCTCGGCACGATGGTCGCTGTAGCTGGTGGATATGTTCCGGTTCGAGTAGGGGTCGGTCTGCCAAAGCCGGTGGCCCCAGATCGCTTTGAACAGCGCGAGATCGGCAGCCTCCGGCAGCCCGGCCCGGCTGAGGCTCTCACGGTGATGGAGGGTGGCGGCCGGTGTGAACAGGTTGCGAAGGCCCATCTCGCTGCACCTGAGGCAGAGATCGACATCGCTGTTCACGATGGCCAACCGCTCGTCGAACCCGCCGAGTCGCCTGAACAACTGCGTGCGCACCATCAGGCATGCCCCGGTGACGGCACTGACATTGCGCTCGACCATTGCAAGTCCGAATGGACCGGCGGCGGCTGCATCTGTGCCGTGGAAGACATGACGTCCGCCCTCACGCGTGACCAGCAGGCCCGCATGTTGCACATGGTCGCCGCCGGGATAGAGCAGCCGCGCCCCCACGGCGCCGATCTCGTGGCGCATGGCATGGGCCAGCATCGGCTCCAGCCATCCTGCCTCCGGGCAGGCGATGTCGTCGTTGAGAAACAGCAGCACATCGCCTGTGGCGCGCTGCGCGCCCTGGTTGTTGACCCGTGACCAGTTGAACGGCCGCCGATCCTCGATGACGCGATCGGCCAGCGCCTGCACCGTCTCTCGCCAGGGTGCCGGCGCGGTCTCCGGCGCCGTGTCGATGACGATCACTTCGATGCGTGTCGCATCCGTGGTCGCGCGCAGCGTGCGCAGCGCGGTCTCGATCAGGCCGGCGACCCCGGCGGTGGGAATGATCACCGAAACCCGAATACCGGGCGGGGCCACGCGACGGACATGCCAGGTTCCCGGCACATGTCCTGCCACCACCGCAGCGTCAATGCCGCGGCGGCGCACCGAAGCTGCGAGCGCCGCCTGCTCGGCCGCGCGATCAGATTGAGACAGCGCCAGGCTCTCGCACAGCACCCGGGCCACATGGCCCACGCGCGTGGCGTGCTCGGTCAGGCGGAGCACGACGTCAAACGCATCGGCCAGCGCCAGTGCCGCCGTGTCCAGGCCAGCCCTCGCCGCAACCGGCAGTGCCACCGCCCAGAGCCGCCCGACATAATTCATCCCCAGCAACAGATCGGGCGACCAGTCAGGCTTGAACCACGGCGTCACGGTGCCGGTGGCAGGGTCCTCACACCGTTCATCGCTGTAAATGAAATCACAACGCGGATCGTCCAGCCGATGCAGCGCCAGTTCGAGCAGCGCATCCACGCCCAGTTCGTCACCGGCCTTGAGCCAGACCAGCCACAGGTCGGAGGCTGGCGGCTCCGCCTGCGCGGACGAGACATCACCGTGCAGGACCCAATGGGGATAGACCTGCCGCCGCAGGCTCCGCAGGGTGCGATGCCTGGCGGCGTCATCGGCGGTGTCAGGGCTGATCACCACAGTGAACACCGGTGCTACGCCCGCGCTCCGCAAGGCGTGGCGCTTGAAGCGGGTCTCGCTGTGGCGCATCCGACGCCGCAGTGCCCAGGGGCCCTCGGTCGGCGACAGCGGCGCGAATTCCACGTCGAACGCCTCGGTCTGCACCAGCCCGCTCGCACCAGTGGCGATCACCCGTACAGAATGCCTTCCGGGCGAAAGCGCGGCGCCGCCGATGAAGTGGAAACCGGCGAACAGGCTGTGCGTCAGCTCGGGGAAGGCCGCGGCGACACCTTCCGTGCGAATGCCGTGGTGCGCGCGGCCCAGCGCCACACCGTCGACCTGCACATCGACGGCGACAATCCGATCGTTGGCGGCCGCCCAGCCCAGGATATCGAGATGCCCCGTGATCGGCTCCGGCGCGCCACCCTGCTGCAGCCGTGGCCGGTCAACATGGATCTTGATCAGCGGCTTCGGCGCCAGGCCCTGGCGGCGGCCCTGCACGAGATAATGGTGCAGGGCGCCGTGCCAGGTTCCCGCTTCGATTGCCGCAGCCACGTCGGGATGCGTCGCCCGGTACCAGCCCGGATCGAACTCCGGCGAGGTCGAAGGCTCTCCCAAGGCAGGCTCCTGCCAACGGGTCTCAAGAAAGTGCCGAATCGGCCCTTCAGATCGCGCCACAGCGGCGACATCGTCAGGCAGCGCCGCGAGATAATGCGCCGCATCGAAGAACCCGTGCCCGCGGCGGAATTCGGACTGGCCGAACTTGAGGAAGTGATCGTAGCGATTGGCAAAACCGGACTGGTGCAGAACCTCCGGCGTCAGACCCGGGTTCTGCGCGCGATACAGCGCCGGATCGAACAGCCAGTGCGGCGCGCGATCGGCAAAGCCGGTCTGGCAATAATGATCGAAGCCACAGATATAGCGCCCGTCGCGGATCATCTCGACCACATCAGGGTATTCCGCGCGGTAGAACGCTTCGTCAAACCAGATGTTGGGCGACCGGCCGGCGGCCGCACCGGATTCGAGATAGTGGAGGATCAGGGTCCGGACATCGCCTGACACACCGGCCAACGGCTGCGCACGCGCATAGAAGATCGGGTCGAACCGCTCCCACGCGACATTGCTGTGCATCAGGGTCTCGAAGGTCAGCATCCCGGGCATCGCAGGTCCTCAACGTCGGCGCGCAGGACTGGGCCCGGCCTCCGGTGCGAGGCTATCAGACATCGTCTTCGGCCAGAACGCCGACGCCGCGCGAGGCGCCTTCGGTTCACGGTATGGTGAGTGCGCCCGACGCTGCCCCCCCCCTGCTGCTGCGCGCTGGTTGTCGGCGCCACGCCGCGCGCCCATACCATAGCGATGCGGTTGTGCATTCCCCTGATGATCATGCTCGGCCTGGCCGGCGAGGCGCAGGCGCAGGCCCCATCGCCTCCGCTGCATCTGAGCTACGACGCCTATGTCGCCGGTTTCAATGTGCTGGGCATCGAGGCCGGGCTGGAACTGCTGCCGAACGGCTATGGTCTTGGCCTGCACTCGCAGACCAAGGGAATGGTCGGCGCTTTCCTGCACGCCGATTCCCGCACGCGGGTGGACGGCATGTTCGTCGGGCCCGGTGTGGCCCCGCACCGTTTCGTCAGCGCCGGGCTCTGGCGCGGCGATTACCGCCGTACCGATATCGAATACCGCGACGGCCAGCCGGTGGTACGCGCGCTGTTGCCGGCCAACGAGACCGAACGGGAGCCGGTGCCGACGCCGTTGCAGCGCAACACCGTCGACACGCTGAGCGCCATTGTCATGCTGCTGCATGACGTGGCGCAGTCCGGACAGTGCGACAACGCCACCACCACCTTCGACGGCAGGCGCGCCACCCAGGTGTCCGCCCACACGATCGGTGTGGAGATGCTGCCGGTCGACCCGCACGCGCATTTCCGCGGCAAGGCCACGCATTGCCAGATCGCCGGACGGCAGATCGCCGGCTTCCCGCGCGACGCCGGGCCGGACGACTATGTCCGGCAGCCACAGACCGCGGATGTCTGGATCGCCTCGGTGCAGCAGGGCGAGCCGGAGGTGCCGGTGCTGATGTCGTTCGAGACACGCTTCCTGGGGCACATGACAGTGTATCTAACGGGGGTCACACAGGGCGTGGACCTCAACCAGTTCAACCCCGGCTAGCTCGGGTCAATTGCCGCCATTTCGCGAAACTCCGCCTCGCTGAGCGTGCGCACGCCGAGTTCCGCGGCCTTGCGGGCCTTCGAGCCGGCATCGGCGCCGAGGATCACGAAATCGGTCTTGCGGGTGACCGAATCCGTCACCTTCGCACCAAGCCGTTCGGCCAGCGCCTTCGCTTCCGGTCGCGCCAGCGTCGCGAGCGTGCCGGTGAACACCAGGGTCTTGCCGGCGAACGGCGATTCGACGGCCTGTTCGATCACCGCATCGGCGATCCGCAGTTCGGCCGCCAGCGCATCCAGCGTCGCCACGTTGCGGGGCTCGGCGAAGAACTCGGCCAGTTCGGTGGCGATCGCCGGCCCGATGCGCAGAATGGAGCCGAGATCGCTGCGCGCCTCCGAACCGATCGCCACCGCAGCCAGCATCTGCGTGCGCCAGTTGGCAAAGCTGCCGTAATGCCGTGCCAGCAGCTTCGCGTTGGCCTCGCCGATGCGGCGGATGCCCAGGCCGAAGATGAAACGCTCCAGCGAAATGTCCCGCCGCGTCTCGATTGCCTGGATCAGGTTGCGGGCGGACAGCGCCCCCCAGCCCTCCCGCGCGGCGATCTCCGCCTCGCGGGCGGCAAGGTGGAAGATGTCGGCCGGCGCGTGCAGCAGCCCGTCGGCGAAGAACTCCCGCACCGTCTTCTCACCGAGCCCCTCGATGTCGAACGCGCCGCGCGAGGCCAGGTGGATCAGCCGCTCCTCTGCCTGGGCGGCGCAGATCAGCCCGCCAGTGCAGCGGCGCACCACCTCGCCCGGCGGCCGCACGGCGAGGCTGCCGCAGACCGGGCAATGGGTGGCCGGCACGAAAGCCTGCGCTCCCGCCGGCCGGCGTTCCAGCAGCACCTCGACGATCTGCGGAATCACGTCGCCGGCCCGCTGCACCACCACCGTGTCGCCCACGCGGATGTCCTTGCGGGCGATCTCGTCCTCGTTGTGCAGCGTGGCCCGGGTCACCAGCACGCCGCCGACGCCCACCGCCGCCAACGCCGCCACCGGGGTCAGCGCGCCGGTGCGGCCGACCTGGATCAGAATGTCCTCCAGCACCGTGACAGCGCGTTCGGCCGGGAACTTCCAGGCGATCGCCCAGCGCGGGGCGCGGCCGACGAAGCCAAGGCGGGCCTGCAGGTCCAGAGCGTCGATCTTGTAGACCACGCCGTCGATGTCATAGCCGAGGCCGGCGCGCTCCAGCGCCATCCGCGCCTGGAACGCCGCCGCCTGCTCCGGGCCGTCGAGCCGGGTGGACAGCGGGTTGACGTCGAACCCCCAGGCGCGCAGCTGTTTGAGGTAGTCCCAATGCGTGGTGGCCACCGCGGCACTCGCCTCGCCCATGGCATAGGCGAACAGGCGCAGCGGCCGGCGTGCAGTGATGCTTGCATCGAGCTGGCGCAGCGAGCCGGCGGCGGCGTTGCGGGGATTGGCGAAGATCTTCTGGCCTGCCGCCTCCTGGGCGGCGTTGAGGTCCAGAAAATCCTGCTTGGACAGAAACACCTCGCCGCGAATTTCGATCAGCGCCGGGAACGGGGCCGGCAGCGTGTGGGGAATCCCGGCGATGGTGCGGATATTGGCGGTGACATCCTCGCCCTCCTGCCCGTCGCCGCGGGTGGCGGCGTGCTGCAGGGCGCCGTTTCGATAGGTGAGCGAGATCGACAGACCGTCGATCTTGGGTTCGCCCACGAAGCCGAACTGCGTTGAGGCCAGGCCCAGAAAGCGCGCGGCCCGTTCGCAGAAATCGACGAAATCCGCAGGCGTGAAGGCGTTGTCCAGCGAGAGCATCGGCACGATGTGGCGCAGCTTGGCAAAGCCGCCGGCGGGGGCGGCGCCCACCCGGAGCGACGGCGAATCAGGCCGGACCAGCGCGGGATAGGCCGCTTCGATGGCGGCGTTGCGGGCGCGCAGCGCGTCGTATTCGGCGTCGGTGACCTCCGGCGCGTCCTGCTCGTGATACGCGCGGTCGTAGCGCGCCAGAAGTTCGGCAAGCCGCGCCAGCTCGGCTGCGGCCGCGGCTTCGGTCTTGGGGATCATAGCGCCGCCATCAGGCTGTCGGCCGCGGCACGCGCGGCCTCGGTCACAGTTTCACCGGCCAGCATACGCGCGATCTCCTCGCGGCGCTCGACGCCGTTGAGCCGCTCCACCCGGGTTTCCGCCCGCCCCGCCGCGGTCGCCTTGGCGACGCGCAGATGCGCCGCGCCCCGCGCCGCCACCTGCGGGCTGTGCGTCACCAGCAGCACCTGCACCTGCTCGGCCACCCGCGCCAGCCGCTCGCCGACGGCCGCGGCGGTGGCGCCGCCGATGCCGCTGTCCACCTCGTCGAACACCAGCGTCGGCACCGGCGAGCCGCCGGCCAGCACCACCTTCAGCGCCAGCATCAGCCGCGACAATTCGCCGCCCGAGGCAATCTTGGCGAGCGGCCCCGGTGTCTGGCCGGGGTTGGTGGAGATCAGAAACCGCACCTGGTCGGCACCGCTGGCGCTCCAGCCAAGCTCCGGCAGCGGCGCGACCTCGGCCACAAAGCGGGCGCGGTCGAGCTTCAACGGCGGCAGCTCCTGGCCGATGGCCTGCTGCAGCCGCAGCGATGCGTCCTGCCGCGCCGCGTACAGCAGCGCACAGGCGGCGATGTAGTCGGCGCGGGCCTGGCCGGTGGCGCGCAACAGCACGTCCACCTGCGCCGTGCCGGTCTCCAGCGAGGCCAGGCGGGCGCGCAGACCCGCCAGATGCTCCGGCAGATCGGCCACCAGCACATTGTGCTTGCGGGCGGCGGCGCGCAGCGCGAACAGCCGCTCCTCGGCCGCCTCAAGCTGGCGCGGATCGGCGGAGGCATCGTCGGCCAGCCTGGCCAGCAGTCCCTCGGCCTCGGCCAGCGCCTCCTCGGCCCGCTCCAGCGCGGCCATCGCCGGGGCTGCCGGATTGGCGGAGTCGGCGGCCCCAGGGCCGAGCCGCTGCAAGGCGCGGCTGGCGGCGCGCAGGCTGGCGGCGGGGCCGCCGCTGCGGCGGTCACGCGGGGCAAGTTCGGCCAGGGCGGCGGCGATCGCCTCCGCCCGGCGCTCGCCCTGCTGCAGGCGCTGGCGCTCGGCGGCCAGCGCCTCCTCCTCGCCGGGTTGCGGGGCCAGCTTGCTGAGCTCGTCGGTGGCGTGGCGCAGCCAGTCCTCGTCACGCTTCGCCGCCTCGATCGCCTCCTCGGCCTTCTTCAGCGCCGTCACCGCAGCCCGCCAGGCGCGGAACCGGGCCGCCACATCAGCGCGCAGCGCCGGCGCCACGCCATAGGCGTCGAGCAATCCCAGATGCATCGCCGGATCGGCCAGCCCCATCTGGTCGCCCTGGCCCTGCACCTCCACCAGCAGCGCCCCCACCCGGCGCAGCAGGCCGGCACTGGCCGGACTGTCGTTGACGAAGGCGCGCGAACGGCCGTCGCGCGTCACCACGCGGCGAAGCACCAGTTCGCTTTCGAGATCGATGCCCTGCTCGGCCAGCAGCGCCTCCACCGGGTGGCCCGAGGGCGGTGCGAACACCGCCGCCACGCTGGCCTGCTCGCAGCCCGCGCGCACCAGCCCCGCCTCGCTGCGCGCGCCCAAGGCGAGACCCAGGCTGTCCAGCAGGATCGACTTGCCGGCGCCGGTCTCGCCGGTCAGCACGGTCAGCCCGGCGTCAAAGCTCAGGTCCAGTTTTTCGATCAGCACGACATCGCGGATCGAAAGCCCGGTCAGCATCGCGCGTCAGAAAAGCGAAAAGAAGTTGCGCTCGAAAAAGCCAGGGCGCGGCTTGGTCAGGTCGTCGCTGCTGGCGCCCGTGGTGTTGGCGGCACCGGGCAGCGTAGGCGCAGCGCTGACGATCTTGTCGTTGACCAGCTGGTTGTAGCTGTCCTCGTACCATTGGCTGCCGGGATAGTTATGGCCCAGCACGGCCGCGGTCTTGCGGGCCTCGTCCGGCAGGCCGATCAGCAGATAGATCTCGGTCAGCCGGTGCAGCGCCTCGGGCACGTGGTTGGTGGTCTGGAAATCGTCCACAACCCGCTGAAACCGGCCGATCGCCGCGGTGTAGAGATGCTGGCGCTCGTAGTAGCGGCCGATCTCCATCTCCTTGCCGGCGAGATGGTCGCGCGCCAGATCGATCTTGAGGCGCGCATCCCGGCCATAGGCGCTGTCGGGGAAGCGGTTGACCACCTCCTGCAGGGCTGCCATCGCATCGGCCGTGCCCTTCTGGTCACGCTGGATGTCGGCGATCTGCTCGTAGTAGCACAGCGCGCGGAGGTAATAGACATAGGCGATGTCGCGATGGGTCGGGTGCAGCTGGATGAACCGGTCGAGCACCGCGATCGAATCGGTGTAGTGGTTTTCCAGATAGTAGCTGTAGCCCTGCATCAGCTGCGCGTTCACCGCCCAGCTGGAATAGGGATAGGTCTGCTCCAGCTGATCGAACTGCTTGGCCGCCGTGTCGTACCGCCTGGTGTTCAGCGCATCGATGCCGCGGGTGTAGAGCTCCTCCACCGGCACGGTGGCGGGGTCCTGCTTGGACGCGTCGGATGAACCGGAGCCGAACAGCGAGCCGATCGACGAACAGGCGCCGAGAGACAGAACGATCATCATTGGAGCCGCGAGGCGGAGCAGGGTCAAGACAGTCACCGGGCGTTGCATGCCAGCCCCTATAGCACGCCAGCCCGCGTGGCGAAGCCCTCCCGACCGCCCCGTCCGTCGGTTGACCGGGGAATGACGCGGTGATGCAGTGCGGCAGCGGCACGTGATGTGCATCCTGCCCGCGACATGTCACGTTCATCATCCTTTGCGAATTCGGCCACCCAACCCGGGAGCATCCTCATGAAGCGACGCGACTTCCTTGCCGTCACGGCCGCAGGCGCCCTCGGCGCACGCACTTTGGGCGCCAGCCTCCCCGCCCAGGCCTTCGAGCGCGTGGGCGACCGGCGCACCCTGGTGTTCTCCGGCGGCCAGCCGGTGCCGGTGCTGGACCCGCATGTGCGCTACGACTGGTCGACACGGATGATGCAGCAGAGCATCTACGATGCACTCGCGAAGTATGAGGGCAATCCCGCCATGGTGGTGCCCTGGCTGGCCGAGAGCTGGGACACCAGCGCCGACGGTCTGACCTGGACCTTCCATCTCGTCGGCAACGCCAAATTCCACAACGGTGACCCGGTGGACGCCGAGGCGGTGCGCTATTCCTTTGAGCGCGCGCTGAAGCTCAACAAGGGCGTGGCCTGGATGCTGAAGGCCTATCTGGACCCGTCCGGCATCGCCGCCGTCGACGCGCGGACGGTGAAGATCACGCTGACGCAGCCTTACGGCGCGTTCCTGTCGTTCATCCCGCTGTGGTACATCGTCAACCCCAAGCAGGTCATCGCCAACACGGTGGCCGACGATTACGGCCAGAAGTTCCTCACCGACGGGGATGCCGGGTCGGGCCCGTTCAAGATCCGCCGCTGGGACGGCCAGGCGGTGATGGCGCTCGATGCGGTGGCGGATTACTGGAAAGGCTGGTCGATGCCGGAGGCGGAGCGGCCGGCCGGCGTGATCTACCGCGTGATCCGCGAGCCGACCCCGCGCAAGGCGGCGCTGCAGCGCGGCGAGATCGACATGGTCACCGAAATGACGCCGGACGACTACGACCAGCTTGCCAAGATGCCCGGCATCGTGGTGACCGACGATGTCGGCATGACGCCGTTCACCATCCAGATGAACACGCAGAAAGGCCCGACCGCCGATCTGAACTTCCGCAAGGCGCTGGCCTATGCGTTCGACTACGACTCGCTGCTGCAGATCGAGAACGGGGCGGCGAAGCTGCTGGACAGCCCGTTCCCCAACGCCATGACCGGGCATGTCGCCATCAAGGACTTTCCGCGGCGCAACCTGGACAAGGCAAAGGCCTATCTGGCCAAGACGCCCTATGCCAAGGGCGGCATCGCGCTCGACTACACCTATGTCGCCGGACTGGAGGTGGAGCGGCGCATCGGCCTCGCCCTGCTCGAATCGCTGCAGCCGCTGGGCATCAAGATCAACGTGGTGGCGCAGCCCTGGCCGACCCTGGTCGCGCGCGGCGCCAAGCCGGAGACGGCGTCCGACCTCGTGGCCGTCTATGTCACGCCGGTGAGCCCGGACCCCGACGTGCTGGCGGCGCAGTACGCCTCGACCGCACTCGGCCAGTTCTGGGCGATGCACCAGCTCTCCGACAAGACGCTCGACGCGATGGTGGCCTCGGCACGCTCCGAGATCGACCCGAAGAAGCGGCTGGAGAAATACGCCGCCATCCAGCAGCGCATCGTCGATCTGCAGCCCTGCATCTTCGGCATGCTGGAAGACCGCAAATGGGCGATGCGGACCTATGTGAAGGGGTTCCAGTACTGCCCGGTGCGCCTCACCGGCGAGGCGGATCTCTACGCGGTCTACGCCGCCCAGGCCTAGCCGATGCTTCGCACCGTCGCCACCAGGCTCGGCGTGCTCGTGCTGATGCTGTTCGGGCTGGTGTGCATCACCTTCGTCGTCTCCAACGTGGCGCCGTCCGATCCGGCGGCGCTGGCGGCGGGGCCAGATGCCACGCGGGACATGGTGGAGACGGTGCGGCGGGAATACGGGCTGGATCGGCCGTTGCCGCAGCAGTTCGTGCGCTACGTCACCGATCTGGCGCAGCTGAAGCTGGGCCGTGCCATTCAGACCGGCAACGACGTGTCGGACGATCTCGCCCGGTATTTCCCGGCGACGGCGGAGCTGGTGCTGCTGTCCACCGGGTTCGCCGTGCTGGTCGGCGTGCCGTTGGGCATGGCATCCGCCGTGCGGCGCAATGCCTGGTTCGATCACGCCACCCGCATCCTGGCCGTCTCGGGCGTGGCTTTGCCGGCGTTCTGCGCGGCACTGCTGCTGCAGCTGGTGTTTTCAGTCGTTCTGGGTTGGCTGCCGACCAGCGGGCAGCTCTCGGTGGCGACGGCCCCGCCCCCGGCGGTGACGGGGATGATCCTGTTCGACGCGCTGTGGGCACGCGATCTCGCCACGTTCCGCGAGGCGCTCGGCTACGCGGTGCTGCCGGCCTTCGTGCTGTCGCTGCCCTCGATCGCCGCCATCGTGCGCGTCAACCGCGCCGAGATGATCGAGGTGCTGGGTGCCGACTATGTCACCGCCGCCCGCGCGCATGGCGTGTCACCCTGGCGGGTGATCGGCTGGCTGGCGCTGAAGAACGCCATGCTGCCGACGCTTGCCATGATCGGGCTGCGGCTGGGCTGGACGCTCGGCAGCTCGTTCCTGGTGGAGACGGTGTTCGACTGGCCGGGGATCGGGCTCTATGCCGTCTCGTCGGCGCTGGCGTCGGATTTCAAGCCGGTCATGGGGGTCACGCTGTGCATGGGCGCCACGGTCATGCTGTGCAATCTGCTGATCGACCTCGCCTATGCCTGGCTCGATCCACGGACATCGGCGGCGTGAGCGGCATCGCCCTGCCCCGCGCGGCCGCCCTGCGGCGGATACGCTTCGTGATCTGGACATTCACCGGCAGCGCCTCGGCCTTGCTCGGCCTCGCCCTGGTGGCGTCGTTCCTGATCCTGGCCGCGTTCGGCGGCTGGCTGGTGCCTTATCCCGACGACGCGACCGGCGCCATCCATCTGGCCCAGCGGCTGCAGCCCCCCTCCGCCGCGCACTGGTTCGGCACCGACGAGATGGGTGACGATATCCTCTCCCGGGTCGTGCTGGGCACGCGCACCAGCCTGTGGGTGGGGCTGGTGATCACGCTGGTGGCAAGCCTGATCGGCGTGCCGCTGGGCATCGTCGCAGGCTTGCTCGGCGGCTGGCCGCGCGCGGTGATCATGCGGGTGACCGACGTGTTCCTCGCCGTGCCCGCCCTGGTGCTGGCGCTGGCGATCGTGGCGGCGCTGGGGCCGGGGGTGATGCATGCCGTCATCGCCCTCTCGGTGGTGTGGTGGCCGGGCTATGTCCGGCTGATCGAGGCGAAGGCCCTGACCTTGCGCAGCGAGCCCTATGTCGAGGTCACCCGCACCATGGGGGCGGGGCCTGTCTGGATTCTGTGGCGCCATATCCTGCCCAACTGCCTCTCGCCGCTGATCGTCAAGGCGAGCATGGACATGGGGCTGGCGATCCTGGCGGTGGCCTCGCTGGGCTTCATCGGCCTCGGCGCCAAGCCGCCCGCGCCGGAATGGGGCGCCATGGTGTCGGTGGCGCGCAGCTACATGCCGGACTGGTGGTGGTATTCGTTCTTTCCCGGCCTGTTCATCTTCCTCACGGTGCTGGGTTTCAGCCTGTTCGGCGATGGGCTGCGCGATCTGCTCGATCCCAGAAGTGCGCGGGGTTGAGCGTGGCCCTCCTCCACATCCGGGATTTCCGCCTCGCCTTCCACGGCTACGACGGCGTGGCGCAGGTGCTCAACGGCATCACGCTCACCGTCGAAGCCGGCGAGGCCGTCGGCATCGTGGGCGAGACCGGCTGCGGCAAGTCGGTGCTGGCGCGCAGCATCCTGCGGCTGAACCCGATGCCGCCGGCGCGCGTGGTCTCGGGCACCATCCGTTTCGACGGTGCGGACGTGTTCGCCATGGAGGCGCGCGCGCTGCGGGCCTTACGCGGTGCCGGCGTCGGCATGGTGTTCCAGGACCCCGCGACCTATCTCAACCCGGTGTTCACCATCGCAAGCCAGCTCGCCGACGTGCTGAAGGCCCATGGCCTGCGCGGCCGGACGGCGATCCGCGCCCGCAGCCTCGAATTGCTGGACGCGGTGCGGCTGCCCAACCCGGCGGAACTGCTCGCCCGCTACCCCCACCAGCTCTCCGGCGGCCAGCGCCAGCGCGTGCTGATAGCCCAGGCACTGGCCGCCAATCCGCGCCTGCTGCTGGCCGACGAACCCACCACGGCGCTCGACGTGACCGTGCAGGGCCAGATCCTGGCTCTGATCCGCGACCTGGTGGCCCGGCTCGGCCTGACGCTGGTGCTGATCAGCCATGACCTCGGCGTGATCGGCGCCACCTGCCGGCGGATCGTGGTGATGTATGCCGGTGCCATCGTCGAGGATGCGCCTGCGGAGGCGCTGTTCGCCGCACCGCGCCACCCCTACACGCGCGGCCTGCTCGCCTCGGTGCCGGATCTGGACCATCCGGACCGGCTTCCCGTCGGCATTCCCGGCAGCATTCCTTCGCTGCGCGATCCGCCGACCGGCTGCCGGTTTCATCCGCGCTGCGCGCTGGCCATGCCGGTCTGCGCTGTCACCGCGCCGCCGCTGCGGGGCGAAATCCATCGCACCGCCTGCCACGGGGTCGCGGCATGACCCCGATTTTGGAACTGCAGGACGTGGTCTGCAGCTTCGGCGCCCATCGCGCCGTCGACGGCGTGACGCTGGCCCTGCAGCAGGGCGAGGCGCTCGGGCTGGTCGGTGAATCCGGCTCGGGCAAGACCACCGTGCTGCGCCTGCTGCTGCGCCTGGCGCGCGCCAGCTCCGGCACCATCCGCCTCGACGGCACCGATATCACCCACGCGCCGGCCCCGGCCCTGCGCGATCTGCGGCGCCGGGTGCAGGTGGTGTTCCAGAACCCGCACGCAGCGCTTGATCCACGCTGCAGCGTGGCCGCCGCGATGGCCGAGCCGTTGCAGCTGATGGGCGGGCTGTCGCGCACGGCGATCCGCGCCCGCGTGGCGGACCTGCTCGACGATGTCGGCCTCGGGCCCGATTTCCTGCACCGGTATCCCCACGAGCTGTCCGGTGGTCAGAAGCAGCGTGTGTGCATCGCCCGCGCGCTGGCGCCCGCGCCCGACGTGCTGTTGCTCGACGAGCCGACCTCGGCGCTCGACGTCTCGGTCCAGGCTCAAATGATCGACCTGCTGATCCGGCTGCGCGCCCGCCACCGCCTGTCCTACCTCTTCGTCTCGCACAACCTCGCCGTGGTGCGGCTGCTGTGCGAGCGCGTCGCGGTGATGCGCGCCGGCCGGCTGCTGGAACAGGGCCCGGCGTCCGACGTGTTCGCCGCCCCCACCCACGACTACACCAGAACGCTGCTGGCCGCCGTGCTGCCGCCGCGTTTCACGCAGGAGATCCGGACATGAGTCGTTACCGCATCGGCTTCGACATCGGCGGCACCTTCACCGATTTCATCCTGCTCGACAGCGACCGCAACACCATCCGTCTGCACAAATGCCTCACCACACCGGCCGACCCCTCCATCGGCGCCCTGGAAGGCCTCGCCCAGATCACCGCGGATGCCGGCATCGGCCTGGCCGATATCGGCGACATCGTCCACGGCACCACGCTGGTGACCAACGCGCTGATCGAGCGCCGCGGCGCCAAACTCGGTCTCATCACCCCCGCGGGATTTCGCGACATCCTGGAGATGGGCACCGAGCAGCGCTACGACATCTACGACCTGTTCCTGCAATACCCGGAGCCGCTGGTGCCGCGCCGGCGACGGCTGGAAGTGCCGGAGCGGATGGACCGTGACGGCCGCACGGTCATCCCCGTCGATATCGCAGCCGTCACCCAAGCCGCCCGCCAGCTCGCGGCCGACGGGGTGGAGGCGATCGCCGTGTGCTTCCTGCACGCCTACCGCAACCCCGCGCATGAGCGCGAGGCCGGTGCCGCGATCAAGGCGGCGCTGCCGGAGATGGCGGTGTCGCTGTCGTCGGACGTGGTCTCCGAGCTGTGGGAATATCAGCGGCTGGTCACGACCTGCGCCAACGCCTTCGTGCAGCCGCTGATGGACCGCTATATCAGCCGCCTCGAACGGGAACTGTGGCAGCGCGGCTTCCGAGGCGCGCTGTATCTGATGCATTCCGCCGGCGGCCTGGTCTCGCCCGAGACCGCGCGCGCCTTCCCGATCCGCCTGCTGGAATCCGGCCCCGCCGGCGGCGGCCTGGCCACCGCGTTCTTCGGCCAGATGGCAGGCCACACCGACGTGATCAGCTTCGACATGGGCGGCACCACCGCCAAGGCCTGCCTGATCGAGGACGGGCGCGCGGCGACGGCGGCCGAGATGGAGGCGGCCCGGGTGCACCGCTTCAAGAAGGGCTCCGGCCTGCCGATCAAGGCGCCGGTGATCGACATGATCGAGATCGGCGCCGGCGGCGGCTCGCTGGCCGGCATCGACGAGGTCGGCCTGCTGCGCGTCGGTCCCAAATCGGCCGGCGCCGATCCGGGACCGGCCTGCTACGGGCGCGGCGGCACGCAGCCCACGGTGACCGACGCCAATCTGGTGCTGGGCTATTACGATCCCGGCTTCTTCCTCGGCGGCCGCATGCGCCTGGATGAGGAAGCCGCCAAGGCGGCGCTGGCCGGCATCGGATCGCAGCTCGGGCTCGATGCGGTGCAGACCGCGTGGGGCATCCATCGCGTCGTCACTGAAAGCATGGCGGCAGCCGCGCGCATTCATATCGTGGAGAAGGGGCGCGACCCGCGCCGGTACGCCATGGTCGGCTTCGGCGGCGCCGGTCCCGCCCATGCCGCCGGCGTGGCGCGCGCGCTGGGGGTGACGGAACTGCTGATCCCGCCGGCCTCGGGCGCCGCCTCGGCGCTGGGCTTTCTCGCCGCCCCGCTCTCGTTCGAGCAGGTGCGCAGTCACCCGATCCGCCTGGAGACGGCCGGAGCGGCGGCGGCCATCGACACGGTACTGCGGGAGCTCGAAGCCGAAACCGCGGCGCATCTGACCGCAGCCGGCGTCACCGACATCACCATCGAACGCTCTGCCGACATGCGGCTGTTCGGCCAGCTGCACGAAATCAACGTGCCCCTGCCGGACAGTGCCATCACCGACGATGCGATGCCCGGCATCCGCGCCGCCTTCGCCACCGCCTATGCCGCGCGCTACACCTCGGTCTATGACGGCGTCGGTATCCAGCTCGTCTCCCTGCGGGTGCGCTGCCGCGGGCCGATCCCGAACCTGCCCCTCGCCCAAGCCGATCTTGCCGCCACCGGTGCGGCGCTGAAGGGCACACGCCGCGCCTGGTTCGGCGACGGCTTCGTCGATACCCCGGTGTACGACCGCTACGCGCTCACCACCGCCGCCGACATCGCAGGCCCCGCCATCATCGAGGAACGCGAGGCCACCACCATCATCAGCCCGGGCGACCGGCTGACGGTGGATGCCACCGGCACAATGCGCATCCGCATCGCCGTGGCCGAACCCGCCGCCGCGCGCATCACGCAAGAAACGCCCATCGCCGCTGCGATGGCGCTGATCGAGAGCGATCCGGTGTCGCTCGAGATCATGTGGGCCCGCCTGGTCACGGTGGTGGAGGAGATGTGGCACACCATCGTGCGCACGGCCTTCTCGCTCATCGTGTCCGAGGCGCAGGATTTCGCCACCGACCTGCTCGACCCCGACGGCGAGAGCCTCGCCCACTCGCCACGCGCCATGCCGGTGTTCAACCTCACCGTGCCGATCGCGGTGAAGGCGCTGCTGCAGAAATATCCGCCGTCGACGCTGCGGCCAGGAGACGTGCTGATCACCAACGACCCGTGGCTGTGCGCGGGGCATCTGTTCGACATCGCCGTCGTCACCCCGGTGTTTCGCCACGGCGTGCTGGTGGCGCTGACCGCCACCGTCGGCCATGTCGGCGATATCGGCGGCACCAAGGATTCGCTGCGCGCGCGCGAGATCTACGACGAAGGATTCCAGATTCCGCCGATGTATCTGTATCGCGCGGGCGTTCCGAACGAGGACCTGTTCACGCTGCTCGGCGAGAACGTGCGCAAGAAAGAAGAGGTGCTCGGCGATGTGCATTCCTTCGTCGCCGCCAACCAGCTGGGCGCGGACCGGCTGCTGACGTTCATGGACGATTACGGCATGCACGATCTGCGCGCGCTGGCCGCGGTTGTGCAGAACCGCTCGGAGATGGCGGTGCGCGACGCCATCCGCGCCCTGCCGGACGGCATCTACGAGTCGGAGATCTGGAACAACCCGCTGGGCACCAGGCTGCGCTACCCGCTGAAGGTGGCTGTGGCAGGCGATGCCATCACGCTCGATTTCACCGGAGCACCGCCGCAGCAGCCGCAGGGCGGGTTGAACTGCACCTGGTCCTACGCCGCGGCACACGCGACCTACCCGATGAAATGCATCCTCTCGCCGGGTGTGCGCAGCAATGCCGGCTGCTACCGGCCGTTCACCGTGGTGCTGCCGGAAGGCTCCATCCTGAATGCCAACAAGCCTGCCGCGGTCAACCTGCGCACGCGGACCGGCTGGTACATCGCGCCCAACATCTTCCGCGCGCTGTCCGAGGCCGCCCCCGGCCAAGTACAGGCGGCGACGGGTCTGCCGCACGCAATCAACATCTATGGCCACGACAGCGCCGGCCAGCTCTATGCCGACCATTTCTTCATGGGCGGCGGCCAGGGTGCCTGCCAGCGCGCCGACGGCAAATCGGCCCTGCTTTACCCCACCTCCGCCTCGAACACCTCCATCGAGCTGATGGAGACGCGCGCGCCCGTGCTGGTGCTGGAGAAATCGCTGGTCACCGATTCCGGCGGCCCCGGCCGGTTCCGCGGCGGCCTGGGCGTGCGCACCCGTGTGCGCAAGCTGCACGATGACGGGCTGCCCACGCTGTTCTCGGTGTACCCGGAAGGCGTCGGCATCCGCACCGAAGGCCTGTTCGGCGGCAGACCGGGCGGGCCTGTGCACGGGCTGGTGCGCGATGCCGAGGGGAATGTGGTGCAGGATTGCGGCACCGGCGAACTGGTGACGCTCGACCGGGTCGATCGCATCGTCGAGGTGCAGCTCGCCGGCGGCTCCGGCTACGGCCGGCCCGACAGCCGCGCCCGGCAGGATGTGACGGATGATGTGGCGGATGGCTATGTCTCGAAGGCAGCACAGGCCGCGGAGTACGGCCAGCAGGAGACCTGGCCCGACGTGGCGGATTGATCGCCCGCATGTTCGCGCCGGTGCAAAGCGCCCGTCGGTCGTCAAGGCGCGTCCGTATGACCAGGGCGCCTGGACTGTTCACGATGCTGCAGTGCGACGTGTCAATATGTTCTGACACTCTATTCAAAAGTGTCAACTTGCGGTCAAGTCGCAACATAGGACTTTCGGCCGTGTTTTCTTGTTGTTGAAGCAACCTGCCGAAGATTCTTCACCACTTCTGTAGCTCGTCGTTGACATGTTCAACTGTCACGATACCATGACACTCGTTGGGGTAGCGGGATCTCCCAGGAGGCACTGCTCCCTGCAATTGGCGACGGACCAGGCCGGACGGAGGCACAGCCTTGGCTGTGTGGCTGGCTCGGGATGGGACTCGAGGCTGGAGGGAAGTCGGATGGTCGCGCGCTCGACAGCGATCGGCCGACTGCATGGGTGTCGAGTGACTGCTCAAGCGTATCGAAGGGAGTTGAAGTAATGGTCGATGATCCAAACAAGGTCTGGCCGACCGGCCTGACAATTGCGGAATCCGAAGAACTGCACAAGCACATCATCGATGGCACGCGCGTGTTCGGCGTTATCTCCGTGATCGCGCATTTTCTCGCGTTCGTCTACACACCTTGGCTTCATTAAGGAGTACCCGACATGAACCAGGGTAAAATGTGGACTGTGGTCAACCCGAGCCTCGGCATTCCGCTGTTCCTCGGTGGCGTTGTGCTGATGGCGCTGACCGTGCACGGGGTCATTCTTGCGCACTCGCCGTGGTTTGCCGATCACCTCAACCTCGGCAAGATCGGCGTCAAGACGGCTTCCAACCCGGTGGCCCCGGTCGCCCAGGTGACGCCGAACACCGGCAACGGGTTCGCCATCACCGTGACACCCGCCGCTCCGGAAGCCGGCAAGCCCGCCTCCTTCGTTGTCACCGTGACGCCGACCGGCTCCACGACGACCACGACGGCGTCGGTCACGATGCCTGACACCTCGCACCGCGCACCAGGCCAGCTGGCCTATGCAGGCGTGAAGTAAGGCAGCCTCGCGTGGGATGGCTGCGCCGCGTTCCGTGCCATCCGGAGCCGCGCACCATCAAGACGACGCGTTTGACGACGGGGGCGGTGACGCCGGCGTTCACGGGTTTTAACCCGCACGACGCTGGATCTGCACTTTGCCGCCTTCGAGCGTCAATCGAGCCGATGATGCGTTGAGACGAGACCAAGAGATTGTTGCTCACCCGGCGCCGCCTTGCGGGCCGGATGCGGGATAGGGCCGGACACAGATGAACCGTTACAGCCAGAAGGCGATGCGGGCCTGGGCCGCAGCTGGCACGAGATTCCTGCCATTCGCCGATGCCGCCACGCCGGACCTGCCGCTGTCCAAGCTGCTGCGCCTGTCGCTGTTCCAGGTCGCCTGCGGCATGGCATTGACCCTGCTGGTGGGCACACTCAACCGCGTGATGATCGTCGAGCTCAGCGTGCCGGCCTCGCTGGTGGGTGTGATGATCTCGCTCCCCCTGCTGTTCGCGCCGTTTCGCGCGCTGATCGGCTACCGTTCCGACAATCACCGCTCCGTGCTCGGCTGGAAGCGCGTGCCCTTCATCTATCGCGGCACCATGGTGCAGTTCGGCGGACTGGCGATCATGCCGTTCGCTCTGCTCGTGCTCGCCGGCGCCGGCGATGCCGCCAGCGCCCCCGCCTGGATCGGCGATGCCGCCGCGGGCCTGGCCTTCCTGCTGGTGGGGGCCGGACTGCACACCGTCCAGACCGTGGGTCTGGCGCTGGCCACCGATATCGCGCCCGAAGACTCGCGGCCCAAGGTGGTCGGGCTGATGTATGTGATGCTGCTGTTCGGGATGATCGGCAGCGCCATCGGCTTCGGGGCCTTCCTCAGCGATTTCACCCAGGGGCGTCTGATCCAGGTCATTCAGGGCGCCGCGGTGGTGACCGTGGTGCTGAACGCGATCGCCCTGTGGAAGATGGAGGCGCGGCAGCGTGGCCAGTCCACCCAGGTGGCCCAGCCGGCGCCGCCGAAATTCCGCGAGGCCTGGCAGCGTTTCGCCCATGGCGGCCAGGCGATCCGCAGATTGGTGGTGGTGGGCCTCGGCACCATGGCGTTCAGCATGGAGGACGTGCTGCTGGAGCCCTATGGCGGCCAGATCCTGCATCTTTCGGTGGGCGGCACCACGAAGCTGACCGCAACCCTCGCCGTGGGCGGCCTGTTCGGGTTCGGCCTCGCCTCGCGCGCGCTCAGCCGCGGCTTCGATCCGTTCAAGATGGCCTGCTACGGCGCGCTGGTCGGCCTGCCGGCCTTCGCCGCGGTGATCTCGGCCGCCCCCGCCGGCTCGCCGGCGCTGTTCGCGCTCGGCACGTTTCTGATCGGCTTCGGCGCCGGTCTGTTCGGCCACGGCACGCTGACGGCGACGATGAACCTCGCACCCAAGAGCCAGACCGGGCTTGCCTTGGGCGCCTGGGGTGCGGTGCAGGCTTCGGCGGCCGGACTTGCCATCGCCTTGGGCGGCATTCTGCGCGATGTCGGCGCCAGCTTCCTACCACCCACCGAGCTTAGCGCCGCCATGGCCTATGATCTCGTCTATTGCCTCGAGGTTGTGCTGCTGCTGGCCACGATCATCACGATGTCCCCGCTGCTGCGGCGCATGAGCGCCTTCTCCCGGGCGGAACAGCCTTCCTGACGCATCACTCACTGCCGCGAGGCCGAAATGGAGACGAAATGACCCAGACGATCGACCGCATGTTCTCAAGCGCCGCCGTGGCCACCGATGCCGTGAAGAAGCTGACAAGCCTCGGCTTTCGCATCCATGACATCCATCTCGTCACCCCGGCGGCAGCCGAGCAGGGGGACAGCGCAGAGGGCAAGCTGGAAGCCGTGATGGCGGCGATCATGAAGGGGATGGTGCCGAAGGCCATGGCACGCCTCTACGCCAAAGGCGTGATGGAGGGCGGTTCGCTGGTGACGGTGCATGCGCCGTTCGGCTTCGCCCAGCTGGCGATCGACACACTTGATGAATTCAGCCCGATCCCGTCCGGCTATGTCGAGCCGAGCGATCCGCCGCCGGCCTGGAACGAGGCCACCCCGCTGTCATCGGCCCTGCTGATGCCGGTGCTGTCCAGCGACCCGACGCCGTTCGAGACGTTCTTCGGGCTGCCGACGCTGACCAGTTCCGCCACGTCCTTCTCGAAATGGCTCGGGCTGCCGCTGCTCTCGGGCGCCGCGGCGCCGCTCTCGCGCCTGTTCGGGCTGCCGACACGGGTGGCCAAGGCGGCGCCGTTCTCCAGCCTGTTCGGGCTGCCCACGCTGTCAAGCAATCCTGCGCCGTTCTCTTCTATGTTCAAGCTTCCGCTGCTCAAGGCAGGAAGATAAGATCTTCTTTTCTGAAGAAAAGAAGCAAAAGACTTTCTATCGTTTTGGTTTTGGCCTCTCCGGAGCGGGGCGCCAGCCAATCGAAAGTTTTTTGGTTCTTTTTTTCAAAAAAGAACCGCTTACCTCTCATCACTTCTCTGAAACAGCCCGGGATCGCTGATCACATACCCCTGCCGTCGCACCGACAAAATGGTGCGCTCCGGGCAGCCCAGCGCGGAAAGCTTGCGGCGCAGCTTCAGCACCAGCTGGTCCACGCTGCGGTCATCGATATGCACCGGCCGGCGCAGGGCCACGCGGCTTAGCCATTCGCGCGACACGGCGGTCCCCGCCGCATCGAGCAGCGCCTCCAACATCAGCGACTCCGCCTCGGTGAGATCGCTTCGCGTGCCATCCGGGCCGATGAGCTGCCGGATCGCCAGATCGACGCCGATCCGCGCGCTGCGCTCCCCCCTGATGCTGCGACCCTGCAGCCGGCGATGCACGGCACGGATGCGAGCGGCGAGTTCGTGCACCATCACGGGTTTGACGATGTAGTCATCCGCGCCGATGTCGAGCGCTGCGACACGCTCGGCCTCCGCACCGCTGGACGTCACCACGATGACGCCACAGCCGTCTGACACGAACGGCGCAACCAGGTTCATCCCGTCCCCGTCGGGCAGCGATAGATCAAGCAGTACCACGTCGGGCCGGAACACAGCGCGGGAGGCCAGGGCTGCCGCGCTGGTCGGCACACAGACCGCTTCCATGCCCGCCGAGCGCAGCGCGGATTCCATCACCGCTGCCACCGTCGCGACATCCTCCACCACCAGCACCCGCACCGGACTCGCTCCCAGTTCCATTGACACCATTGTGCCTGCACCGTGGCTTGGTGCAACGGTCTGATGTCACGCGGGGATGACGCCAGCCCGTCAGGCCGATCGTATCTCCACCAGGAAGGCATCCATCTGTTCGCGCAGGCTGTTGGATTGTCCCGCAAGAGTTCCGGCCGCGTCCTGCATGCGACCGGCGGCGGCCCCGGTCGCGCCTGCCGTGTCGGAGACAGAGGCGATGCTCGTCGTCACCTCACTGGTACCGCGCGCCGCCTCCTGCACGTTGCGTGCGATCTCGCTGGTGGCGGCGCCCTGCTGCTCTACGGCCGAGGCGATGTTGGTTGCGATGTCGCTGATCCGGTCGATGGTATTGCGAATGTCGCGGATCGCAGCCACCGCCTGTGTGGTGGCCTGGGCCATGCCGTCGATCTGCTGGGTGATGCTGGACGTCGCGACGGCCGTCTGATTGGCCAGATCCTTCACCTCGCTGGCCACCACCGCGAAACCCTTGCCGTGCTCCCCGGCGCGCGCCGCCTCGATGGTGGCATTCAACGCCAGCAGGTTGGTCTGGGCCGCGATGGCATGGATCATCCGCACCACCTCGCTCACCTTGCCAGCGGCTGTGGCGAGGCTGTCGACGATGCTGTCCGTCGCTCCGGCCTGTTCGGCGGCGTGCCGGCTGATCCGGGCACTCTCTTCCACCTGGCGGCCGATCTCAGAGACCGAACTCGCCAGTTCCTCGGCTGCCGCGGCGACGGTCGATACATTCGCCGCCGCCTGCTCGGCCGCAGAGGACACGTTCACCGCCTGCCGCTCCGTCGAACCCGCATTGCCGGCCACCGTGTCCGCCTCTGTGCGCAGCTGGCCGGCGGCGCGTGACACCTTGTCAACCACACTTCCGACATTGTGCTCGAAGTCATCGGCCAGCCGTACCGACCGGCTGATCACGGACCAGACCAGCATCGGCCCCAGATAGGCGCCGCGCCCGTCCCGCACCGCGGAGATCTTGAGATCCATCGTCTCCGGTCCAAGCTTCACCTTGGCCCGCCAGGGCAGGCGGTTCGGTTCCGCCAAAATGGCGCGTTGATGCGCCGGATTTTTGTGGAAGATGTCAACGTTCGCGCCAACCAGCTGTGCCGCCTTGATCGGCAGATGCGCCTCCATCCCGCGCAACAGATCAAGGCTGGTCTGGTTGGCATAGGTGATGACGCCGGAGTGCGGGTTGGCCAGCATGACGGCCAGCGGCATGTCATCCACCATGCGTCCCAGCCGCAGCGCGTTTGCGAGGGAAACCTTCAGCGCCGTCAAGCCACGGCCGATCGCGCCGAGTTCATCACGCCGCTCGCCGATGCGGAGATCGATCATATCGTCGCCGTCGGCCATTGCCTGCAACTGGCGAGCCACCACCCGCAACGGCGCCATCACGCGCAGAAACACGACGACTGCGAGCCCGCAGCACAGCCCCAGCGACGCGCCGGCCAGGACCATCACAGCCGTGCCGTCCCCCGTTCGATCCAGCGCGATCAGCGTCAAAGCCACAATGGCCGCCGCCAACGCCACGAATTCAGCACCAAGCCTGACCGTGAGGCCATACGTCCAACCGGGCATTGCCACTTTGCTCCCCCATCCGCTGCGGCCACGCTAGGCAGTAAAGGTTGAGGAATGGTTGACCGGCGAAGCCGGGCAGACCGATATCCCTGCCACAATCCCGGAACCGCTCCATGCCCGACACAACGCTGATCCAGATCACGCTGATCCTCGCCGCGATCGCAGCTGCGGTGTCGATGGCTTCGATGCTGGCAACGCTCGCGTCGCGTTCGGCTGCCGCCGCCATCCAGAACCGGCTGCGCGAGCTGGGCGAGACCTTGCGACACCTGGATCAGGGTTTGCGCCACGAGCTTGCCACCGGCCTGCGCTCCGGCCTGTCCGAGGCCTTCGACAAGGTGCAGGCAGGCCAGTCCGCCCAGGCTGAGCAGTTCGACCGGTTCAGCCGTGCCGTGCGCGAGGGCAATGAGGCGATGCAGCTGGTGATGGGAAATTTTCGCGGCATGCTGAGCGAGACCGTCGACCGCGCCGCCACCACTTCCGAGACCTCGCTGAAGGGGTTCTCCGAGCGGCTCGCGGCACTCGAGGCACAACTGCGCGCCGAGCAGGAGCAGCTCCGCTCTGTGGTCGGTGCCAGGCTCGACGAGATGCGCGTGGGCAACGAGGCCAAGCTTGAGGAGATGCGCCGAGCGGTCGACGAAAAGCTGCAATCGGCCCTTGAGAAGCAGCTCAAGGACAGCTTCACCAGCCTGCAGGAGCAGCTCGGCGCGGTGCAGCAGGCGATCGGGCAGGTGCAGACCGTGGCCGGCGAGGTCGGCGATCTCAAACGCCTGTTCTCCAACGTGAAGTCTCGCGGCGGCTGGGGCGAGGCGCAGCTGGAGGCGCTGCTGACGGATATTCTGCCGGTGGGGGCGTTCGAGAAGAATTTCCGGGTGAAGGAGGCCAGTGCCGAGGTGGTGGAGTTCGCGCTGCGCGTGCCCGGGCGGGGGCAGGAGCACGCCTGGCTGCCGATCGACAGCAAGTTCCCCACCGAGGATTTCACCCGCCTGGTGGCGGCCAACGAGGCGGGGCTGCGGGAGGAGGAGTCTGCCGCCCGCGCGGCGCTGGCCAACCGCATCCGGCTGGAGGCGCGGCGGATCGACAGCAAATACATCGAGGTGCCGCGCACACTGGAATTCGGCATTCTCTACGTTCCCAGCGACAGCCTGTTCGCCGAGATCGCCCGCGTGCCGGGACTGATCGACGAAGTCCGCACGAAGTGCCGGGTGATGGTGATGGGGCCGAGCCTGCTGCCGGCGTTTCTGCACACGCTGCGGGTGAGCTACGTGACACTCGCCCTCGAACAGAAGGCGTCCGAGATCGGCGAGACGCTGGGCGCGGTGAAGCTGGAATGGGGGAAGTTCGGCGATGCGCTGGCCGCGCTGCAGAAGCAGGCGGACACGCTGCAGAAGGGAATCGGCGCCACGCTGGTGCGGCAGCGTGCGATCGGGCGAAGGCTCAGGAATGTCGATGCGATCGACGATGTCCGGTCTGACCTGCTGCTCGGGCTCGATGGGCCGATGCCGGCGGACGAGGTGGTGGACGAGGAATAGTCAGGCGTCGGGCCGGCCCCGTGCGGGGCCGGCCGCAGGTGTCGCGATCAGTGCGCGTAGGTGAACGCGGGCGCGGCCTTCAGCTGGTCGGCCGTGGCGTCGAGCGTGGCGCTCCATGTCTTGGCGACCGCGTCATAGGCCAGCTTGATCGCGGCCGGGTCGACCGCGACGTAATGCTCGCCCATGTCGAGAAAGCCGCCGACGCCGACGATGTAGGACTGAACGCCCTGGGGGCCGTAGGCGATATCCTTGATTTCGCCCATGTCCTTGTTGGCGGCGTCATGAATATGCAGGCCCAGCACCTGCGAGGTCATCTGCGTGCCGGGGGGCACCGAGGTGAAGGCGCTGACCGGGGTGTACGCCGGGGTGGTTGCCACAATCGGCGTTCCTGCCGCCATCACGGGCGGGAGGGAATGGTTGGAGCCGGCGGCCGAGGAGGCCGGTGCGGGCTGCGCCATCGCCGCGGTGCCGAACAGGGCTGCGGCGGAGGCTGCGATCCAGATGATCTTCATGAGCGTGTCCTTGATGGCATGAAAGCACGTGCCACCCAGCTATGCCGTGCTGCCTGGGTTCCGGGCAGGATCGGAAACTACCATCCGGGGTTATGCTCCCCGATACTGCTGAAAGCCTTTCGCCCGCAGTTCGCAGGCCGGGCAGGTTCCGCATCCATGACCCCAGTCGTGCCGATCCTCGCGATTGCCGAGGTAGCAGGTGTGGGTATGCTCCACCATTGCGTTCACCAGCCCCGGTCCGCCGAGGGTCTCGGCCAGGGCCCAGGTGGCCGCCTTGTCGATCCACATCAGCGGCATCTCCAGGCGGAACCGCCGGTCCATGCCCAGGTTGAGGGCGATCTGCATGGCCTTGATCGTGTCGTCGCGGCAGTCGGGGTAGCCCGAGAAATCGGTCTCACACATCCCGCCCACGATCACCTTGAGGTCACGGCGATCGGCGATGGCGGCGGCGTAGGTCAGGAACAGCAGGTTGCGGCCGGGCACGAAGGTGTTGGGCAGGCCGTTCTCGCACAGGCGGATCGCGACATCCTCGGTCATGGCGGTGGCGCCGATCCCGGCCAGGGCTGCGCCGAGATCCACCAGATGGTCCGGCCCCAGCGTGCCGCGCCAGCCGCCGATGGCGGCCAGCGCGTCGCGCACCGGGCCACGGCATTGCAGCTCCACCGCATGACGCTGGCGATAGTCGAACCCCACAGTTTCCACGTGATCGAACCGCGCCAGCGCCCAGGCCAGGCAAGTCGCCGAATCCTGTCCGCCGGAGAACAGCACCAAGGCCCGGTCCGTCATGCGCATGCCCCCTTCGTGCGGGCGCCCTCCCGCCCTATGTTCATGCCATGGACATGGATTTTACCGAAGCCGAGATCCACCGCTATTCCCGCCACATCCTGCTCGGCGAGGTCGGCGGCACCGGGCAGGCGAAGCTGCGCGCCGCCAGCGTGCTGGTGATCGGCGCCGGCGGCCTCGGCTCGCCGCTGGCGCTGTATCTGGCCGCGGCCGGGGTGGGGCGGATCGGCATGGTCGATGACGATGTGGTGGAGCTCTCCAACCTGCAGCGGCAGATCGCCCATGGCGTGGCCGATCTGGGCCAGGCGAAGGCGGCCAGCGCCGCCGCCGCCATGGCCGCGATCAACCCTGATGTGGCGATTGCGGCGCATCGCACCCGCCTCACGCCCGCCAACGCCCTGGAAATGATCGCGGGCTACGACATCGTCTGCGACGGCACCGACAATTTTCCGACGCGTTTCCTGGTGGCCGATGCCTGCGTGCTGGCCCGGCGCACGCTGGTCTCGGCCGCGGTGCTGCGCTTCGAGGGCCAGCTTTCGGTGTTCCGGCCGCATCTCGGTGGGCCGTGCTACCGCTGCCTCTACCCCGAGGCGCCGCCGGAGGGGCTGGTGCCGAGCTGCGGCGAGGCCGGCGTGCTCGGCGCCGTCACCGGGGTGATGGGCACGCTGCAGGCGACGGAGGTGCTCAAGGAGATCCTGGGCGTGGGCGAGACCCTGGCCGGACGCCTGCTGATCTGGGATGCGCTGGCCACGCGGTTCCGCACCATCCGCCTGCCTGCCGATCCTGGCTGTGCGTCCTGCGGGGCGCACGCCACCCTGCGCGACCTCTCCGGCCATGTCGCCGCGGAAGCGCCGTCCTATGCCGTCTGACCCTTTGGGCGTGCTGCTGATCTCCGGCGATGCCGAGCGGGCCCACTACGCCTTCGTGGTGGCCACGGCGGCGGCCGCGATCGGGCGCACGGTGACGCTGTTCGCGACGAACCAGGGCTGCCGGGCGCTGCTGGCCACGTTGCCCAGGGCGGCGGACTTCGAGACGCTGGCCACGACTCGCGGGGTTGCGGGACTGTCGACCCTGCGGGAGGCGGCCGTCGAGCTCGGCGTGCGGCTGATCGCCTGTGAGGCCGGGCTGCGCCTGGCCGACATCACGGCTGATCTGGCCGAAGGCGTGGAGGTGGCCGGCGTGGTGACGTTTCTGGAGGCCACGCGCGGTGGCCAGGTGATCACGCTGTGAGGCGGCTTGCGCTGATCGGTCTGCTCGTTGTGGCAGGGTTCGCCCCGGCACAGGCCCAGACCACGCCGTCGGTGCTCGCCCACCCAGCACCCCACACGGCCCCTGTCGTGCAGCCGCAGCCAAACACCCACGCGCAGAAGTCGCACACCAAGGCAAAGCCGAAACCTCCGGCGAAGCCTGCCGCCAAACCCGTTCTCCCCTCCCCTGCCCCGGCGCCCGCCACCCCGCCACAGCCGGAACCCGAGACGCTGCCGACCCCGCCGGTGACCGCCCCCGATCCCACCAAGGGCGCCGTCACCGGGCTCGCCATCCCGCGCTTCATGTCGCTGCGCTTCGATGACGTGAACCTGCGCGTGGGCCCCGGCACACGCTATCCGATCGACTGGGTCTATCACCGCCGCGACCTGCCGGTGGAGGTCATCCGCGAGTTGGATGACTGGCGGCTGGTGCAGGACCAGGATGCGGTGCGCGGCTGGGTGCGGGCGCAGACGCTGTCGCCGCGGCGCGGCTTTGCCGTTCGTGGCGCCGATGTCACGCTGCGGGCGACCGCCGCCGACACGGCTGGCCCGGTGGCGACCCTGAAGGTGGGGGTGGTGGGGCATCTGATCGCCTGCCCGTCCGCGCAGGACTGGTGCAATGCGGAAGTGGGCCAGTATCGCGGATGGCTGCACCGCGCGGCGATCTATGGGCTTTATCCCGGTGAGGTGGTGGGGCAGTAAGATAGGAAGGTCTTCTTTTCTAAAGAAAAGAAGCAAAAGACTTTTATTCGTTTGTGTACGCACTTTCTGGACCGGAAGATCGCGGTCGGATAGACGTTTTTGGTTCTTTTCTTACTAGAGAACTGCTTTCTTTTAATCGCCTGACTGCTCCCAGCGCGCCACCACCACGGCCAGCCGCAGCAGGGTTGCCTCCAGGCTCTTCACCTCGGCCTGCCAACGCTGGTGCACCCGTTCGATCGCATCAACGAGCTGCAGATGCTCATCCGGGTTCGCCTTGAACCGAATGTCCAGCAACGAGTCATCCTCGCCGAGGATCTGCTCCACCGTGCCCCACAGTGTGAACTCCGCCTCGCTGCGCGCCGTCCAGCCCTCCAGGGTCGCGGGGTGGCGCTGATAGGGCGGGTCGACCGGCGCGAAATGCATGCGGGCCAGATCGGTGGTGGTGACCCCCAGCGTCTGTGTCAGATCCAGACCAAGATCCTCGACCAGCAGGCCCGCCTGGTCGGCACTGCGATGCAGCAGGCTGCCCAGCAGTTCGAGCGCCGCACGCAGATGTGCTGGTGTCGTCGAGGAGGCCGCGACACTGTCGAGCAACTGCGCGGCACCGCGCATGCCATGCGCCAGTTCCTGCAGAACCGGGCGCTCACCCTCCGGTCCGTCATGTCTGGAACCGGCGGGTTCCGGCCGGCCATTGGCCGGAGGCACAGATCTGGTCACAGCCCGACGCCGCCAAAGCCAAGGGGTGTCAGACGACCACCGGCCTCATCAAACAGCGGATAAAACACGACCCTTCCCGATCCTTCTTCTTTCGCCACATTTACTACAACACACGAAATCTCAATAAAATGCGAAAAAAAGAAAACTATTTTTTCGATAACAAGTTTTGAGTAATCCAGACACACCGCCAACAAGGAGACCATGCCATGTCCGAGTATATCAACCGCAACCGCCAGGCATTCACCGAACTGGTGATCTATGGCAGCATTGTCGGGTCTCTGGTGCTGGGCGTCGTTCTCGCCTTCGCCCTGAAGAACTGACACTGCCGACAGGCGCCCTCCGGGCACGCAACGTGACCGGTCCGGACTTCGATTCGGACCTGCACCGCGTGCCCGGACAGAGTGCCCGGGTTTCTCGCTGCAAAACAACGTTTCCCGTTGCAAAACAATCATTGCCTGCCTGTGGATAACCGGTATAACAGCAATTGTTAAGCAGTGTGATGCGGCGGTGCATGCCGTCGTGATGCCGGGAAGATGACATGATCAACGCGCCGACAGAACACTGGGGTGTTACGTGCTGATCGGGTATGCCGCCCTGTATCCGGGCGCCCCGTCGGCCGACGTCGAACCGCATTCCGCCCTGATCGCGGCCGGTGTCGGTCGTCTGTTCATCGATGTTATCGTCAAAGACACGCCGCGCACCCAGCTCGACGCCGCGATCGATGCGATTGCGGCGGGCGATGTGCTGGTCAGCGTCAGCATCGAGAGCCTGGCGCGGTCGCCGCAGGATCTGTTTGCGGTGGTCGGCCGGCTGGAGGCCAAGGGCGCATCGCTGCGGGTGCTGCGCGTTGCGGGGTTCATGTCGCTGGACACGGCCAGCGTGGAAGGGCGCGCGATGCTGGGCGCACTCGCCATCCTGCACGCCATCGCGCCGGAAGGTCCGGCACGCGCCGCTCTGGTTCAGCAAGCTGTCGAGGGCGAGCAGGTCACGCGTCCGCGTGGCCGCCCGGCCACCGCGCTCAGCCAATCAGACGAGGTGGCGCGTCTGCATGCCCGCGGCCTGCGGGCGACGGATATCGCCGATCGGCTCGGGATCGGCCGGGCTTCCGTGTATCGGATCCTCAACCAGGGCGGACTGACGGCGGCGCAGGCTGCGCCGGATGCCGCCGGTGAACATGCGCCCCAGGGGCGTGCCGCCCAGGTGGCGCGACGGCTGCAGCAGGTTGTGCGCACCACGTAACACAGGTCGGCGGCATGATTGTCTCGGAACGGCCCCACAGCGGGGCCGTTCCTGTTTTTCAGGACCGGTGCAGGCTGAACTGCCGCGCGATCGGCGGATAGGCCCGCACCACCTGCGGCACCACCTGGGTGATCGGCTTGGCCGCGGGGCGCGGCTCGGGCGGGCGGGACTTGCGTTCGGCCGGCTGCCCCTGGGACGTCCCGCTGTTCATGTTGAGCACGCGATAGACCGAGGCCCGGCAGATCTTCAACCGGTCCGCGATGTCGGTCGCGCGCATGCCGGCAGCACGCAGGCGGGCGATCTCCACAGCCTGGGTGGAGGCAGTCGGCGGGCGGCCACGCGGGCGGCGCGGCGCAAAGCTGTCGAGCGCCAGATCCGTCAGGCCGGACTGCTGCGGCTGCGCTGCGAACATGCCGCTGACGCCGCCCTGGCCGAAGGCGTTGAGCAGGCCGAGGGCGGCCAGCATGGTCGCACCCGCCTGGGTCGCGGTGTCCAGCATCTGGGTGCCGGCCACGTTCATCACCCGCAACGAGGCGCCACGCGCGGCAAGCCGGTCGGCGACCTGCAGCAGCTCGACCACCGAGCGGGCGAGATGGGCGGGGCTCAGTGCCAGCAGCACATCGCCGCGGCCCGATGAAGCCAGCGCGCAGTCAAGCGCCGGCCAGGAGCCGATGTCGCCGCCGGCTTGCGGCTGTGCGGCTTCCACGAAGACCGCCTCAGCTCCCGCCTGGGTGAGGTCTTGACGCAGCCGGTCGATGGCAGCCGCGTCGGCAGAGGCGGGAAGATGTCCATATCCGATGATCATGTCACGTGTCTCGCTTCCGGGCAGGGATGCAGCGGTATCAGAGGGACTGGATGAGCCCGATATAGGCCGCGATAACCACAAGTCCGGTTATCACGCTGTCCTTGTCGAGCAGTTGCAGCAGGAACTCGGTGTAGCTCGGCGTCAGCATCGAGCGCGGCTGCGGCTGCGGCTGGGCCTGCACGGCAAGGGCGGCGCGGATGGCCATCGTTTCCACCAGCGGGAAGCCTGGAAACTGCTCGGCCGGCGGGGCCGCGGCGAGAACGGGGGCGAGATCGATCCGCGTGGCGGTTGGGGCCGCGGTGTGGGCACGGAGGCTCGCGTCCGCCATCACGGACTGCTCGATCAGGAACTCATGTGCATATGTCACGTCGAAGGGGGTCATTTGCGCACCTGTTTTGTTGGTGCGCTAATCATTGCTTAATTTTCTCCTAACACTCAACAACAAATTGACTATATTAAAATGATTATCATAAATTGGATAATGATACTTCGCAATTTTATGTTTTTGATACTTTCAAAGCCTGTTTTCCGCGGAAAATCCGCATCAGCCGGACCCAGGATTTCGAGACGCCGGCTCCGGCTTTTTGGGATTTCGGGACACCAGCGGCGCCGTGTCACCCAATGTGAACCGCCGCGGGCATAAAAAATCCCGGCAAACCGCTTGCCGGGATTCTGCAGGTCGGCCCGAACGGGCAGGTCGATCAGGCGTCCGCCGAGATCAGCGCCGCGAGCAGGCAGGCATTGAGCCGGCAGCGATCCAGGCTTGATCCCTCCTGCTGGTCGGCATCGTGGCGATTGGCCAGCGTGTCGCGCAGATTGGCCGAGATGAAGTTCCAACGCACGCACAGCAGCCAGTGGATCTGCGTGTCGGTGAACAGATCGGACGGCCAGGGCGCGAAGTGCACGACGAAAGCCCGTGCCGCCATCGACTGCAGCGCCAGGCGCTCCTGCATGGACTGGCTGCGCGACGCCATCAGCGGGCCACCCGGCAACGTGGAGGCCATGAACGGTCCGGACGCGGCCAGGCGCATGCGCGCGCCCACCGATGCCGTCTCCAGATCGGACACATCACCCTGCTGGTCGGCGAGGCGTTGGGTCAGCAGCGCGTCCACCACGTGCTCAAGCCAGCCGGCGGCGTTGCACAGCCGGCGCAGCAGGGCCGGCTCGCTGACCCTGGCGATGCCATGCAGTTCGGCCCGCTCGGTGATCATGCGCAGCGGCATGCGGCCCGGGCCGTGCATCAGGGCGAGGCACAGGAGATTGGTGGCGGTCGGGACGCCGCGGCGGCGCAGCATGGCGCCATGAGCATGCGCGGAGGCGTCGAGATCAACATCAAGCGCCACACGCTGTGCGGCCGCCAGCCAGTCCTGGGTGGCCTCGTCGGAGCGGTTGGCCGGTCTGTCGCGCTCGTCGGCCGCAGCCTCCGGTGGCAAACCGTTGTCAGAAAAGGCTTCACGCATGCTTTGCGGGAAGCGGCCATTATTGGGATCGACTCGGTATCCACGGGAAATCGACATCTGGGCTTCATCCAATGAAGGTCCCAGTTGTAATAATCACAAGGCGAAACCAAAAAAAGCGTCTAATATTTAGAAATAATCGTGTGAATGTTAATTTTTATGCTGAAGCGTCATGTCGTCAGACCTGAACTTCCAGCAAGCGAAGCAGCAGCAGCGCAGATCCGGACGTGAAAAGGGCTGACGCCGGCCGGGTCACGGCCACCGTCAGCCCCGATCATGCCCCAGCCTTTGGTCTGGCTCAGGCCATCATGGTGCGGCCGAGTGCGGCGCGGGTGGCGCTGCGCTGGGCGGCGAACGCGGGGTCGAACACGCGCGACAGCTCGGTGCGGTTCAGACCGATATCGGCCAGCTCATGATCGCTGAGCGCGTTCAGCTCGGCGAGCACGGCGCGGCGACGGGACAGGTCGACCAGCCAGCGCACAGCGCGGGCGAGGACAGAGGGGGCAGCCGGGGCCGGCGCGGTATAGGCGCTGTCGGCATAGCTGGCGAGGGAGGTGGGCATGAGAAGAGCGATCTCTTCCTTGGCAACGCGGGCGTTCATCTGATCAACTTCCAAGTGGTGGAGCCGTGGCGGGCGGGGAGCATGTCGCTCGAAGTCACACAGCTCTTGTGCAGCGCAATATATGCCGCTCAACCGCCGTTTTGAGGCGCCAAGTCCGGCGCGCAGAATTGCGCTGAGCGCATGACTTCCTGTGCAGCTATGAGTTTTTTGTTAAGGTCTGTGAGGTCTCGGGCATGCATGGGGAACGGCTGGCGGCGCTGCGCGGGGAAATGCAGCGCCTGGATCTTGCGGCGGTGATCGTGCCGCGGGCCGATGAGCATCTGGGCGAATACGTCCCTGCCCGCGCCGAACGCCTGGCCTGGCTGACGGGATTCACCGGCAGCGCGGGGCTTGCCGTGGTCACACGCCATACGGCCGCCGTGTTCTCCGACGGCCGCTATGTGCTGCAGCTGCAGGCGCAGACCGACCCCGGTCTGTGGGAGCGCCGCCACATGGTCGATGCACCCGCACCGGCGTGGCTGGCCGAACAGCTTGCAGGACAGAAAGGCGCGCGCGTCGGCTACGATCCGTGGCTGATGCCGGAGGAGGCGCTGAAACCCTATGCCGAGGCCGGGCTTGCGCTGGTGGCGCTGTCCGCCAACCCGATAGACGCGGTGTGGGACGACCAGCCGCCGCCGCCGCTGGCACCGGCCGTGCCGCACGGGCTCGACGTCGCTGGCCGCGCCGCGTCCGACAAGCAGGCCGAGATCGCGGGCCTGCTGCGCGAGCAGGGCCTGCACGCCGCCGTCATCAGCGATCCCGCGAGCCTGGCCTGGCTGTTCAACATCCGCGGCGCCGATGTGCCCTACACTCCGTTCGCCCTCGGCTTCGCCGTCGTGCACGCCGACGGACCGTGCGACCTGTTCATGGCGCCCGAGAAGCTGCCCGCCGCGACGCGCGCCTGGCTCGGCAACAATGTCGGCCTGTTCGACCGCGCAGAGCTGCCGGCCGCCCTCGCCCGCCTGTCCGGCCGCCGCGTGCGGCTCGACCCCGCGGCGTCCCCCGCCTGGTTTGCCCAGACGCTGCGGCAGGCCGGGGCCGAGGTGATCGCCGGGCTCGACCCGTGCATGCTGCCCAAGGCCTGCAAGAACGCCGTCGAACAGGAGGGCAGCCGCCGCGCCCACGCCCGTGACGCCGTCGCCGTCTGCCGCTTCCTGCACTGGCTGGACGGCCAGGCCGGAATCGCCACCGAGATCTCCGCCGCTGCGTCCCTGCTGGCGTTCCGTGCGGCGCAGGACGGATTCCGCGGCGAGAGCTTCGCCGCCATCTCCGGCAGCGGGCCCAACGGCGCCATCATCCATTATCGCGTCACCCCGGAGACCGACCGCACGCTGCAGCCCGACGAGGTCTATCTGATCGACAGCGGTGCCCAGTATATCGACGGCACCACCGACATCACCCGCACGGTCTGGACCGGCCCCGGCGCCGCACCGGCGCTGCTGCGCGACCGCTACACCCGCGTGCTGAAGGGCCATATCGCCATGGCGACGCTGGTGTTCCCGCGCGGCGTGTGCGGCGCGCATCTCGACAGCTTCGCCCGCAGCGCGCTGTGGCAGGCGGGGCTGGACTATGACCACGGCACCGGCCACGGCGTCGGCAACTTTCTGTCCGTGCATGAAGGCCCGGTCAGCCTGTCGCGTGCGGCGCGGCCGGTGCCGCTGGCGGCGGGGATGATCCTGTCCAACGAGCCGGGGTTCTATGCGCCGGGGGAGTACGGCATCCGCATCGAGAACCTGCTGCTGGTGCGACCGGCCGCCTTCGCCGCGGCGACCCGCCCGTTCCTGGAATTCGAGACGCTGAGCCTCGCACCGATCGACCGGCGGCTGATCGCGCCGTCGCTGCTCACGCCGTCGGAGCGGGACTGGCTCGACGCCTATCACGCCCGCGTGATGCGCGAGGTCGGGCCGTCGCTCGATCCGCAGGCGGCTTCCTGGCTCGCCGCCGCCTGCGCGCCGCTCAGCCGGTGAAGCCGAAATTGTACGGGCGCAGGTCCATGTAATAGAAGGTGTAGGGCTGCCAGCGCACGGACTTGCGCACGCCGTAGGTCTCGAGCGGCTGGTAGAGGATCGTCCCGGGCGCCTCGGTCTCCCACGCGGTCAGCATCGTCTCGAACAACGCGCGCCGCCTGGCCGGATCGGTCTCGACCTGCAGCGCCTGCCCGGCGGCGTTGAAGACGGACGCACTCTCGGCCGGCCACTCGCCCGTCACCTGCGGGCTGGCATCCGGCGCCCAGGACACCCAGAGCGCGCCCAGCGGGTCCGGCAGGCGGATGGAGTTGGAGGTGTTGCCGATCTGCATGCCTTGCGCCTGCATCTGGCTGAAATTCTCCACCACCTGCAGCTGCGCGTTGATGCCGACGGCCTTCCACATCTCCAGCAGGATCTGTGCGGCCGACAAGGCCAGCGTGTAGTAGTTGGGCAAGGTGCGGTAGACGATCGGCGCGCCGTCATAGCCGGCCTCGGCCAGCAGCCGGCGTGCAGCTTCCGGATCATAACGGTAGGCATGGCCCGGCAGATACATCGGGCCATATTCCGGGAAGTTGTGGCTGTGAGGGATCACCGCGCGGCCGTGCCACAGGCTGTCGACCAGCAGCTGACGATCGATCGCCAGGCTCAGCGCCTGGCGCACCCGCCGGTCACCCATCGCCGGGCCGCGCAGGTCATAGATGATCAGATGGGCATTATCGAGCACCACGCTGCGCGGCTCGACATCGTGGCGTCCCTCCAGCCCCTCGATCTGGTCGGGCGGCAGGTTGGTGACGATGTCGAACTCGCCGGCGAGCAGGCCCGCGATGCGGGCGCCGACCTCCGGCACCTTGCGGAAGGTGACGCCCGCGGCGGAAGGCCGGCCCAGCCAATGGTCATCGAAGGCGGTGTAGACCGCCTCGGTGTCCGACACGAAGCGGGTCAGGCGGAACGGGCCGGTGCCCACCGGCGCGCGGGCGAAGCCGTTGAGGCCGAGCGCGAGATAGGCCCGCCGGTTCACCACCCAGGCGGCCCAGCTGGCCAGGCGCTGCTCCAGCAGAATGTCCGGCCCGCGCGTGTGGAACCGCACGGTCAGCGGGCCCTCGACGGTCACGGCATCAAGCACGCCGAAATAGTTGCGCGCGTCGGGGATCATCGGCGCCGGCCCCCACATCCGCTCGGCGGAGAAGGTGAAGGCCACATCCTCGGCGGTCATCAGATCGCCGTTGTGAAACCGCACACCCGGGCGCAGACGCACAATCAGCTCCTGCGGCGAAACCCGTTCCCAGGACTGCGCCAGCGACGGCACCAGCGCCGTGCCGCTGCCGCCGGGGGCGGACAGGAAATCCCGCCGGATCAGCGTGTCGAAGCAGGAATAGGTCAGGCGCGTGCCGACATTGCCCATGTCGCGGATCGGCTCCAGCGTGGCCGGCAGATCGGCCACGGCGACGCGCAGATGCGGGCGCGGCGCGGTGTCGGCAAAGGCCGCCCCCGGCAGCAGGGCGGGCATGGCAAGCAGCGTGCGGCGGGACAGGCGCATGACGGACCTCCAGCGGGGCCCTCTGCCTGCCGCACCCGCGTTGCCTGCGTGTGGCACTCCGATGAAGCTTGCGGGTCATCCCCACGGTGCTGCCGAATGACCGTGGGGATCGGTTCATCCGGCGCGTGCCGTTACCCTCTCATACCAACGGTCATGAGGAATGACCGTTGGTAGGAATCTTGGTTTGGCGCGCCGCCGCCGGCCAACCCGGCGCGCGATACGAATGGCCTTGATCGATGGAAGAGTCATCGATCAAGGCCATTCGTATCAAGCCGCGTGCAGCGCGGCCGAGAGGATCGGCGCCGCGGCAGCGGACATGCGATTGCCGTCATGGTTCACGCCGGCGACATCGATGATGGTCCAGGCGCAGTGCAGCCCCAGCAGGTCGGCGCGGGCGCGGGCGGTCCGGATGAAATGATGCGCGCGATCGTAGCGGTTGGTGCCTTGCGCCATCGAGAGCGGCTCGCGCGGCAGGTTCGAGCTGTCGGGGTCGTTGTCGGCGGTGCCGGCCATGACGGTGAGGCGAAAGCCGAGCCAGGCCTTCAGGGCTTCGGTGTCCAGCCCCGTGCCGGCGAGGCCGAAGGGCCAGGGTGTGTCGAGATCGGGCAAGGCGTAGCTGCCGGCATTGGCGGTGACGGCGCAGGCGACCTGCGCGCGAAACCCCAGCGAGAGCATGCGGTGGACGAACTGGCCGCCGGCGGAATGGCCGAACATGCCGTATTTCGTGCGGTTGGTGAGGCCCTGGTGGCGCAGGGCGGCGAAGATGGCGGCATCGATGCCGTAGGTCCATTCCGCCTCGGGCTTGTCGGCGCCGTGCTCGTCGGTGCGGTTGCCGTAGTTGTACCAGCTGGAGCCGGGAAAGCCTTCGCCGGGAAACTCGGGGGCGATCACCATGACATCGGCTTCATCGACCAGAGGCAGCCAGTAGTCGCGATAGTCGTCGCCGTTGCGGTTGACGCCGTGATGGACGAACACGATGGGCGTGTCCGGCGTGCAATGGCGTGGCCGGGCGCTGCGCAGGGTCATGGCGCGGCCGATGGTGGGGTGGAGCATCGGCAGGTCGTTGGCGCCGGGGTTGGCGAAGAGTTCGCGCAGCGATTCCATGGTCATGGCCCCTTTGGTGAAAGATCGTCGGCCCGCGTCACCTGATCGGCGCGGCCGGCGTAGGTATACCGGTCCTTGAACGCCCAGGCGGCAGCTTCCCAGTAAAGCGGCAGGATGGCGTTGTCGGCCAGGGCCTGGCGTTCGGCGGTCTGCAGCAGGGCGGTGCGGCTGGTGTCGTTCATGTCCGTCAGCGCCTGCTGCAAGCTGGCGTTGAAGGCGGGGCTGGCGTAGCCGCCGTAGTTGGAGCCGCCGATCCCGCGCGCGGGGTTGGGGATGGCGAGCCATGTCCGCAGGAAGTTGGCGGCCCCCTCGCTGGAGAAGCCCCAGCCGCCAAGCGCGACGCTGAATTCGCGATGCGTGCGGCGGGGGAAGAACACGTTCTGCGGCATCACGTCGACCTTCGGCTTGAGGCCGATGCGGGTGAGGTACTGGCCGATCGCCTGGGCGACGGACGCATCGCCGAGATAGCGGTCTGACGTGGCGGACAGGGTGAACGCCATGCCCGTGGCGCCGGCCTCGGTGATCAGCTGGCGGGCGCGGGCCGGGTCGTACGGGCGCGGCGGGGCGTCGGTGAGGGCCGCGAACAGGCTGGGGGCGGTGTAGCGATCGGCCGGGATGGCCATGCCGTCGAGCAGACGGGTGGCGAGGGCCTTGCGGTCGATGGCGAGCGAGATCGCCTCGCGCACACGCGGGTCCTGCAGCCGGTTGGGCCCGGTGACCTGCGGGCTTGGGTCGCGGGCGACATCGAGCTGCAGGAACATCAGGAAGTTGGAGGCGATCTTGGTGGTGGCCAGACCGCCATGGGCCGCGATGGTGGGAAGGTCCTGCGCGGCCGGGGCTTCGATCAGGTCGAGCTCGCCGGCCAGCAGGCCCGCGAGCCTGGCGCCGGCGTTGGGCAGGGCGCGCAGCGTGACCCGGCTCCAGCGCGGCGGCCTGCCATGGGGGTGCGGATTGGCTTCGAGCACCGCGCGGTCACCGCTGGTGAAGCTGACCAGACGATAGGGGCCGGTGCCGTTGGCCAGGCGCAGGCTGTCGAAATCGGTGGCCGGCGGCGTCGGGATGTCACCGCAGCCGGTGGCGACGTCGAAATGCACCGGGCCCGCGCCGGCGGAATGGGCGGAGATGATGAACACGCTGGACAGCAGGGAGAGAAACCCGGGATCGGGCTCGATCATGTGCAGCTTCAGCGTGTGGTCGTCCACGATCTCGATGGCGCTGAGCGAGCGCGACGCCGTCTGGAACGAGCCGGTCGGGCCGGAGGGATGCAGGACGCGGCACAGGGAATAGACCACATCGGCCGCGGTGAACGGCGTGCCGTCGTGAAAGGTGATGCCTGGCTGCAGATCGAAGCGCCAGGTACGGTCGCCTTCCAGCGTCCAGGACCGGGCAAGGTCGGGCTGCAGATGGTTCTGCGCGTCGGGGGCGAGCAGCGTGTCGAACACATGGCCGGCCAGCATGTTGTTGGGGGTCAGCTGGTGGTAGTGCGGGTCGGCTGAGCTGGGGGCGGCCGACAGACCGATGGTGATCTCGGCCGCATGGGCCAGCCCGGCCCAGACGATCATCGCCATGGCGAACATCAGACGCATGTCGTTCTCCCCCCGGGACGCGGGTTAGGCCGGTCCCTGATATTTGTCGCCCATGACGCTGGGCAGCTTGACCACCACGTTGACAGCATCGGTGATGGCGGTGAAGTCCGTGGCTTCACCGGGTTCGACGGTGACGATGTCGCCGGCCTGCCAGCGTTGGCCCACCATCTCCACCTCGCCGCTGATGATGACGGTGATTTCGGTGGCGATGCGGTGGTGGTGCACGTCTTCACGGTCGCCGGCGCGGTAGTGCCTCACGGCGACTTCGCAGCCTTGCGTGCGCAGCGCCACGGGGTCGAAATCGCCCACGAACCAGCCTTTCACCATGGCGTCGAGCCGATGATGCCTCATGGCGCAGGCAGGTCCTCGGCCTCGAAGCTGCTGCGCTGACGGGGAGATTTCAGCGGGTGATAGCGCTTCGCGTCGATCTCGAAGACCCCCATGCGCTTCTGGCGCAGCACCATCTCGTTGAGCGTGAGGCTGATGAAGTAGCGGCCATCGACGCTGGCATCCTTGCGGATCATGTCCTGCGCGGCGTGGATGAAATCGGCGCCGCGGGCGAACCAGGTGAAGCCCGGCGTGGCGTGGCGCGAGATCGGGTTCTTCTCCGCCGCCTCGACGATCAGGCCGTCGCGGTCCAGCCGCACATAGGAATAGCGCGGATGCAGCGAGGGGAAGACGACGGTGCCGGCGTCCAGGCCGCGCGCCCGGAACGCCTGGATCGGGGCCGCGTAGTCGATGTCGAGATATTCGTTGCTGTTCAGGATCAGCAATTCGGCCTCGGGGTCGATATGCTGGATGCACAGCAGCGCGGTGCAGGCGGCGCCGGCGGTCTCGCCGGTGATCGGCACCAGGGCCGCCCCAGGTGCTGCCAGGACGATGACGCTGTCGATGCGCCAGCGCTTCACCTCCTGGGCGCGGACGGCGAACACCAGCGCCGCGTCGATGGCGGCACAGGCGCGCACGAAGCGTTCCACCAGCAGCACGCCGTCATTCTCCAGCAGCCAGAGCGGCGTGGCATCGGGGTCCGCCGGCTGTGCGCCGGCGCCGAGGATGAGCGCCTTCATGCGGCAGCTCCATCGATGTCCGCGATGCGCGCGGCAATGGCGGCATGGGTGACGTCATCCACCGTCTGCACCGCCATCACATGCGCGCCGGAGGCACGCGCGGCGCGCAGACCGTTCTCGTTGTCCTCGATGATCAGCACCTCCTGCGGCGTCAGGCCAAAGCGGCTGATGGCGAGGGTGTACATCTCCGGGTCCGGCTTGGCGCGGGTCACATCCTGGTTGGAGATGGTGAAGGACAGATAGGGCTGCAGGGCGGCGCGTTCCATCATCACGTCGATGGTCGAGCGGATGGAGTTGGAACAGACGCAGAGCCGGTAGCCCTGCGCATGCAGCTTGTTCAGCGCGTATTCATGGATGAAGCGCGGCTTGCAGCGCGCGGCCACGATTTCCATGGTGTAGATCTGCTTCATGTCGTTGATGAAGCCATGCAGCGCCGGAGGCAGGTTGTGCGCGACGGAGAGGATTTCGAGCTTCCGGCGCGTCGGCAGCCCGTCGAAGGTGGTGAGGTGGTCGTAGCGGCTGATCTCGAAGCCGAACAGGCGCAGCGCGCGGTTCAGCGCCTCGTAGTGCCAGTCCTTGGCCTCGATCAGAACGCCGTCCATGTCGAAGGCGATGGCCTTGATCATGGGGGTGCGTCCATGAACGCCAGCGCCTCCTCCGGCAGATCGGTGCACAGCATCAGCCTGGGATGATGGATGACCCCGCAGGCGCGCAACCAGGTCCAGAGCGGCAGATGGGCGCGGCGGTGCAGTTCGGGCGAGACGATGGCGACCTGCTTGCCGTCGTCGAGGAAGCCTCTGATGTCCGCCTTGCTGTACCACTCCGAGACGAAGGCATCGAGCCAGACGCCGATCGCCTGGTCGTACAGCGCGGGCTTCGGCTCGTATTCGCTGCTGCGGGTGAACACCGGCAGGCCGAGCCGGATCTGCACCACGGTCTCGGGCACCGACATGTCGAAGGTGAACCAGCGGGTCAGGCGCCGTGCCTGCATGCGCTCCTTTAGCGCCAGGGCCAGCCCGTCGGCCTTGATGTTCATCGCCAGCGGAAGGTCGCGGCCGGCCAGAATGTCGAGCATGGCGTCGAGCGTCAGTTCGTCACCCTTGGGCATGTCATGCGAGATCACCAGCGTGCCCGCGACATCGCGCACATCGGTCTCAGTGCCGAAGCCCATGTGGAACGAGCGATGGAACGCCACGCCCTGGTTCTTTTCGGCGGCGTCTTTCCAGTGGCCGCGATGGCTGATGATGATCATGCCAAATCCTGCGTCACACGGGTGGAAAGCGGCAAGGCGAGGAACGATTCGAGGTCCTGTGGAATGCCCAGGCCGTGCATGCCGCTGCCCTCAGCACCGATGTCGTAGACGCCGATCTGCGCGCCGTGGGCGATCAGGTCGTTGTAGACCGGGGCGACATAGAACTCGCCGTTCACCCGTTCGTCGCGGGCGACCATCTGCCGGGCGGCGGCAACGAAATCCCTACCGCGGGCGAAATTGTAGATGCCGACGGTGGCATGGGTGGAGATCGGCTGCTTCTCCACCACGCATGTCACCCTGCCCTGCCCGTCGAGGCCGGCGAAGGACCATTTGGGATCGCTGGCCTGCATCGTCATGATCAGCCCGTCGAGCCCGCGCGCCGGCAGATCGGACAGATAGGGGTCGATGGCGGTGTCGATATACTGGTCGGAATTGGCGATCATCAGCGGCTGATCGCTGTCGATCCAGTCTGCGGCCGCCAGCACCGTGCAGGCAGCGCCTTCGGTGAGACCGTCGAGCAGCACGGTTTCGCAGCCGGGTGCCCAGGCGCGGAGCTTCTCCGCCACGCCATACGCGGCGTCATGCGCGCGCTGGGCGATGAAGACGAAGCGATGCGGCGAGGCCGGGCGGATGTTCTCGATGACCAGTCGGATCATCGGCACGCCATGCACCGGGATCAGCGGCTTCGGTACTGCAAAACCGGCCTTTGCGAAGCGACTGCCAAGACCGGCCATGGGCACAACGATGTTCACCATCATCCCCACCACGCCTGCGCGAGGCCGGGGCAACGCATCAGGCGGCGGCGGCCTCGACCATGGCGCGGGCGGATTGCTGGCGATCCATCAGCAGATCGAGTCCTTCCACGTCGTTCTTGTCCGCCGCCGCATAGGCGGCCTCGGCGGCGGCCAGACGCTTCTGGCCCTCGGCCTTGGACAGCTCGCCCACCGGCGTCGCCTCGGTGGCCAGCACCGTGACGCGGGTGGTGGTCACTTCGCAGAACCCGCCGGTGACGAAGAGCTGCTCGGTGACCGTGTTGCCCTGGTAGAGGCGGATCGTGCCGCCGCGCAGCAGCACGATCATAGGCGCATGGTTCGGCAGCACGCCCATCTCGCCCTCGGCGGCCGGAATAACCACCATGTCCACCGGCTTGGACAGAAGCAGGCGTTCCGGGGAGACGATTTCGAGATCGACGGGCATTGTGTGGACCCTTACGCCGCGGTCTTCATGGACTCGGCCTTCTTCACCGCGTCCTCGATGGTGCCGACCATGTAGAAGGCCGATTCCGGCAGGTGGTCGTAGTCGCCGGCGACAATGCCCTTGAAGCCGCGCACGGTGTCGGCCACCGAGACGAGCACGCCGGGGAAGCCGGTGAACACCTCGGCCACATGGAAGGGCTGGCTGAGGAAGCGCTGGATTTTCCGAGCGCGCGACACCACGAGCTTGTCCTCTTCCGACAGTTCGTCCATGCCGAGAATGGCGATGATATCCTGCAGCGACTTGTAGGTCTGCAGCACCCGCTGCACGTCGCGGGCGACGGCGTAGTGCTCCTCGCCGACGATGCGCGGGTCCATCGAGCGCGAGGTGGAGTCCAGCGGATCCACGGCGGGATAGATGCCGAGCTCGGCGATCGAGCGGTTCAGCACCGTCGTCGCATCCAAATGGGCGAAGGAGGTGGCGGGCGCCGGGTCGGTGAGGTCGTCGGCGGGCACGTAGATGGCCTGCACCGAGGTGATCGAGCCCTTGTTGGTCGACGTGATGCGCTCCTGCAGCGCGCCCATGTCGGTGGACAGGGTCGGCTGATAGCCCACGGCCGAGGGAATACGGCCGAGAAGAGCCGACACTTCGGCGCCGGCCTGGGTGAAGCGGAAGATGTTGTCCACGAAGAACAGCACGTCCTGGCCTTCCTCGTCACGGAAGTATTCCGCGAGCGACAGGCCGGACAGGGCGACGCGGGCGCGCGCACCCGGCGGCTCGTTCATCTGGCCATAGACCAGCGCCACCTTGGAGCCGGTGGTGGTGCCGTCATCGTTGAGCTTGATGACGCCAGCGTCGATCATTTCGTGATAGAGGTCGTTGCCTTCGCGGGTACGCTCGCCCACGCCTGCGAACACCGACACGCCACCATGGGCCTTGGCGATGTTGTTGATCAGCTCCTGGATCAGCACCGTCTTGCCCACGCCGGCGCCGCCGAACAGGCCGACCTTGCCGCCCTTGGCGTAGGGTGCGAGCAGGTCGATCACCTTGATGCCGGTGACGAGAATTTCGGCCGAGGTGGACTGATCCGCGAAGGACGGGGCGGCGCGATGGATCGGGTAGGTCATCGTCGCCCCGATCGGGCCGCGCTCATCGATCGGCTCGCCGATCACGTTGAGGATGCGGCCGAGGGTGGCGGGGCCGACCGGCACGTTGATGGGGGCGCCGGTGTCGGTCACCTCCTGGCCGCGGACCATGCCTTCCGTCGCGTCCATGGCGATGCAGCGCACGGTGCGCTCGCCCAGTTCCTGCGCCACTTCGAGAACGACGTTGTTGCCCGCAATTTGAGTGATCAGCGCGTTCTGGATGTAGGGCAGTTCGCCGTCGAACTGAACGTCCACCACGGCGCCCAGAACCTGCGTCACGCGCCCGACATTGTTGCTGGCCATTAAATGCTCCTGTTTCGTTCGCGTGATCAGACGGCTTCGGCGCCGGAGATGATCTCGATGAGTTCTTTGGTGATGTTGGCCTGACGCGCCCGGTTGTAGGTCTGCGACAGACGCTTGATCATGTCGCCCGCGTTGCGCGTGGCGTTGTCCATGGCCGACATGCGTGCGCCGTGCTCGCCGGCGGCCGATTCGAGCAGGGTGCGATAGACCTGGATCGCCATGTTCTGCGGCAGCAGGCGGGCGAGCAGGTTCTCTTCGTCGGGCTCGTATTCGTATGCCGCGATCGGGGCGTTCGGCGGCACCTCGATGGCGATCGACATCTCCGGCAGCGAGGCCGGGATCAGCCGGGTCTCGGTCGGGATCTGCGCGATCACCGACTGGAACCGGTTGTAAATGATCGAGCACACATCAAATTCGCCCGCATGCAGCATGTCGGTGATGCGGCCCGCGATCTCCTCGGCGTCGGCGAAGCCGATGGATTTGCGGCCGGCATAGGAGATGTCGCCGATGATGCGGCTGGCCATCTCGCGCTTGAGATAGTCACGCCCCTTGCGGCCCACGCAGAGGATCTTGACGGTCTTTCCCTCCGCCTCCAGCCGCTGTGCGATGTTGCGGGTGAGGCGGCCGATGTTGGAGTTGAACGCGCCGGCCAGGCCGCGGTCGGCGGTGACCGCGATCAGCAGGTGAACCTTGTCCGACCCGGTGCCGACCAGAAGCTTCGGCGAGGTCGGCGAGCCGGCCACGGAAGCGGCCAACGAGGACATCATCCGTTCCATGCGCTCGGCATAAGGGCGGGCGGCCTCGGCCTGGCTCTGCGCACGCCGCAGCTTCGAGGCCGCGACCATCTTCATGGCCGAGGTGATCTTCTGCGTCGACTTCACGCTGACGATGCGGTTGCGCAGAGTCTTCAAGCTGGGCATCGGCTGGGACCCCCGTGCTTACGCGAAGGTCTTGGCGAAGCCGTCGAGGAACGCGAGCAGCTCCTTCTCGACATCCTTCGTGATCTGCTTGTCCTTCTTGATCGACGCCAGGATGCCAGGGGCACGGGCGTGGACCTCGGACAGCAGGGTGCGCTCGAACTTGCCGACGGCACCCACCGGGATGCCATCGAGATAGCCGCGCACACCGGCGAACAGCGCCACGACCTGCTCCTCGACCGGCACCGGCTTGAACTGCGGCTGCTTCAGCAGCTCGGTCAGGCGTGCGCCGCGGGCCAGCAGCTTCTGGGTGGAGGCGTCGAGGTCAGACGCGAACTGGGCGAAGGCCGCCATTTCACGATACTGCGCGAGTTCCAGCTTGATCGAGCCGGCCACCTGCTTCATCGCCTTGATCTGTGCGGCCGAGCCGACGCGCGACACGGAGATTCCGACGTTCACCGCAGGGCGGATGCCTTTGAAGAACAGCTCGGTCTCGAGGAATATCTGCCCGTCGGTGATCGAGATCACGTTGGTCGGGATGTAGGCGGACACGTCGCCGGCCTGGGTCTCGATGACCGGCAGGGCGGTCAGCGAGCCGGCGCCGAGCGCGTCGGACATCTTCGCGGCGCGTTCCAGCAAGCGGGAGTGCAGATAGAACACGTCGCCCGGATACGCCTCGCGGCCCGGCGGGCGGCGCAGCAGCAGCGACATCTGGCGGTAGGCGACGGCCTGCTTGGACAGATCGTCGTAGAAGATGACCGCGTGCGCGCCGCTGTCGCGGAAATACTCGCCCATGGCGCAGCCGGTGTACGGGGCCAGGAACTGCATCGGCGCCGGGTCCGAAGCCGTCGCGGCCACCACGATGGAGTAGTCCATCGCACCCTGCTCGGTCAGCGTGTTGACCAGCTGCGCCACGGTGGAGCGCTTCTGGCCGATCGCGACATAGATGCAGTAGAGCTTCTGGCTCTCGTCATGGCCCTGATGGGCCGGCTTCTGGTTGATGATGGTGTCGATGATGACAGCAGTCTTGCCGGTCTGACGATCCCCGATGATCAGCTCGCGCTGGCCGCGGCCGATCGGGATCAGCGCGTCGATCGCCTTGATCCCGGTCTGCATCGGCTCATGCACCGACTTGCGCGGAATGATGCCCGGCGCCTTCACCTCGACGCGGGCGCGGTCGCCGAGGATCGGGCCCTTGCCGTCGATCGGGTTGCCGAGCCCGTCGACCACGCGGCCGAGCAGGCCACGGCCGACCGGCACGTCCACGATAGTGCCGGTGCGGCTGACGGTGTCGCCTTCGCGGATGGCGCGGTCGTCGCCAAAGATCACGACGCCGACATTGTCGGTCTCGAGGTTCAACGCCATGCCCTTGAGGCCGGCGCCCGGGAAGTCGACCAGCTCGCCGGCCATGACGTTCTGCAGGCCGAAGATGCGGGCGATGCCGTCACCGACGGACAGGACCTGGCCGGTTTCGGAAACATTGGCCTCGGCATCAAAGGAAGCGATCTGCTTCTTGAGGATCTCCGAGATCTCGGCGGGACGGATTTCCATCAGGCGGCTCCCTTCATGGCGTACTGCAGACGCTGCAGGCGACTTTTAAGACTGGTGTCGTAGAGGCGGGCGCCGATCTTGACGACGATGCCGCCGAGCAGGCCCGGGTCAACATGCTTGAGGATGTTGACGTTGCCGTAGCCGGCTTCGATGAGGCGTGCGCGGAGTTGCTGCTCCTGCACATCGGAGATGGGATGGGCGGAGGTGACATCCGCCACCACCACGCCGCGCTTGGCGGCGACGAGGGCGGCAAACGCCGCCACGATCGACCGCAGCGCCGGCAGGCGGCGGTTGGCGGTGACGACGCCCACGAAATCGGTGATGGTCTTGCCGAAGCCCTGGGCGATCAACGCCTCCTGCAGGGCGGCATTGGCCGTCTTGATGTCGATCAGCGGCGAGGCGAGCAGGCGGCGCAGCGTGTCGGTCTCGTCGATCAGGCGGCCGAGGCCGTCCATCTGATCGACGACGTGATCGAGCACGTACTGGTCGCTGGCGAGAGAATAGAGCGCCGCGGCGTATCGATCGGCCAGACCGCCGGACGATGAGATGGTTGCGCCACCAGAGGCCAAGAGTTCGGTTCCGTCTTCTGGGACCAGGCGAGGTCCATTTATTGCGCGATGGTCATCCATCGGCGAGGCGGGCTCTAGCATGGGGTTTTTTGCGGTGCAACGGCCTGGGGCAGGTTCGTGACATCAGCGTTGCGCAGAGGAGGTGTGGGTGCGCCTGCGTCGGATGCAGTTCAACGCGAACTGCATCCTGCGACGCTACAGGAAGCCCACCGGATCGATATCAACATCCACGCGGACATTGGCGGACCGGGGCAGGTCCGCCAGCCAGGCGCGCAGGATCGGCTGCACCGGGATATCGCGGCGCGCCTTCAGCAGCAGGCGACGGCGATGACGGCCACGGAGGATAGCCAGGGGCGCGGGTGCCGGACCCAGGACGAGGATCCCCTCGCCGGACGGCGCGTGGTTGCCGAGCCAATGGGCGGTCCGGTCAGCCGCATCCGCCGAGTCGCCGCTGACGATGAGGGCAGCGAGGCGACCGAACGGCGGCCAGTGGCCTGGCTTTCGCTCGGCCTGCTCGCTGGCGCGGAAGGCCGCGAGATCGCCGGCGAGCAGCGCCTGCATCACCTTGTGTTCGGGGCTGAAGGTCTGCAGCTTCACGCGCCCTGGCGCCTCGGCACGGCCGGCGCGGCCGGCGACCTGGTGCAGCAGCTGCACGGTGCGCTCGGCCGCACGCAGGTCACCGCCGGCGAGGCCGAGATCGGCGTCGACCACGCCCACCAGCGTCAGATGCGGGAAATGCCAGCCCTTGGCGACGATCTGCGTGCCGATGACAAGGTCCACCTCGCGGGCTTCGATGGCGCGGGCGGCTTCGGCGGCGGCAAAGGGGCCGGGGAGCGTGTCACTCGCCATCACCAGGACGCGGGCCTCCGGAAAATGGCGGGCGGCCTCCTCGGTGATGCGTTCCACGCCGGGGCCGATGGCGGTCAGGCTGTTCTCCGCCTGGCAGACCGGGCATTGCGGCGGGATGGCCTCGGTGTGGCCGCAATGGTGGCAGGCCAGCAGGCGGCGGGCGCGATGTTCCACCAGCCATGCCGTGCAGTTGGGGCACTGCACCCGGTGTCCGCACTTGCGGCACAGCGTCAGTGGCGCATAGCCGCGGCGGTTGAGGAACAGCATGGCCTGTTCGCCACGGGCGAAGGTTTCCTGCACAGCTGCGATCAGCGTGGGGCTGAGGAAATCGCCACGTTCCGGCGGATGGTCGCGCAGGTCGACCAGGGCGATCTCGGGCAGGGTGGCGCCACCATGGCGCTGCGGCAGGATCAGGTGGGCGTAACGGCCGGCTTCGACATTGGCGATCGACTCCAGCGAGGGCGTGGCCGAGGCGAGGATGGCCGGCGCATGGCAGAGCCGCGCGCGGACGATGGCCATGTCGCGGGCGTGATAGATCACGCCGTCCTCCTGCTTGAACGCGGTCTCGTGCTCCTCGTCGATGACAACGAGGCCGAGATCGGGAAACGGCAGGAACAGGGCGGACCGCGCACCGACCACCACGCTGGCCTCGCCGCTTGCCACCGCCCGCCAGGTGAGCCTGCGGGTGCGCGACGACAGGTCGGAATGCCAGACCGCGGGCGGGGTGCCGAAGCGCGTGGAAAAACGATCGAACCACTGCGAAGAAAGGGCAATCTCCGGCAGCAGCACCAGCGCCTGGCGGCCGGCGCGGAGGCAGGCGGCTATCGCCTCGTGATACACTTCGGTCTTGCCGGAGCCGGTGACTCCTTCGAGCAGGGTGACGGAGAAGCGACGATCCGTGACCGCCTGGCGCAGGGCTGCGGCAGCGGCTTCCTGGTCGGGCGACAGCGAAGGTCCGGCGCGGTCGGCATCCGGCGGATGAAAATCCGGCAGGATCGGCAAGGGCGCCGGCAACAGCAGCCCCGCATCGGCCATGGCGCGGATGATGCCGGGCGACACGCCGGCCGCCTTGGCCAGCTCGCTGCCGGCGCGGGGCTGGTGGCGGGCAAGTTCGGCCAGCACGGCCTCGCGCTGCGCGGTGGCGCGGTAGGCCGGCAGCGGATCGGCCAGCGCCCAGCCCAACGGCGTGGGATCGGGGCGCAGCGCGTTGACCCGCAGCGCCATGGCGAGCACCTCGCCGGGCAGGGCCAGCGTGTAGGCGGCGATCCAGTCGATCAGCTGGCGCAGATCCGCGCGCATCGGCGGGGCGTCCAGCTTGGCCGTCACCGGGCGCAGCCGATTGTCGCCGACGCTGCCATCGGCCGCGCCGTCCCACACCACCCCCACCTCCTCACGGCGGTTGAGCGGGACCAGCACATGGTCGCCGGGGGCCAGTTCCATGCCGTGCGGCACGCGATAATCGAACGGGCCGGTGAACGGATAAGGCAGCAGAACCGGCACGCGCGCGCCCGGCGGCGGAATGATGTCCAGCCCGTCCTGTTCGCCCTGCTTCCGGATCGGTCGTCGCATCCTGTATGGTCTGCCTGAAACCGGTCGGCGAAGGCAGACCCAAAACCACGGAACACCCGCATGAAATTCTTTGTCGACACCGCCGACACCGCCGAGATCAAATCCCTTGCAGCCTCCGGGCTGCTGGACGGCGTGACCACGAACCCCTCGCTGATCGCGAAATCCGGCCGCAAGATCCTCGACGTGATCGCCGAGATCTGCGGCATCGTCGAAGGCCCGGTCAGCGCCGAGGTGGCGGCGACCGACTATGCGGGGATCATGCGCGAGGCCGCCGTGCTGCGCGCCATCGCCCGCAACGTCACCGTGAAGCTGCCGCTGACGCCGGACGGGCTGCGCGCGTGCAAGGCGCTGTCGAGCGATGGCGTGATGACCAACGTGACGCTGTGCTTCTCCGCCGCCCAGGCGATTCTGGCGGCCAAGGCCGGCGCCACCTTCGTCAGCCCGTTCGTCGGCCGGCTCGACGATATCGGCCAGGACGGCATGGAGCTGATCGACGAGATCACCACCATCTACGCCAACTACGAGGCGTTCACAACCGAGGTGCTGGTGGCCAGCATCCGCAACCCGATCCATGTCACCTCGGCCGCCAAGCTCAGCGCACATGTGGTGACGCTGCCGCCGGCGGTGCTGCGCCAGCTCTATCACCATCCGCTGACCGACAAGGGTCTGGCCGCGTTCCTTTCGGACTGGGCGGCCACGGGTCAGACGATTGCCTGATCCCGATCCGCGCGCGGTGGCGGCGGCTGACGTCGCGGCCTTCCTGCGCGCGAATCCGGCGTTTCTGGCCGAGCACCCGGAGCTCTACCGGGCGCTCGCGCCACCGCAGCGCGTGCATGGCGCGGCGCTCGAAGACCATATGGCGGCTATGCTTCAGGCCGAACGCGCCCATGGCCGGGCCATGGCCGAGCGGGCGGATGACGTGCTGGCGGCGGGACGGGCGGCGGCGTCGCTGGCGGCGCGGGTGCAGGAGGCGGTCCTCGCACTGATGCGGGCACAGTCGCTGGTCGAGAGCATCACCACGGAGTTGCCGGTGCTTCTGGCGGTGGACGCGGCTTCGCTGTGCATGGAGGCAGACTGGCCGGGCGCGCGGACCGTGCCGGCGGGGCTGGTGGGCTCCCTGCTCGCCGGCCGGGCGGTGATATTTCGCGGCGGAGGGCCCCAGGCCGGGCTGCTGCACGGCGAGGCGGTGCTGCTGGCGCGCCACGAGGCGCTGGTGCGCATTCCAGGCCACGGCCCCCCTGCCCTGCTCGCGCTCACCACGCGCGATGCCGCGGCGCTGGACCCGGTGCAGGGCACCGGCGCCCTGGCCTTTCTGGGCCGGGCGATCGCGGCAGGGCTGGGGCGCTGATGCAGGGGGCCGAGGCGGTTGCCGCGTTTCTCGACTGGATGGCGCGGGAACGCCGGGCCTCGCCGCTGACAGTGGAGGCGTATGGCGCGGATCTCAGGGCCTTCCTGGCGTTTCTGACGGTGCATCTGGGCGCCGAGCCCGAGCTGGCGGCACTGGCCGGGCTCAGGGTGGCGGATTTCCGGGCCTGGCTGGCCGATGCGGCGCAGAGCGGCCAGGGCAACGCGACGCGCGCGCGGCATGTCTCGGCGGTGCGCAGCTTCTTCAAATTCGCGGCGCGCCGCTACGGCATGGACAATCCGCAGATCGCCCTGCTGGGCACGCCCAAGGCCCGCAAGCCGCTGCCGCGGGCACTGACCGAGAGCCAGGCACTGATGGTGGCGCAGGACGTGGGCGAGCTGACCGAGGGCGATCTTGCCTTGCGCGACACCGCGCTGTTTGCCCTGCTCTACGGCTGCGGCCTGCGCATCGCCGAGGCGCTGGGCCTCGATGTGGCGGATGCGCCGCGTGAAGGATCGGACGGTGCGCTGCGTGTGACCGGCAAGGGCTCCAAGCAACGCATCGTGCCGGTGCTGCCGGCGGTGCGCGCGGCGATGTCGGCCTGGCTGCGCGTGCACCCCGCTCCGGCGCCGGACACGCCGCTGTTCGTCGGCGCGCGCGGCGGCCGGCTGAATGCCGGCGTGGCGCAGCGCATTCTGCGGGTGTTCCGCCAGCAGAACGGGCTGCCGGACCACGCGACACCGCACGCGCTGCGGCATTCCTTCGCCACCCATCTGCTGGCCGGCGGGGCAGATCTGCGCTCGATCCAGGACCTGCTGGGCCATGCCAGCCTGTCCACCACGCAGCGCTACACGGCGGTGGATACCACGCAGCTGATGGAGGTATGGCGGCGGACGCATCCGCGGGGATAGTGGAAGACAGGCGCGGAATGGTGTAGAGCAGCTTAGCGGACAATTTGGATGATCTCCATGAACGCCGTGGGCGGCTTTGACGCCAAGACCCATCTCTCGGATCTGCTCGACCGGGTGGAAGCCGGCGAGGAGATCGTCATCACGCGGCGCGGCAAGCCGGTGGCGCGCCTGTCGCCTGTTCCCGTGGAGCGCAAGCTGACGCCGGCGGAGATCGTGGCGCAGTTCGCGGAGCTGCGGAAGGGGGTGACGCTGGGTGAAGGCGTCTCGCTTGTTGACGTGATCTGCGAAGGGCGGCGTTGAGCGGCTTTGTTCTGGATGCGTCGGCCGCGCTGAGCTGGTGCTTCGAGGATGAGATGACACCGGCCGCGCATGATCTGATGGCGCTGGCGAACGTGGAAGGCGCCGCGGTTCCGGCGCTGTGGCTGACCGAAATCGGCAATGTGTTGCTGGTCAACGAACGACGTGGCCGGTTGACCGAACGTCAGTCGGCCGCGTTCCTGCCTGCCCTGTCGTTCCTGACGATCACGGTCGATCCGGCACGGGCGGATGCGGCGTTTGAACGCACGCTGCCTTTGGCGCGACGCGAGAAGATCACAACCTATGACGCGTCCTACCTCGAACTGGCGATCCGGCTGCGCCTGCCGATGGCGACCCGCGACGTCAGACTGCGGGATGCCGCCTCGCGCAATGGCGTGCAGTTTCTGGACGTCTGAGCCTCAGAGCCGCGCCGCATCCATCAAAACGCGCATCTGCCGCACAGCCTCGGTCAACCCCACGAACACCGCCTCGCCGATCAGGAAATGGCCGATGTTGAGCTCCACCACCTCCGGAATGGCGGCCACAGGCCCGACATTGTCGTAGGTCAGGCCGTGGCCGGCATGCACTTCAAGCCCGAGGCTGCGGGCGATGCGCGCGCCCTTCGCCAGCCGTTCCAGCTCGCCCTCCTTGCCATGCGCATAGGCGCCGGTGTGCAGCTCGACAATATCGGCGCCGATATCGGCCGAGGCCTGCAGCTGGTGTGCATCGGGATCGACGAACAGCGAGACGCGGATGCCGGCGGCCTTCAGGGCCAGCACGGCGGTGCGCAGGCTGTTGTGCTGGCCGGCGACATCGAGCCCGCCTTCGGTGGTGACCTCGGTGCGCTTTTCCGGCACCAGGCAGCTGGCGTTGGGTTTGGTTGCGATGGCGAGGCGCACCATCTCGTCGGTCGCGGCCATCTCGAAGTTGAGTGGCGCGGTGATGGCGGCACGGACCGTTGCCATGTCGGCGTCGCGGATGTGACGGCGGTCCTCGCGCAGATGCATGGTGATGCCGTCGGCCCCGGCTTCGATCGCCTGCAGGGCGGCACGCAGCGGGTCGGGATGGGCGCCGCCGCGGGCGTTGCGGATGGTGGCGACGTGGTCGATGTTCACGCCCAGGCGCAGCGGCTTCAGCACGGCACGGTCTCCTTGCGCGACACGAGGTTGGCGGCAAAGCGAATGGCGGCGATCAGGCTGGACGGATCTGCGACGCCACGGCCTGCGATGCCGAAGGCGGTGCCGTGATCGGGCGAGGTGCGGATGATCGGCAGGCCGAGGGTGACGTTGACGCCGCCATCCATGTCCAGCGTTTTCAACGGGATCAGCGCCTGGTCGTGATACATGCACATCGCCACGTCATATTGGGGGCGGGCGCGGGATGTGAACATCGAGTCCGGCGGCCAGGGGCCGGAGATGTCCATGCCCTCGGCGCGCAGCTGGTCGATAGCGGGCTGGATCAGGCGGGATTCCTCATCGCCCATCGCACCCTGCTCTCCGGCATGCGGGTTGAGGCCGGCGATGGCGATGCGCGGGCGGGCGAGGCCGAAATCGCGGCGCAGGCTGGCTTCGGTGATGCGGGTGGTCTCGATGATCATGGCCGTGGTCAGCGTGTCGAGGGCTGCGCGCAGCGAGATGTGGATGGTGATGGGCACCACGCGCAAGGCGGGGGCGGCGAGCATCATCACCGGCAATGCGGTCTCTGTCAGTGCCGCGAGATATTCGGTGTGGCCGGGATAGGCGAAGCCGGCGCCATACAGCGTGGCCTTGCTGATCGGGTTGGTGACGACGGCCGAGGTTTCGCCGGCCTGGGTCAGCCTTGTCGCGCGTTCGATGGAGGCGATGACGGCGCCGGCGTTGGCGGGGTTGGGCTCACCGGCCACCACCGCCGCGCCGAGCTTCACCGGCAGGATCGGCAACGCATCGGCGTACACCGCAGAGGCCTCCATCGCCGAGGACACGACCTTCGCGCCGGGATACAGCGCAGGGTCCGCCAGCAGCACGAACGGTACCCCATTCCGCAGCGCCGCCCACGCGGCCTGGGTGATCTCCGGCCCGATGCCGGCGGGATCGCCCATGGTGAGCGCGAGCGGCGTCATGTTCAGATGTGCAGCGCCCGGCCGGCGACGGCGAGGGCCGCTTCCTTCACCGTCTCGCTCAGCGTGGGATGGGCGTGGCAGATGCGCGCCACGTCCTCCGCACTCGCGCCGAACTCCATGGCGGTGGCGATCTCGGCGATGAGCGTGCCGGCGTCGGGGCCCAGGATATGGGCGCCGAGCAGCCGGTCGGTGCGCTTGTCCGCCAGGATCTTCACGAAGCCGTCGGTCATGCCCATCGCACGCGCCCGGCCGTTGGCGGTGAAGGGGAATTTACCGACGGCGTAGGCGACGCCTTCGGCCTTCAGCTCCTCCTCGGTCTTGCCAACCGAGGCGACTTCCGGCCAGGTGTAGATGACGCCGGGGATGACGCCGTAGTTCACGTGGCCGTGCTGGCCGGCGAGTATTTCGGCCAGGGCGACGCCTTCATCCTCGGCCTTGTGGGCCAGCATGGGGCCCGCGATCACGTCGCCGATGGCGTAGATGCCGGGCACGTTGGTGGCGAAATGCCCGTCGGTGATCACCCGGCCGCGCGGATCGGTGGCGACACCGACCGTGGCCAGGCCCAGGCCTTCGGTGTAGGCGCGGCGGCCGATGGCGAGCAGCACCACATCCGCCTCGATCGTCTCGGCCGGGCCGCCCTTGGCGGGCTCCACCGTCAGCGACAGGCCGGCATCGGTCTTGACGGCACCGGTGACCTTGGACCCCAGCTTGAACTTGAAGCCCTGCTTGGTCAGCACACGCTCGAACTGCTTGGCGATCTCGCCGTCATTGCCGGGAATCAGGCGGTCGAGATACTCAATCACCGTCACCTTCGATCCCAGCCGCGACCAGACGCTGCCCAACTCCAGGCCGATCACGCCGCCCCCGATCACCACCAGATGATCCGGCACTTTTTCGAGCTCCAGCGCGCCGGTGGAGGTGACGATGGTGCGCTCATCGACTTCCACGCCCGGCAGCGGCGAGCTCTCGCTGCCGGTGGCGATGATGATGGATTTCGCAGCATATTCGGTGCCGTCCACCGCCACCTTGCCCGGCGCGGTGATCACGCCGGTGCCCTTGAGCCAGGTGACCTTGTTCTTCTTGAACAGGAACTCCACGCCCTTGGTGTTGGCGGTGACCACCTCGCCCTTGCGCGCCTGCATGCGGGCAAGGTCGAGCTTGATCTCGCCGACCATGATGCCGTGGTCGGCCATGTGGTGCGTGGCGTCCTCGAAATTCTCCGAGGACTGCAGCAGCGCCTTGGAGGGGATGCAGCCCACATTGAGGCAGGTGCCGCCAAGCGTCGCGCGCTTTTCCACGCAGGCGACCTTCATGCCGAGCTGGGCGGCGCGGATGGCGCAGACATAGCCGCCGGGGCCGGAGCCGATGACGATGACGTCGAATGAGTCGCTCATGTCACAGATCCAGCAGCAGGCGGCGGGGATCCTCGATCATCTCCTTGACGCGGACCAGGAAGGACACCGCCTCCTTGCCATCGATGATGCGGTGATCGTACGACAGCGCCAGGTACATCATCGGCCGGATCTCGACCTTACCTGCGATCGCCATCGGGCGTTCCTGGATCTTATGCATGCCCAGAATGGCCGATTGCGGCGGGTTGATGATTGGGGTGGACATCAGCGAGCCGTAGACGCCGCCATTGGTGATGGAGAAGGTGCCGCCGGACAGCTCGTCGATCTTGAGCTGGCCGTCACGGGCCCGCCTACCGAAATCGCCGATGGCCTTTTCGATCTGGGCGAAGCTCATCGTATCGGCATGGCGCACCACCGGCACCACGAGGCCGTTCGATCCGCCAACGGCGATGCCCATGTGCACATGGTGCTTGTAGACGATGTCATCGCCATCGATCTCGGCGTTGACGGCCGGGAACTCCTTCAGGGCGGCCACGCAGGCGCGCACGAAGAAGCTCATGAAGCCCAGGCGCACGCCGTTGTGCTTCTTCTCGAAGGCGTCCTTGTACTCGGCGCGCAGCGCCATGGCCGCGCCCATGTCCACCTCGTTGAAGGTGGTCAGCATGGCGGCGGTGTTCTGCGCCTCCTTGAGGCGGGCGGCGATGGTGCGGCGCAGACGCGTCATCTTGACGCGCTCTTCGCCTTCTTCCAGCGCGCGGGCCGGCTTGGGGGCGGCAGCCACGGCCGGGGCGGCGGCCGGCCTGGCCAGGAAGTCGATCACGTCGCCTTTGGTGATGCGGCCATCCTTGCCGGTGCCAGTGCCGACGGCGGCGGCCGACACCGCGAGCTCGGCCATCATCTTGACGGCGGCGGGCAGCGGCGCGTGGGCGACGATATCGGAGGGCGGGGTCGCCGGTCGGGCGACCGGTCCGGACGGCGTCGGCGGCGGGTTGACGCCGGCGGCCGGGTTGGCGGCGGGCTGGGCGATGATCTTGCCGGCTTCACCCAGCGAGCCCAGCAGGGCGCCCACTTCCACCTCGGCCCCTTCGGCGGCGACGATCTCGACCAGCGTGCCCGCGGCGGGTGCGTTGACCTCGACAGTCACCTTGTCGGTCTCCAGTTCGACCAGCGGCTCGTCAGCGGCAACCGCCTCACCCACCTTCTTCAGCCACTTCGCGATGGTGGCGGTGGTGACGCTCTCGCCCAGGGTGGGCACCTTGATCTCGGTTGCCATGACGCTTGGTCCAGTCCTCGTTGGGGTCAGGTGGTAGCGGAACCGGGCCGGGAAGGCCACTCGCTCCGCAGCATGGAGAAAATCAGGGAGTCGCAGCGGCTGCCGTCGGAGCGCAGCCGCGCCTCGCGCAGCCGGGCCTCCTGGGTGAAGCCGCAGGTCAGGTACACGTGATGCGCGCGGTCGTTGTCGGCGAACATGTTGAACCACATGCGGTGCGCGGTGGGGTGGGCGAACACCCAGTCCGTCACCGCGCGCAACAGAGGCCGGCCGAAGCCCTGCCCCGGCACCGCGACAGCGATGCGGTGCAGGTGGATGTTGCCGTGCCGGTCATCGAGCTCGGTGATCATCACGTAGCCGCGCGCCTGGCCGGGCTCGTTCTCGCCGATCAGGTATTGACTGCCTGGCGCCTGCATCAGCGCAAGGTGGCGTTCCCGCGTCCATTGCCCGATGAACCTGTCATTGCCCGGCAGCCGCTCTGTCGCGATGATGAAGTCGAAATCATCCGCGACCGCCGGGCGAAGCGTTGCCACCGGATCAGCCCAGTGTCAGCGCTTCATTGACCAGCGCCGCCTGCTCGGCGGCATGCACCTTGGCGAGGCCCGTGGCCGGGCTCGCCGCATCGACACGGCCGACATAGCGCGGGCGCTTCGTGGTGCCCATCGCCTTCAGCACGTTCTCGATCTTGCGATCGACGAAGTTCCAGGCGCCCATGTTCTCGGGCTCCTCCTGGCACCAGACGATCTCGGCGTTGGGGTAGTCGCCCAGCACCTTCGGCAGCGAGATCACCGGGAACGGGTAGAGCTGCTCCACGCGCACGAGGGCGACATCGGTGATGCCGCGGTCACGCCGCGCCTGCAGCAGGTCGTAATAGACCTTGCCGGTGCACAGCACGACGCGCTTCACCTCGGCGCCCGGCGCGATCGGGTCGATCTCGCCGATGACGGTGCGGAAATGCGTCTCGCCGGTGAAGTCCGACAGCGGGCTGACCGCCAGCTTGTGGCGCAGCAGGGATTTCGGCGTCATCAGCACCAGCGGCTTGCGGAAGTTGCGCTTCAGCTGGCGGCGCAGGGCATGAAAATAGTTGGCGGGGGTGGTGAGGTTGCCCACCTGCATGTTCCGCTCGGCGCAGAGCTGCAGATAACGCTCCAGGCGGGCGGAGGAATGCTCCGGCCCTTGCCCTTCGTAGCCATGCGGCAGCAGCATCACCAGGCCCGACATGCGCAGCCACTTGGTCTCGCCCGAGGCCAGAAACTGGTCGATGATCACCTGGGCGCCGTTGGCGAAGTCGCCAAACTGGCCTTCCCACAGCACCAGGGTGCGCGGATCGGCCAGGGTATAGCCGTATTCGAAGCCGAGCACGCCGGCTTCGGAGAGCAGCGAGTTGTAGATCTCGATCTTGGCCTGGTCGGGCTGGATGTTGTTGAGCGGGGTGTATTCCTGCTGCGTGGTCTGGTCGATCAGCACGGCGTGGCGCTGGCTGAAGGTGCCGCGCTGGCAGTCCTCGCCGGAGAGGCGGATGCGGTTGCCGTCCATCAGCAAGGTGCCGAAGGCCAGCGCCTCGCCGGTCGCCCAGTCGATGCCCTCGCCGGTGTCGATGGCGGTCTTCTTGGCTTCGAGCTGGCGGGCGATCTTGGAGTTGACGTCAAAGCCCGGGGGCACCTGGCTGATCGCCGAGCCCACCGCCTCCAGCTGGTCGAGCGAGGCGGCGGTCGGCTCGTTGATCCATTCGGCCTCGCTGTCCGGCTGCTTGAGGCCGGCCCAGTGGCCTTCCAGCCAGTCGGCCTTGTTGGGCTTGTATTCCTTGGCCACGGTATAGGCGGCTTCGAGCTGGTCGTTGAAGCCGTTCCACATCGCCGTCGCCTCCGCCTCGGTGCAGGCGCCCTCGGCGATCAGCTTCTCGGCGTACAGAGTCCGCGTCGTCTTCAGGTCCTTGATCGCGCGATACATGATCGGCTGGGTGAAGGCCGGTTCGTCGGTCTCGTTGTGGCCGTGGCGGCGGTAGCAGACGATGTCGAGCACGATGTCGGTGGCGAATTCCTGGCGGAACTCGGCGGCGAACTGCGCGCACCACACCACCGCTTCCGGATTGTCGCCGTTCACATGCAGGATCGGCGCCTGGATCGATTTGGCGACGTCCGTGCAGTACAGGCCGGAATAGGCGTGCGCCGGCACTGTGGTAAAGCCGATCTGATTGTTGGTGACGAGGTGGATGGTGCCGCCGGTGCGGTAGCCGATCAGCTGGCTCATGGCGAGGGTTTCATACACCAGGCCCTGGCCGGCGAAGGCGGCGTCGCCATGCATGACCACGCCCATCACGGAGTGGCGGCCCTTGGTGTCGCCTGACATGTCCTGGCGCGCGCGCACCTTGCCGACGACGACGGGGTCGACGGCTTCGAGATGCGAGGGGTTGGGCTGCAGCGAGAGATGCACGTTGTGACCGGCCACCTCGATGTCAGTCGAGGTGCCGAGATGGTATTTCACGTCGCCCGAGCCCTGCACGTCGTCGGGCTTGAAGGAGTTGCCGCCGAACTCGCTGAACAGCTGGGTGTAGGGCTTCTTCACCACGTTCACGAGCGTGTTGAGCCGGCCGCGATGGGACATGCCGATGGCGATCTCGGACACGCCGGCGCGGGCCGCGGTCTCGATGATAGCGTGCAAAGCGGGGATGGTGCTCTCGCCGCCTTCCAGGCCGAAGCGCTTGGTGCCGACGAAGCGCTTCTGGCAGAACGCCTCCAGCCCCTCGGCCTCGGTGAGCTGCTGCAGGATCTTCATCTTGGCATCGGCGTCAAACGCCGTGGCCCAGGGCGCGCCCTCGACGCGGCGCTGGATCCAGGATTTCTGGCCGGGGTCCTGGATATGCATGAACTCGACGCCGACGGGACCGCAATAGGTCTGGCGCAGCACGGAGATGATCTTGCGGATCGAGGCCGTCTCAAGACCCAGCACATGATCGATGAAGATCGGGCGGTCGAGATCGGCCTCGGTGAAGCCGTAGGTCACCGGGTTCAGCTCGTCATGCGACTTCGGCACCTGCAGGTGCAGCGGGTCGAGCTGGGCTTCGAGATGGCCGCGCACGCGGTAGCTGCGGATCAGCATCAGCGCGCGCAGGCTGTCCTTGGTCGCGGCGCGGATCTGCTCGGGCGAGGCGCCGGCGGGTGCCGCGGCCGGAGCAGGCTTGCCCCCCTTGGCGGCGGGCCTGGCGGGCTCGGGCTCACCGACATCGAACATACGGGGCGCCCAGGAGGCGCCGACACTGTCGCCGAGGACGGAGCGGGCCTCGTCGCCCAATGCCTCGAAGAGATCGGCAAAGCTGGCGTCCACGCTGCCGGGGTTGGCCACCCAGCGGGCGTAGAGATCGGCGATATAGGCCATGTTCGCGCCGTTGAACGCGGTTGCGAGAATGTCCACACCAGCCATCGTCGGTATTCCTTTATGTCCCGGACCGGACGTCAGCCTGTCCAATTCGTGCGGGAGATATAGACCCAATCTGCCGCCAGGGTCTTAACAGCGCGGGATCGCAGGGATGCTCCCGCCGCATGGGGTGCGGCGGAAGCAGGGTTTCAGCCGCGGATCGCCTTGATCATCGTCGAGCCCAGCGCGGCCGGGCTTTCCGAGATATGAATCCCGGCCAGGCGCATCGCCTCGAACTTGGCTTCCGCCGTGTCGCGCCCGCCGGAGATCACCGCCCCGGCATGGCCCATGCGGCGGCCCGGAGGGGCGGTGGCGCCGGCGATGAAGCCCACGATCGGCTTCTTGGTGCCGCTGCGGGCGATGAACTCGGCCGCGTCGATCTCCGACTGGCCGCCGATCTCGCCGATCATGATGATCATCTCGGTCTCGGCGTCAGCGAGGAACATCTCGAGCACCTCGATGAAGTCCGTCCCCTTCACCGGATCGCCGCCGATGCCGACGCAGGAGCTCTGGCCGAGCCCGGCCGCGGTGGTCTGCGCGACCGCCTCATAGGTCAGCGTGCCAGAGCGCGAGACGATGCCCACCTTGCCCTTGCGGTGAATGTGGCCGGGCATGATGCCGATCTTGCATTCGTCCGGCGTGATCACGCCCGGGCAGTTCGGCCCGATCAGGCGGGACTTGCTGCCGGAGAGCGCACGCTTGACGCGCACCATGTCGAGCACGGGAATGCCCTCGGTGATGCAGACGATCAGCGGCATCTCGGCGTCGATGGCTTCCAGGATGGCGTCGGCCGCGAACGGCGGCGGCACGTAGATGGCCGAGGCGTTGGCGCCGGTCTTCTCGATGCAGTCGGCCACGGTGTCGAACACCGGCAGGTTCAGGTGCAGCGTGCCGCCCTTGCCCGGCGTGACGCCGCCAACATAGTTCGAGCCGTAGGCGATGCCCTGCTCGGCATGGAACGTGCCCTGAGCCCCGGTGAAGCCCTGGGTCATGACGCGGGTGTTGCGATTGACGAGAACGGCCATGTTACTGGGCCTCCTTCACGGCCTTGACCACTTTTTCAGCGGCGTCGGCGAGGTTGTCGGCCGAGAAGATCGGCAGGCCGGACTTGGCCATGATCTCCTTGCCCAGGGCGACGTTGGTGCCTTCGAGGCGCACCACTAGCGGCACGTTCAGCGAGACTTCGCGGGCGGCAGCGACAACGCCCTCGGCGATGACGTCGCAGCGCATGATGCCGCCGAAGATGTTGACCAGGATGCCTTCGACATGCGGGTCGGACAGGATGATCTTGAACGCCGCCGTCACCCGCTCCTTGGTGGCACCGCCGCCGACATCGAGGAAGTTGGCCGGGCTGGAGCCATACAGCTTGATGATGTCCATCGTGGCCATGGCCAGGCCCGCGCCGTTGACCATGCAGCCGATGACACCGTCGAGGGCCACGTAGTTGAGGGCGTATTTCGCGGCCTCCAGCTCCTTGGCGTCCTCTTCCGCCTCGTCGCGCATCGCCTCGATATCCGGATGGCGATAGAGCGCGTTGTCGTCAAAGCTCACCTTAGCGTCGAGTGCCACGATCTCGCCGGCGCCGGTGACGACCAGCGGGTTGATCTCGACGATCGCGCAGTCGAGCGAGATGAAGGCCTTGTACATCGCCTCGACGAAACGGCCGAACGTGCCGATCTGCTTGCCTTCCAGGCCCAGCGCGAACGCCAGACGGCGGCCGTAGAAGCCGGAGAAGCCCGAAGCCGGGTCGATCGCCACACGGAGGATCTTCTCGGGGTGATGCTCGGCCACCTCCTCGATCTCCATGCCGCCTTCGGTCGACGCCATGATGGTCACGCGCGCCGTGGCGCGGTCGATCAGCAGCGAGAGATACAGCTCGCGCTTGATGTCGCAGCCGGCTTCGACATAGACGCGGCTGACGACCTTGCCCTCGAGTCCCGTCTGCTTGGTCACCAGCGTGTGGCCCAGCATGGCTTCGGCTGCGGCCTTCACCTCGTCGAGCGACTTGGCGATCCGCACGCCGCCCTTGCCCTCAGGGGCATCGGCGAAATGGCCCGCGCCGCGGCCGCCGGCGTGGATCTGCGACTTCACGACGTAGATCGGACCCGGCAGCTTCTTCGCCGCCTCGACCGCCTCGTCCGGCGTCCAGGCGATATGGCCTTCGAGCACGGCCACGCCGAATTTCTTCAGCAGTTCCTTGCCCTGATATTCATGAATGTTCATGGATCACACGCCCAGCTTCTTGAAGGCTTTGATGAGATCCTTCACCGCGTCGCAGGACTTGTCGAACATCGCCTTCTCGGCCGGCTCGAATTCCACCTCGACGATCTTCTCCACGCCGTTCTTGCCGATCACGGCGGGGACGCCGATGTAGAGGTCGCTCAGGCCGTATTCGCCGTTGAGCTGCACCGCGCAGGGCAGCACGCGGCGCTTGTCGAGCAGGTAGCTCTCCGCCATGGCGATGGCCGAGGCCGCCGGGGCGTAGAAGGCGCTGCCACGCTCCAGCAGCTTGACGATCTCGCCGCCGCCATTGGCCGTGCGGGCGCAGATCGCGTCGATGCGCTCCTGCGTGGTCCAGCCCATCTTGATCAGGTCGGGCACCGGAATGCCGGCCACCGTCGAATAGCGGGTCAGCGGCACCATCGTGTCGCCATGGCCGCCGAGCACGAAGGCGGTGACGTCCTCGACCGAGACATTGAACTCCTGCGCCAGGAACAGGCGGAAGCGGCTGCTGTCGAGCACGCCGGCCATGCCGACGACCTTGTTGGCGGGCAGGCCGGAGCGGCTTTGCATCACCCACACCATCACATCGAGCGGGTTGGTGATGACGATGACGAAGGCATCCGGGCAATGCGTCTTGATGCCCTCGGCCACCTGGGCGATGACGCCGGCATTCTTGGTCAGCAGATCGTCGCGGCTCATGCCGGGCATGCGCGGGAAGCCGGCGGTGACGATCACCACGTCAGAGCCCGCAATGTCGGCATAGTCGCCGGTGCCCTTCATCTCCGCATCGAACCCGTCCACCGGGCCGGACTGCATGATGTCGAGCGCCTTGCCAGCCGCCACCCCGGGGAACACGTCGAACATCACGACATCCCCCAATTCCTTGAGGCCGATCAGGTGGGCGAGCGTGCCGCCGATGTTGCCGGCGCCGATCAGGGCAATCTTGTTGCGAGCCATGGGGGAAAGGTCCTTCACGGGTGAGCGGAACCGATCGCTGCGGCGGGAACGCCTTGGTTCACGTCGCGAGAGCGAAATCGGTGCCCGCCAAGCACCCGGGCCGCCCGGAAGGCAGGTCCTGCTAGCCCATCATCGACGTCGCGGCAAGACGATGATGTTGCAGTGCGTTAATCTGCGGCCGCCTGCTGTTGTTCCGCCAGCGTCTTGTAGTCGGTGTAGCCCACGGCTTCGCCACCGTAGAAGGTCGGGCGATAGTAAGGCGTCAGGGCAGCGCCGACCGCGATGCGATGTGGCAGGTCGGGGTTGGAGATGAAATAGCGGCCGAACGCCACGGCATCGGCGCCACCGCTGCGCACCGCCTCCAGAGCGCCTTGCGGGTCGTAGCCGCCGGCGTCGATCAGCACGTTGGGCCAGAGCAGGCGGAACAGGCGGGCGACGGAGGGCTGGCCGTCGCGGAAGATTTCGGCCTGGCCGGTGCCGCTGGCGCGCGGCTCGACGAGGTGGAGATAGACGAGGTCAAGCTTCGCCAGCTCGGCGATCAGATGCGCGAACAGCGGCTCCGGGTCGGGCTCGACGCTGTCGTTGGCGATACCCCAGGGCGAGAGACGGATGCCGGTGCGGTCGGCGCCGATCTCGGCGGCGACGGCTGCAGCGATGTCCAGGTGCAGGCGGCAGCGATTCTCGATCGTGCCGCCATACCGGTCGGTGCGCTGGTTGCTGCCGGACAACAGGAACTGTTCGAGCAGATAGCCGTTGGCGCCGTGGATCTCGACCCCGTCGAACCCGGCGGCGATGGCGTTGACGGCGCCCTGGCGGAAGGTTTCGACCACGCCGGCGATCTCGGCGATCTCCAGCGCGCGCGGCGTCTCGAACGGCACGCGTTCGAAGGTGGGCGTGATGGTCATGCCCTTGGCGGCAATGGCGGAGGGGCCGACCGGCAGCGCGCCATCCGGCTGGTGGCTGGAATGCGATACCCGGCCGGTATGCCAGAGCTGCAGATAAATCACGCCGCCCTTGGCGTGCACGGCATTGGTGACGAGGCGCCAGCCTTCGATCTGCGCCGGGGTGTGGATGCCCGGCACGTTGGGATGGCCATGACCCTGCCAGGAGACCGGCGTGGCCTCGGCGATCTGCAGGCCGCCCTGGGTGGCGCGCTGGGCGTAGTATTCGGCGTTGAGCGCGGTGGGGACATTGCCATCCGGGCTGGCGCGCATGCGGGTCAGCGGGGCCATCACCACGCGGTGCTGCAGCATGGCGCGCCCGAGGCGGAGCGGCGTGAACAAGGGCTCGGTCATGGCGGGGTTCCAGGCTTACGGGTTCATCGGCAACAGGTCGGAGGCGGCTTCGCGGGTGGTCGGGTCCGGGCCGGCCAGCCAGCCGCCGGTGCGCCAGACCAGCTGGCCGAAATCGTCATGCCGCCAGCCGCCATATTCCCAGTGCAGGCCGGGCGGGACGGCGACGAAGCGGCCGGGTTGCCAGACGAAGGTCTGGCCGTTCCATTCCCAGGTGTTGGGCTGCCATGCGAGGCCGGGTGCAGGCGAGCGCGGCACCGGCTCGATCAGCGGCGCCGGCACCGGCGGCGGCGGCTTCTGCGGCGAGGCGGCGGGGGTGCGGCGGGCGAACAGGCGCCAGGGCGAGGTTTCCGCCAGGTTGGGGCCAGGGCGGCCGTCATCGGTCGGCATGTCGCCGGCCACGCCGAAGCGGGCGATGAACGGCTTGTCGAGGGCGGCGCTGCCGGGTTCCGCGCGCGGGGCCGCATTGCAGCCGGCCAGGGCGGCGCAGAGCAACATGCCGAAGCTGAAACACACGACCGACTTCATGGCAGCTCCATCCACCGGCGGTACGTTACGTCAGATGCGGCAGGGCCAGATAGTCCTGGCTCTGCATCTCCTCGAGGCGGGAGGCTGTGCGTTCGAAGGCCTTGGCCCCTTCGCCGCGCTGGTACAGCTGGTCGGGCCAGGCGTCTGCCGAGGCGACCAGCTTCACGCGATGGTCGTACAGCGCGTCGATCAGCACGATGAAGCGGCGCGCCTTGTCGTAGTTGTCAGGCGACAGGCGGGGGATGCCGTCCAGCACCAGGGCGTGGAAATGCGTGGCGAGGGAGAGGTAGTCGCCGGCACCCAAAGGCTGGCCGCACAGCGCCTCGAAGTCGAACCGGGCCACACCGTTGGCGGCCAGCGGCACGGTGACGGCGCGGCCGGTGACCATCAGGGTTTCGGCCTTCGGCGCCACGCGGCCGGCGAGCTCGGAGAAGGCGGCGTCCAGCGCGCGCTCCGCCCTGCCATCCGCCGGCACGTGCCAGGTGGGCATGCCGCGCAGCCGGGCGCGGCGGAAGTCGCGGCCGGATTCCATCACCAGCATGTCGAGGTTCTGCTTGATCAGGCCGATGAACGGCAGAAACGCGTCACGGCCCGGCTGGCCCTTGAACAGGTCGTCCGGCAGCGTGTTCGACGTGGTGACGACCACCACCGCACGGTCGAACAGCGCCTGGAACAGCCGGCCGAGGATCATGGCGTCGGCGATGTCGTTCACCTGGAATTCGTCAAAGCACAGCAGCGCCGCCTCGGCGGCGATGGTGTCGGCCAGCGGCGGGATCGGGTCGGCCTCGTTGGGATTGGCGCTGCGCCAGGCATGGATGCGGCGGTGGCTCTCCTGCATGAACTGGTGGAAATGCAGGCGGCGCTTGCGCTGCACGTCGGCGGCGGCGCAGAACAGGTCCATCAGCATGGATTTGCCGCGGCCGACCTCGCCCACGAGATAGAGGCCGTGCGGCCGGATCTCGTCGGCGCCCTCGGTGGGCTTGCGGCGCAGGAAGCGGGAGAACAGCCCGGCCCGGGCGGCGGGATGCGGATCGGGGTTGTAGCCGCGCAGCTTCACCCACAGGTCCTGCAGCCGCTCGATCGCCATGGCCTGGGACGGATCGGCCGCGAGGTCACCCGCGGCCACGCGGGCGCGGTAGGCCGGCAGCGGGCCGCGGGAGAGGTCGTCGGACGGGAGGTTCATGTCCATGATGCAGCGCCGCATAGCGCGAAACGCCGTCGGTTGGAACCAGGCGGCCGATGCTATAACGGCGCCATCGCCTCCCACGGAGCTGGACATGGCCATTCTCGATCTTGACGCCCTTCGCACCACCCCGGTCAGCGAGGATCCGTTCCCGCACGTCATCGTGCAGAACTTCGTCCCGCCGGCGCAGCTCGATGCCGTTCTCGGTTCGCTGCCGCGGATGGCCAAGGGCGGCTCATTCCCGATCGGCTCGCTGAAGCTCGGGCCATCGGCGCAAGAGATGCTGCACGAGCTCGAAGGCCTCGCGTTTCGCAACGTGATCGCCCAGAAATTCGACCTCGACCTGACCGGTGCGACCACCATGACCACGCTGCGCGGCGTGTCGCGCGAGAAGGACGGGCGCATCCACTGCGACTCCACCGCCAAGCGCGTCACGGTGCTGCTCTACCTCAACCGCGAGACCGATGCGTGGTCGGCCCACCAGGGCTGCCTGCGGCTGCTGCGCCAGCCGGACAGCCTGGACGACTACGTCACCGAGGTGCCGCCGGTGAACGGCACGCTGCTGGTGTTCCCCAATTCCAGCCATGCGTGGCACGGGCACAAGCAGTTCGTCGGGCCGCGCTATGTGGTGCAGCTGAACTATATGACTGGGGATGCGGCGGCGCGGTCAGAGATACGACGGCATCGGATTTCGGCGTTTTTGAAGAGGTTGACGCAGGCAGCTTAGGAAGGACTGCTTTTTCTGAAGAAAAAGAAGCAAAAAGACTTTTATTCGCTGGGCCTGGCCTTTCCGGACAGTCCGGACCCAGCGAATGAACGTTTTTTGGTTCTCTTTTTCAAAAAAGAACCGCTTCCTTACCTCTTCACAAACCGCCCATCCCCCGGCTTCGCCAACACCTCCACCCCATTCCAGATCTCCCGCCCGCGCAGGAACGTCGCCGCCACGCGGGCGCGCATCAGGCGGCCGTGATAGGGCGACCAGCGCATCTCCGGGCGGTCCTGGATGCCGGCCTCGTCGAACGGGAACGCCCCGCGTTCGAGCACCACGAGATCGCAGTCCGAGCCCAGCCGGATCTCGCCCTTGCGCGGCCACAGGCCGTGATGCTTCGCCGAGCGCTCGGCGCAGTAGCGCGCCATCAGCAGCGGCGACAGGCCGCGCTCCTCCAGCAGGGTGAACATCAGCGGCGCGTAGCTCTGCAGACCGGTCAGGCCGGCGCCGCAGGCGAAGATGTCGGGCGAGCTCTTGCGGTCGGCCGGCCAGGGCGCGTGGTCGGTGGACACGTAGGCGATCTTGTCGTCCACCAGCGCCTGCCACATGCGCGCCACCTCATCCTCGGTGCGGAACGGCGGGTTGCACTTGCCGCGGCCGCCGAGGCGGATGATGTCGGCCTCGGTCATGCAGAGATACTGGATGCAGGCCTCGCCGGTGGCACGCCCGCCCATGGCGCGGAACTGCTCGGCAATGGTGAAGCCGCGCGCCAGCGAGGAATGGGCAATATGGACATGGGCACCCGTCTCCAGACCGATCTCGAAGATCTCCAGATCAGCCATGGTCTCGGCCAGCGGCGGGCGGGTGCGGCAATGCATGATGGCGTGGGTTTCACCGGCGGCGCGGGCCTCGGCGGTGAGGCGTTCGACGAGCTCCTGGTCCTCGTTGTGCACCGAGACGGGCAGGCCGGTCTTGGCGATCTCGCGGAAGGCTTCGACCATGGTCGGGTGGTCGATGCGGGGGAAGCGCACCGCGTCGTATTCATAGGTAGAGAGCTTGAACGAGCACACGCCGCCTTCGGCCAGGCCGGCGATGGCGTCGGTGCCGCCGGTCTTGCGGATGGTGCCGTAGAGCGCGACGTCGACATGGGCGGTGCGGTTCACCCAGCCGATCTTGTCGGCGAGCACCGTGGCGTCGGTGACGGCCTGGGGCACATCGTAGGGCATGTCCACACAGGTGGTGACGCCGCCGGCGGCGGCCGAGCGGGTGGCGCCTTCGATGCCGGGCCAGCCGATGGCCGAGGCCGTGTGCATGTGGCCGTCGACGAGGCCGGGCAGCACCAGGCGGCCGGTGTGGTCGTGGATCTGCGTCGCGGGCGGGGCGACGCCCTGGCCGATGGCGGCGATGGTCTCGCCGCGCACGGCGACGTAGCCGCCCGGGATGATCGTCTCGGCGGTGACGATATCGCCCAGAATGACGCTGTCGAACGGCTCGGTCTGCATGGGCTTGTCCTTCAGAGCGGGAGCGTGGCCTCGATCGCCAGGGCCACGGCCTCGTTTCCCTCGGCGCGCAAGGCGGCGATGACGGCGCGGCGATCCTCGATACTGCGGTTCTGGCTCATCTTCCACTGCGCCTCGATGCGGGTGGAGCGCAGGCGGAAGGAGCGGATGCCTTTGTACATCATCTCCCGGTATTTCTCGGCGAGGTCGCGCACGTCGAAATGGCCGGGATCGTGCTCGGCCATCTGGTCGAGCATCGGCTCGTGCTGGTGCTCGGGTTCGAGCGTGCCGTGGACATGCACGGCCGAATAGTCCCAGGTGGGCACCGCGGGCTGGGTCTTGTATTAGCTGGGCGAGATATAGGCGTGCGGGCCGCTGAAGATGAGCAGGGCCTCGCCGCCCGCGAAGGCGGCGCATTGCGGGTTGGCGGCGGCGAGGTGGCCGCGCAAGAGGAGGCTGTCGCCCTCGCGCCAGACGGCGATGGGCAGATGCGAGGCGTCCATGCCGGTTTCGGTCCGGGTGACCAGCAAGCCGAAATTGTTGGCGCGGATCAGCGCCTCGATTCGGTCGAGATCGGTCTCCACGAAGGCGGGGCGCAGATACATAGGGCGAGTGTCCTTTTGCAGGCCTGCAGCATGGCGCAGGATCGGCCGCGGGCCATGATCCAATTCTGTTCGGACCCGGCAGACCATTGCCGGCCGGGCGGTCTTGTTCCGAATCCGGGCGGGCCATAAGGTTTGCGGATGAACACGCCCGATCCTATTTCCCTTGAGGCCTGTCTGCAGGCGATCGAGCCCTCCCTGGCCGAGGCGGAGCGGCGCGCGGTGGCGCTGGTGGCGGCGGTCAAGCGTGTGCGCAAGGCGGCGCAGGACGGCGCGGTCGGCGCGTTGCCTGGGTCCCTCGCCCAGGCCAGCCAGGAGGTGGCCCGCGCCGGCGACGCGCTGGGCGCTGCCGCCGCGGGCTGGACCTACGATCTCGCCGCCGCCTTCGAGGGCACGGCCTATCTGGACGAGCTCGCCGCCGCCGCTTCTGCCGCCGGTGTCACGCTGGTGCAGCGCGACGGACGGGTGACGGCGTTTCCGGTGGCGCTGCGGCTCGATGTCCGTGGCCAGGGTGTGCGCGTCGGCCGCAGATTGGAGAAGCGCATCCGCCCCGGCGTGCTCGCTGGCAGCCTCCGGCAGCTGCAGCTGCGGCCGGAGCGGTTCAACGCCCGCGCCTTCCTCGACCGACTGTTCAGCCTGTATGAGCCGAAGGCGCGCGCGGAGGATCCGTCCTGGCGGCCGCGTCAGCCAGGCCAGGGCCCGCTGGTGCCGCTCGCCGATCTGCATGACCAGCTCACCCTGCTGCCGGCGGCGGCCAGCGACTATCCGCTGGAGGAATTCACCGCTGATCTGCTGCGTCTCGACCGCGCGCCCGATGCCGCCACCTCCGCCGGGTACCGCTTCGAGCTGGGCGGCTCGACCGGCCGCAAAGGCGGCAAGCGGCTGACGCTGTTTGACGAGACCGGCGAGCAGCATGACTACTATGCCATCCGTTACATCCTGGACCCGTCCGATGGACGTTCTGACCACCAAGCCCCTGCCGCTCGCTGAGTGGCTTCCCGTGATCGCGCGGGAGTATTTCGACCATTTCGTCCCGCAGGGCGGGGCGGCGGTGAAGTTCGCCATCCTGCCGGATGCCACGTTCGAGAAGGTGGCCGGGGCGCTCGCCGTGATGGCCGAGCGGCGGGATCTGCATGCCGTGCGGATCGACGCCGGGCGGGTGCGGCTGCACATGATACACGAGCTGTTCTTCGCCATCACCCGGGCACTGCCCTGGGAGGATCTGGCACAGGCGACGGTGGAGCGGCTGTTCGCGGCGCAGGACTATGCCTGGCCGCGACCCGGCGCGGCGATGACGATGGCCGAGCTGGCCGCTGCCTTCGGCGTGGCGCAGGGGCTGCTGGCCCGCCAGCGCGACCAGTGGCTCACCCGGGCGATCTGGGAGAACCGCAGCCTCGCGCAGGATTTCCGATCCGCCGTGCTGCGGCTGTGCCTGGCGCGGCTGGGGGCGGATGACGGCACCGCCGGCACTGCGCTGTCCTGGCTGCAGGGCGAGAAGCTGTCGGTGGGGCTGATGCGCGGGGCCGAACTGTCCGGCCGGATCGGGCGGATGAACGCACGCGCGATGCTGACCAGCCTGTGCCATTTCATCCGCGCGGCCGGTGCCGCGGGCCTGCTGCTGGTGCTCGATGTGCGCGCGCTGTCGCGCCCGGCGCCGGAGGGCACGGTGAAATACACGCCCTCGGCGGTGATGGACACGTATGAGGTGCTGCGCGAGCTGATCGACGAGACCGAGCACATGCCAGGGCTGTTCGCCGTGGTGCTGGCGGACGAGGCGCTCGCCACCGGCGATGCCAGGCGCGCGCTGGCCCAGTATCCGGCGCTGCAGATGCGGGTGTGGCCGGATGTGCGGCCCGGCGATCGGCAGAACCCGGTGGCCCCGCTGGTGTGGCTGCAGGCATGACGCTCGACGCGCGCACCGCCATCGAGGCGCTCCGGGCCGGGGTGCCCAACCGCGCCGCCATCCGGCTGATGGGCACGGAACAGGGCGATATCGAGCACGCGTTCGACGGCGCGCTGTCCGCCGCGTGGAACACGCAGGCCGTTCACGGCATCGGCATCGCCGGCGGGTTCGGGGCCGGCAAGTCGCATCTGCTGGGCTATCTGGCGGAGGCGGCGCGGCTGCAGAATTTCGTGGTCAGCCATGTGGTGATCAGCAAGGAGACGCCGCTGTCGCATGCGTCGCATGTGTTCGGGGCGGCGGTGCGCGCCGCAGCACTGCCGGACAGCCCGGACGATCCGATCTCGGGCTGCGTGGCCGCCCTGCGCGAGCGGCCCGAGGCGCTCGACGCGCTAGAGGAGCTGGTGCTGGCGGAGGGCTCGGGCTTCGCCGGCGTGTTCGCCGCCGTGCTGTTCCTGCTGCGCCGCACCCACACGCCGCTGGAGACGCAGCGGCGGCTGGAGCGGTTCCTGGGCGGCGGTCTGATCAGCATGGCGGTGCTGCGCCCGGCGCTGACGGCGCTGGGGGCGGGGAAGCGCTTTTCCGCCAAGGTGCCGCCGACGGCCGAGCTTGCCACCCAGCTGATCCGGTTCCTGCCGCTGCTGTTCCGGGCGGCGGGCTATGCCGGCTGGTGCGTGCTGCTCGACGAGGTGGAGCTGATCGGCCGCTACACGCCGCTGCAGCGCGCACAGTCCTATGCGGGGCTGACCCAGTGGCTGGGGCTGGACGGCGGCGGCGGGGTGCCGGGAATCGCCGGCGCCTATGCCATCACAGACGATTTTTCCGTCGCCGTGATCGAGGCGCGTGACGATCGCGAGAAGCTGCCGGCGCGGCTGCGGCTGAAGGGGCGGGTGATCGACGCGGAGCTGGCCCTGGCCGGCATGCGCCACATAGAGCAGACGATGCGCCAGCACCGGCTGCTGCCGCCCGGGCCGGTCGATCTGGCGCGCTGCCAGGACCGGGTGGGTGGCCTGTACAGCACCGCCTATGGCTGGGCCGCGCCGCCGCTGGCGCCGGCCGAGCGGATCAGCTCACGGACGATGCGGCAATACATCAAGGGCTGGATCACGCAGTGGGATCTGCTGCGGCTCGAAGGCCAGAGCGTGTCGCTGGTCTCGGAGACCTTTGCCACCGACTACAGCGAGAACGCAGACCTCGGCGAGCCGCCGCCGAGCTTCGAGTAGGCGGATCGCCGCCGGGCGCTGCGCCCTACCCGAGATCCGCCACCGCGAAGGGCTGCGCCACCTCGATGGCGCGGGCCGCGCGGAACACCAGATCGTCGCGATACTGGCCGGCTGCGATCTGCACGCTGCGGGGCAGCCCTGCTTCGGAGAACCCCATCGGCACGCTGATGGCCGGGCCGCGGGTGAGGTTGAAGGCGAAGGTCCAGGGCGCCCACGCCGTCCACAGCGCGTTGGCGGCATCGACCGTCGGCGCGTCGGCCAGCGGCGGAGGGCCAGGGACGGTGGGGCACAGCACCAGGTCGTAGCGCGCATGGAAGCGCGCCATGGCGTGGGCGGCGGCGATGCGCATGGCATCGGCCTCCATGTATTCCAGCGCCGTGACGGTGCTGGCGGCGGCCGCGATGTCGAGAATGCCGGCGTCGAGCATATGGCGGCGGTTCTCGGCGATACCGGCCACGGCCCGGCCCAGGGCGGCCGACCAGATGCGGCCGAACACGGCGCGCACATCGGGCAGATCGGCCTCCGCCTCCTCGACCTCGCAGCCGGCCTCCGTCAGCAGCTGCGCCGCCTGCTCGACGGCTGCGATGCCGTCCCAGTCGACCGGGGCGTCGAAGCCCGGGCGGCGCAGCACGGCCACGCGCAGACCGGCGACGCCCCGTTCCAGATCCGCCGTCCAGTCCCGCGGATCGTCCGGCAGGCACAGCGGGTCGCGCCGGTCGAACCGCGCCAGGGCGCCGAACATCAGCGCGGTGTCGCGCACCGTGCGCGCCATGGGGCCGGCGACGGCCACCGAGGCGAAAGCGCCCAGCGGCCATTGCGGCACGCGCCCGAAGGTGGGTTTGAGGCCGACCACGCCGCACCAGGCGGCGGGGATGCGGATGGAGCCGCCGGCATCGGTGCCGATATGCAGCGGGCCGAAGCTGGCCGCCGCCGCCGCCCCGGCGCCGGAGCTGGAGCCGCCCGGCGTGTAGCTGGTGTTCCAGGGGTTACGGGTGATGCCGTGCAGCGGGTTGTCACCGGGGGATTTCCAGCCGAACTCGGTGGTGGTGGTCTTGCCGATGATGACGGCACCGGCGGATTTCAGGCCGATCACCGTCGGCGCGTCCTCGGTGGCGGCCACCGGATCGATGGTGCGGCTGCCGCGGCGGGTGGGAAAACCGGCGATGTCGATGAGGTCCTTCACCGTCACCGGCACGCCGTCCAGCGCGCCCATCGGCCGGCCGGCGCGCCAGCGTGTCTCGCTCTCGCCGGCCTGCTGCAGCGCGTGCGGGTTCATCACCGCGAAGGCGTTGATGCCGGGGTTGAGGCGCGCGACGCGGGCGATGACGGCCTGCAGCACCTCCACTGGGCTCAGGGTGAGGCGGGCGAAGTGGCCCAGCAGTTCATCAGCCGTCATCATCGCGGGGTCGGTCATGCGCTCTTCCTGCACGGGAATTGTTGGGCCACCATGCGTCCGACACTCATCGGAGAAAACCCCCCATGGATGACGCGCTCCCCCCTTGGCAGTGGCCCGAACCCACCTGGCGCGGCATGGTCGAGCGGGCCCGCGCCGGCCGGTCGCTGCGCCCGGCGAGCTGGCCCGGCGGCGCGCGCTGCGCCGTGTCGCTGTCGTTCGACGCCGACCACGAGACCATCCCGCTGCGCGACGGCGACGAGAGCCCGATGCGCATCAGCCAGGGCCAGTTCGGTGCGCGCTCCGGCATGCCGCGCATCCGCGCGCTGCTAGAGCGGCACAACATCAAGGCGAGCTTCTTCTACCCCGCCGTGTCGGCGATGCTGCACCCCGAGGAAGTGCGCGCCGTGGCCGATGACGGGCACGAGATCGGCATCCATTCCTGGATCCACGAGCTCAACACCAAGCTCGACCGTGCCACCGAGCGCGAGCTGTGCTTCCGCGCCGCCGATGTGCTGGCCAGGATCTCCGGCCGCGTGCCGGTGGGCATGCGCACCGCGAGCTGGGACTTCTCGCCCAACACGCTCGACATCATTCGCGAAATGGGCCTGCTGTATGACAGCTCGCTGATGGCGGACGACGATCCCTACGAGATCAATGCCGATGGCGTGCCCACCGGCATCGTCGAGCTGCCGCCGGAATGGATTCGCGACGACGCGCCGTATTTCGGCTTCATGCGCCACAGCGCGGTGCGGCCGCACACCACGCCCAACGGCGTGGGAGAGATCTTCCGCGGCGAGTTCGACGACGCCTACGAGGAAGGCGGGCTGTTCCTGCTGACCATGCATCCGCACATCACCGGCCATCGCGGCCGCATGGCGATGCTGGATCAGCTGGTCGTCTATATGAAGTCTCGCCCCGGCGTGTGGTTCGGCACGCATGAAGAGGTGGCGAAGTGGTGCAAGGAGAACGCCATCTCCCCCTGATTGTCACAGAACCACCACTGGACCTGTGGCGGTCGCCTCGTTGTTATCCGCCGGATCGCAACGAGGAACCGACCATGACGCAGACGTTCACGATGTCGCGCCGCGCGCTGATGAGCGCGACCGCAGCCGGCCTTGCCATGCCGCATATCGCCCGCGCCGAGCCGGCGCCGCTGGTGATCTATGACGCGCTGGATTTCGTGCAGTCAGCCGCCAAGGCATTCACCGCCAAGACCGGGCTGAAGGTCAACCTGGTCGAGCAGGGCGGCACCGGCGGCGTGCTCGGCAAGATCGCCGCCGAAGGCGACCGGCCGCAATATGACATTGTCTGGCTCGAAGGCTCCGCCGTGATGGAGCGCATGGGCCAGTCCGGCGTGCTGGGCAAGCATCCGGATCTCGCCAAGGCTGCCGACTACACAGCACTCGGCCGCAAGCTGGTGCCGGCGGACGGCGCGTTCAGCCCGACCACGGTCAGCACCACCGGCATCACGGTGAACAGCAAGAAGGTTCCCGCCGCGGATTATCCCAAGGTGTGGGCCGATCTGGCCAACCCCGCCTTCGCCAACGCCGTCGCCGCCAAGGACCCCAACCTGTCTGGCCCGGCGTTCCAGTGGCTGGCCGGTCTGTTCCAGACCACGGGCGTCGAGCCGGCCAAGGCGCTGCTGCTGAAGGTGCTCACCAACAAGGCGATGTCGGGCCTGCCCAGCGGCGGCACGGTGAACAAGGCGCTGCTGACCGGCAAGGCCAAGGTGGCGGTGGCGCAGGACTCGGCGACGTTCAGCAAGATCGCCGCCGGCGAGCCGCTGGTCTCGCTGTATCCCAGCGATGGCGTGGTGGCGACGCCGTCCAGCATCGGCATCTCGGCCAAGACCGCCAATCTCGATGTGGCCAAGAAGTTCGTCAGCTTCGTGCTGAGCCCTGAGGGCCAAGCGGCGCTGAAAGAGGGCGATGATGCGGATTTCTTCTTTGTGCCGCTGATCGAAGGCGTGGCGGCGAAGCCGGGGCGGATCACCGACATCAACTTCATCGTGCTCGACAATGCGGTGGCCGGGGCGCACGAGGCGGAGTGGAAGGGCTGGTTCCGCGAGCATTTTGTGCCCTGAGCGGTATGCAGAAAGAAAGAAAGCAGTTCTTTTTTGTAAAAAAGAACTGCTTCCTTCATGATCCGTAATCTCCCCTTCACCCTCGCCGTGGCCCTCGGCTTCGGCGTGCTGGTGCTGTTGCCGCTGGCCCTGGTGATGGGCCAGGCGGTGATGCCCGGCTTGGTCGATCACGCCGACTTCACCATCAGGTTCGCCAAGCTGCTGGCCACGCTCACCGACCCACGCAGCCTCACCTCCATCCTGCACACCATTGTGCTGGGCACCATCGCCGCCGGCTGCGCGACCGCGCTGGGCTTCGTCTACGCGGTGATGCTGACGCGCACCGACACGCCGGGGCGGCGCCTGCTGCAGGCCACGCCCTGGCTGGTATTTCTCACCCCCGCCTATCTGAAGGCGCTGGCCTGGGTGCTGCTGATGTCACCGGGCGGGTATCTGCAGCAGTTCGGCCTGCTGTCCGACGATGCGAGCGACGCGTTCTTCGGGCTTGGCGGCCTGGTGTTCGTGCACACGCTGAACCTGTTCCCGCTGGCGGTGTTCGTCATCGGCAGCGCCATGCGCGGCCTGGGCGGGGAGTTCGAGGACGCCGCACGGACCGTGGGGGCGGCGTCGTTCGGCGCGTGGTGGCGCATCAACCTGCCGCTGCTGGCACCCGCGGTGGCGCTGGCGTTCCTGGCGATGTTCGCCGAGGTGGCCTCCGATTTCGGGCTGGCGTCCACGATTGCCCGCACCTCGGATTTCGGGCTGCTCACCTACGCGATCTACACCGCCACCGAGAACTATCCGGTCGATTTCCCGCTCGCCGGCAGCCAGGCGCTGGTGCTGCTGGCGATCCTGTCGGCGGTGCTGCTGCTGGACCGCACGCTGCGGCGCCAGCGCAGCCTGCGGCTGATCACCGGCCGCTCGCGCCCGGCGCGGGTGTACCGGCTGAGGCGGTGGCGCTGGCTCGTCTGCGCGCTAGCGGGGCTGGTCTCTGTGCTGTCGGTGTATCTGCCGCTGGGGGCGATCGTGCTGCGGACGGCCTCGCGCACCCTGGGGCAGGGGCTGGTGGCCCAGAACCTGACCTGGCGCTGGATTGAGCAGGCGCTGACCGCCGGGCAGGAGGCCAATCTGGCGTTGAGCCGCAGCCTTGGGTTCGCGGCACTGACGGCGCTGATCTCGGGCGTGCTGGCGCTGTTGCTGGCCTGGCGGCTCGATCTCGGCGGCAAGATTTTGCGCAATGCGGTGCTGGCGGTGGCGATGGGGGCGATCGCCATTCCCGGCGTGGTGATGGGGCTGGGCTATATTCTGACCTGGGACCGGCTGCCGGGCTTTGTCGACACCGGGCTGTACGGCAAATGGCCGTTGCTGGTGCTGGGCTATGTGTCGGCCGCCCTGCCCTATGCGCTGGTGATCGTGCTGGGCGCCATCAGCCAGATCGCCCCCAGCCTGAATGACGCGGCACGGCTGCACGGGGCGGGGCCGGCCACGCGGCTGGCGCGGATCACGGTGCCGCTGATCGCCTCCAGCCTCATCACGGCGGTGCTGTTCGTGTTCGTGCGCACGGTGTTCGAGCTGCCGATGAGCCAGCTGCTGCAGCCGACGGCGGGGGCGCCGGCACCGGTGGTGATCGTGCGGATGTTCGGCAACGACGATGACGGGATCGGCTCCGCCCTGTCGCTGCTGGCGATCGTGGCGACCGGCGGGATCGCCGGGGCGGTTTGGTTGGTGGCACGCGGGCTTGGACGGCATTTCTGGAGGAACGGCGTTGAAACCATGGGTGGAATGCCGGGGGGTCGCTAAGCGGCTCGGCGAGAAGCAGGTGCTGCGGGATCTCGATCTGTCGGTCGAGAAAGGGGAGATCCTGTCGATTCTGGGCCCGTCCGGGTCGGGCAAGACCACGCTGATCCGGCTGATCGCGGGGCTGGCCGATCCGGATGCGGGTCAGATCGACGTCGCGGGGCGGAGGGTGTTCGGGCCGCGGGTGAACACGCCGATCGAGAAGCGCGGCGTAGGCTATGTGTTTCAGGACTATGCGGTGTGGCCGCATATGACGGTGGCGGGCAATGTCGGCTTCGGGCTGGGGCTGGCCGGCATGGGCCGCGCCGAGCGGGACCTTCGGGTGCGCGCTGCGCTCGAGTCGGTTGCCATCGGCGAGCTGGCCGAGCGGTTTCCGGATCAGCTCTCCGGCGGCCAGCAGCAGCGCCTGGCGCTGGCGCGGTCACTGGCGATGCGGCCGAAGGTGATCCTGCTCGACGAGCCGCTTTCCAACGTCGATGCCGCGTTGCGCGAGCATCTGCGGCTGGAGATTCTGCAGCTGGTGCGGGCGCATGGCACCACGGCGATCTACATCACCCATGACCAGAGCGAGGCGATGGCGCTGTGCGATCGGCTGGCGGTGATGCAGGGCGGGCGGCTGCTGCAGTCCGGCCCGCCGGAGGAGCTGTATCGCCGGCCGAACACCCCGTTCGTGGCGAGCTTCCTGGGCGGGGCGAATGCCGTGCGCGGGACCATGGAGGGCGATGCCGTGGTGGCGCCGCCGTTTCGGCTGCACACGACCTGCCCGGCTCCCGGCGCGAACGTGGAGCTGGTGTTCCGTCCGGAGGACGCGCTGCCGGCAGAGGCGCATCCGCAGAACCGGATGGAAGGCCACATCATCGCCTGCATGTTCCTCGGCCGCTGCTGGCGGCTCACGCTGCAGACCCACGGGCCCGCGTTCCAGCTCGACTGGCCGCATCGCGTCGCTGAGTCTACGATCCTGGCCTTCTCGGTGGCGCCCGATCGCTGCGCCCTTGTGACACCTGACCTGGAGCAATCGGCATGATGACGCTGGATTGGGGCCATGCCGGCCCCACGGTGCTGGCAGCGTTTCTCGCCTCGCTGGTGGAATTCATCGAGGCGCTGACGGTGGTGCTCGCCGTTGGCGCCGTGCGCGGCTGGAAGGGCGCGCTGGGCGGTGCCGGACTGGCGCTGCTGGTGTTGCTGGCGATCGTGGTGGTGCTCGGCCCGACACTTGCCGCCATTCCCATCGATGTGGTGCAGCTCGGCGTGGGCACGCTGCTGCTGCTGTTCGGCATGCGCTGGCTGCGCAAGGCGATCCTGCGCGCCGCCGGTGTGATCCCGCTGCATGACGAGGCGGCGCTGTTCGAGAAGGAGGTGGCGACGCTGCGAGGTCTCGCCCGGGTGACCCAGGGGTGGGACCGGGTGGCGGTGACGACCGCGTTTCAGATCACCATGGTCGAAGGGATCGAGGTGGTTTTCATCGTCATCGCCATGGGCGCAGCCGGCGGCGGATTGTTGGTGCCGGCCAGCCTCGGCGCGATCGCGGCCCTGGTGCTGGTGGTGGCGCTTGGGCTGGTGCTGCACAGGCCGGTCTCGTCCATTCCGGAGAACACGCTGAAGTTCACGGTTGGGATTCTGCTGAGCAGCTTCGGCACGTTCTGGATCGGCGAGGGCGCCGGGCTGGCGTGGCCGGGCGCGGACTGGTCGCTGCTCGGGCTGGTGGCGGGCTTTTTGGGGGTGGCGCTGGCGACCGTCTCGCGGTGCCGGGTGCGACATGTGGTGGAGGGCGTGTGATGGGGTGGCTCAGGACGATCATCGATGAGTGCGTCGGCCTGTTTGTCGACGATGTCAGGTTTGCAGGTGCCATCCTGTCATGGGTGATCCTGGCCGGTGTGGCGTTGCCCCGGCTTGGGTTGCCGGGGTTCATGCCTGCGGTGGTGCTGTTTGCGGGTCTTTTGGCGATCCTGGTGGAAGGCGCCGTCCACAAGGCCCGCAAGTAGTCGCTACAGCGCTGCGATGGCGTCCATGACCGATTTGGCGTGGCCGTCCACCTTCACCTTCGGCCACATCCTGGCGATCTTGCCCGCGGCATCGATGAGGAAGGTGGTGCGCTCCATGCCCATGTATTTCTTGCCGTACATCGCCTTCTCGACCCACACGCCATAGGCCTCGGCCACCTGCGTCTCGGCGTCGGACGCAAGGGGAAACGCCAGATTGTATTTGGCGGCGAATTTCTCGATCGGCTTCATCGCGTCCTTCGACACGCCGATCACCTCGATGCCGAGCTTGCCCATCTGCGGCAAAGCCTCCTGAAACGCGCAGGCCTCCTTGGTGCAGCCCGGCGTGTCGGCCTTGGGGTAGAAGTAGAGGATGAAGGGCTTGCCCTTCAGGGTGGCGAGGCTGACGGTGCGGCCGCCGCTGGCAGGCATGGTAAAGTCTGGGGCGGCATCGCCCTCGGCAAGGCTCATGTCTCGATTGCTCCCACAAGACGGATGAAGGCGGCCCGGACCTCGTCGGCCAACACGTGGAGAGTGGCGCGCAATCCGTCCAAGTCAACCGCCTCGGCGCCGGCCTGGGACGCGGCACGCAGCAAAGCGGCGGCGGCGGCCTCGGAAAGCTGCGCCGGCGGGCGGGCGCCCTCGGTGATCCGCAGCATGCCCTGCACGGTGCGCCAGAGACGGTCGGCGCGGATCAGCAGGTTGGCGTCGTCGGCGGGTAGCGCCCCCCGCGCGCGCAGCCCGGCCACAGCCAGGCGCAAAGTCGGCGACGCCGGCCCATGCAGCAGCTGCGCGGTCTGGACGATGAACTCCACCTCGATCTGGCCGCCCTTGCGGTGCTTCACGTCCCACAGACCAGCCGGCGGATGGTCGCGCAACAGACGGCCGCGCATGGCGGCGGCGTCGCAGAGGATGGTCGCGCGGGGGCCGGCGGCGATGGCCCGGGCCATTGCGGCCTCGATGCGGGCACGCAGCCTGGGGGGGCCAGCGACAACGCGGGCGCGGGTCAGCGCCATGCGCTCCCACGTCCAGGCGCTGCCGGTGTGATAGGTCTCGAACGCGGTCAGCGACACGGCGACCGGCCCCTTGTTGCCCGAAGGGCGCAGCCGCATGTCGACGGAATAGGTCGGGCCCTCCGCGTCCGGCGCGGTCAGGGCGGCGACGAAGCCATGCACGGCGCGGATGAACCACTGGCTGGCGGGCAGCGGCCGGCCGCCGGTGCTTTGGGTGACGCCGGGCGGATGGTCGTAGATCAGCATCAGGTCGAGATCGGAGCCGGTCATCATCTCGCGTCCGCCGGCCTTGCCGAGCAGCACCACCGCCATGCTGCCGCCGCGCACCCGGCCGAACCGGGCGGCGAAATCGTCGATCACGCGTGGCAGCAGGGCGGACAGCGCCGCATCGGCCAGGGCGGCGCGGCGCAGGCCCGCGTCATCGGCGTCCAGGCGGCCTTCCAGGGTGGCGACACTGATCGCGAAGTCGGTCTCGCGCACGGTGCGGCGGATCAGGCCGATCGCATCCTCAAGATCGCGCGCTTCGGCGAGGCGGGTACGCAGCGTGCCGGCGACCGGCGGCGGGTCCTCGCCATCGAGCAGGCCGTCGAGCGCCGATGGGGTGCGGGCGAGATGATCGGAAAGCTGGGGCGCGGCACCCAGCACATCGGCGATGCGGCCGACGAGGGAGAAGTTGCGCTGGAACAGCGACAGGATCTGCACCCCGGCGGGCAGACGTTCGAGCAGGGCGGCGAAGCGCATGAAGGCGGCGTCGGGCAGCTTCTGGCGGGCGAGGGCGGCGAGCAGGCGGGGCAGCACCAGGCCGAGCAGCTCGCGCGCGCGGTTGGAGCGCAGCGCGCGGATGCGGCCGGACTGCCAGCCCACCACCGTGTCCGCCACCCGGTCCGGGTGGGCGAAGCCCATGGCCTGCAGGGCATCACGCGTCGCCTGGGGCACGTCGGTGCCGGTGAAGTCGAGCGCGGGCGCGGGGCCGCCGGGCACGGCGTCGAACACCTCGCCGTAGCGGTTGCGCACACGGTCAAGCTGGCGGAGCAGCTGCCGGGCGAAGCTCTCGGCGTCGGCGTGGCCCATGAACATCGCGAAGCTTTGAAGCTGGTCGCGGCGCTCCGGCAGGGTGTGGGTCTGCCGGTCCGCCACCATCTGCAGACGATGTTCCACGGTGCGCAACAGGCGATAGGCCTGCACCAGCTCGGCCGCGGCGCGTTTTCCCACGTGGCCGGCGCGGGCGAGCAGGCGCAGACCGTCCAGCGTGCGCGGGGCGCGCAGCGCCGGGTTGCGCCCGCCCCAGACCAGCTGCAGCGTCTGCACCAGGAACTCGATCTCGCGGATGCCGCCCTGGCCGAGCTTGACGTTGTGCCCCGCGATGGTGGCCACCGGGTCCGACACCAAGGTCAGCGCGGTGTGGCGATGCGCGTCGATGCGCCGCTTCATGGCGTGGATGTCGGCGACGGCCGCGAAATCCAGATGGCGGCGCCAGACGAACGGGCGGATCGCTTCGAGGAAGGCGTGGCCGAGTGCCAGATCGCCCGCCACCGGGCGCGCCTTGAGCATGGCGGCGCGCTCCCAGTTCTGGCCCATGCTTTCGTAATAGGCGAGCGCCGCCGGCAGGGCGATGCTGGGCGGCGTGGCGGCGGGGTCCGGCCGCAGGCGCAGATCCATGCGAAACACATAGCCTTCGGAGTCGCGCGCCTCCATCAGTCCCACCAGGGCCCGCGACAATCTGCTAAACCAGGCCGTCACCTGGGCGGCATCGCAGACGCCGAGGTCCGGATCATGCAGCAGCACGAGGTCGATATCGCTGGAGTAGTTGAGTTCGCCGGCGCCCAGCTTGCCCATGGCGAGCACGGTGAAGCCGCTGCCGGCCTCGGGGTGCGCGGGGTCCGGCAGCTTCAGCGCGCCCTGGTCATGACCCGCGCGCAGCAGATGCGCCACACAGCGGCGCAGCGAGATCTCGGCCAGCCGGCTCAGCGTGTGGGTGATGCGGTCAAGCGTCCAGATGCCGCCGAGATCGGCCACGGCTGTGGCGAGCGCGATCTGCCGCTTCGCCACGCGCAGCAGCTTCGCGAGGCGGGGGGCGGCGATGGTGGGCGTGATGTCGTCCAACCCGGCCATGACGCGCGACACCACCTGGTCCGGTCCGCGCTGCAGCAGCAGGCGGAACGCCGTGTGCTCGCGCAGCACCAGATCGGCCAGGAAAGGGCTGTTGCCGCCGACCGCCGCCAGCAGCGGCGCGGCGCGGCCGGCGGAGAGCCTTGCATGGGCGGGGCCGATCGCGGCAAACCGTTCGGCAAGGCGCTGGGCGGCCCCGGCATCGGCAGGGAGCGGCCAGTGCTGCGGCAGGACGAAGCGGGTGCGGGATGGAGTTGACGCCATCCAAGAGGCTGGCGCCGCTTCAGGTGGCCGGTCAAGCCGTCCGCGATGTGGCGATCCATTGCGGGAAATGGACGCACCAGCTGGTGCAGATCGCCCTTGCGGTGCTGCTGGTCGCCGTGGTTGCGCTCGGCGCGCTGTCGCTGCGTCTGGCGCAGGGGCCGCTGCAGCTGGACTGGCTGGCCCGGCGCATCACCGCCATGGCCAATGCCGACGACACCGCGACGCATCTGTCGATCCGCACCGCGGCGCTGGCCTGGCAGGGGCTGCGGGTGGGGATCGATTCGCCGCTGGAGCTGGTGCTGCGGGACATCACCCTCGCCGATTCGCATGGCCAGAGCCTGCATCTGCCGCGCGCCGCCATCACCCTGGCCCCGCGCCCGCTGCTGGAAGGCCGCATCGCCGTGCGAGCCGCCGTGCTCGACGGGCTGCGGCTGCGTGTGCAGCGGGCGGAAGACGGCGCCACACGGCTCGACATCGGCAGTGTCGCCGAAGCCGACAGCGGCGCGAGCGGCAGCCCGCCCTTGGCCGAGCTGCTCGCAGCCCTCGCCGCGGCGCCCAGCGAACGCCATGGCCCCGGCGACGTGATCGCCGCCCTGCGCCGGCTGCGCATCCGCGACAGCGTGATCAGCGTCGATGACCGCCAGCTCGGCCTGGCCTGGAGCGCCGATGTGGCGGATATCGACCTCACCCGGGCCAGCGGCGGCGGCGCCAGCGGGCGGATGCAGCTCGACCTGCATTTCGGCGCGGTTGCTCCGGTGCATCTGGTCACACGGATGGCGCTGCTGCCTGGTGGCGGGATCACCCTGGCGGGCGGGCTGTCGGAGCTGGTGCCGGCACGGCTCGCGGGCCTCGCCCCCGCCCTCGCCCCGCTGGCGGTGGCCGATCTGCCGGTGACCCTCTCCGGCACGCTGACGCTGGAGCCGGGGCTGGCGCTGCGCGGCGCCACCCTGGCCGCACGGTTCGCCACGGGCATGCTGCACCTGGGCACCGGCGTGATGCCGATCGGGGATGCCGACGTGACAGCCGAGCTGAGGCCGGACAGCGCGCATGTCACGCTGCAGCAGGTGCATCTGCAGGCCCATCCGGATTCGCCGCTGACGACGCTGCGCGCCCAGGTCGATGGCAGCCTGCAGGGCGGCCGGCTCGGCGCCTCCGCCACCATCGATCTCGACCAGGCCTCGTTCGCCGATCTGCCCATTCTGTGGCCGGCCGGCATCGGCGGTCCGGGCACGCGGCCCTGGGTGGTGCAGAACCTGACCGGCGGCATGGTGCGCAACGCCCATGTCGCCCTGGCCCTGACGGCACCCACCGATTTCTCCGACGCGAAGCTGACGCATATCGAGGGCGGCTTCGAGGCCAGCGATGTCACCTGCTGGTGGCTCCGTCCGGCACCGCCGATCGAGCATGGCGCCGCCAAGCTGGTGTTCATCGATCCCGACACGATCGAGGTGCTGGCCTCCGCCGGGCATGAGGCCGGCACTTCCCTGGTGGTGCAGAACGGCCGGATCCGGCTGACGGGCATTGCCGGGCATGACCAGTTCATGGCGATCGACGCCAATCTCGCCGGCCCCTTCGCCCAGCTGGTGAGCCTGCTGCATCACCCGGCGATCCGGATTCTCGACAAGCTGGATGTGCCGATCGAGCATCCGTCCGGGCAGGTCACCGCAAACCTCACCGTCAACATGCCGCTCAAGACCGACCTGAGCTTCGACAACGTGGCGATCCATGCGCGGGGTCACCTGGCGGACGGGCATCTCGGCGCCACCGCCGCCGGGCGCGACGTGGACCAGGCGCAGCTCGATATCGATGTCGGCAACACCGGCCTGAAGCTTGCGGGCACCAGCTCGGTGCTGGGCATCGCCAACACCGTCGAGGCGACCATGGATTTTCGCCCCGGACCGCCGGGCCAGGTGGTCCAGCACGTGGCGGCAAGCGGGGTGGTGACGCCGGCGGGCGCGGCGAGGCTGGGCCTGGACACGCAGGGGCGGTTCACCGGCAGCGCCGCCGTGGATCTCACTCTGACCGAGCTGCGCAGCCTGTCAGGCAGCCTCCTCCTGCACGCGGATCTGTTGCGGGCGGGACTCGATGCGAAGCCTGTCGACTGGCGCAAGGAGCCGGGCAGCAAGGGCACCGCCGACCTGCAGCTGCGGCTTGATCACAACAGCATCGCCGGCATCGACCGGCTGCGTGTCGACACGCCCGATCTGCAGCTGGCGGCCGATGCCGAGATGGGTCACAGCCGCCCGATCGTTGTGCGGGTGCAGAGTCTGCGCATCGGCGATGCCACGCAGCTCTCCGGCGAGATCAGACTGCCGGTGCGTGACAGCGACCCGATCCAGGTGCATGTCAGCGGCCCCAGGCTGGATCTGTCGAGCCTGCTCGATCGTGGCAAGACGCCGTCCGAGCCGAGCCAGCCCGAGACGCGGGGCCGGCCCTATGCGGTCGAGGCACAGATCGACCATGTCGCGACCGGGCATGGCCCGGCGCTCGGCAACGTGGTGGCGTCGCTGGAGAATGACGGTCTGGTGGCCCACACCGCCAACCTGCGGGCGCGGGCCGGCGACGGGGCGTTCACCCTGGCGCTGGCGCCGGTGGCCGGCGGGCGGCATCTGACCGGAACGGCGGCCGATGCCGGCGCGCTGCTGCGGGCCTTCGACGTCATCCCCGACATGCAGGGCGGCACCATGCTGCTCGACGCCCATTACGACGACACGAAGCCCGGCCGGCCGCTGGCGGGATCGGCCACGATCACCAATTTCCGGCTGACGAACGCGCCGGCCATCGGGCGGCTGCTGCAGGCGATGTCGCTCTACGGGCTGGTCGAGGCGGCACAGGGACCGGGCCTGGGATTCGACCGGCTGGTGGCCCCCTTCACCCTGCAGAATGAGGTGCTGACGCTGGCCGACGCGCGGGCCTACAGCGCCTCGCTGGGCATGACGGCGAAAGGCAGCATCGACATGCGCCACAAGACCGCCGCCATCGATGGCACCATCGTGCCTGCGTATTTCTTCAACACGCTGCCGGGCAAGATCCCGCTCCTGGGACGGCTGTTCAGCCCGGAAACCGGCGGCGGCCTGTTCGCGGCGAGCTACGCGATCCATGGTTCGGCCGATGATCCGCAGGTCAGCGTCAACCCGCTGTCGGTGCTGACGCCGGGCTTTCTGCGCGGACTGTTCAGCATGTTCGACAGTGCAAGGCCGGGCGCCTCCCCGCCGCCGCGCGCTGCGGCCGATCCGGAGCCGCATGGCGGCAAGTAGAGACTTGCCGCGCGCGCCGATCCGGGCGACGAAGCAACCCGCCGGGAGAACCGCCGAGGGAGAACGACCATGGATGTCAAAGCCATTCTGTTCGACACGTTCGGCTCCGTGGTCGACTGGCGCGGCAGCATCATCGCCGAATTCACCGCCTTCGGCGCCGCACGCGGCCTCGATGTCGACTGGGCGGCGTTCGCCGATGCCTGGCGCGCCGCCTATCACCCGTCGATGGACCGGGTGCGCAAGGGCGAGCTGCCCTGGACCATCCTCGACGTGCTCCACCGCGCCTCGCTCGACATGCTGGTGGAGCGGTTCGCCATCACGGGGCTCGGCGAGGCGGATCTGGTTCACCTGAACCTCGCCTGGCACCGGCTGCATCCCTGGCCGGATTCGGTGCCGGGGCTCACGCGGCTCAAGCGGAAGTTCATCATCGGCCCGCTGTCCAACGGCAACATCGCGCTGCTGGTGAACCTGTCCAAATTCGGCGGCCTGCCGTGGGACGTGGTGTTCGGCTCCGAGACGTTCCACCACTTCAAGCCGGACCCGGAGGTGTATCTCGGCGCCTGCGGCCTGCTCGGTCTGAAGCCCGAGCAGGTGATGATGGCCGCCGCCCACAACCACGACCTCAAGGCCGCCCGCGCGCTGGGCCTGCGCACCGCGTTCTGGGCCCGGCCCACGGAATACGGCCCAAGTCAGGTGCGCGACTTCAAGGCCGACCTCGCCTACGACGTGGTGGCGGCCGATATCGAGGATCTTGCCAGCCGACTGGGCGCCTGATGGACTATCTGCCGCCGGGCGGGCTCGCCGGCCGCGACCGGGCGGTCAACCATGTGATCGCCTATGGCCAGTCGCTGTCCTCGGGCTGGGAGGGCACGCCGGCGCTGTCGACCACGCCGCGGCTCGATCTGCTGATGCTGGGCGACAGCGTGCGGCCGCAAAGCGAATGGGCGCCGGCGTGGCAGCCGGTGGGCGACGCAAGGTTCACGCCGCTGCGGGCCACCGACCAGGCGCTGGACGGCAGGCTGCTCACCGATGCCGAGGTGGCGGCGCTGCCGCCGGACTCCCTCAAGCTGGGCGAGACCGTGCTGGAGGCGGCACTGTTCGAATGGCGCTACCGGATGCGCCCGCTGACCCCGCCGCGTCACCTGCTGGCGAGCAGTGCCGGCGTCGGCGGCCGTTCGCTGGAGGCGCTGTCGAAAGGAGCGCAGCCTGAGCTGTTCCAGCGGCTGCGCGACTGCGCCACGCTCGCACGGGATCTCGCCGCCGGCGACTACGCCATCGCAGCACTGCTGATGCTGCAGGGAGAGCACAACGCCTGGGCGCTCGATGGCGCCACCGCGCGGACCGTGCCCTACAAGGCGCTGTTTCACCGGTTCCTCGCCGATTTCGATGCCGACATCGTGCACGGCATCGCCGGCCAGACGCTGCCGCCGGCGGTGTTTCTGCATCAGGTCGGCGGTGCCTATGCCACCGATGCGATGGGGATCGCGCAGGCGCAGCTGGAGCTGGCGCTGGAGGGGACGCGGGTGTTTCTCGCCGCACCCTCCTACCCGTTCACCGACAAGGGCGGGCATCTCGATGCCAACGGCTATCGCTGTCTTGGCGCCTATTTCGGACGGGCGATGTGGTCGGTGCTGACTCTGGGGCGCCATTGGCGGCCACTGCATCCGCGTTCGGTGATCTGCAGCGGAACGACGCTGACGGTGAGCTTCCATGTGCCCGCACCGCCGCTGCGCTGGGGCGCGGTGTATCAGGGGCAGACCACCAGGATGCTGCCGGATCGTGGGTTCACCGTGTGGGATGCGGACGGGCTGGTGGAGATCAGCGACATCATGCTGGAGCCCCATTCAGTGACGCTGCTTCTGGCGCGCCAGCCAGGACCAGCGGCGGAGCTGCGCTATGCCGATCAGAGCCGCAGCGGTGGGGTGGGCAACCTGCACGACAGCGAGACGGCGAAGGCTCTGGAGGGAAGTCAATCCCCGCTGGTGAACTGGTGTGTGGCTTTTAGTATAAAAGTGCAGTAGTTTTTTTTGAAAAAAGAACCAAAAAACTTTTTACCGGCTGGCGCCCTCCTCCGGAGAGAGGTCCGCTCAAAAGTTAAAAAGTCTTTTGCTTCTTTTCTTCAGAAAAGAAGTGCTTTCTTAACTCTCTTCCGCAAACGGATTCTTCGTCCCACGGAACTGCAACCGTATCGGTGTCCCCGGCAGCTCGAACGCCTCACGCATCGAGTTCGAGAGATACCGCTGGTAGTCCTCCGGCGTCTGCTCCGCCCGCGTGCCGAAGATGATGAACGTCGGCGGGCGGGACTTCGCCTGGGTGATATAGCGCAGCTTCAGCCGGCGCCCTTCCACCAGCGGCGCCTGGTGGCGTTCCAGCGCCGTCTCGAACCAGCGGTTGAGCGCCGAGGTGCCGACGCGGGTGTTCCAGATCTCATGGGCCTTGCGCACAGCGGGCAACAGCTTGTCCGCCCCCAGCCCGGTCAGCGCCGACAGCGTGATGACGGGAATGCCCTTCATCTGCGCCAGCGAGGTCTCCAGCCGGTCGCTCACCGCCTTGCGGGCGGCGTTGCGGTCGGGCACCGCGTCCCATTTGTTGAGGGCGATGATGCAGGCGCGGCCCTCGCGCTCGACCAGACGGGCGATCTGCAGGTCCTGCTCGTGAATGCCTTCGACGGCGTCGATGGCGAGCACGACGACCTCGGCCATCTTGAGCGCCTCGAGACTGGCCGAGACGGACATCTTCTCAAGGTCCTGCTCGATGCGCGCCTTCTTGCGCAGGCCGGCGGTGTCGACCACCTCGATCGGCGTGCCGTCGATATCGAGCAGCTGGACCGCGACAGCGTCGCGCGTCAGGCCCGGCTCGGGGCCGGTGATCATGCGCTCCTCGCCGAGCAGGCGGTTGAGCAGGGTGGACTTGCCGGCGTTGGGCCGGCCGACGATGGCGAGCTTGAGCGGGCGGACGGCGTTGGCGTCGATCTCGGCCTGCGCCGGCAGCCGGTCGGCGATCTCGCTCATCAGATCGGCGATGCCGTCGCCATGCTCGGCGGAGACGCCGATCGGGTCGCCCAGGCCCAGCGAATAGGCATCGAGTGCGGCATTGGCGCCGGCGCGGCCCTCGGCCTTGTTGACGACGAGCAGGATCGGCACGCCCTGGCGACGCAGCCAGTTGGCGAAATGCTCGTCGGCCGGCACGATGCCGGCGCGGGCATCGACGACGAACAGCACGAGGTCGGCCTGGTGCACGGCCGCCTCGGAGGAGGCGCGCATGCGGCCGTAGAGGCTTTCCGGGTCGCTCTCTTCGAGGCCCGCGGTGTCGATCAGCCGCACGGTGCGGCCGCGCAGCAGCGCCTCGGCCTCCTTGCGGTCGCGGGTGACGCCGGGGATGTCGGACACGATCGCCTGCCGGCGGCCGACGAGCTTGTTGAACAAGGTCGACTTGCCGACATTCGGGCGACCGGCGATGACGACGGTGGGCAGAACCGTGGGGATGATCACAGCGGCTTCGGTTGGGATGTCGGTCAGCGGAGTGCCACCAGCTGGCCGTCATCGGTGATGACATAGACCGTGTTGTTCGCCAGCGCCGGCGGCACCGAGATCGGGCTGGACAGCTCCTGGTCGCCCAGGATCTTGCCGGTATAGGGGCTGACCGCCTGGACGAGCCGGTTGCTGGACGAAACGAGAAGACGGTCGGAGACCAGGGTGGGCCCGCGCCAGAAGATCGGGCCCTCGTGCTTCTCCATGTTCTCGAACGGCTTCAGCTGCGTCACCCAGGCCACCGAGCCATCGATTGTGGCGATGGCGGCGAGCTGGCTGTCGGTGCTGAGCAGGAAGATCCAGTCCCCGGCGATGCAAGGGGTTTCGTTGGAGGCGACGTCCCGCTCCCACAGCCGGCGGCCGGAGCGCAGGTCGAGCGCCAGCATCACGGCGCCGAGGCCGACGGCGTAGACCTGGCCGTTCTGGATGACCGGCATGCCATGGATGGCCGACAGATCGACGACGGAGTTGCGGCCGCGGGCGGCGGCCAGGCTGTCCGACCACACGACGGCGCCGCTGGCACCACGCAGGGCCACGAGGTCGCCGGAGCCGAAGCCGGCCACCACGAGACCGTCGGCATAGGCCGGCGCCGGTAGGCCCAGCACCGCGGTGGTCGATTCGGTGGACTGGTAGCTCCACAGCTTGCGGCCGTCATCGGCGGCGAGGGCGACGAGCTTTTCGCCCAGCAGGGCGATGAACAGCTTGCCTTCGGCCACGGTCGGGGCGGAGCGGGCGGCGGACTCAAGGGACGCGCGCCAGCGCGGCTTGCCGGTGGCGGGGTCCAGCGCCAGGGCCTGGGCGCGGCCGGTGCTGACGTAAAGTGTGGCGCCGTCGAAGGCGAGGCCACCGCCGACATTGGTGCCGTCTTCATCCTCGGCCCTGGTCTCGAACTGCCAGAGCCGGGCGCCTGACCTGGCGTCGAAACACGTGACGACGGCGTCAGCGTCCATGGTGAACACGTGGCCGCCGGCGATGACCGGCTGGGCGGTGATCTTGCGGCGATAGCCGCCGCCACGGCCGATATCGACCGACCATGCCTGGACCAGCCTGTCGCCGGCGGTGGCATGGCCCATTTCATGGCTGGGCACGCCGCCGGCCTGCGGCCAGTCGGCGCGGATCGCGGGCTTGGGCAGGGCCACCTTGAGGTCGCGCGGATTGTCGACGACGAGGCCGCGGCCCACCTGCTCGATATCGACCCGGGTGCCGGGCAGCTTGGGCTTGGGGGTGTAGAAGAACCCGTTCTCGTCAAACAGCGAGCAGCCGCCTGCCAGCAACGGCAGCAACAGGGCGGCACGGCGCGACAGCATGCCGGCAGAGGAACGCGGGGCTGCGTGGTCATCCATGTCGAGGGGCTTCCCGGGTGGCGTGGTCATGGTTCAGCCGCCCAGTCGCTGCAGCAGGCCGCCGGCGCGGGCGCGCACGCCATCGGGGGCGGTGGGGTCGGCGGACAGGCTCTTGAGCAGGTTGCGCGCGGCATCGGTCTGGCCCTGGCGCAGCGCGAGCAGCGCCTGGGCTTCCTGCGCCAGCGCGTGCCAGGGGTTGAGCGGCAGCGACAGCGGCTGCAGCCGGGCCGAGACGGCGGCGGGGTCGCCGGCGTCGATCTCGTGCAGCGCCCATTGCAGGGAGGCGAGATCGCGCAGCAGCGGGTCGGCCTGGGTGTCGGCGGCAACGTCGTTCCACAGTGCCGCGGCCCCGGCGGCATCGCCGGAATCAGCCTTGATGGCGGCGGCGCGGAGCCTGGCCAGGGTGCGATAACCGGGTCCGGCCTCGCCGATGATGGCGGCGAACTGCGGCAGGGCCCCGGCGCGGCCGGTCTGCGCGCCGTCGGCGATGGTCTGGGCGGCGAGGTAGAGGGCGGCCTCCTTCTGGGCGGTGCGGGCCTTGTACTGCTGCCACGCCTCCCAGCCGCCGACGCCGGCGAGCACCAGGATGAGAGCCACGATGAACAGGCCGCCGAAACGCTTCAGCAGACCGCGGGCGCGTTCGGCGCGGAGGTCTTCCTGAACTTCGTCAAAGATATCGGGCACGGCCATAATCTGCTGTCTCACCATAGGCTGTCGCGGCGGGGCGCTGTCGCGGCGGGACCATAGCCGCAGCACCCCCTGACCGCAAACGGCGGGACGGCTTCGTCAACGATTGGCTCATCTTTTGCCGTCATGCTGCCGCCATGCGAGCGATTCTTTTCATTCTGGCGCGCCTGGTTCCAGTGTTGCTGCTGGGCTTGGGCAGCTGCGGGCTGGATCTGTCGACGCCTGCGGCCCTCGCCACGGGCGCCGCGGCCTCGACGGTGCCGATCCTGGGGCGCACGCTGCCGGATGTGGCGGTGTCGCTGGTGCGCAACCAGGATTGCTCGATGGTGCGGATGGAACAGGGCAAATCCTATTGCCGCCAGCCGGACCCGCCGCCCGATCCGCCCACGGCGGTGGTGTGCACCCGCAGCCTGGCCGATGTGGACTGCTTCAGCAATCCGCAGGTCCTGGTAGGACAGGTGAAATCGGTGGCCGATGGGCCGAGCAGGCTGACCCCGGAGCAGGAGGCGTATCGCACGCGCGGATGGCTTTGGTAGGGAGGTGCGAACAGCGTTACGATGTCGCGTCCTGAGCCTGGAGACGGCGCGATGCGGGCGGTGATGACAGGCGGGTGCCAGTGCGGCGCCGTGCGCTATGCGCTGCAGGCCATGCCGGAAGGCGCACATCTGTGCCATTGCCGGATGTGCCAGAAGGCGGCGGCGGGCCGTTCGCGGCGCTGGCACCGGTGCGGCTGGCGGATTTCCGCTGGACACGCGGCACCCCTGCCCGCTTTGAAAGTTCGAACCTGGCCTACCGGCACCACTGTGCCGTGTGCGGAACGCCGCTGAGCTTCGGCTACCACAGCAAGGCGTGGATCGACGTCACCATCGCCAGCCTCGATGCGCCCGACCTGGTCCCACCTGTTCGACAGTATGGCATCGAAAGCCGACTCTCCTGGTTCGTCCCGTCGCGGCTGGATGATCTGCCCAGCCAGGAGACCAGCGGCATCATGAACGGGGAGAAGGTGCGGGTGATCAATCATCAGCACCCCGATCACGACACGCCGGAGGCGTGGGCGCCCGACGCACAAGCGTGATCCGTGCGAGGTCGTGACGCTCCCCTGGAGCTCAGGCCCCAGGGGAGCACGCCAACCGTCAGCAATGGCCGTCCGGAGGGCGGCCTGTCCGTCTACGCCGCAGAGTGCTTGGCGGCCTTGGCGGACTCGGCGTGCGCCTTCTCACTGTGCTCCACGGCGGCCTTGGCGTGTTTGCGGGCTTCGGCGTGGTTGCCCTGGGTATGCTCGTGCGCGGCCTCGTGGCTGTGATGTTCCGCAGCGCCGTGATGGGCGGCAGCGGCCATATGGGCTTCAGCCGCCGGATGCGGTGCCGTCGTTGTGCTGGACATGGCTGGAACCCTTTTTGATGGGTGCCGGCCGAAGCGTTCGATCCGGCACGGCGCAGACCTAGCACCAGGTCAGCAAGGCGCCGCAGACCCGGATTCTACCCAGGTGCGACAGGTCACCCGTTATGGCGTGGCAATCCGGCCGTCGGTCTGCAGCGCCAGCGGACCCGCCGCCGCGATCGCCTCGCTCACCACCGCGTCCAGGCCCGGACCGGTGTCGTACGGATCGATCGCCCGGTCGCGCATGACGCCATAGCCGTCCCCGCCGGTGCGCACGAAGTTGTTGGTGACGACCGTATAGATTTTCGCGTCATCCAGCGGCGCGAAACGCCTGTCCGGCTGCGCGACCTCGACCGCGCCAAGCCGGTCCGCAGCCGGCGCCTGCGGCCGCCAAGTGAACCGCAGGCCGGCCACCTGCGGAAACGCGCCCATGCCGGCCCGCGCCACGCCATTGGCCAGCGCCGTGCGCAGGTCGCTCCCCCGGAGCCGCAGCGTGGCCACGGTGTTGCCGAACGGCAGCATGCTCAACACGTCGCCCAGCGTGATGCTGCCGCCCGGCAGGCCGGTGCGAAGACCGCCGCTGTTCATCAGCGCGATATCGGCCCCTTTCACCGAGCGCAGCATGGCCTCGGCGACGAAGCTGCCCAGCGCGCATTCGCCCACCCGGCACCCCGCGATGTCGATGGCAGCCGGCGCCGCCCCCACCACACGGCGGCGCACCGCATCGAGCTGCCCCGCATAGGACGCCACGATGGCCGCGACCTCCGGGTGCTCCGGCAGTTCGAGCCCGACATGACGCGTGTCCCCGCCCATCGCCAGCACCTGGCCGTCATCGTCCAGGTCGAGATCCAGTCGCCCGAAATAGCGTCCGTAGCAGGCCGCCTGCACCACCACCGCACGACCGGACCGGCCGGTGAAGGCTTCATGGGCCGGGCCGGCCGCACCGGCCTCGCTGTCCGAGAGCAAGGTGTGGGAATGGCCGCCGACGAACACATCCACCCCAGGCACCTGCCCCGCCAAGGCGCGGTCATCGTCCCAGCCAAGATGCGACAGGGCGATCACCAGCCGCGCCCCGCCCTCCCGCAGCCGCCTGGCCTGCGTGGCCAGCGCCGCCGCGGGGTCGGTGAAGCGGATGGTGGGTCCCGGCGAGGAGGTGGTCGCCGTCTGCAGCGTGGTCACGCCGATCAGGCCGATGCTGAGTCCGCCCTTCCGCAGCGTGACGGCGGGCTTCAGCAGGCCGGCCAGGGCGGGATCGGCCGAAGCGTCGATGTTGGCGGACAGGACCGGGAACCGTGCCCCCCGCACGAAGGCCGCAAGCGTCGCGGGCCCGTTGTCGAACTCGTGGTTGCCGACCGCCATCGCCTCGCTGCCCAGCGCATGCATCACCGCGAGCTCCACCGCGCCATGCCAGGCGGTGTAGAACAGGCTGCCCTGGAACTGGTCGCCGGCATCGACCAGCAGCACCGTCCGCCCCGCCGCCGCCGCGGCCGCGCGCTCGGCGAACAGGGCGGTGGCCAGCCGTGCCGCGCCCCCGAAACAATCCGGCCGGGCGCCCGGCCGGCAGGTCAGCGCGCGGCCATCCACCGGTTCATGACGGCTGTGAAAGTCGTTCACATGCAGCACCGTCAGCCGATGCGCCACCGCCCCGCGCGCGAGGCGGGCCATGGGCAGGCTGGCTGCGGCGCCGAGCAGGAGGCGACGGTGCATCGTCATGGCGGAACCGTATCGCAGACCGGCTGCGGCCAGGTAGCCCCTGCAAATTGACAGTTCAGGGACGCATCGACGTCCGCCCCCTTGCACTGGGGCGCCTCCTGGCCGATTTTGCGGTTACAGGACCCTGTCGGTCCGCATTGCAGGAACGCCAAATGTTCATCGAAACCGAAGGCACACCGAACCCCGCAACCCTCAAGTTTCTGCCGGGTCGGGACGTGATGGGTGCCGGCACGGCCGATTTCGCCTCCGCCGAAGCCGCCACCCGCAGCCAGCTCGCCGCCGCCATCTTCGCGCTGCCCGGGGTGGCGCGCGTGTTCCTCGGCGGCGACTTCATCACCGTCACCAAAACCGATGAACCGTCCTGGCAGGCGCTGAAGCCGCAGGTGCTCGGCGTGATCATGGAGCACTTCATCGCAGGCCTGCCCGTGGTCGACGGCGCCGACGAGGCCGCCCTCGAGGACGTCTCCCCGGAAGACGCCGAGGTCGTCGCCCAGATCAAGGAACTGCTGGACACCCGCGTCCGTCCGGCGGTCGCCAGCGATGGCGGCGACATCGTCTTCCGCGGCTACCGCGACGGCGTGGTGAGCCTGCACATGCAGGGCGCCTGCAGCGGCTGCCCCTCCTCCTCTGCCACGCTGAAACACGGCATCGAGAACATGCTGCGTCACTACGTGCCGGAAGTGCAGCGCGTCGAGCAGGTTGTTGCCTGAGACGACACGACCGGTCTAGAAATCCAGGTAGTTCGATATCGAACGAAGGAGCATATGCGCATGATCGACTCTGCCGCCATCGCCGCCCTGTTCACCGAGGCCCGCACCCAGAACAAGTGGACTGACCAGCCTGTCACCGACGAGCAGCTGCACCAGCTGTTCGACCTGTTGAAGATGGCCCCCACCTCGGCCAACTGCTCGCCGGCGCGCTTCGTGTTCATCCGCACCGAAGCCGGCAAGGAGAAGCTCCGCCCGGCGCTGTCGGCCGGCAACCTTGAGAAGACGATGACCGCCCCGGTCACGGTGATCGTGGCGCAGGACCCGAAGTTCTACGACCAGCTGCCCAAGCTGTTCCCGCACGCCGACGCCCGCGCCTGGTTCGCCGGCAACGCGGCCCTGGCGGAAGAGACCGCGTTCCGCAACTCTTCCCTGCAAGGCGCCTACCTCATGCTGGCCGCCCGCGCGCTGGGCATAGATTGCGGCGCCATGAGCGGCTTCGACAAGAGCAAGGTCGATGACGCGTTCTTCCAGGACAGCGGATGGAAGTCCAACTTCCTCGTCAACCTCGGCCACGGCGACAGCAGCGGCCTCTTCCCCCGCTCGCCGCGCTTCGCATTCGACGAGGCGTGTGTGTTGGCGTGAGGTGGTGTAGGTCAGGAAGGAAGGCGGGGGGCTTTGCCCCCTCGCCCCCCACCAGGGGCCGAGCCCCTGGCCTTGCCCGCCACGCCTTCACGACGACGCCAGCACCCGCGGGCGAGGGGCGAGGCCCCAGGTGATATGGCCGGGGGTGTGGCAGGTGGGGCAGGCGGGCATCCACTGGCTTTGGGCGGTGCCGCAGGTTTCGCAGCGCCAGCCGGGGTCGGGGTCGGCCATGGTGGCGTGGCGCAGGGCGTCGCGTTGGGCGATGCGGGCGGCTTCGCTGTCGCCGTTCTGCGCGGCTTCGATATCGGCGTAGAGCAGCCAGAGGCGTTGCTGGTTCATGCCGGCGGCGCGGGCCTTGTCGGCGTGTTCGCGGGCTTCGTGGGGCAGGTGGGCTTCCAGCGCCAGGCGGGCGAGCAGGAAGTGGCTTTCCGGGTGGCTTGGGTTGGGCTGGACGAGGCGCATGCCTTCCTTGAGGCGGAGTTCCAGGTTGGTGATCGGCGCCAGGGCCTGGGTGGCGAGGTCGGGGTGGGGGGCGGTGCGCCAGGCGGTGCGCAGCACGTCCAGCGCTTTCACGATACGGCCGGCCTGCTGCAGGCGGGCGGCGTAGGCGACGGCGGCGGGGGTGAAGTCCGGATGGTCCTTCCAGGCGCGGCGGGCGTTGCGCAGCGCGCGGGCGGGATCGGTCTCGTCGGTGAGGGCGGCGACGGCGAAGGAGGCTTTGGGGGTATCGGGGGCGGCCAGGGCCTGGGCGCGGGCCCAGTCATTGGTGCGCACGGCGAGTTCGGCGCGTTCGGCACGCATCCAGGTGGCGCCGGGCTGCAGCAGCTCGGCCTCGCGGGCGAGGCGGGCGGCTTCGTCCCAGTCCTCGCGGGCGAGCGCCTGGCGGAACAGGCCGCGCAGGCCGAGGAAGCCGGCGTCGCTGCGGGTGGCCAGCTTGCGGAACAGTTCGGCGGCGGCCTCGCTTTGTCCGGCGAGACGGGCGGCTTCGGCGGCGTGGAGCAGGGTCTGCGCGGTGTCGCCGAGGGCGCGGCGGGCGGCTTTGGCCTGCGCCTGGGCGGTGCGGGCGTCACCGGCGGCGAGTGCCACCAGGGTGCGGGTGACGGCTTCGTCGCCGGCGGCGCGGCGGCGGCGGGCGCGCCAGGCGCCGATGCGGCGCGGCAGGGTGACGATCCAGACGAAGATCCGCGCCAGGATCGCCAGCAGCACCAGCCCGACCAGGGCCAGCGTGACGGCGATCGGCGTGGTGGTCTGCAGGGTATAGCCGAAAAGTGTGACGTCGATGGAGCCGGCGAGGCCTGCGATCCACCAGGCAATGGCGATGGTGACGGCGATCGTCACCACCGCCGTGAGGACGGCGCGCATCATGGGTGCGCCTCCATCGTGGCCAGGGCGGCGCGGGCGTCGAGCAGCGCCTGGACGTTGCCGCGCCAGGGCGCGATGGCGGCGGCGGCCTTGGGGTCGAGCGGGGCGAGGGCGGCGAGCGCGCCGGCGAGGTCACCGGCATCGACCAGCACGCGGGCGTGGTTGAGGGTGATGGCGGCGGGCGGGCCGACCAGCACCTTGTCGCCCTGGCGGATGGTGACCAGCGAGGTCACGCGCTGCCACATCCGGTGCACGGCGTCGAGCCCGTCGGTGCTGGGCTGGCTGGCGGCTTCGGCGGCGGTGGCGGCGGCATTGAAGCTGAGCCGCAGCGCCGCCTCGGTGGGCGGGGCGGACTGGGCGAAGCGGGCGAGGGCGGGGGGCGCGCCGGGCAGGTCGCCGAGTTTCTGGCCGAGTTCCAGAGCGGTGGCGGCGGCGCGCAGGCGGGCGGCGGTCTCGGCGCGGGCGGTCGCCTGGGTGGCGAGCTGCTGCAGCTTCGCCTCGATCGCATCGAGGCGGGTGGCGAGTTTGGCGATGGCGGCGGCCGATCCGCTGTCCTGGGTGGTGACGGCCTGGAGCCTGGTGTCCAGCGCGTCGAGCCGGGCTGCGAGCGGCGCGGTGGCGGCGGCGATCGGGGCGGCGAGATCGGGGGCGGCGCCGGCGGGGCGCTGTTCGAGGGCGGCGATGCGGGCGGCGAGGCCGCCGACATCGGCCGGCGTGCCGGGATGGGACTGTTCGGCGCGCAGCGTGGCCTCGGCGGCGGCGAGGCGGGCTTCGAGCGGGGCAAGGTTGGCGGGGGTGGCAGGTGCCGCGGCCGGGCGCTGTTCGAGGGCGGCGATGCGCTGCTGCAGGGCCTGCAGGGCGGCGCCCTGTCCTGGCGCAGCGGCGGGCGTCGATGGCGCGGTCGCGGCTGGCGGGTTGGTGTAGATCCAGTAAAGCCCGCCACCGAGCAGCAGCACGATCACGAGCGTCAGCCACAGCGGCGTGCCGCCGGTGCTCTGTTTCACCGGCACGGGCGGGGGCGGTGCCGGGGCCGCGGCCGGCACGGGCGCCCCGACCACCGCCGCCCCGACCACCGGCTCGACGACAACCGGCTCGATTATAGCCGGCTCGATGACAGCCGGTTCGGCGATCTCCGGTTCGGCGGTGGGCTCTGCCGCGTCTGGTGTCACGTCGGCGACGTCGTGGGGCGCTGTTTCTGTCTCATGCGCCGCGATATCAGCCTCGTGCGAAGTGGCCTCGACGGGCGCCGGCGGGGCCTCCTCGGAAACATGTGCCAGGATGGCGGGTTCGGCGGCTGGAGCCTCCTGTGCAGCCGCGTGCGGCACAGGGTCCGGCGGGGGTGCGTCGGTGGCCGCATGGTCCTTGGGGGACGGCGCAGGGATGTCGTGTTCTGTCATGACAGGAGAGCCACCAACTCTTCTTGGTTTGGATGGGAAGCAACACGGATGCGGCGCCACGACAAGGGTGCCAGGGCATGCGCCGTCATAGCGGATATCGCCAGCGCCTCCACACCGGCCACGGACATCTCGGCGCGCAGTATACACGCGGCGAAGGCGCGCGCGGTGGCCGGCGAAAAAAACATCGCGATGTCAATTTCATCGCGCTGCAGGGCCTCGCTCACCAACGGGGGCAAGTGTGACTCCGGCGTGGCGGCATAGGCAACCCGGCGGATGACCTTGAATCCGGCCTCGCGCAGCGACGTGGCCAGCGTCAGGCCCTGGCCGGCACCGCTGGCCAGCAGCAGCGGACCGGACGCGGGATCGCAGCGCCCGGCCACCAGAACCGCGAGGGTAGCGGCATCGCGGCCGGCGCTGGCCACCTGGGTGAAGCCGGCCTCACGGGCGCGGGCGGCGGTGGCGTCGCCCACGGCATAGAGCGGCGTGTTGCGCAGGGTCGCGGGCAAGGCCGGGATTGCGTTGGCGCTGGTCACCAGCACCGCCTGGGCGGCGCCGGGCGCGCGGACGGCGCGGGGCGCAATGGTCAGCATCGGTGCACAGAGCCCCGAGCGGCCAATGGCTGCCAGGCCGGCCAACGTCTCGCGCGCGCCGGTTTCGGGGCGGGTGATCAGAACGAGGCCGGCTTGCCGCTCAGACAAAAATGTCCCGCGGGCTGTCGATCCGCAGCTCCGCGCCCAACGCATGGCCGAGCCGCGCGGCATCGGCGCGGGTACCCGTTTCGCTGCGCCGGATCAGGAAGCTGCCATCGACGCTGGCGACGAGGCCGGTGAGGCGGATCATGCCATCCGGCAGCAGCACGGCGTGGCCGCCGATGGGGGTGCGGCAGGAGCCGTCGAGCTCGGCGAGCAGCGCGCGTTCGGCGGTGGCGATGTCATGCGCCACCGGGTCCTCGATGCCGCCCAGCATCTTGCGCAACTCCACGTCGCTTTCGCGCACGGTGATGCCGACGATGCCCTGGCAGGCCGCCGGGACCATGATCTCGGGGTCGATGGCGACCGCCCCCTGGCCGTCCAGCCCCAGCCGGCGCAGGCCGGCGAGGGCCAGCAAGGTGGCGCCGAAATCACCGCGGGCGACGCGGTCGAGCCGGCGCTGCACGTTGCCGCGCAGCAGGGCGAAGCTCAGGTCCGGACGGACATGCAGCATCTGCGCCTGGCGGCGCACCGAGGCGGTGCCGATGACGGCGCCCTGCGGGAGGGCTGCGAATGGATCGGCAGGATCGATCTGGCCGCAATCGGGGCCGGGGATCAGCGCGTCGCGCGCGTCCTCGCGGCGCAGCGTGCAAGCCAGCACGATGCCTTGGGGAAGCTCGGTTTCCAGGTCCTTGAGGCTGTGGACCGCGAAATCCACGCGGCCATCCACCAGCGCCTCGTGGATTTCCTTGGCGAACAGGCCCTTGCCGCCGATTTCGGCGAGTTTGCGGTCCTGCACCGCATCACCGGTGGTGTGGATGGCGTGTTCCTCGAACACGTCCATGCCGCGCAGCACCGGGCAGAAATGGCGCAGGGTGGAGAGGAAGTCGCGCGTCTGCACCAGAGCGAGCGGCGAGGCGCGGGTGCCGACGCGCAGCGGCAGGCTGCGGCGATGCGGCCGCACCGCCGCCTCGGCCTGCGGGGCGACGCTGGACTGGTGTGCGTGCGAGGGATGGGCGTGGGTCATGACGTCGTCGTAAAACCACTGGGGATCGAGGGAAAGGGATGTTGTGCAAGTCAGCCCAGCGGTAAGCCGGCCCGTTCTTGGGATTGAATCTTCCTGCGATGAGACGGCGGCGTGCGTGATGGCCGCGGATGGCACCGTCCTGGCCGAGGCGGTGCTGAGCCAGGCTGACCACGCGGCGTTCGGCGGCGTGGTGCCGGAGATCGCCGCACGGGCGCATCTGTCGGTGCTGCCCGGCCTGGTGCGCGGCGTGATGGCCCAGGCCGGGCTTGGGTTTTCCGATCTTGGCGCGGTCGCGGCCAGCAGCGGGCCGGGGCTGATCGGCGGGCTGATCGTGGGCTCGGGCTTTGCCAAGGGCGTGGCGCTGGCGCATGGCCTGCCCTACGTCGCGGTCAACCATCTGGAAGCGCATGCGCTGACGGCGCGGCTGCCGATGCTGGGGCTGGGGGCGGAATTTCCGTATCTGCTGCTGCTGGTCTCGGGTGGGCATTGCCAGTGCACCGCCGTCGAAGGCGTCGGGCGTCATGCGCGCCTGGGCGGCACGATCGATGACGCGGCCGGTGAGGCCTTTGACAAGGTTGCAAAATTGCTGGGCCTGGGCTGGCCAGGCGGGCCGGCGCTGGAGAAGCTGGCCGCCGAGGGCGATCCAAGGCGCCACGCCTTCCCCCGCCCGCTGCACGGGCGCGCCGGCTGCGATTTCAGCTTCTCCGGCCTCAAGACGGCGGTGGCGACGGTGGTGGCGCAGTATCCCGCCGGCAGCCTGCCGCGCCAGGAGGCCGCCGACATCGCGGCCAGTTTCCAGGCGGCGGTGGCCGCCGTGATCGCCGATCGGGCTGGCCACGCCATGGCGATGTTCGGCGATCGTGGGGCGAAGCTGCTGGTGGTGGCCGGCGGCGTGGCCGCCAACGCCACGCTGCGGGCAGCCCTCCGGACAGCATGCGACCGCCACGGCTTCCGCTTCGCCGCCCCGCCGCTGCGCCTGTGCACCGACAATGCCGTCATGGTCGCCTGGACCGCGCTGGAACGGCTGCGGCTCGGTCTGACCGACAGCCTCGCCACAGCCCCCCGGCCGCGCTGGCCGCTGGACGAGCTGGCCGCATGAACTACCGTCACGCCTTCCACGCCGGCAACTTCGCCGACTGCATGAAGCACGCGCTGCTGGTCTGGCTGCTCGACGCGATGCAGCGCAAGCCGGGCGGCGTGTTCGTGCTCGACACCCATGCCGGCATCGGCCGCTACGATCTCGCCGGCCCCGAGGCCCAGCGCACCGGCGAATGGCAGGGCGGCATCGGCCGGCTGCTGGACGATCCGCCGGACGCTCTCAAGCGCTACATCGCCCTGGTGCACGCGCTCGGCCTCTACCCCGGCTCTCCCGCGCTGATCCGCGCGATGCTGCGCCCGCAGGACCGGCTGGCCTGCTGCGAGCTGCACCCGGAGGATGCCATCGCCCTGCGCCGGCTGTTCGCGCGCGATCCGCAGGTTGCCGTCCATCAGCGCGACGCCTGGGAGGCGATCGGCGCCCTGCTGCCGCCGGCGCAGAAGCGCGCGCTGGTGCTGATCGACCCGCCCTACGAGCAGCCGGACGAGTTCGCCTAGGTGGTCGAGGCGCTCCGGCGCGGCGTCGCCCGCTTTCGCACCGGCGTGTTCGCCGCCTGGCTTCCGGTGAAGCACCGCACCCCCGTGCGCGAGTTCCATCTCGCTTTGCGCCAGAGCGGACTGCGTGACGTGGTCTCGGTCGAGCTGTGGCTGCGCGCGCCGCTCGATGCGGCGCGCCTCAACGGCTGCGGCCTGGTGCTGGTCAACCCGCCGTTCGGCTTCGCGGCGGCGGCCGAGACCCTGCTCTCCGCCCTGCTGCAACGCCTCGGCACCGGGGAGGGCGGTGAGGGCTTCGTCGTCGAGCGTCTCGTCGATGAGTAGCCTCGCCGTCATCGGCGCCGGCGCCTGGGGCACGGCGCTGGCGGTGCAGGCCGCCCATGCCGGTCAGCACGTGACGCTGTGGCTGCGCGATCCCGCGCGGATCGGTGCGGACCGGATCAATCCGCGCCTGCCCGGCGTGGTGCTGCCAGAGCGCATCACCCTCACCGCCACTCTGCCGCAGGCCGAGATCGCCGTGCTGGCGGTGCCGGTGCAGCATCTGCGCGCGGTGCTGGCCGCCCTGCCCCGCCCGGGCGCCATCGTCATGTGCGCCAAGGGGATCGAGACCGGTCGGCATAGGCTGCCGCTGGAGCTGGCGGCTTCGGTGCTCGGCGCCGTCCCGGCCGCGGTGCTGAGCGGGCCGAACTTCGCCCATGAGATCGCGGCCCGGCTGCCGGCCGCGGCGGTGGTGGCCTCCGGGGAGCCCGCGCTTCGCCAGCGCGTGATCGGCCTGCTTGCCACCCCGGAATTCCGCCTTTACGGCAGCGACGACCCGATCGGGGTGCAGGTGGGCGGGGCGGCCAAGAACGTCATCGCCATCGCCGCCGGGGCCGCCATCGGCGCCGGGCTCGGCGAAAACGCCCGCGCGGCGCTGGTCACCCGCGGCCTCGCCGAAATCACCCGCCTGGCCGTGGCGCTGGGCGGACGCGCGGGCACGGTGGCGGGCCTGTCCGGCATGGGCGACCTGATGCTGACCTGCGCCGGATCGGCCAGCCGCAACACCAGCCTCGGCGTGGCGCTGGGCCAGGGGCGGACGCTGGACGCCATCCTGGCCGAGCGATCGAACGTTGCCGAAGGGGTGGCGACGGCGCCGGCCCTGGTCGCGCGGGCGCAGGCGGCCGGCGTGACGATGCCGGTGTGCGAGGCGGTGGCGCGGGTGGTGACCGGGCGGGGGACCGTCGAGATGGAAGTAGCGGGGCTACTTGGCAGGAAGCTCAAAGAGGAAGAAGTTCTTTTTTAAAAAGAACCAAAAAACTTTCAATCGGCTGACGCCCTCCTTTGGAGAGAGGTCCGCTCAAACGTTTGAAAGTCTTTTGCTTCTTTTTTTCAAAAAAGAAGCGCTTACTTCACTATCGCCGGAACCTGCAGAAACCCACGAAACCGCGCCCGCCCCGCCCGCTGCGGCACACCCGCCAGCCGATACTGCGGAAACCGCCGCAGAAACCGGCCGATCGCCACGGTGCCCTCCAGCCTCGCCACCGCCAGCCCCACGCATTGATGAATGCCGAAGGCAAACGCCAGCTGCCGGTTGGGCCACCGATCGATCTGCAGCCGGTCCGGATCGGCGAACACCTCCGGGTCCCGGTTGGCCGCGCCGATGCACAGCGTGATGCCGGTGCCGGCGGCGATCCTGTGCCCGGCGATTTCGGTGTCCGCCATCGTCATGCGGTTGCCGAGCTGCACCGGGCTCTCGTAGCGCAGGAACTCCTCGATCGCCGGCTTCATCACCTCCGGCTCGGCGATCAGCCGGCGCACGATGGCGGGCTCCGCAGCCAAGGTCACCAGCGTGTTGCCGATCAGGTTGGTGGTGGTCTCATGGCCGGCATTGAGAATGAAGATGCAGTTCTGCAGCAGCTCGCTCTCGCTGAGCCGGCCGCCATCATCCTCGCCCTGGATCAGCCGGGTCAGCACGTCACGGGTGGGATCGCCGGGGTGGCGGCGACGGTCGGCGACGAGGATTTCCAGGTAGGCGAGGAATTCGGTGACGGCGCGGTTGCCGGCGTCGTGCATCTCGGGCGTGAGGGTGGGTTCCAGCGCGCCGAGGATGGCCAGCGACCAGTCGCGCAGCGGTTCGCGCTGGTCCTGCGGGATGGCGAGCAGGTTGCCGATGACGTCGATCGGGATGGCGGCGGCGAAATCGGCGATGAGATCGAAATGCTGCTTCTCTTCGATCCGGTCCAGCAGCCCGTCCACGAGGGCGATGAGGCCCGGCTCCATGTCGGCAATCACGCGGGCGGTCAGCGCGCCGGCGATGAGACGGCGCACGCGGGTGTGGCGCGGCGGGTCGTTGAAGATGAGGCTGGTGGTGTGGTGGGCGAGCAGCGGGGTGTCGGCGCCGAATTTCGGGGTGAACTCAGTTTCCTTGGCGCTGCTGAAGGTTTTGGTGTCGCGATAGACGGCGACGAGATCGGCGTGGCGGGTGAGGAGGATGGTGCCGTCCTGCATGCGCTTCACCGGGTCGTGGGTGCGCAAGGCGTGGTAGGTGGGGAACGGGTCTTCGTAGAATTCGGGTGGCAGGGTGCGGAGGTCGAAGGTTGTGGCGAGCGTCTCGTCAATGAGGTCCGGCTGCATCGAATGGTTTCTCCCGGTGCCCGCATTGCGCTGGGGCGTTGCGGGATCGTCACGCCAAAACCCGCATCGCTCAAGCGCGATGACGGGCTACGTTGCTGCGACGGCAAGACGTTGTGCCGCGCGGGCGCGGCCCATCAGCGGCAGCAGCGCCTTCAGTTCCGGGCCACGCTCCTCGCCGGTCAAGGCAAGGCGCAGCGGCAGAAACAGCGTCTTGCCCTTGCGGCCGGTGGCCTCCTTGATCGCCCCGGTCCAGTCCGCCCAGACCTGCTCCGACCACGGCTCCGCCGGCAGCAGCGACAGCGCGGTGCGCAGGAAGTCGCTCTCGCCCTCGATCACCGGGGGCACGATGGTGCCGGCCACCACGTCCCAGTAGCCGCGCGCCTCGGACAGCAGATCGAGATTGCCGCGCACCGCCAGCCAGAACGCCTCGGTGGCGGCGGATGGCAGGCGGGGGGCGACGGCGGCGAAATCCAGCCCGTGCAGCAGCTTGCGGTTCAGCGCCAGCACCTGGGTGATGTCGAACCGCACGGCGTTGTGGGAGAATTTCGAGAAGTCGAAGCTCTTGGCCAGCTCCGGCAGCGGCAGCAGCGCGGGGTCCGACGAGGAGCCGAGCGTTGCCAGATACGAGGTGATCGCCCTCGGCTCGATGCCGTCCTGGCGCATCGAGCGGACCGAGATGCTTTCGCTGCGCTTGGAGAGTTTGCCGCCGTCGCTGGCCGTCAGCAGGGTGAAATGGGCGAAGCTGAACTTGGACTTGTTGCCGCCCAGCGCGTCGACGATGTCGAGCTGCACGCCGGTGTTGGTGATGTGGTCCTCGCCGCGGATGATGTGGGTCACCCCACAGTCCAGATCGTCCACCACCGAGGTGAAGGTGTACAGCGGCGAGCCGTCGGCGCGGATCAGCACCGGGTCGGAGACCGCGGTCAGCTTCACCTCGCGCTTGCCGAGCACGAGGTCGTGCCAGCCGATCACCCGGTCGGACAGGCGAAAGCGCCAGTATGGCCGCTTGCCGCCGGCCTCGGCCTTTTCGCGCTGCTCCGGCGTGAGCTTGAGCATGGCGCGGTCATAGATGGGCGGCTGGCCGCGCTTGACCCGGTAGTCGCGTTTGGCCTGCAGCTCGGCCTCGCTTTCGAAGCAGGGATACAGGCGGCCTGACGCTTTCAGCTTTTCGGCGGCAGCCTCGTACAGCGCCATGCGGTCGGACTGTTTGAACGTCTCGTCCCAGTCGAGCCCGAGCCAGGACAGGTCCTGCCGGATGGCGTCGGCGAATTCCGGCGTGCCGCGGCTGGTATCGGTGTCGTCGAAGCGGAGGATGAATTTTCCCCCTGTCTTGCGTGCGAACAACCAGTTCAGCAAGGCGGGGCGGATGTTGCCGGGGTGCAGATAGCCGGTGGGGGACGGCGCGTAGCGAACGACGGTGCTCATTCTTCATCCTCATCCGCCGGCTCTTCGCCGCGCGGGTCGAGCGCGCGCCAGTCTCGGTCCTCGGCGGAGGCGGGGCGTTCCGCGAATTCGGACAGTTCCGCGGCGCTGCGCCAGGTCTGGTCGCCGGCGTCGAGCACATGCGCGTCCTCGCCGAAGGCGAACCAGGCGTCGAGCACCTCGCGCGCGGTGGCGCGAAGGGTGCGGCACAGCTCCACGCTGTCGCGCACATAGCGCCGCGCGAAGGCGTTGGCGTGCATGAGGGTGGGGAAGCCCTTCACCTCCTCGACGATGTTGTCCTCCGCCCCGCCGGAGAGGTCGAGGATGCGCACGCGCCAGCCGCCCGCGGGGGCGAAGATGTCTTCGATGGAAATCTCGGTCATGAAATCAACGACGTGAAACCGTTGGTGATGGGGTAGCGGCGGTCGCGCCCGAAGGCGCGCGGGGTGATCTTGACCCCTGGCGGCGCCTGGCGGCGCTTGTATTCGGCACGGTCGAGCATCTTCCACACCCGCAGCACCGTGGGGCGGTCATGGCCCGCCTGCACCAGACTGTCCACCGACTGCTCGCCCTCGATCAGCCCGGCCAGGATCGCGTCGAGCACCTCGTAGGGCGGCAGGCTGTCCTGGTCGGTCTGGTTGGGCTTGAGTTCGGCCGAGGGCGGCTTGGTGATGACGCGCTCGGGCATCACCTGTCCGTCCGGCCCCAGGGCGCCGGCGGGGAAATGCGTGTTGCGCCAGCGGCACAGCGTGAAGACGAGGGTCTTGTAGACATCCTTCAGCACGGAATAGCCGCCGCACATGTCGCCATACAGCGTGGCGTAACCCACCGACATCTCGCTTTTGTTGCCGGTGGTCAGCACCATGTGGCCAAGTTTGTTGGAGATTGCCATCAGCATCAGCCCGCGGGTGCGGGACTGAATGTTCTCCTCGGTGATATCGGCCGACCGCCCCTCGAACACCGCGGCGAGCGACTGTTCGAAGGCGCCCATTGCCGGGGTGATGGCGAGGCTGTCGCAGCGAATGCCCAGCAGCCGGGCGCATTCGGCGGCGTCATCGAGGCTGTCCTGGCTGGTATAGGGGCTGGGCAGCATGAAGCTGCGCACCCGCTCGGGCCCCAGCGCATCGACGGCGACGGCCGCCGAGATCGCCGAATCGATGCCGCCGGACAGGCCGAGGATGATGCCGGGGAAGCGGTTCTTGCCCACGTAGTCGCGCAGCCCGAGCATCAGGCAGCGATAGATGAGGTCCAGCCGCTCCGGCTCCGGCGGCAGCGCCTGCGGCACACACACCAGCCGTTCGCCGTCATGGCGCCATTCGGTCAGCCGGATCTCGCTTTCGAAATGCGGCATCTGCACAGCGAGCGACCGGTCGGGGTTGAGCACGAAGCTCGACCCGTCGAACACCAGCTCGTCCTGCCCGCCCACCTGGCCGCAGAAGGCGAAGGCGAGGCCGGTCTCCACCACCCGTGCCACGGCCAGATCCACCCGGCTGGCCTGCTTGCCGTCCTCCCAGGGGCTGCCGTTGATGGCCAGCAGCATCTCGGCACCGGATTCGGCGAGGGTTTCGGAGACGGCGGGAAACCACCAGTCCTCACAGATCATCAGCCCGATGCGATGGCCGCGGAACACCACCGGGCCCGGAGCCGGGCCGGGGTCGAACACCCGCTTGTCGTCGAACACGCCGTAGTTGGGCAGCTCGTGCTTGGCGCGGCGCGCGGTGATGCGCCCGCCATCGAGCACATAGGCGGCGTTGTAGAGCTTCTCGCCATCCGGCCACGGCCCGCCCACGATCAGCCCGGGCCCGCCATCCACCGTGTCCGTCGCCAAAGCTGCGATGGCATCGAGGCAGGCGGCGATGAAGGCCGGCTTGCGCACCAGGTCCTCCGGCGGGTAGCCGGCGATGGAGAATTCCGGCGTGACCACCAGATCCGCCCCCAGCCGTGCCGCCTCCGCGCGGGCGGCGCGGATCAGCGCAAGGTTGGTCTCGATGTGGCCGAGATGAGGGTTGATCTGGGCCATCGCCAGTTTGAGCGTGTCGGGCATCGCCGTAAGCTAGGGTGGGAGACGTTCCGACTCAAGCGGCAGCGCCGCACCGGGCATGCCGGGTGCCCCGCCACGCCGTTAACGCTCTGGTCATCATTTCAACCGATATCTCGCTTCATGAGACAGCGACGGCGATCGCCGTCGGCAGGATGATGCACGCCACATCGAGGAAGAGCAGATAAATGTTCGGGTTCATGACATCCGCGCGGGAGAAGGCAGCTCAGCTTGCGGCCCTGGATGCATCCCAGGCCATCATCGAATTCACCCCCGACGGGACGATCCTCACCGCCAACGCCAACTTCCTCGCAGCCGTCGGCGCCACCCTGCCCGATATCGTCGGCCGGCATCACAGCATCTTCATGGACAAGGAGGCGGCGGCGGCCCCGGCCTACCAGGAATTCTGGCGCACCCTGCAATCCGGCCAATTCGTCTCCGGCGAATTTCCCCGCCTCACCCTCGGGGGCCAGAAGATCTGGCTGCAGGCCTCCTACAACCCGATCCTGGTCAACGGCCGGCTGGTCCGGGTGGTCAAATATGCCAGCCTCATCACCGACCGGGTGCTCCAGGCGGCGGAGGATCATGCGCTCGTCTCCGCGCTCGCCCGCTCGCAGGCCATCATCACCTTCACCCCCGACGGCACCGTCGTGCGGGCGAACGCCAATTTCTGTCAGGTGATGGGCTACGACCTGTCGGAGATCGTGGGTCAGCCGCATCGCATGTTTGTCCGCCCGGAGGAGCAGAGCTCCGCCGCATATGAGGCGTTCTGGACGGCGCTGCGGGCCGGGTCGTTCCAGGCCGCCGAATTCTGCCGCCTGGCCAAGACCGGGCGCGAGGTCTGGCTGCAGGCCACCTACAACCCCGTCCTGGATCACAAGGGCTTGGTGACCGGCATCGTCAAGCTGACCACCGACATCACCGCCCGCAAGCAGGCCGAAGTGCGGCTGCTGACAGCCGCCAACCGGATCCGCGACGATCTGCAGTCCATCGCCGGCGCCTTCTCCACCACCAGCAGCCAGGCATCCACCGCCGCCGCGGCCTCCACCCAGGCATCGGAGAACGTGCAGGCGATGGCCGCCGGCGTCGAACAGCTCGGCGCGTCGATCGCGGAGATCAGCCGCCAGATGGCCCACGCCTCCACCACCACCACCAACGCCGCCCGGCAGGCCAGCGACACCGACGCCATCGTCGCCTCCCTCTCCCAGGCCGCCACGCAGATCGGCCAGGTGGTGCAGCTGATCAAGGGCATCGCCCAGCAGACCAACCTGCTGGCGCTCAACGCCACCATCGAGGCCGCGCGCGCCGGCGACGCCGGCAAGGGCTTCGCCGTGGTGGCCAGCGAGGTCAAGAACCTCGCCACCCAGACCGCCCAGGCCACCGAGAGCATCTCCAGCCAGATCAGCAGCATGCAGGACGCGGCCACCAACGCCGCCCGATCGATCCGCGCCATCACCGAGACCGTCGGCTCCATCAATGACATCGCCACCAGCATCGCAGCCGCCGTCGAGGAGCAGGGCGCTGTGGCGCGCGACATGACCGCCAACATGCAGGTGGCCGCCAACGGGGTGGAGGCGACCTCGCAGAGCATCGCCCTGATCGCCGAAGCCTCGACCGACGCCGACATGATGGTGCGCCACATCCAGCACGCCACCGAGGAGATCGCGGCCTAACCTTGGAGCGGCGAAACCGTCCTTCAGCCCGCCGTCAAAACCGAAACCCGTGGCTTACTTCCCGTTGCGGTGTCGCGCCTCGTTGCGCCGCAGCAGGAACTCGCGCCCGACCTTCACCATCGGCACGCCGTCATATTCCACGATATCCGCCGTGGCATAGGTCTCGCCCCAGGCATCGGGAATGAAGCTGCCGGTGCCCACCACATCGATCGGCGCCTGCGCATCCGCCATCACCCGGCACTTGTCCACACCGAAGCCGGAGGAGGCGATGATGCGCACACGGGGATACCCCGCCGCATCCAGCGCCTCGCGCATCCGCCAGATCGCCGCCGCCGACACGCCGGTGCCGACCAGGGCACGCAGCTCCGAATCCGAACGGTAGCGGCGGATGGCGCCGGGCGCGCGGCGTTCCAGCACGGCATAGCTTTCGGCGGGGTCGAGGCCTTCCAGGAAGCGACCGCCATGCGTGTCCAGCCGCACCGACAGCCGGCCGGCCTCGGCCAGTTCCGGGAACCGCGCGCACACCGCCAGCCCGTCGGTGATCTCCCGGCCGAAATAATCCACCAGCACCGTCAGCCCCTGCTCGGGGAAGGTCTCGTGGAACATCTCGGCTGCGCGCACCGTGCTGCCGGCGTAGCCGATCAGGGCATGCGGCATGGTGCCCATGCCCGCGGCCGCGCCGAAATAATGCGCCGTGCCGTCGGTGGCGTTGCCGACAAAGCCGACGGCCCCCTCCCGCTGCGCCGCCCGGCCGCCGACGCTGGCGGCATAGGCCATCATCTCCTGCATCTCCGCCCCCGCGCAGTGCCGCGCGTCCATCGCCAGGAACGACACCTTCGGCAAGGCGAGCGCCATCTGATACGCGTTGTGCGCCGCCACGCAGGCCGCCCCCAGCTTCTGCAGCAGCAGCGTCTCCAGATCCGCCAGCCGGGTGAAGGCGCCGCTGATATAGACCAGCGGCTCGCCGGCGCCGACCCAGTCGCCCTCGGCGTGGGTGAGCTCGATATCCACCTGCGTGGCCCGCGCCTCGGCCACGCGGCGCAGCCAGTCCAGCATCAGCCGGGGGGCCGCGATCACCGGGCGGCGCAGGAACACCGCATAGGTGACCTGCCGGTCGCCGAACCGCGCCACGATGGCGCGGGTCCGGTTGAAATACACATCCGTCCGTTCAGCGATGTCGGTGTCGAGATCCGGCTCGGGGATATGCTGCACGGGGCTACTGGGCCGCGACGGCCGAGGTCGGCCGCACCCGGCGCGCCTTCAGCTCCTCCGCCACCAGGAAGGCCAGCTCCAGCGACTGCTCGGCGTTGAGCCGCGGATCGCAGAAGGTCTCGTAGCGGCCGGCCAGGTCCATCATGGTCAGGCCATGCGCGCCGCCGATGCACTCCGTCACCTCACGCCCGGTCATCTCCACATGCACGCCGCCGGCCCAGGAGCCTTCGGCCGCATGCACGTCGAAGAAGCGGCGGACCTCGCTGAGGATGGCGTCGAAGCTGCGGGTCTTCACCCCGGCGTTGGAGGAGATGGTGTTGCCGTGCATCGGGTCGCACAGCCAGACCACCTTGCGGCCGTCCTTCTGCACCGCGCGCAGCAGCGGCGGCAGCGCGCGCTCCACCTTGTCCGCCCCCATGCGGCTGATCAGGGTGAGGCGGCCGGGCTCGTCATGCGGGTTGAGGATGTCGATGAGGCGGAGCAGATCATCGGGGTCCATCGTGGGGCCCACCTTCATGCCGATCGGGTTCTTCACCCCGCGCAGGAACTCGACATGCGCGCCATCGGCCTGGCGGGTGCGGTCGCCGATCCACAGGAAATGCGCCGAACAGGCGTAGGTATCGCCGGAGGTGCTGTCCACGCGGGTCAGCGCCTGCTCGTAGGGCAGCAGCAGGGCTTCGTGGCTGATGTAGAAATCGGTCTCGCGCATCTCGCGCGTGGTGTCCGATGTCATGCCGCAGGCGGCCATGAAGGCGAGGGTTTCATCGATGCGCTGGGCAAGGTCGCGGTAGCGCTCCACCAGCGGGCTGCGCGCGACGAAGCCCAGGTTCCAGCGATGCACCTCGTGCAGGTCGGCATAGCCGCCGGAGGCGAAGGCGCGCAGCAGGTTCAGCGTGCCGGCGGACTGGAAATAGCCGGTCTCCATCCGCGCGGGGTCGGGGATGCGGGCCTCGGTGGTGAATTCGGGGCCGTTGACGATGTCGCCGCGATAGCTGGGCAGGCTCTCCTCGCCGATCTTCTCCACATCGGAGCTGCGCGGCTTGGCGTATTGCCCGGCCATGCGGCCCATCTTCACCACCGGCACGGACGCGCCGTAGGTGAGCACCACGGCCATCTGTAGCAGAACGCGGAACGTGTCGCGGATGTTGTTGGCGGTGAAGTCGGCGAAGCTCTCGGCGCAGTCCCCGCCTTGCAGCACGATGGCGCGGCCTTCCTGCACCTGGCCGAGCTGCGCCTTCAGCCGCCGCGCCTCGCCGGCGAACACCAGCGGCGGATAGGAGCGGATCTTGTCCTCGAACGCGGCCAGCCGCGCGGGGTCCGGGTAGGCGGGCACCTGGCGGATCGGCTTCTGGCGCCAGGAGGCGGGAGTCCAGGGAGAGGTCATCGGCGGTTCCAAACGGCTTCACGGGAGCAGTTGCCCGCTTGTGCAGCGGGCGTGCTGCTTTATTGCGCGATCCTGAGCGGTTGGCTACTTGGCACCCGCGCCGGGCCGATCGGGCGGTGTGTTCTGAGCTTTGTGAACCGCGCTATTTGAAGAGGCGCCGCCCGATGCCGAAGGCAAGGCCGCCGAGTTGCACGATCGTCGCACCAACCAGCATCTGCAGGACGGTCGCTGTCAGCACCGGCCTGGCTGGTGGCTGAGCGTGTTCTGCATCGAAGATATGAAAGACGAGAAAGATCACCGCGAGGTTTACCACGCAGAAAAAAGCGAAGATCAACCAGCTGGTCAGCCGCACATGGCGGCCATGTCTGCGGCTCTCGTCGAGGTCTTGCCGGCGCTTGGCGATTTCAAGCTGTTCAATCTGACCCTGGAAAGCATCGGACGGTGCCAGAGACGGCCGCCCCAGGTGACTGTCCAAAAGCTGGACGATGGTTTTGACACGCGCTTCGGGTGAAATTCCCGTCGTGGGAGACATCACCGGCGGATCGGTCATGCTGTACGGCCGACCCGCTCAAACCGTCTCCGCCAGTTCACGCTTCGCCTTCTCGAAGACGATATCGACCAGAGCAGCCTCGGGAACACCGTCCATGTTTGGATGGATCTTCGACGGATCCACGATGGTCAGCGTTCCATCGCTGGCCAGGTAGTTCTTGACGACCTCAAGCACTCCCAAGGCGCGTGAGATCATCGCGTCCTCGCGGGTTTCGCCAAAGCGGCGCATCAGGTCCTGAAGCTTGGCGACTGCAACAGGACTCAACTGGATCAGTATCTTGTCAGTCACAAGGGCCTCCCGGATACATGGTGGTGGAAGAGGGTAACATTGTCAGAGTCGCGGCGGCATCATCCTTCTGTCACCTGACCGTCATTTGATCCGGTCGATGCCGGAGCGTCAGTCGGCGGGAAGGCCTCGGGTCCAGGAATGTCCGCCGGTGGGACGATGGCGATGTCGTCGTGCTCCCCGAAGGAAGGCGCGATGATTCGGTTCCGGTCCCCAAATGCTGCGCCCAGGACGACGGACGGATTGGCTGTGATGACGTCACGCGCCTGCGCCAGCCAAGCATCGGACACCCAGGCCACCGCGAAACTTGGCGTCGCCTGATGGGGCAGTGGTGGCAGGACCCGGGCAGACAGAGCCTTCTTCAACTGCCTGGAAGTCAGGCCCAAAAGACGCGCCGCTTGAAGAGTGTTATAGATTTTTGTGCCTGTCATCGCGCGCCCGCTGCTCCGACTCTGGTTAAACGACGTCTCATAACCATTCGCGTCGCAACAAGAAAAATGTCGCACGGACGCCTAGTTTTGCCGTGAAACGTACCGGAGTTCACAAATTCGGCAACCCCGGATCAGCCCGCAACCCGCGTCCGCGTGCGCATCGTCACGAACTCCTCCGCCGCGGTGGGGTGGATGCCCACGGTGCGGTCGAAATCCGCCTTGGTGGCGCCGGCGTTGATGGCGATGGACAGGCCCTGGATGATCTCCGGCGCGTCCTCGCCCAGCATGTGCGCGCCGACCACCTTCTGGCTGGCCTGGTCCACCACCAGCTTCATCAGCGTCTTGCGGGTGCGCCGGGAGAGCTGGTGGCGCATCGGGGTAAAGCGGCTGATGTAGATGTCGGCAGGCCCGTGCGCCGCCGCCTGCGCCTCGGTCTGTCCCACGGTCGCGATCGGCGGGGAGCTGAACACCGCAGACGCCACCCGGTCGAGATGCCAGACTCGCGGGCCGTTTCCGTACAGCGCCTCGGCCAGCGAATGGCCCTCGGCGATGGCGACGGGGGTGAGGTTGATGCGGTCCGTCACGTCGCCGATGGCGTAGATAGTGCCGGCGCTGGAAGCGCTGGTGGCGTCCACCTTGATGGCGCCGTCCGGGCCCAGCGCCACGCCGGCGCGTTCCAGGCCGAGCCCGGCCGTGTAGGGCCTGCGGCCGATGGCGGCGAACGCCAGATCGGCCTCGATGGTGGTGCCGTCGGCCAGCGCCACGGTCTTGACGCCGCCTGCCTCGGTGACGCCGCTGACCCCCGCGTTGGCGTGCAGGCGGATGCCGGCGGTGCGCAGCTCGTCGGCCAGCGCCTGGCGGATGTCCTCGTCGAAGCCGCGCAGCGGCAGCGGCTGGCGCATCACCAGGTCCACCTCGGCGCCGAGGCCGCGGAAGATGCCGGCGAACTCGACGGCGATGTAGCCGCCGCCGAACAGCACCACGCGGCGCGGCATCTCGGGCAGGAAGAACGCGTCGTCCGAGACGATGACGTGCTCGGCGCCGGGGAAGGGCGGCGGCGTGGGGCGGCCGCCGGTGGCAATGACGATCCGCTCGGCGGTGACCTTCTGGCCCCCGACATCGAGCGTGTGCGCATCGACGAAGACCGCCCTGGCGTCGAACACCGCAACGCCCGCGCCAGTCAGCAGCTTGACGTAGATGCCGTTCAGCCGGTCGATCTCGGCGTTCTTGGCGGCGATCAGCGCCTGCCAGTCATGCGCGCCGGGCGGTGCGATCCAGCCGAAGCCCGCGGCGTCGCTGGCGGCGTTGCCGTATTCGGCGGCCATGACCATCAGCTTTTTCGGCACGCAGCCCACGTTTACGCAGGTGCCGCCCCAGAAACGCTCCTCGGCCACCGCCACCTTGGCGCCGAGGCCAGAGGCGATGCGGGCACAGCGCACGCCGCCGGAGCCGCCGCCGATGACGAACAGATCAAAATCATAGGTCATGTTGGCTCTGCCTCAATAGGAAGGAAGACCTTCTTTTCTGAAAAAAAAGAAGCAAAAGACTTTCATTCGTTTGAGCGAACCCCTTGCCGGAGGATGGCGTCACCCGATCGAAAGTTTTTTGGTTCTTTTTTTCAAAAAAGAACGTCCTTCCTTCAATCCCGGATATCGATCCACGACTCAGTGAACGGCTTGTGAAAGAACGTGGCCCATACGAAGTTCATGGCATAGCGCAGCCCGATCTTCATCGGCCCCTCCGCCTGCAGCCGCCGCCCGGAGCTCTCCGCCGGCAGTTTGAACGTAAACTTCACATCGCCCACGGCACTGAGCCGGCGGGCCAGATCGGTGTCCTCGCCATAAAAGGCGAAATGCGCGTTGTAGCCGCCGATCTGGCGCAGCGCCGTGCTGCGCACGACAAAGTTGCCGCCCTGCAGCATCGAGCCGACCTTGAACACCCAGCGGTTCAGCGCATAGAACAGATAGCCCCAACGGTAGAACAGGTTCACCGAGAAGCGCAGGCCCGGTGAGACGTCGTAATAGATATACGGCCCGCTCAGCGCCACCAGCTTCGCACTGGCGCTGAACTCCGCGATCACCCGCTCGATCCAGCCATCGGTGATGCAGGTATCGGCATCGATGTTGGCAATCAGGTCGCCATCCGCCGCCATCAAGCCTGCCCGGCGGGCATGATAGAGCCCCTTCTGCGGCTCATCGACCACCTGCACGCCTTCGAACGAGGCGGCGACCGCCCCGGTGCGGTCGGTGCTGGCGTTGTTGACCACGATCACCTGCGCCGTGCATCCGCTGCGCTTCACCTGGGTCTGGATGGCCGAAAGGCTGCGGCCGAGGCCCGCCTCCTCGTTGTACGCCGGCACAACGAAACTGATCTTCATGACGTGCTCCAGGCCAGGCCGCGCTGCGGCTGCAATGAATGATACAGACGCTCCCAGGTCTCCGTCACCCGCTCCACCGAGCAACGGCCTGCCACCAGCCGCCCCGATTCGCCAAGCCTTGTCCGCAGCGCGGGGTCACCCAGCAGCTCCGCCATGGCAGCGCCGATCCGGACGGGATCATCGGGCGGAACCGGCCGGCCGTTGGCATGCGTGACGAACTCGGCCAAAGGCCCGCTGTCGGGCACGATCACTGGCAAACCGCACGCCATCGCCTGCAGCGTGGCCATGCTCTGCGTCTCGCTGGTGCTCATCAGCGCGAAGGCGTCGGCGGCGGCATACAGCCGCGCCAGATCCGCCTGCGCCAGCGTGCCGAGAAAACGAACCCGATCCGCAATCCCGAGGCTTGCCGCCAGCGTCCGCAAGGATGCCTCATGCGCGCCATGCCCGGCCAGCACAAGCTGCGGCGCACCCGGCACCCGGGTCAGCGCCTGCAACAGAATGTCGATGTTCTTCTCGGCCGCGATCCGCCCGGCATAGACGATCACGTTCCCGGCCAGGCCGAAGCCACGCTTCAGCGCCGCCCGCTGGTCCGCGGCCACCGGCTGGAACAGCCGCGCATCGATCGGGTTGGAAACCACCTGCGGCGTGTGATGCAGCCGTTCCAGCCCGAGGTCCTCGAACACCGCGCGCGTGGGCGCGGTCACCGCGTCGCAGCGGTTGAAATAGCCCAGCACCCAGTCCGCCGCACGCTCGACGGGGATCGGAATGAACGGGCCGAAGCCACGCACATTGGTGTGGTTGGTGCCCACCACCTTCACCCCCAGCGCCCGCCCGGCTGCCAGCGCCTCCAGCCCCAGGCCGAAGAAGGAGTGGCTGTGGATCACATCCGGCCGCCGTTTTCCCAGCATCGCGATCAGCGAGGCCGGCGAGGGAATCGCGGCCCGGGATTGCTGGGTCGAGCTGGCAAAGCGCACCGACATGCGCCGGTGCACCACCACATTGGGGCCCAGATCGATTTCGGCCACCGAATGGCCGGCGCGGGTGTAATCGGCCGGCAGATGGCGTGGCGCGAAGATCTCGACACTGTGGCCGCGGCTGCCCAGGCTGCGCGCCGTCAGCATCACGGAATCCTGGATGCCGCCCAGCTCCGGATAGAAATGGTCGGTGAACATCGCAATTTTCATCGGGCGGCCTTCATGCGGCGTGTTCCTGAACGGGGCGGCGCAGCAGAACGATCACTGCCAGAACTCCCAAGACGAGCAAAACCGGGACCACAGCGCCGTAGCGCGCGAACAGGGATACGACATTGGCACCCGCCCACACCCCCGCGCCCAGCAGCAACGCGGTCTTGGGCAACGTGGCCAGCGTGTTGACCGCGGCGAACCGCCACGGGTTCACCCGCGCCACGCCCGCCGCCACCAGCACGACACCGCCGATGGCGTGCGTCCATTTGCCGATCAGCAGCATCCGTGTGGCATGCCCCGAAACCCGGGCGATCAGCTCCGTGCCCACCTCCGTCGGCAGATGCAGCCGCACCGCCATCCGGTGCAGCCAGCCCTGGGAAAACCGCCCGACGGCGTAGTAGACGAAATCGCCGATGACATCGCCCAGCGCCAGCAGCGGCAATGCGGCCTCCCAGTGCAGCAGCCCCTGTGCGCACAGCACCCCGGCCAGAACCGAGACGACCGGCCCCTCGATCACCGCCAGCGGGAGGAGAAGCAACAGGCCATGGCCGGCCACGAACGCACTGAGGTCCGCGAGCGTCATGCAGAGAGATCGGTTGCGACAGTGTTCGCCGAGATCATTCGGATGCCCTACACGGTACCGCCACGCTTCGTCATTAAAACTTGGCGAACTGGCGCTTTTTTGAGTCCCTTGAGGTAGCCGGCAAGGCTGACGCCAACCTTACCACACCCGCTACTCGACAGTGACCGATTTCGCCAGATTGCGCGGCTGGTCCACATCCGTGCCTTTCAGTGCGGCCACGTGATAGGCGAGCAGCTGCACCGGGATGGCATACAGGATCGGCGCCACGAACGGGTCCACCCGGGGCAGGATCACCGTCTCGGTGGTGATGCCGGCCAGGCGGGCCGCGCCCTCGGCGTCGCTGAACACCACGATCTGCCCGCCGCGGGCCGCGGCCTCCTGCAGATTCGAGGCGGTCTTCTCGAACAGCGGGCCGGACGGGGCGATGGCGATCACCGGCACGTTCCGGTCGATAAGCGCGATCGGGCCATGCTTCATCTCGCCGGCGGCATAGCCCTCGGCATGGATGTAGCTGAGCTCCTTCAGCTTCAGCGCCCCTTCCATGGCGATGGGAAAGCAGGAGCCGCGGCCGAGATACAGCACATCCCGCGCGCCCACGAGTCGCGCGGCCAGGCGCTGGATCGGCGCCTCGTCGTCGAGCAGCTGGGCCGAGAGGCCCGGCACCTCCAGCAGGCACGCCGTCAGCCGGCGTTCCTCCGCGGGAGCGATGGTGCCGCGTGCCCGCCCCGCCGCCAGCACCAGGCAGGCCAGCACCACCAGCTGGGCAGTGAACGCCTTGGTGCTGGCCACCGAGATCTCCGGCCCCGCGACGGTCGCCAGCACCGCGTCCGACGCGCGGGCCATGCTGCTCTCCGGCACGTTCACCACGCTGAGCACGTGCTGCGCCTGGGACTTCATGTAATGCAGCGCCGCCAGCGTGTCCGCCGTCTCGCCGGACTGGCTGATCAGCAGGCCGAGCCCGCCCTTGCCCATCGGCGGGGTGCGGTAGCGGAACTCGCTCGCCACGTCGGCATCGCAGGGGATCCGTGCCACGGTCTCGAACCACGCCCGCGCCACCGCACCGGCATAGAAGCCCGAGCCGCAGGCGCTGATGGTGATGCGCTCGATCGCCGCCAGATCGAACGGCAGCGAAGGCAGCACCACGGTGCGGCTGGTCGGGTTCACCATCTGGTGCAGCGTGTCGCCCAGCACGGCGGGGTTCTCGTGCAGCTCCTTGTGCATGAAATGGCGGAAATTGCCCTTGCCCACGGACGCCCCGGTCAGCGAGGTCAGCCGCACCGCGCGCGTCACCTCGGTGCCGGCCTGGTCGTAGAAAATGGCGCCGCCGCGCGTCACCACAGCCCAGTCGCCATCGTCGAGATAGGCGATGCGCCGGGTGAGCGGCGCCAGCGCCAGCGCGTCCGAGCCGATGAACATCTCATCCTCGCCGAAGCCGATCGCCAAAGGCGCGCCATGGCGGGCGCCGATCATCAGCTCGGGGTGCCCCGCGAACACCACCGCGATGGCGTAGGCGCCGTGCAGCCGCGGAAACGTCGCCGCCGCCGCCTCGATCGGGCTCATGCCGCGGGCGAGGTGCAGATCGAGCAGCTGGGCCACCGTCTCGGTGTCGGTCTCGGTGACGAACACCTGCCCCGCCGCCTGCAGCTCCGCCTTCAGCTCGACATGGTTCTCGATGATGCCGTTATGCACCACCGCCACCCGCGCGGTGCCGTGCGGATGGGCGTTGCTCTCCGTCGGCGCGCCATGCGTGGCCCAGCGCGTGTGGCCGATGCCGGTCACCCCGGCCAGCGGCCGAGCCGCCAGCACCGCCGCGAGATGGCCGAGCTTGCCTTCCGCCCGCCGCCGATCGATGGCGCCGTGGTCCAGCGTGGCGATCCCGGCCGAATCATAGCCGCGATATTCCAGTCGCCGCAGCGCCTCCAGCAGCACGGGGGCCGCCTGCCCGCTTCCGATCACACCGACGATTCCGCACATGCGCGAGGTCCTATTTCTTGCGGCGCGCGGCGCGGAACGCGGCGGCGCGGCCGGGCTTTTCCACCTGGCGCGCCCGGGCGAACGCCATGGCATCGGGGCCGACATCCTCGGTGATCACACTGCCGGCGGTGACGAAGGCGCCGTCGCCGAGACGGACCGGTGCCACCAGCACGGCATTCGACCCCACGAACACGTTCGCCCCGATCGTGGTGCGGTGCTTGGCGAACCCGTCATAGTTGCAGGTGATCGTGCCCGCGCCGACATTGGTATCGGCGCCGATATCCGCATCGCCGAGATAGCTCAGGTGGTTGGCCTTGGCCCCATCCGCCAGATGGGTGGCCTTCAGCTCGACGAAATTGCCGACATGCGCCGCCCGCCCCACCACCGTGCCGGGCCGCAGCCGCGCATAGGGGCCGATGATCGCCCCCTCCCCCACCGAACACGCCTCCAGATGGCTGAACGCGCGGATCTCCGCCCCCGCCGCCACCCGCACCCCCGGCCCGAACACCACGTTTGGCCCCACGGTGACATCCGCCGCGAGCTGCGTGTCATACGACAGGAACACCGTCTCCGGCGCGGTCAGCGTCACCCCCGCCTCCATGGCCGCAATTCGCAGCCGGCGCTGCAGCGCGGCTTCCGCCTCGGCCAGCTCCACGCGCGAGTTGATGCCGCGCAGCTCGTCATACGGCGCCTCGACGGCGGCCACCTTCAGCCCGTCCGCATTGGCCAGCGCCACCAGATCGGTGAGGTAGTATTCGCCCTTGGCGTTGTCGTTGCGCACCGCCTGCAGCCAGCGCCGCATCCGCCCCGCCTCCGCGCACAGCACGCCGGCATTGCACAGGTTGATCCGGCGCTCCGCATCCGTCGCATCCACGTATTCGACAATCCGCGCGACATACGGGCCCTCGGTGACCAGCCGCCCGTATTTCAGCGGATCGGCCGGCCGCATCGCCAGCAATGCGAGCCCGATATCACCTGCGGACTGCCGGTACAGCAGCGCCTGCAGCGTCTCGGGCGAAATCAGCGGATTGTCGGCATACAGCACCGCCACCTGGCCCTCGCCGAACAGCGCCGCCGCCTGCAACGCCGCATGGGCCGTGCCCAGCCGCGCCTGCTGCACCACCACCGCGTGCGGCGCGCAGGCCTGCGCCACCTGCTCCATCCCCGGGCCGATCACCACCACCACGCGGGTGAACACGGCGGCACAGCTCTCCAGCAGATGCGCCAGCATCGGCCGCCCGCCCAACGGGTGCAGCACCTTGGGCAGGGCCGATTTCATACGGGTGCCGAAGCCAGCGGCAAGGATGACGGCGGTGGTGTCGCTCATACGTGTTCCGGTAGCGGCCGGAGGGCTGCCGTGTCAAAGGGGGGAAAATCACGCTTCATGACGGGATACGACACAATGGCGCGCTGGATGCTGCTGGACCTCGACGGAACCCTGGTCGACTCGGTGCCGGACCTCGCGGCCGCGATGAACCGCAGCCTCGCGGCGCAGGGCCTGGCGCCGCTGTCCCGCGCGGAGGTGCGAGGCTTCATCGGCGACGGCGCGAAAGCGCTGGTCGAACGCGGCTTCGCGGCGCGGGGCCGCGAGGCGGATGCCGCGATCCTCGACGCGTTCCTGTTGGACTACGGCGCCAACGCGGCCGTGGAGACCTGCGCCTATCCCGGCGTGGCCGAGGGACTGGCCGCGTTGTGCGACCGCGGCTGGACGCTTGCGGTCTGCACCAACAAGCCCGAGGCGCCGGCGCGGTCGCTGCTCGCAGCGCTCGGCCTGGCGCATTGGTTTGCCGCCATCGGCGGCGGCGACAGCTATTCCGTGCGCAAGCCCGATCCCGGCCATCTCCTGGCCACGCTGCGCGCCTCCGGCGGTGTGCCCGAACGCTGCGTGATGGTCGGCGACCATCACAACGATATCCGCGCCGCCACCGCCGCCGGCGTGCCCGCCATCTGGGCCGCCTACGGCTACGGCACCCACGTCGAAGGCGCCGCCGCAACCATGGTGCAGTTCAACGAACTGCCCAGCCTGGCCGAAACTTTGGTACTATAAACGAATGAAAGTTTCTTTGGTTCTTTCTTTTCAAAGAAAGAACTTCTTTTTTTAAAAAAAAAGACGCAAAAAACTTTCATCCGATTTTCCAGTCCGGCACGAACACCCCGCCCTGCATGATCGGCCGTGCCGTGCGCAGAATGCCGGCTTTCACCACGTTCAGCGACGTGCCGGCACCCTCGATCTGCATGCGCACATCCACCATGCCCGACGGATGCTCGATCCAGATCGTGCACGGATTGCCCCCCGGCCGCACCGCCAGTTCATACGCCACCGATCCCTCCAGCAGGCACGCCGTCGCCACACACACCGCCCCCGTCACCGCATGCGCCGCATGCAGCCTGTGCGGCGTCAGATACCGCGACGTGATCGCCCCGGTCCCGCGCGGCGCCGACAGCAGACCCACCTTCGGAATCACCATGTCGCTGACATCGCCAAACCCCATCCGACGCCCCGCCTCCATGCGGATCGCCTCGATGCGGGCCAGCAGCGCCTTGTTGCCGTCGATCTCGGCCCGCCCCTCGATGCCCGTGAGCCCCAGATCGGCCGCCCGCATCATCACCATCGGCATGCACACATCGAGGCACGACACCTCGATGCCGTCGATCACCTCCAACGCCGCCCCGCTCGGCAGCATCTTCCCGGTCTTCGCCCCGATCGCATCCATGAAGTTCAGAATGATCGGCGCCGCCGTCCCCGGCACGCCATCGATCCGCGCATCCCCGGCATACCGCACCCGCCCGCCCGGCGTCTGCACCACCGCCTCGATCCGGCTCGCCGTGTTGACATCAAAGATCGCAACCGACGTCGTCCCCTCGGTCGCCGGCACGAGCCCGGTCTCGATCGCGAACGGCCCCACCCCCGACAGCATGTTCCCGCACGAAGGCGACGTGTCGACAATCGCGCGGCCGATATCCACCTGCGCGAACAGATAATCCACATCCACCCCCGGCCGCTCCGACGGGCTGATGATCGCCACCTTGCTGGTCAGCGTGTCCGCCCCGCCAAGACCATCGATCTGCCGGATGTCCGGCGACCCCATCGCCGCCAGCAGCACACGATCCCGCGCCGCGATATCCGAAGGCAGATCCTTCGCATGGAAAAACGGCCCCTTCGACGTGCCCCCACGCATCAGCAGACAGGGGACGGACACATGATCTTGCATGGCGAGCGCCTTCGCGAAAAAACTCAGGGGGTGGACAAAGGGGTCGGCCTGCGCAGCGCCGGCAGCCCGGCAGGCGGCACCAGAGGCCCCGGCGGCGGCGACAAAGGCTGCGTCCCCGGCAACGGCGCCGGCACCGCGGCCGATGGCGGGGCGGCGGTGGCCGACGGCGGCGCCAGCGGCTCCGCCTCGATCGGCTTGGGCAACGGCGCCACCGGCCCGTTGCCCATCAGAAAGCTCCGCAACGACCGCCGTACCTGGTACTCGAACTCTACATTCATGTCCGACATCATCTTGTCGACCATCGCCGCCAGCTCCGCCCGCTGCGCGTTCGGCGTGTCCCGCTCGATGGTCTGACTGCGCGACACCCGCGCTTCCGCATAGCCCGACCGGGTCCCGTCGCTGCTCATCACATCCAGATGCACCACGAACCGGCCCTCATATTTGTCCCGTACCTGCACAATGCTGGCATCATCGATCACAAACACCGCCCGCCCCGGCGGCCCGCCCGCCCCCAGCCGGTCCTGCGCCATATGCCGCAACGCCTCCACCGGCGGCGTCGGCGCCAGCTGCCCCACTTCGCGCGTGTTCGGCCGCGGCGCCCAGCTGTCATCGATCTCAACCGCCGACACCTGCAGCGTCAGCCGCGGCAGATAATTGTAATGCAGCGGATCATAGGATTTCGGCGCATCGTCCTCGCCGCCGCATCCGGCCAGCCCCAACAGCAGAAACCCCAGAAGGGCGGCGCGGCGCGGCGGAAGGCGCAGTGTCATGATCGAGGCCCTGTCGGTGGTGAGGTAGATCGAAGGAAGGCTCAGGCCGCCGCGATGTCGTCGCGGGAAAAGCTGAAATCCAGGTTGCAGAACTCACACGTCATGGTGATGGCGCCGCTCTCCGCCATGTGGTCGATGTCATCCGCCCCGAACGTGCCGAGAATCCCGGCCAGCTTGGCGCGCGAACACCGACAGCCATAGGCCAAGGCACGCGGCTGGTCCACGGCCAGCCCCTCCAGATGAAACAGGTTGTACAGCAGCCGATCCGCCGGCAGCCCGTCGTCGAGCAGCTCGCTGTCCTTCACCGTCCCCGCCAGAATCAGCGCCGTCCCCCAGGCCTCCTCCAGCTCCATCGCATCCAGCGCCGGGTCCACCCCGCCCGTCCCCGCCACCCGCTCCAATATCAGCGCCGCCGCCCGCCAGCCTGCCTCCGTCCGCGCGCAGGCCAGCCGCAGAAAACACGGCATCTGCTCGGACGTGTCGAAATAATGCAGCGCCATCGCCTCCAGCGACTCACCCTCGATCGCCACGATCCCCTGGTGCCGCTCCATCTCCGTCCCCTGATCGACGGTGAACGCCAGCACCCCCGCCCCCAGCAGATCCCGCGCATTCGGGTTCGGCACCGCCACCCGATACGCCGCCACCCGGTCCGGCTCCGCGCTGGCATACCCCCGCAGCTCGCCGCTGTCGGTGCAGTCCGCCAGCAGCATCCGCACCGGCCCGTCGCCCTTGATCTGCAGACTGAACGACCCCGCGAATTTCAGCGCCGTCGCCAGCGCCGCCACCAGCGCCAGCCCCTGCCCCACCAGCGCGGTGACGAGGTCGTCATGGTGATGGCGGGTCAGCAATGCGTCCGCCAGGGGTCCGAGGCGCACCAGCCGCCCTCGCACCGGGCGCAGCGGCAGGTAGAACGGAGTCACGCCGCGTGGCACCACAATATCGGGCACGTCGGGGCGGGCGGAGTCGAGGAAGGGGGGCAATTCGTCCATCCATCCAGGATAAAGCCGCACGGGGCGGAATTCTACCGGTCGCGGTGCCGACATGGTCGCGTGCATAAAGATGGAGAGCCGGTCGATGAACCAAACGGGCCAAGCCCCAACCAGAACCCTGCGCCGCCTGGTGCCGCAGGACGCCGAAGCCGTGGCCGCGCTGATCAACGCCGCCTTCGCCAGCATCACCCCGCCGCTGAACCCACAACCCTCCGCCCTGCGCGAAACCGCCGAGTCCGTCGCCAAATCCATCGCCACCGGCGGCGCCGGCATCGAGGAGAACGGCCGTCTCATCGGCGCCGTCCTGTGGGAACCCCGCGCCGGCGGCCTCTATTTCGGCCGCCTCTCCGTCGCCCCCACCCACCGCCGGCAAGGCATCGCCCAAACCCTGATCGCCGCCGCCGAAGCCCAGGCCCGCGCCGACGGCCACCCCCGCCTTCACGCCGCCACCCGCCTGGCGCTCGCCGGCAACCGCGCCCTGTTCAAAGCCTGCGGCTTCACCGAAACCGAGCTCCACGCCCACGAAGGCTTCGACCACCCAACCTGGGTCGATCTGGAAAAAGACCTTGTCTGACATCGCATCCCGGCCAGCCCGCACAAGCCACAACGCCACCCTCGCCGCCATGGTCCTGGCCCGCATCGCCTTCGGCTACCAGCTGCAGACCGTGGCCAGCCTCGGCCCGGAACTGCGCGCAGCCTTCGGCCTCGAATTCGCCACCCTCGGCACCCTGATGGGAATCTACCTCTTCCCCGGCGTCATCGCCGCCATGCCCTCCGGCTTCCTCGGCCGCCGCTTCGGCGACCGCACCACCATCGCCACCGGCATCGCCCTGATGATCGCCGGCAGCCTCCTCTCCGCCGCCGCCCACGGCCCCACCGGCATCGGCGCCGGCCGCGTCCTCTCCGGCTTCGGCGCCGTGGCGCTCACCGTCCTGCAACCCAAAGCCGTCGCCGACCGCTTCACCGGCAAAAGCTTCACCACCGCCATGGGCGTGCTGATCGGCGCCTTCCCCATCGGCATCGGCCTCGGCCAGATCACCCACGCCCCCCTCGCCGACGCCTATGGCTGGCCCGCCGCCTTCATCGCCGGCGCCGCCCTCGCCGCCATCAGCATGATCGTCTGCCTCACCAGCTGGACCAACCTGCCCGGAACCGCCGGCAACCGCGCCCTGCACTGGCCCAGCCGACGCGAAACCATCCGCCTCACCCTCGCCGGCCTGATCTGGACCGCCTTCAACGCCGGCTACTTCAACTTCCTCGGCTACCTCCCCAGCCTCATGGCCGCCCGCGGCCACCCCACCTGGATCACCGACATCGTCATCGGCATGGCCACCTGGGGAAACCTCCCCACCATGGTCCTCGGCGGCGCCATCGCCAGCCGCTGGTTCGGCCCCATCCCCGTCTTCATCGCCGGCGCCATCCTCGAAGCCATCACCGTCGCCGGCATGGGCGCACTCGACTGGCCCATCCTCTGGGGAATCCTCTTCGGAACCGTCGCCTCCATGCACGCCGGCATCATCGTCGGCTGGGGCGCCCTCTCCGCCAAACCCGAAAACCGCGCCGTCGGCATGGGCATCTTCTACACAACCTACTACCTCGGCGGCACCATCGTCCCCACCCTCTGCGGCAAAGCCGCCGACTACACCGGAAACCCCTCCGGCGCCTTCCTCTGCGCCGGAATCCTCTCCGCCCTCGCCATCCCGTTCTGGTGGCTGCATCGGCGGATGGGGGAGGCGGCGTGAAGAAAGCAAGGCCAAGAGGCTCCGCCTCCTGGACCTCCGCCAAGGGCGGAGCCCTTGGAACCCCAATGTTTTAAGGGCTCTCTTTGGGAGGGGGCCCGCATCAGGTCCATCGACCTGACGCGAGCCCCCTCCCAAAGAGAGCCCTGAAGCACAGAGTACAAGCGTCCAGACCCAGACGGGGCACGGAAAGCCAGAACCTCCAGCCGCGCCCTCTTCACCCCACCACTACCCCGACCAGACCGGCCCAGGCAGCCCCCCACCAGCGACCACCGCGACACAACCGGGATCATCGCCAAACTCCACAACCACCACGCCGGCCTGACACGCCACAACCGGACCATCAACCTTCGCAGCCGGCACCAGAACCGCAGCCTTAATCCCCAGCATCCGACACAACGGCCCCAAAACCCGCCGCGCCTGAGGCGCCGCCGCCAACAACGCCACCATCTCCGGCTCCGCCAGCAACCCCCGGATCTGCCCGGCAAAACACGCAGCCTCCCCAGGCACCAACGGCAACAACCACGCGAACCCGAAGCCGCCCCTCCCGAAACCGCACCAACAACCCCAGAACCTGCCGCTCAACCCGCTTCACCCGCCGCCAAACCAGCAAAATCATCCACGTCGCCATCGCCCCACCAACCACCCGACCCGCCACCGCCCGACACAAGCCCTCCAGGCTCACAACGAACCGATCAGCAACAGAAAGGGAGGCAACCAAGTTCATGAACGAAACAAGAACATACTCCAACCCCACCAGCAACCCCGTAAAACCCCGTATCCCCAACCCGCCACCACACCTCCCCCGGTAGCCCGCATCGCCCTCAAGCGATGCGGGACCTCCCCAACCCAACAAAACCCCGTAGGGCGGGCTTCAGCCCGCCGACCCTTCCAGGACAGCGTCAGGAAGATTCTTCTTCAACCCCAACCAGCCTCAAACTATCATTCAATCATACTTTGAGACCCAGACGCCAGGAGACGCACCATGCCCACCAGCTACACCCTCGGCGCCCATTTCGAATCCTTCGTGCAGGCCCAGCTCGCCAGCGGCCGCTACAACAACGCCAGCGAAGTGCTCCGCGACGCACTCCGCCTGATGGAAGACCGCGAACGCCGCACCGCAGCCCTCAACGCCGCCATCGCGCGCGGCACCGCAGACGCCGACGCCGGACGCTTCGTCGAGGCCGACCCCCTGTTCGACCGGCTGGAACAGAAATATCTGACAATGGCCGAGGACCAAAAGACAGCGTGAAGCTTGTCTTCACGCTGACCGCCGAAGCAGACCTTGAGCAAATCGCCGACTTCATCGCGCGCGACAATCCAAAACGCGCCCTGACGTTCGCTGGATCGAAGTCCCCCCGCCCGACGCCATGCCCAGCCTCAAAGCCGCCGGCTTCACCGTCGCCACCAGCCCCTTCCCCCATATCTGGCCGTACTGGCTAAAAATCGGCCCCGACACCCCGTTCCACGACGTCCGAGTCCGCCAGGCCTTCAACTACGCCATCGACCGCGACGGCCTCGTCACCCTCCTCAACGGCGCCGCCGAACCCGCCAACGCGAAGGCCCTGCTCGCCGAAGCAGGCATCACCACTCCGGTCGCCGTCAAAATCCTCATCTCCTACGCCGGCTCAGGCCAAATGCTGCCACTGCCCATGAACGAGCTGATCCAGCAGGGCGCCAAAGACGCTGGCTTCGACCTCACCTTCACCGTCGTCGACTTCGCCCAGATGGCCTCCATCCGAAACCGCCCCGACGCACCGGAGATGCAGGGCATCACCGCCACCAACTCCAGCTTCACCACCGTCGACATGACCTGGTTCTACTATTCCTTCTTCCCGCCGAACTGGCCGCACGACGACAACCCCGAAGTCACCGCCATGATGCAGACCTACAAAACCGACTTCGACCTGAAAAACGGCACCGAGCGCCTCGCCCGCATCCACGAAAAACTGGTCGACGACGCCCCCTGCGTCTGGATCGTCCACGACCGCAACCCAAGAGCCTTCTCCCCGCATGTAAAATTCTATATCCCAGCCCAAAGCTGGTTCACCGACCTCACCGCCATCTCGATGGAGTAGACCCGCGTGAAAACCCTGCGCCTCCTGCTGCTGGCCCTGCTGCTCGCCCACCCCGCCTGGGCCGGCGGCTGCGAAGGCCTCACCGGCACCGAACAGATGCGCATCGAACTCCTGTTCGGCCGCTCCCTGCCCGGCGACGGCCGAATCTCCAACGCCTCCTGGCAGGAATTCCTCGCCACCACCGTCACCCCCGCCTTCCCGGACGGACTGACAGTGCTGAACGGCAACGGCCAATGGCGCAACGCCAAAGGCGTCGTCGGGCGCGAACCGTCCACGGTCGTGCTGATCATCGCCCCCAAAGCCGATGACCTGGTCCAACGCCTCGATGCGATTCGAAACGCCTACAAACAGAAATTCCTCCAGGAATCAGTTGGCCTGGTGATGGCAACGGTCTGTGCTTCGTTTTGAAGGAAGCGGTTCTTTTTTGAAAAAAAGAACCAAAAAAAACTTTCTATCGGCTGACGCCCATGTCCGGAAAAACAACACGTCCAAGATAGAAAAGTCTTTTGCTTCTTTTCTTCAGAAAAGAAGTCCTTGCCTTCTCAGCCGCAGCTCCGACCCGCTCGCAATCCAAGGCGCCTCGATCGCCTCCAGATCGATCACCCCCGCCGGATCCGCCTTGCGCGGCTGCCGCAGCAGCCCCGGCGCCCGATCCCGCCGCCACACCCCCACAATCCGCTGCAACTCCGGCAACGGCGTCGCATGATCATCCACCCGCAGGTTCAGATCCGGAAAATCCTCCGTCGTCGTCATCACCACCGCCGCCGACTGCCGCCCCCGCCGATCGCCGCCCGCCTCATCCCCCGCCAGCATCGCCGCCACCAGCCGCTCCGGCAGCGCCAGATCGCCCCGCGTCGCGAACGTCGCCAACGTCACCGGCACCACCGTCTCATTGGCGAGCATGTTCCCCGCCACACTCACCGCGGCCCCCGAAGCACTGCCGCACCACATCACACAGTTCTCCCCCGTCCAGGCAGCCACCCGCCCGAACCGATCCACCGCATGCACCTGCCGCAACCCACGCCCCTCATCGGACGCGATGGCCCCGGCAATCGCCAGCTCCGGCGAAAGCCCCCGCGCCATCCCGTCCAACACCGCCGGCCCCAGATACCGGTTGGAGATCGACTGGCTGGCCACCGCCCCCACCCCCGCCCGCAGATGCGGCACGCCCGCTCCCACCGCCAGGTTCTTCGTCGCCACCGCAACCGCGAACGCACCGCTGGCAGCATCAAA
>JBBILI010000003.1:0-211711 GCA_037445025.1 Rhodospirillales bacterium
CTTGGGCGGCTTCTCAAACCGGGCCAGCCGGGACTCCAATTCCGCGATCCGCGCGAGTGCTGCTTCCAACTGGCCAACAAGCGGCAGCAGAGACAGGATCAGCGCGTCCTTCTCGGCGACCGTCAGCTTGGTGAGATCGATCTTGGGTGCCACCCCGATGTTGAATCGAATCGCCCGTGATCGCGTCAACTCCCTTCGTGGTCACCCCGGATGTGGAGGCCCAAACCGCCACAGGCTACCCACGTGAGCAATTACTCTCAATCAAAATGCCGGGAATTTCTCTCAATCGCTACCATCTGAGCTATGATGATGAATTCAGCAACCCAACAACTTTCAAGACATCCGCTGATGGAAGTACAGGATATCGCAATTCGTATTTCTTCGGTCGGACCATAGCGGGCAATTCCGAGGCGGAATACTATGTCGACCCGAACAACGGCCTGACCGCCGGCCCCAATCCGTTCGCGGTCTCCGGCGGCGCGCTCACCATCACCGCGCAGCCGACGCGCCCGGGCCAGCAGGCCGACGGACTGGCCTATACCTCCGGCATGATCAGCACGGATGGCAGCTTCTCGCAGAACCAGGGCTATTTCGAGATACGCGCCATGACGCCGAATGTGGCAGGGTTCTGGCCCGCATTCTGCACGCTGCCGGATGGCACCGGCGGCTATCCGGAGCTCGACGTGCTGGAACAGCCGAACCTCGGCTCGTCTGGGCAATACTGGTCGTACGCCAATTTCAGCAGCACAGACAAGGGCGGCGGCTTCAACGAGGCCAATGTGGATCTGTCCAAGGGCTATCACACCTACGGGCTGCTGTGGACCGCGACCACCATCACCTAGTACCTCGACGGTCTTCAGGTCGGCGGGCCGGTGGCGGTGCCCGCGACCTATACCCAGAAGATGTACATGATCGCCAATCTCGCCGTGGGCGGGGCCGGCAGCTGGCCGGCCCCGCCCACCGGCGCCACCACCGCGTCCTATTCGATCGATTACATCCGGGCCTATTCCGCCGATCCGACCGTTGCCGCCGTCGCCCTGCAGCCGATCTCGTCGCCGGACGGCGTCAACACCACGCCCAGCTACACCACCCCGGCCATCCCCGCCGCGCCAGTGATCGGCACCGAGCCGGACGTGCTGGTTCTGAACATCTCGGAAGACGCCTACCAGGGCGACGTGCATTTCACGATCAGCATCGACGGTGTGCAGCAAGGCGGCGTGATGATCGCGCAGGCCGACCACAGCGCGGGCCAAACGCAGGCCTTCACCATCGACGGGGCGTTCCGCGGCGCCACGCATATCGTCACCGTGAGCGATCTCAACGCGGTGACGGGAACCACCGGCTTCGTCCGCAACCTCTATGTCACCGGCACCTCCCTGAACGGCACAGCCATCCCCGCCGGCACACTGTCGCTTGCCACTGCCGGCGCGCAGAGCTTCGTCATTCCGCTGCAGCCCATCACCGTCATAGGCACCGGTGCCGACACGCTGGCGCTCACCGTCAGCGAGGATGCGTATCTCGTCGACGCCCGGTTCACCGTCTCGGTCAACGGCGTGCAGCAAGGCGGCACGCTCGTTGCGACCGCGGCCAATGCCGCGCCCTACACCCCGCTGCCCGCCCAGTCGCAGGTGTTCGACATCCTGGGCAGCTTCGCCGGCACCAACGTCGTCACCGTCAATTTCCTCAATGACCTCTATGGCGGCTCGGCAGCCTCCGACCGCAACCTCTACGTGCAGGGCGCGACCATCAACGGGACCGCGATCACCGGCGGTGTGCTCGCCGCAAAATCCGGCGGGCCGCAATCGTTCAGCTTCACCGAACCCACCGCGCCGATCACCACGACAACGACAGGCGCCGGTGCGACACTCATCCTGAACCTCTCGGAGGACGCCTATCTCGGCGACGCGCAGTTCAGCGTGACGGTGGACGGCAAGCCGCTTGGCATGGCGCAGGCTGTGACCACGCTGCACGCCAGCAGCACCTCGCAGGCGTTCGACTTCGCGGACGCGCGGAGCACCGGCACGCACGATGTCGCCGTGTCGTTCCTCAATGATCTTTATGGCGGAGCGCCCGCGCTCGACCGCAACCTCTACATCGACAGCGCCAGTGTCGGTGGAATCGTGGCGTCCGCGGCGCCGTTCACGCTGCTGTCCACCGGAACCCATCATTTCGCTGTGGTGATCCCCTGACATCCGGATGATCGACCGGCGTGGCGCACCGGAGATTCCGCGCGTCCTGCCGCCTGGCATCGCCATCTTGAAGCGGCAGCCGTCCCCTTCGCGGCGCCAACCTGTCTTCCCGACGCAATCGTGTTCGACGAACGCCTGTGAATCGGCGGTGCGGCCGCTTATTTGACCTCGGGCGATAACCCATCAATGCTTCAAAGGAGCCTGCATCAGCGATCTCGCCCCCCCGCGGAAAGGCCGCCTTCGTGCGTTGCGGATTGTGGCCGGCGTCGTGCTGGTGCTCCTGGTGCTCGGGTTTGTATGGGACTGGAACTGGTTCCACGGCCTCGCAGAGTCGCGCGCAACGGCTTGGATAGGCCGCACTGTGCAGATCCGCCGGCTTGAGGTGCGCCTCGGCCTCGTCACGACAGTCGTTCTGCATGACGTGCATATCGCCAACCCTTCGGGGTTTGACCCAGATGCAGCCGAATTCGCGGTGATCCCGTCGCTGCGTGTGGATCTGAACGCCGGGACCTATCTGCGGACAGGCCGGCTTGCGCTGCCGTTGGTGCAGGTGGAGTCACCGGTGATCTCCCTGCTCCAGGCAGCGGACGGCCGCAACAACTGGACCATCACGGCCCCGGCCCCGGCCCCGGCCCCGGCCACTGGCGCGAACGGCCCGGCGGGTGCGACAGATGTCACGATCGGCGATGTGACGATCAACGACGGGCAGGCCCGGATCGTCGCACCGCTGTCCGGCACCGATCTGGCCATGCGCATCGCCACCGGCGACGCGGCGCCGCGCAGCATCATCGTCGATGCCAAGGGCACCCATGCGCATCAACCGATCACCGCCCACCTCGTCGGCGGCGCGTTGCTGTCGCTGCGCGACGCAGCCCCGTACCCGATCGCGCTGGACCTGGCGAACGGCGACACCAAGGTCAGCCTGAAAGGCACGCTGCGCGATCCGCTGGCGCTGGCGGGGGCCGACATCGATCTGCTGCTGACCGGGCAGGACATGGCGGCATTGTTTCCGCTGACCGGCATCCCGATCCCGACCACGCCGCCCTACCGGCTCGCCGGCAAGCTCGATTTCGGTGCCGGGGTGATCCGGTTCAGCAGCATCGTCGGCCGCATCGGCAGCAGCGACCTCGCCGGCAGCCTCACCGTCGACCCCAGGCCCGCCCGCCCGGTGCTGAGCGGCAGCCTGGTGTCGAAATCCGTGGACATGCAGGATCTCGGCGGCTTCGTCGGCTCCATGCCCGGGCGCACCACCACGCCGGGGCAGACCCCGGAACAGCTGGCGCTGGTGCGCCGTGCCGAGGCCAGCGCGCAACTGCTGCCCAACACACCCATTGCGGTGCCGCGCCTGCGCAGCGCCGACGTTCACATCACCTATCGCGGCGAGCACATCATCGGCCACAACATCCCGTTCGACTCGCTGGACGGCAAGCTCGACATCGTGGACGGGCACATCCATCTCGAGCCCGCGCATGTCACGGTCGGCGGCGGCCAGGTGACGGCGACGGTCGACCTCAACCCGAACGGCGACACGCTGGCCGCCGCGTTCGACGCGAAGATCGAACATATCGATATCGGCCGCATCCTGAAATCGGCCGGCCTCGGCTCCGGGCGCGGCGTGATCGACGGCAGCATCCGTCTGAAGGGCAGCGGCACGTCGCTGGCGGCCATCGTCGGCCACGGCGATGGCAGCCTGTCGCTGAACATGTCGCGTGCCGGCGACGTCAACGCCCTGCTGCTGGATCTGTCCGGCCTGCAGCTCGGCCGCGCCGTGCTGTCTGCTCTTGGGATCCCCAACAAAGAGTTGCTACGGTGCGTCATTGTCGAGGCCCCGATGCGCCAGGGGGTGGCGACGACAACACGGCTGGTGATCGACACCAGCGCGCATATCGTCACCGGCCACGCGCGTGCCGATTTCGCGCGCGAGGTGCTGGACATGCATCTGCGCACCGACGCCAAGCGTTTCACGATCGGCTCGCTGAGCACGCCGATCCGGATCTCCGGGCCGTTCAAGGATCTCAGCGTCGGCCCGGAGGTTGGCGAACTGGCAGTGCGCGGCGGCGCCGCCGTGGGTCTCGGCCTGCTGTTCCCGCCGGCCGCCCTGCTGCCCACCATCCAGTTCGGTGTCGGCGACACGTCGCCATGCCACACGCCGAGGCCGTGAGGTCCTCGGCCGCGGGAATTCGGATCAGGCAGCCCTGGCAGCCGCCCGCGCGGCCAGCTTCTCTTCCTCGGTCCAGACCTTGCGCTCGCGCTTCTGCGGCGGCCTGATCTCCTTGACCGGCCCGCCGCCCAGCACGGGCGGGCGCATCGTCGAGGTCTGTGCCGCTTCCGAATGCCATCTGTGATCGACCTGAACGGCCAGGGCGCTGCCGATCTCCCGCTCCACATCCCGCAGCCAGGCGCGCTGCTCGGCATCGCACAGCGTGATGGCGAAGCCGCTGCGCCCGGCACGGCCGGTGCGGCCGATGCGATGGACATAGCTCTCCGGCAGGCTCGGCAGGTCGTGGTTGATCACATGCGTCACGGTCTCAACGTCGATGCCCCGCGCCGCGATGTCGGTGGCGACCAGAACCTGCACGTTGCCGCTGCGGAACGCGTCCAGCGCGCGCTCCCGCTGGCCCTGCGACCTGTTGCCGTGCAGCACCTCGGCCGTGATGCCCGCCTCGGTGATGAAGGCGCAGACTTCGATGGCAATGTTCTTCTGGAGCGTGAAGACCACGGCCTGGCCGATCGCCGGATCCTGCAGCAGCGCCAGCAGCGCCGCCTTCTTGTCGGCCGCATCGACGAACATGACCGACTGCGCGATCCGGTCCACGGTGGTCGATGGCGGGGCGATCTCGACCTTCGCCGGATCGCACAGCAGGCTTTCGGCCAGCGCCACGATGGATTTCGGCATCGTGGCGGAAAACAGCAAGGTATGCCGATCCTTCGGCAGCGTGGCCACGATGCGCTCGATCGGCCTGGCAAAGCCCATATCGAGCATCTGGTCAGCCTCATCGAGCACCAGCGCCTCCAGCTGCGACAAATCGCACAGGCCCTGGTCGATCAGATCCAGCAAGCGCCCTGGCGCAGCCACGATGATGTCCACGCCCGCCTTGAGCGCGTTGACCTGGTGAAACTGGCTGACACCGCCGAAAACCGTCGTCACGCTGAGCGAGAGATGGCGACCGAAGCGCTCGAAGCCGTCTGCGATCTGTGACACCAGTTCGCGCGTCGGCGCCAGCACCAGAACCCGGGCACCGCCCTTGGGCGCCGGGCGGGGCGCCACGGACAGGTGATGCAGCAGCGGCAGCGCGAAGGCGGCGGTCTTGCCTGTGCCTGTCTGCGCCATGCCGAGCACGTCGCGGCCTTCCAGCAGCACCGGGATGGATTGGGCCTGTATCGGCGTCGGGGTGGCATAGCCTTCTTCGGCCAGTGCACGCAGCAAAGGCGGGGCCAGGCAGAGATCGGCGAACGTCATGGGCATGGACAAGCGGCGCCTCCGGCGCTGAGTAAAGTTGCGCCGGATTGGGCTTCGCTGGTTCGTGGTCCGGAGTTCTACGGGCCATGTTGCACTGCGTCAACGCGGCGTGGAGGGCGCGATGGTGGGATTCCCGCCTTGCGTGGGTCTTTGCCACATCTGTGCTGGCTGCGCAACGAAGTCGGCCCCCTTCGCCACACGCTGGCACACGACCCCAGTCAGGCTCCAGTCAGGCTCCAGTCAGGCTCGGGTCAGGCCCGGGTCAGCACCTTGCCGGTGTTGAGAATATCGTTCGGATCCAGCGCCGCCTTCAGCCGCGCCATCAGCGCCAGCTCCGCCGGCGTGCGCGACAGATGCGGACAGGCCTTCTTCAGCAGGCCGATGCCATGCTCGGCCGAGATCGTGCCACCCGCAGCACCGATCGCGCCATACACCAGCCTGGAGATCTCGCCGCTGGGCTGCGCCTCCCCCGCAGACGGCACGTTGATCACCAGATGCAAATAGCTGTCACCGATATGGCCGTAGAACAGCGCGATCACGTCCGGCCAGCGAGCGGCCAGGTCTGCGCCCAGCCGCTCCGTGACATCGCCGGCGGCAGCGGTCGGCAGCCCGATGTCGAACGCGGTAAGCCTGCCCAGGACATTGCCGTACTCGCTGACACTCTCGCGCACCGCCCACAATTCGCGCGCCTCGCGCTCCGAACCGGCCACCACGGCATCGGTCACAGCGCCCTGGTCCATCAGCCCCGCCAGACAGTCCTGCAGCAGCTCACGCTCGCGCCCGGCGTCGAAGCCGCTTGCCTCGATCACCACATACATGCCGTGTCGGTCGGCCAGCGGCCGGCGCAGGCCGGGCAGCGCACCCATCATGAAATCATAGAAGCCTGGCCACATCAGTTCGAACGAGGTCAGCGCCGGCCCTAGCGTGGCCCGCGCCGTCTGCAGCAGCGCCAGGGCCGCAGCAAAATCCGGGCAGCCGCAGAACGCGGTGCTGACACTGACCGGCCGCGCCTGCAGCTTCAGCATCGCGCGGGTGATCACCCCCAGCATGCCATCAGACCCAATGAACATCTGGCATGAGGACGGTGGATCAATACAAGAGAGGCAAGATGTTCTTTTTTGAAAAAAGAACCAAAAAACTTTCAAACGCTGATGTGGGATGTTGCGGAGAGACTCGCACCAGGGTTTGAAAGTCTTTTGCTTCTTTTTTTTCAGAAAAGAATGCCTTTCTTACTTCAGACCGCCCATTACACGCGAAGCTGCTCTTCGATCACGCTGCGGGCGTCGCTGTCATGTGTCGATCCCGTTGCCACGATCGCGCCAAGCTTCAGCACGACGTACCGGTCCGCCACCTGCAGCGCGAAGCGGACATGCTGCTCGACCAACAGTGTCGCCCGGCCATCCTGAACCGCTGCCTGGCGCAGGACCGTGGCGAGACGATCCACCACCGAGGGCTGCAGGCCCTCGGTCACTTCGTCCACCAGCAGCAGGCTGGGCGCGGTCATCAGCGCACGCGCGACCAGCAGCATCTTCTGCTCACCGCCGGACAATGTGCCCGCCTGCTGGGACAGGCGATCCACGAGAAAGGGAAACGCCGCCCGCACACGGTCAAGCGCCGCCGGAAGCTCCCGGTCATGCGCCAGGCCGAGCCGCAGATTGTCACGCACCGAAAGGTCCTGGAACAGCGCCCGCTCCTGTGGCGCATAGGCGACACGGTGGCGGGCGCGATGATGCACGGGTGCGCCGGCGATGTCGGTTCCACTCACCCGGATGCGGCCGGACTGGGGCTTCAGGTAGCCCATGACGGTGCGCAGCAGCGTGGACTTCCCCATGCCGTTCTTGCCGAGCAGGGCCAGCACCTCGCCCGGCCCCACCTGCAGCGACACGTCGCGCACCACCTGGGCGGCCCCGTAGCCGCTGGTCAGGCCCGCGATCTCCAGGGTCGGTGTGCTCATGCGTGGGATGCTCCGGCATAGATCGTGCGCACCAGTTCGGAGCTGACGACCTCGGCCACCGTGCCGTCCAGCACCAGCCGGCCCTGGTGCAGCACCACCACGCGGCTGGAGATTTCGCGCACGAAGTCCAGGTCGTGCTCCACCAGCAGCAGGCACAGGCCATGGGTGGTGGCAAGCTCGGTCAGCACACCGCCGATGTGCCGACGCTCCTGCAGCGTAAGGCCCGCGGTGGGTTCGTCGAGCAGCACCACGCTCGGTTCCAGCGCCAGGACCATGGCCAGCTCCAGCGCCTGTTTCTGGCCGTGGGACAGCAGCGACGCCTGGGTGCCGAGCGCCCGGTCCAGCCCGGTGGCGCGCAGAATGGCCAGTGCTGCATCCGGCAGGGCGAGGGATCCGGCACTGCGCAAGGGTGACGGGAACGAGCGCCTGGCACGCGCCACGGCGAGGCATTCGGCCACGCTGAGCGTGTCGAACACGTTGGCGGTCTGGAACTTGCGGCCCAGGCCGAAGCCCACGCAGCGATGCGGCGGCAGCTTCGCGATATCGTGCCCGTTGATGGCGACGGTGCCGGCGCTGCGTTCGCTCCCATCGCTGAGGCAGCGCATCAGGGTGGTCTTGCCGGCCCCGTTCGGCCCGACCAGGCTGACCAGCTCGCCAGGACGGGCGGAGAAGGTGATGCCCTGCAACACCGACAGCGTGCCGAAGCTGCGCGCCACGTCCTGCAGGGCGATCGCGACATGGTCGGCCGAGGGCGCCGTCCGTGCGGGGGTGGCCGCCAGAACAGGGATCGTCGCCCGGCGTGGCCGCAGCAGCCGCAACCGCGCGGTCATGGCGGGGATCAGCCCCTGCGGAAGTGCCACGATCACCACGATGAACGCCACACCGAGCAGCAGCTTCCACAGGAACGGCAGGCTGCCGGACAGGTACGAGCTGGTGAGATCGATCAGCAAGGTGCCGAACACCGGCCCCAGCAAGGTGCCGCGACCGCCAAGCGCCACCCAGATCACCAGCTCGGTGCCGAACACAAAGCCGGCCAGCTCCGGCGCCACCACGCCGCTTGACCCCGCATAGATCCAGCCGGCAACGGCGGCGACGCCGGCGGTGACGACCAGCAGAACGATGCGCAAACCGGCGGTGCGGAGGCCGAGATAGGCGCAGCGCGCCTCGTTGTCGCGCAGCGCCACCAGCACGCGGCCGGCATCGCTGCGCACGAAGATGAAGCCGGCCGTGGTGACAGCGACCAGGAACATGCCGGCCAGCATGAACCAGGACTCGATCGCAAGGTCCGGCACGTCGTAGCCGGTCAGGCCGCTCGACGAGCCTGTGAAGGTGCCGCCGGAGAACAGCAGCTGGGTCACCACCACCGGCACCACCAGCGAGACCACCGAGGCATAGAGCGGCGTGGAGCCATGATAGAACGACAGCCAGCCCTGCACGGCGGCGAGCAGCCCCGCGGCGCCGATGGCGCAGGCCAGCGAGAGGGCCACAATCTCCGGCGAAGCGCCGAATTCGTTGAAGCACAAGGCGGCCGCATAGGCACCGACGCCGAAGAATGCCGATTGGCCGAAGGTGAGGAAGCCGGTGTAGCCCCACAGCAGATCGACTGTCAGCGCCACGGCCGCGAACAGGAAGCTGCGGGTCAGGATGTTGACGGTGTAGGTGTCGAACAGGAAGGCAGACGCGATAATGGCCGCGACGCACAGAACAGCCGCCAGGGCGATGCGGGTCATCGGGCAAATCCTTTCGGGCGGATGCGCAGCAGCAGGGCCGCCAGCACGACGATGGTGAGACCGCCAAGGATCGGGCTGAACATCGAGCTGATGATCACCTGCGCGCCGCCCAGCACCAGCGATGCCGCCAGAAGGGCGCCGAGCGATGCGCCGGAGACCATCACCAGCATGAACGCGTTGAGCAGCCAGGGCACGCCCATGTTCGGGTCCACGCTCGACAGCGGCGTGATCAGGGCGCCGGCAAGACCCGCAAGCCCGCTGCCCAGGCTGAAGGTGATGAAACGCACCCAGCCGGCGTTGATGCCAAGGCCGCGTGCGAGATCCTCGTTCATGATCACCGCGCGGGTGGCAAGTCCCAGCCGCGTGGCGCCCAGCAGCCACGCGAAGCCGCCGCCGACGATCAGCGCCGCCAGCACCAGAAACAGGCGATAGACCGAATAGGCCTCGCCCAGCACGTCGATCGTGCCGGAGAGTGGCGAGCCCACGAACTGCACCTCGCGGCCGAAGCCCAGGGTGAGGAGCTCGCCGATGATGATGCCGAGGCCCCAGGTGGCCAGAATCGCATCGAGCGGCCGCCCGTAGAGCGGACGTACCACGAAACGTTCCACCAGCGCGCCACAGGCGGCACCGGCGATGAAGGCGAGCGGCAGGCCGAACCAGGGAGAGAGGCCGAGCTGGCTTGCGACCAGCCCGGCATAGGCGCCGAGAGTGATGAAGGCGCCATGGGCGAAGTTGACGATCTTCATCACGCCGAAGACGATCAGCAGACCGGTGGCGACGGTGAACAGGATGGCTGCCGTGGTCAGGATGTCCAGGGATAGCGACAGCATCTTGAGTCTCCGGAAGGAAGCGGTTCTTTTTTGAAAAAAAGAACCAAAAAACTTTTGTCCGGGGGCGCATGACGATCCGGAGAGGCAAGCGCCCAACGGACAAAAGTCTTTTGCTTCTTTTCTTCAAAAAAGAAGACCTGTCTTAAAGCTTAGGGCACTGCGCCCCAGGATCCACATTGGCAAACGACTGGATCACCTTCACCGAACCATCGGCCTGCACCTGGCCGAGATACATGGTCAGTGGCGCATGGTGCTGCTTGTCCATCGTCACCACGCCACGCGGCCCCTTGAACGAGACGTGGCCGAGCTGCGCCAGCACCTTAGCGCTGTCGACCGAGCCCGCCTTCTCGATGGCGGCCTTGTAGAGGTAGACCGCCTCGTATTCCGGCACCGACAGATCGTTCGGGGTTTTCAGATCGGCGCCGAACTTCTTGGCCATCGCGGCCAGGAACGCCTTGTTCTCCGGGCTGTCGATGCCGGTGACGTAGGAGGCGGAGATCACGATACCCGCGGCATCGGCCCCCATGCCCTTGGCGGTGCCCTCATCGACGGCAAGGTTGCCGTAGGGGATGGTCACAGCGGCCGCGCGCAGCTGCTTGGTCAGCGTCACGTTCGGCGCGCCGCCGGCGGTCGAGGTGATGATGGCGTCGGCGCCGGAGGCACGGAGCTTGCTGATGATCGGCGTCCAGTCCGTGCCGTCCATCGGCAGGTATTCGTCGCCGACGACCTTGCCGCCCTTCTTCTCGATATAGGCCTTGGTGAACGACAGCATGCCGCGGCCGAACGCGTAGTCGCTGCCGATGAGGAAGAAGGTCTTGGCCTTGTTGGCGGTCATGAACTGGTCAACGATCGGCGGCACCTGCTGCTCCGGCACCCAGGCATCGACGAACATGTTGGGGCTGCAGGACTTGCCCTCGTAGAACGAGGTGTAGATATAGGGTGTCTTGGCCTTGTTGACCGCGGGCAGGCCGGCGTTGCGCGCCGCCGAGGTCTCCATCGAGATCAGCGCGTTGACCTTCTTCTGGAACAGAAGTGAATCGAACGCGCGTTGCGCGCCGATGGCTCCCGAACCGTCATCGGCGACGTCAAGGGCGAGCTTGCGGCCGAGCACGCCGCCCTTGGCGTTGATCTCTTCCACGGCAAGCTCGGCGGCCTGCACCACCGAGGGTGCCACGACGCTGTTGGCGCCGGAGAGGCCCACGGGAATGCCGATGGTGATCGGGTCGGCCGCGAAGGCGGTGGCGCTGGCCAGCACGAAGGCGCTGGAGACGGCGAGCAGATGGCGAAGCGAAGTCATGAAAAGCCTCCTTTTGGGTGAAGCAAAGTAACGTCAGTACCAGCCCGGCTTGATGCCGCTGCCGAGCATTTCGTCGTAGGAATCATGGCGGCGATCCCGCAGCACCTGGTTGAAATCGTTCCAGTTCCGCTTACGCCGCGCGTCCGACAGGTTGATCTCGGCCACGATGATCTCCTCGTCCTCGCGCCCGGCGGGGCCTGCCACCGGCCAGCCGGTGTAGCTCACCACCAGGCTCTGGCCGATGAACGGCTGGCCGCGCTCCACGCCCACCCGGTCGGCGCAGGCGATGAACATGGAGTTGCTGTGGGCGGCCGCCATCACCAGGATGTTGGCCATCGCCTCGCGATTCGGGTCCTGGCCGGGGATCGGCACCCAGTTGGTCGGCACGCAGACGATGTCCGCCCCCTGCAGGGCGGCAAGCCGGAAGGTTTCGGGGAACCAGGCGTCGTAGCAGATCGCCATGCCGATGCGGCCGATGCGGGTGGCATAGACGGGAAAGCCGAGATTGCCGGGCTCGAAGAACAGATTTTCCGCCGCCCACAGATGCATCTTGCGGAACGTGCCGATAGTGCCGTCCGGCCCCACCAGAACGGCCGAGTTGTAGAGCGCCTGGCCATCGCGTTCGGCGATACCGGCGACGATATGCAGGTTGAGCCTGGCCGCGATTGCCTCCCAGGCGGCGGTGCTCGGTCCGCCGGGAACAGGCTCGGCCAGCGCGAACGCTTCAGCACGTGATTCGAACACGTAGCCGGAATTGACGAGTTCCGGCAGCACAACGAGATTGGCCCCGCGGGCCGCCGCCTGTTCGATCAGCGTCAGTGTCCTGGCCAGGTTGGCATCCTTGGCGCCCACCACCGGCTCCATCTGCACACATGCGACTTTGACAACGCTCTCGACCAAGGGAAGGCCCTTTCATTTCGAAATCAGAATTTTTAGGGCAACGCGAAAAATCCCCGCATGCACAAGCCACAACCGGCTCACACATTTCGGGGGGCTGACAGCCCTGATGTCAGCGGCAACGCTGCCGCTTGAGAAATGACGCCTTGTCGGGCATCAACTGCTACGATCGAATGGCAGATCCGCGTCAGCGTCAAGCGGGAATCGTGATCTGCCCTATTTTTTATCAGACAAGGGCCGATCGGCCCCCGTCAGCAGCCCCATTCCGCCCAGCACATCCGAGGCGCTTAAAATTCGGGCAGCGATGTCACCCAGCGACAGCCGCGACCGCGTCGCCTGGCTGCGCATCAGCTCATAGGCGTCGGCTTCGCTGAGTCCCTTCAGCTGCATCAGCAGCCGCGTGGCGCGCTGCACTTCGCGCCGTGTGCGCAGCTGGTCCTCGAGCTTGCGGATCTTGGTCTGCATCCGCCGGTCATAGGCGCCCAGCGCGCAGGCCAGCACCAGCGTGCTGAGCAGGCCGGTGGCCCGGATCGGCTTGTTGACCACCGCCTGCGCGCCGCTGTCGAGCAGGCCGCGCAGCAGCGTCGGGTTCTCGTATTCCACCACGGCGATCAGCGGCGGATCGCCGTCGGCGGCGCGCCAGGGCAGGGCTGCGCTGCCGGCGCGTTCCACCAGCAGAAACACCGCATCGATCTCGTCCGGCAGCTTCGCCGGCGGCGGCCACACGCTGCGCACCTCGCAGCCGATCCGCCGGAGCTGGCGCACCAGCACATCGCCGTCCGGGTCCATCGGATGGACCACCAGCACGCGCGTGTTGCGCAGCTGGTCGATCAGCCCGCGATCGCCCGCGGCCGCTGGCCCGCGTGGGCGTGTGGGGCGTTCTATTCCAGCCATGTCTCGACCGGCCCATAGCTGGTCAGGTACGGATCGGGCCGCACCGGGGCCTTCGCCTCCCACGCCAGTTGAAACGTGCCATCCGCCTGCAGCACGCCGATGCGCGGGCGCAGCCAGGTATGATGATTGTCCGGGTCGATCGTCACATGCCCTTCCGGCGCGTCCATCTCCAGGCCCAGCGCCTGTTCCACCAGCGCGTTTGTATCGGTCGAGCCGGCGCGGGCGAGTGCCCGGGCAAACAGGTGCACCTGGGAATACGCCCCCTGCGACCACATGCTGACCGGCGCATCGGCGCCGAATCGAGATCGGAACGAGGCTACGAAGTTCGCATTGCTGTCGCCGCTGACCGACGAGAAATAGCTGGCCGCGGTGACATGGCCCTCGCACAGCGCCGGGCCGATTTCGCGCACCTCCCCCTCTGCCATCGTCAGGCTTGCGATCGGCATGCGCGCCGCATCGAAACCGGCCGCGTGATACAGCCGGTAGAACGCCTGCGCCGTGGTGCCGACCACGGTGGAGAACACGACATCCGGCCGCTTCTCCGCGATATCCGCGATCACCGGGCGAAGCCGGTCGCCATCCGCGCCGAACGGCACATAGGTCTCACGCATCACCTCGCCGCCGAGCTGGTCGACCAGGTCGCGCAGAATGCGGTTGGTCTCGCGCGGATAGATGTAGTCAGACCCCACGAGGTAGAAGCGTTTGCCATAGGTGCGGGCGAGCCAGGCGGTGAAATGGATGCTGGTCTGGTTCGGTGCGGCGCCGGTATAGATCACGTTCGGCGAGAATTCGAACCCCTCATAAAGCGAGGGGTACCACAGCAGCCCGTTGCGCCGCTCCACCAGTTTCAGCACCGCCTTGCGGCATTGCGAGGTGGAGCAGCCAAAGATCACCGACAACCGGTCATCGGCCAACAACCGGTTGGCCAGCCTGCCGTATTCCGTCTCGTCCGAGCCTGGATCGTAGGCGACCGGCTCAATCTGCCGGCCAAGGACGCCGCCACCGCGGTTGATCTCCTCGATCGCCAGCGCGGTGCCGAAGAAGTGCTCCGATTCCGACACCTTCATCGGTCCGGACCGCGAGAACAGGACGCCGACGCGCCAGGGAGCATGATCGTTCATGACCGACGATCTAATACCGATTCCCGGCGGGGCCAACCGATGGTTGGAGGGAGGCAAGAGGTTCTTTTTTGAAAAAAAGAACCAAAAAACTTTTATCCGTTCGGCCCAGCCCCTCCGGACAAATCGGCGCAAGCGTCAGAAAGTCTTTTGCTTCTTTTCTTCAGAAAAGAAGGCCTTGCTTCCTTCCCATACCCTTCAGAACACTTGTCACCATATCATCCCTCGCTACCAGCGGACGCGCCAACGCGGCGCCACAGCCAGCAGATGCGGAGTCGTCCGTCCGTCGAAACGGATCTGCTCGTCGATGTCGTCGGTCATGACGAGCACATGGGGATAGCGGTCCAGCACCGCAGCGAGGGCGCTGAAGATGGCGCACGTGGCGGCGTTGGTGGCGATGATCTCGCCATCATGCGCGGTCTCGCCCAGGACGGCATGACGATGATGTGCGTCACCCACGAGATGGGTGTCGCCCGCGATGTCGCCGACCGCGTCTGGTGCATGGATGCCGGGCAGATCCTGGAGACCGCGGCTCCAGGTGACTGCTTCAGCCGCCCGCTCCATTCCAGGGGCCCTGGCGATGGATCAGGCCGGTGAAATCAACCAGATCCGGGACAAATGGCTGGGGGAGTCGGGTATCCCGGTAACGGCCCGCACGGATTGCCGCCCCACCCTCGGGATCGACGAGGCCGTGGCGCGCATCGAGATGTTCGTCGCGGAAGGCGCTGACCTTCTGTTTCTCGCTTCCCAGGCGCGCCACGCCGACCCAGGCCGACGCGGCCAGGCTTGGCCTCAAGATCGGCACGGTTCCGACAGGACTTCTCTCGCCGGCGGCGGCGGGCATCCAGTCGGGCCTGGCTGCCTTGGCCGCCGGAAAGTCAGAATCGGAGCTGGCGCTCCCCCCTGCAGCCCTGCGCGACATGCCGGGCTACCCGGCCCATGACGCCCATGCGCGGACGCCCCTCGCCCGCTGCGTGTGCAACGCTCATGACACCGCCGGCACCGAAGTGAAGTAGCGAGCGTGATCGAGATCGGCGATCAATCCCGGCTCGGCGGGCTGCCAGCCCAGCTGGGCGCGCGTCAGGTCGCTTGTGGCCGGATTGTCGGCCGTGATGAACGGAGCGAGAAAGCCGAACTGCCTCGGTGCCGCGTCGGCCGCGATGCCGATCACGGGAACATTCAGCCGGCGGCCAATCACGTCGGCGATCGCGCGGAACGGAATGCCTTCGTCCGCGACAGCATGATAGCGCGCACCGGCGATGCCGCTCTCCAGCGCCAGCCGGAACAGCCGCGCCGCATCGGCGCGGTGCACGCCGGTCCAGCGATTGGTACCGTCGCCGATGAAGGCGGCGTTGCCCTTCTTGCGCGCGGTCGCGATCAGCTGCGGCACAAAGCCGGTATCGCCGTCACCGTGCACCGAAGGAGCCAGCCGGATCATCGTTGCCCGCACGCCGAGCGAGGCCAGGGCCTCCACCCTCTCCTCCGTTATCGCCCGGGCGATCCCGGGTGACCCCGGCTCCGGCGCGTCGTGCTCCGTCGCAGGGCGCTTCGCCCGCCTTGCGCTGTCCGCCAGCCCCATGACGCCGAAGGTCGTCACGAACGGCCGGCCGGATCCCTTGAGGGCCGCGCCGAGCGTGTCGATCGCGCGACGATCCGCTTCGGCCGAAACCGCCAGGAAGCGAGAGACGATGCCGCTCGGCAGCCCGCCGAACAGGATGCGAAGGCGGTTCAGGAACGGAACCTGCGACAGGCCATGCATGAAGGCGAGGTGGATCACCCCGTCCGAAGCCGCCGCCGCGCTGCGAAGGCTTTCCAGGTCGTCGATGTCACCGCGATGCGGCACGATGCCGCGGGCCCGCAGCGCCTCGGCCTTCGCCGCGGAACGCGCCAGGGCGGTGACTTCATGGCCCGCTCCGATCAGCTCGTTGACAACGGCGGAGCCGACGAAACCGGTGGCCCCAGTCACAAATACACGCATGGTCTTATCCTCTTCCTCGCTTCAGCCGCCCTGATCGGCCGGCCGGTCACCCGGAGAGCTATCCGGTGGTGACTTTTTTCTATCGCAAGGAGGCAGGCGTCTCTATAATCTGAAATCCAAATTCATTTACTGATCGTCCAAAATGGATCCATTGTCGCAGATCATTCTCCTGCTCAAGCCGCAAGCCATCTTCTGGCGCATGGTCGAAGCGCATGACGCGTGGACGATCCGTTTCCTGCCGACCGACATTGTCGTGTTCGGACAGATGATCGCGGGAGCCGCCCGGATCGAACGTGATGACGGCGCCGGCCTCGACATCGCGGCCGGTGATTTTCTGTTGATGGCAGCGCCGCCGCCCTGGACGATGGCTGGGGGTGGCGGCGCCGCACCGGCCGATTTCGGGGCCGCGATTGCCGATCCGGCTTTGCTGCTGTCTGCGGGACCGACCCCGACGATCACTCGGTTCATCGCCGGGAACTTCAGCTTCGCGCCCGACAATGCCGACCTTGTGGCGCGCCTGATGCTGCCGATTGTGCATGTGCGCGGGACGGACATGATGGCCGGCCGCCTCGGCACGCTGCTGTCGGCCCTGGGCGACGAAGCGCTGGCGGATCGGCCGGGCCGGTCGCTGGTGCTGGATCGTCTGCTGGAGGTCATGCTGATCGAGGCGCTGCGCTATCGCCAGGCCGCCGTTCCCGGGTCGGATCGGGGCCTGCTGGCGGGGCTGGCCGATGCCAAGGTGGGGAAGGCGCTGCGCCTGATGCACGAGGACGCCCAGCGCGCCTGGACGGTGGCGGGGCTGGCAGGTGCCGTCGGAATGTCGCGATCCGCCTTCGCCGCCCGCTTCACCGACATGATTGGGATGCCACCGATCGACTATCTCGCCAACTGGCGCATAACACTGGCCAAGGCGGCTCTGGCGTCATCCAACCGGCCTATGGTCGAGATCGCGGAAATCGCGGGCTATCAGTCGGTGAGCGCCTTCAGCACCGGGTTCAAGCGGGCCACCGGGCTGTCGCCGAAATCCTACACGCAATCCCTGGCGGCCCGGACCGGCTGACCGGCCGTAGGCGGTCACCTGCCGTCAAGGCGATGGCGGCGGCGGACTGTCATCCGGAATATCGGCGGCTCCGAGGTCGGGGTGTGCGGGCAGCCGGGGCGGATGTGACGGTGTCACGTCGCGCGCCGGATCGACCTGGCAGGCGAAACCCGCCCTGGCCCCGGCGGTGGCCACGGCGATCTCGGCCGACATGCCGGGGCGCAGCAGGGCCGCGTTGGGGTCTGTCGCGTTCGGCCGGACACGCACGGTGAAGCGGCGCACGATCTTGGTGAAGTTGCCGGTGGCGTTGTCCGCCGGCAGGGGGCGAACTCGCTGGCCGCGGCCGGCGCGATCGCCTCGACATAGCCGCACACCGCTTTGCCCGGAAACGTATCGACCCGGATGCGCACGGGATCGAGGGGTGCCATGGCGCCGATCTGGGTTTCGCGCATGTTCGCCTCGATCCAGAGCCCGGTGCGCGGCACGATGGGCAGCAGGCGGGTGCCCGCCGTGACGTATTCGCCCACCCTGGTGCGGCGGGCGGCCACGGTGCCCGCCAGCGGCGCCCAGACCTGCGTGTCCTCCAGCGCGATGCGGGCGCTGTAGGCGGTGGCACGCGCGGTGGCGACACTGGATTCGGCCACCGCGATGTCGGCCCCGGCGACGGCGAGCTGCTGGCTTTCGAAGCCGAGATTGGCCTGCGCCTGCGTCACCGCGGCGCGGGCGGATATGTCGGCCGCCTGCGCGTTATCGAACACCGAGGGATTGCCGGCGGGTGTTCCAAGCAGCTGGCGGGCGCGGCTGAGAATGATGTCCGCGTTGCGGGACTGGCCGAGGGCTGTGTCCAGAGACGCCGCCGCCACGGCGACCTTGGCCTCCTGCGCCAGCAGCCGGGACCGGGCTTCGGTCACCTGGGTTTCGGCCTGGCTCACCAGGGCATGGGCGCGGTCATAGGTGGCCCGGTAGTCCCGCGGATCGATGCGGACCAGCACCTGCTTGGGCGCGACCGGCTGATCGTCATCGGCGGTGATCTCCACCACGTAGCCGGCGATCCGCGGGCTCAGCACGGTGATCTCGCCGTGCACATAGGCGTTGTCGGTGGTCTGGATGTCGCTCACCGTATCACGCCAGCGCAGCACGCCCCAGCCGGTCGCGGCGAGGATCAGCAGTGCGCCGAGCGCGGCGAAGAAGCGCAGCAGCGGGTTGTTCAAGCGCCTGTTCCTTCACGCGGAAGCTCGGGGGGCAGGGCGGGCAGCAGGCTGGCCAGCAGGGCGGCCAGCGCCAGCAGGACGGCGATCACCAGAAACGCGTCGTTGTAGGCGAGCACGAAGGATTGCTGGGACACCGCGGCCGCAAGATTCGCCGCTGCCAGCGCCTGCACCGCCGCCGTGTCGGGCGACAGCGGCCGTATCGCCTGTGTCAGCTGGTCCAGTCGTTCCAGCGTGGCCCGCGCCCCGTCGCCGATCGCCTCGACCAGTACGGCCGAGTGGAGCTTCTCGCGCACGCTGACCACGTTGCCGACGATCGCGCGGGCGGCGGCGGCGCCGATCGATCGGGCGAGATTGAACAGCACCGCGGCCGTGGCACCTTGCGCGGGCGCGATGCCGGCGGTGGCGAAGGCGAGGGTGGCGGTGAGGAAAAACCCCTGTCCGGCGCCGGCCAGCAGCACGATGACGCGAAAATCGGCCGCCTGCCACTCCGGCGCCATGAAGGCGGCAAGGCCGGCCGACCCGGCGAAGCAGAGCAGTCCCGCACTGAGGACCACACGCTGATAGCCGCGCCGCATGATCCACCACGCCAGCGGGAAGGCGGCGAGATGGGCCGCCACCTGCCACAGCGTGGCGCCGGCGATCTGGGTGTCGCGAAATCCCTGAAGCCGGATCAGCACCTGCGGGATGACGAAGCTGCCCACCAGCAGGCCGAAGCGGAACATCACGGCACCGAGGATCGCCCATCCGAACGTCGGACGGGCCAGCAAGGTCAGATCCAGCAGAGGATGTGGGCGCAGCGCCATCAGCATCAGGCTGGCGCCGAACAGCGCCATGGCCGCAATGGCGGTCCAGGTGAGCATCGCGCTGTCCCACCAGAAGCGCCGCTCTCCCTGATTGAGCACCAGCAGCAGGAGCGAAAGCGCGGCTGACAGCGTGAGGACGCCCGGCCAATCGGCATCGCGCAGGATCTTCGGACGCATCGGTGGTCGCGGCAGCACCACCAGCACGGCTGCGACATAGGCAACCGTCCATGCGAGATCGAACAGAAACAGGCCACGCCAGCCAAGTGCGCCGACCCAGGCGGACACCGATGCGCCAAAGCCGGTCGAGACGGAGGAGCCGAAGGCGAACAGGGCCAGCCCGAGATTGCGGGACGGCCCGGGCGGGATGGTCTGCATCACACCCACCATCATGGTGACGGCAATGACACCCGATGCAGCACCCTGGACGGCGCGCAGCCCGACCGCGATCTGGGGTGAGTCTTGCACGGCCAGCAGCAGCGCCGCGGCGGCAGCCAATCCGCCGGCGCAAGCGGCCACGCGTCGCATGCCACAGGCGTTGATCAGCAGCGGCGCCAGCGGCAAGGCCGCCGCCTCGGCCATGGCATACGCCGTGGTGAACCAGGACGCCGTGTCCGCCGACACATGCCAGCCGCCGCCCTGATCACCGATGGCGAAGTTTGAGGCCTGGAAACTGATCCCGGACAGGATCAGTCCGGCCATCAGCACGAAGATGGGCGCAGGCGGAAGCCGCAGGCCGGCGGCGGCATTGTTCCCCTGTTCCACTGCGCCTCCCTGTCTGTCTGGCACCTCGCGATCGGCCGCGATCGATCGGACAGAGTGATGACGCCATGACGGCACCGGAGTCTTTCGCGGCCCTTCCTTTCATTTCGTGGTCTTGTGTCCGGCTTGGCGCGGCGATGCTTCGGCCTTCGGTCGGGCGGCCGTCGCGGAGCTCACCTCAGCGCAGGGGGACCCCAAGATTCTGCCGCAGTGTGGCGCCCTCGTACTCCGCCCGGAACAGCCCCCGTGCCTGCAGCTCCGGCACAATGAACGCGACGAAATCGCTGACGTTGCCGGGCGAATACGCCGGACAGATGTTGAACCCGTCACAGGCCCGCCCATCGAACCAGGCCTGCAGATCCTGCACCACCTGCTCCGGCGTGCCGATGATCTGCCTGATGCCAGCCTTGCCGGCCAGGCGCTGATACAGCTGGCGCACGGTCAGCTTCTCCTGCCGCGCCAGCGCGATCGCCTTGTCCGCATTGCTGGTGCGCAGCGTCAACGCGATGTCGTCCGGAACCGGACCGTCCGGATCGACCTGGCTGAAATCGCCCAGCAGATTGCACAGCACGTAGATGCCGACCACCGGGTCGATCAGGCTTTGCAGATAGTCGAACTTCTCCCGCGCCTCGGCCTCCGTCCGCCCGGTGAAGACCTGAATGCCCGGCAGGATCTTCACATCAGCCGGTTCGCGGCCGAAGGCCGGAAGCCGCCGCTTGATGTCGGCGTAGAACAGGCGGGCCTTCTCGATATCGTATTCATTGACGTAATAGATGTCGGCATGCGCGGCGCCGATCTGGCGGCCTGCCTCGGATGCGCCGGCATGGGCGATGACCGGGCGTCCCTGCGGGGTGCGCGAGGAGGTCAGTGGGCCACGCACCTTGAAATGCGTGCCGCGGTGGTTGAGCACATGCAGCTTCGCCTCGTCGTAGAACCGGCCGGATTCCTTGTCGTGCAGGAACGCGCCTTCGCCCCAGCTGTTCCACAGACCCAGCACCGTCTCGACGAACTCCTTCGCGCGGTCGTAACGGAAATCCTTGTCGAAATGCGCGTCACGGTTGAAGTTCTGCGCCTCCATCTCGGACCATGAGGTGACCACGTTCCAGCCGGCGCGGCCGCCGCTGATATGGTCGAGCGAGGCGAAGCGGCGGGCGACGTGGAACGGCTCGTCATAGGAGGTCGAGGCGGTGGCGACCAGGCCCACGTGGGTGGTCAGCGCGGCCAGGGCGGAGAGCAGTGTCAGGGGCTCCAGCTCGACATTCTCGTTGGAATGGCTCAGCGAACCCTTCGGATTGTCCTGCGCGCGAATGCCCAGGCCATCGGCCAGGAACAGGAAATCGAACTTGCCGGCCTCGGCAAGGCGGGCGTTCTCGCGAAAGAAGGCGAGCGATTCGGCGCCGCCGGGATCGACGTCCGGATGGCGCCAGGCGGCGATGTGATAGCCGACGCCGCGTGTCGACAGGCCAAGCCGCATCTTGTCCGAGCGGGTCATCTATCCCTCCAGTTGTTGCAGCCGTGGGTCCAGCAGATCGCGCAGGCGATCGCCGATCAGGTTGATGCCGACGACGGTGGCGAACAGCGCCAGCCCCGGCGCCGCCACCACCCACCAGGCCGTGGCGACATAGTCGCGTCCATCGGCGATCATGCCGCCCCAGGTGGGGATGTCCGGCGGCACGCCCAGGCCGAGATAGCTCAGCGATGATTCGAACAGGATCATCCGGGCGACCAGCAACGAGGAGATCACAGTCGCCGAGGAGGCAACGTTGGGCAGCAGGTGGCGCAGCACGATGCGCACCACCGAGGCGCCCATCGCACGCGCCGCCTGCACGAAATCACGCTCGCGCAGCACCAGGCATTCGGCGCGCACCACCCGGACATATTGCACCCAGTTCGCCAGACCCAGCACCAGCACCAGATTGACCAGGCTCGGCCCCAGCACCGCCACGACGGCCAAAGCCAGCACGAGGAACGGCACGGAGAGCTGGATATCGGTCACGATCATCAGCACACGGCCGAACCGGCGGTCGGTGAAACCGGCGATCAGCCCGAGACTGACGCCGATGACGGCCGAAACCGCCATCGCCAGCACGCCGACCAGCAGCGACACCCGTGCGCCGACGATCACTCGCGACAGCACATCCCGCCCCAGCGCGTCCGTGCCCAGCCAGTGCGTGCCGGCGTCGCCTGGAGACAGCGGTGGCAGCAGACGGGCCAGAATGTCCTGGTCATCCGGATCGAAGGGTGCCAGGCGGGCGCCGCCGGCGGCGCAGATCGCGGCGAGCAGCAGGATCACCACGCCGCACAGGGCGAGGCGGCTGCGCAGGAAGCGGCGGGCGAAGTTCATGGCGTGCGCAGGCGCGCGTCGAGCATCGCGTAGCTGAGGTCCACCAGCAGGTTCACACCCACGATCAGCACCGCCATCGTCAGCACGAAGGCCTGCACCACCGCGAAGTCGCGGTTGGCGATGGCCTGGATCGCCAGCTGCCCCATGCCGGGCCAGGCGAAGACCTGCTCGGTGATGACGGCACCGCCCAGCAGGGCGCCGACCTGCAGGCCGAGCACCGTCACCGTCGGGATGGCGGCGTTGCGCAGGATATGGCGCAGGATGACGGCCGAGGGGGCCACGCCCTTGGCATGGGCGGTGCGGACGTGGTCGGCCTGCATCGCCTCGATCATGTTCGCGCGCAGCAGGCGCAGGATGATGGCGGTGGAATACAGCGCCAGCGACAGCGCCGGCATCACCAGCGAGCGCCAGTCGCCGCGGCCGGACGGCGGCAGCACGCCGAGCCAGTCGCTGAACACCAGGATCATCATGATGGCCAGCCAGAACGCCGGGAAACTCTCGCCCACCAGCGAGCCCAGCAGCAGGGACTGGTCGATGATCCGCCCGCGCCGTTGCGACGCGACGATGGCAGCCGGCACGGCCAGCAGGATGGACAGGGCCAGCGCCACCGCCGACAGCTCGACGGTGGCGGGCAGACGCTCCAGCACCAGCCCCAGCGCCGGCTGCCCGTAGCGCAGCGAGCGGCCGAGATCGCCATGCAGCGCGCGCCAGACAAACCGGGCGAACTGCACCGGCCAGGGCTGATCGAAGCCCATCTGGTGGCGGAAGGCGTCGAGGTCGGCGCGTGAGGCGTCGGGCGCCAGAAACAGCCCGGTCGGGTCGCCGCCAAGCCGTACCAGAAAGAACACGGCCACCGACACGCCCAGAATCACCAGGGCCGCATGGCCGAGACGGGTCAGAACCGCCCGCAGCATCAGCTGAAATGCGCGGTTCGCAGATCGATCATGCTGTCGGTGCGCGGCGACCAGACCAGTCTTGCGTCGGTGCCATAGATCAGCGGCGGCTGGATGAGCGGCAGATGCGGCGCCTCCTCTTTGATCATGGCGGCGGCGTCGCGATAGACGGCCCGGCGCCGCGCCACGTCCAGCGTCGCGCGGCCCTCGTCCAGCAGCGCGTCCAGGGCGGGGTTGCTGTAGTAGCTCTGATACTGGCCGGAATGGAGCAGCGGGAACCACACCAGGTCGGGGTCACGGCCGCTCCAGCCGGGGAAGGTGATGCCGTCGCGGCCCTTGCGCTCCGAAACCTGTTCCCAAACGCCGGCTTCCAGATATTGCGGCTGCACGATGATGCCGACCCGGCGCAGGAAGCCGGCGGTGGCCTCCATGATCTCGCGGTCCTTGAGGTAGCGGCCCTGGCGGCCCATCAGCGGAATGGTGAAACCGTTGGCAAATCCCGCCTCGGCGAGCAGCGCCTTGGCGCGGGCGGGATCATAGGGATAGGGGCTCCACGCCGGATCGTAGCCGAACGCGTTGGTGGGCAGCGTCAGCGCGATGCGGCTGCCGAGGCCGCCCAGCAGGGCCTTCTGGATCGCCGCCACATCGACGGCGTGGTTGATCGCCTGGCGCACGCGCTTGTCGGTGAGGGGCGATGGCTTCAGCGTGTCAAACGCGAAGAAATAAACAAGGTCGCTGGCAATGGTGATGATCTTTGTGGCGCCCGCGCTGAGGCCGGCAACATCCTCCGGCGGGATATCCACCGCCAGCTGCACGCCGCCGCTGTGCAGTTCGGCGATCCGGGTGCGGGTCTCCTTGATCGGGCGGAACACCACCCGGGCAATGGCCGGCCGGCCGCCCCAGTAGTCCGGGTTCGCCTCCAGCACCACGCGATCATCCTTGCGCCATTCGACGAAACGGTAGGGCCCGGTGCCGATCGGCGCGGTGGCCAGCGCATCCGGCCCCTTCTGCGCGAGATACCCGGGCGGTGTGATCAGCGCGGGGAACGCGGCCTCGTAGAGCGAGAACAGCATGGTCGGGTAGGGCTTGGCGGTCTTGAAGTCGACCGTGAGCTCGTCCACCACGACCACCGCCTTGATCGCCGAGATGCGCGAGAGATAGGGCGAATGGAACGCCGGATCGAGCACGCGGTCGAAGCTGGCCTTCACCGCGGCGGCGTTCAGGATCTCGCCGTTGTGGAAGCGCACGCGCGGTCGCAGGCGAAAGCGCCAGGTGAGCGGATCCGGGTTCGACCAGTCCAGCGCGAGCGCCGGGCGGAAGGCGCCGGACGGATCGACGGTGATCAGCGCGTCATAGATCTGGAACAGCACGTTGGCGGTCGGGAACACCGAATGGCGGCCGGGATCCATGGTGTAGGCATCAGCCGATTGCGCCACGACGATCTCGTCAGGGGCTGCGGCCGATGCGGCCTTCGCCGTCAGTGCAGCGGCGCCTGCCAGCGGTATCAGGTCACGGCGTGTCAGCATGGCGGCATCCTCATCGACGAAGGTTCACATGGCACAGCCGCAGAGCCGGGCGCGCATGCGGCGGATCGGGGCCGCGAGGGCGTCGGCGTCGCGGTAGACGGCGCGATTGTCTTGCAAGCGCCGGGCCGACAGCGCCCTCGCCTCGTCCCAGATCGCATGCTCATCGAGCGTGGTGCAGCGCCCGTGCCGCAGCACCACCTGGCCTGCCACCAGCACCGTGTCGACGGCGGCGCCGGTCTCGCCCTGCACCAGCTGGCGCACAGGATCGTTCAGCGGCACGAAGGCCGGGCTGTCCAGGCGCAGCAGCGTGATGTCGGCCGCAAGCCCGGGCCGCAGTGCGCCGGTCTGCTGGTGGACAGATGCCGGAGCCGAGGCGGGCATTGCTGACCGGATTGTGCACCACGCCGGCGCCGGTGCGGGCGATCAGTGCGACGTCGCCCGGCTCGAGCCAGACGGAATGAACCAGATTGGCGCGTGGCGTCAGCAGACCCAGGTCATGCAGATGCGCCAGCATTGGCCGGCCATAAAGCTGCAGCCCTATGGCCCGCTGCACCTGCGTCTCCAGCACATGCATGTGCAGCACGAGGTCGCGCCGCGCCGCCAGATCGCCTGCCGCTTCCAGCAGCGCGTCCGAACAGCGCTGCGGCCCGGAGGGTCCGATCGCGGCGGAGACACGGCCGGTCCAGCACAAGGCGAAATCATCGGCGATGGCGATCTGTTCGCGCCACGGCAGGGTGGGCCGGGTGCCATAGGCGGCGGTGTCAGCCCCATCCAGATCGGCTTCGGACAGCGGCATGGTGGCTGCCACCGGCCGGTCGGCCACCACCGGGGCGATGCGCGCGCGCAGGCCGGCATCGCGGTAGGCGCGGGCGGCGGTCTCCAACGACGCCGCAACGACAGACCGCGCCCTGGCACCGCTGCGGCGGGATCTGGCACGGTTGAACGAGGCAGCCCTCGCGGCGGACGACCAGCTGGCCATGGTGGGGGCCGGCGGGCGCGAGGCGGTGCGCGACGGGTTGATCGATCTGGAACTTGTCACCGCAAGGCTGATCGACGCGTTGCGGACGGAGAAGCCGGGGCCGCGCCAAAGCATAAGGTTGCTGCTGCACGAACGCCGCATGCGCCGCGGCGGGCGCTACGCCATGCCGCCGGACCGGCTGGAGCGCGGCTCGCTGCTGGCCACGCTGGTGGAACTGGGCCACGCGGTGCACGCGCTTGGCCTGGCCGCGCAGCAGATCGCACCGGCCACCGAAGTCCAGCGCGTGGCCCCGCCGCAGCCAGGCAAGCTCGCATGGCGCATCGCGGCCCGGGTGACGCTCGCCGCGGCGCTGGCGATGGCCGGCGGCATGGCGCTGTCGCCGCAGCGCTGGTTCTGGGCGGTGATCACCGTCTATCTCGTGTTCCTGAGCGCGCGTTCGCGCGGCGACACGATCTATCGCGGGCTGCAGCGTGTCGGCGGCACCCTTCTCGGAATCGCGAGCGGCCTGGTGCTGGCGACGTTCGCCGCAGGCCATCCGGTTCTGGAGACGGCGCTGCTGCTGCTCTCGGTGTTCGGGATGTTCTATTACATCACCGTTTCGTACACCGTCGGCATCTTCTGCGTCACCGTGCTGCTTGGGCTGCTGTACGGCATGCTGGGTGCTCCGGTGGAAACGCTGCTCGTGCTGCGCCTGGAGGAGACGGCGATCGGCGCCGCCGCCGGCATCCTGGTCGCAGCCTTCGTCTATCCAACCCGCACGCGTGACCAGGTGATGCGCTCGGGGCGCGGCGTTCTGGCCTGCCTTGTCGAGGCGGCGCGGGAATGTCGCCTGGCCCTGACCGGTGTTCCGGCGGCGGCGCCGATGGTGGCGATGCGCCGTGTGGATCGGCAGGTCGCCGATCTGCGCCTGGCGCTGGCGCCGCTGACCGTGGGACGCTCGCTGTTGCGGCGCAGCGCGCTGGAACGACCGGTGCCGGCGCTGCTGGAATGCGTGCATTGGACACGGGTGCTGGCGGCGGCAAGCCATGCGCGTCCGACCGACGCGGATGATCCCGCACTCGCGGCCAGGGTGGCGGAGGTCGAGACCCGGCTGGCCGGGTTGGCGGGCGTGACAGCGGAGCCGGCTGGCGGGGTCTCGGCGGCCGAAGCCGCCCCAGCCCCTGTCAGGGACAGCTCCGCGGTCGCGACGGCGCTGGACCAGCTTGAATCGGCCGTCACCATGCTGGCGGAGCGGTTGGAGATCGGCGCGCTCGAAGGATTCGCTGTGGATTTCTGATCAGGTGTCACGTCAACCTGGCGCGCCTGGTTGGTCCAGCCGAATTCGCCTCAGGCGGCCATCGCCGCCTGGATCGACGCCGCGAGATCGGATCGCCGGAAGGGCTTGTACAGAATCGGCCATCGCAGCGGCTCTGTCAGGCTGATCCCCTCCGGTATCGCCGTTTCGTATCCGGTGCAGAGCAGCACGTTGAGCCCAGGCTGAAGCGCCTGCGCAGCCTTGGCAAGCTGCAGGCCGTTGATACCTTCAGGCAAGTCGATGTCGGTCAGCAGCAGGTCGAAGCGCTTGCCGCTGCGCAGAACGGCCAGGGCCGCGGGCCCGTTATGGGCCTGCGCCACGTCGTAGCCGAGCGACTCGATCACCCGGGCAACGGTTCGGCGCAGCTGATCGTTGTCATCGACCAGCAGGATCCGGCGCCCCCCGGAGCTACGACCGGTGTGCGCAGCGTCAGCTTGGGGGGGGGTTTTTCGCCCCGCGGCAGCAGCAGCGTCGCAGTCGTGCCTGCGCCAGGGACGCTCGCGAGCGTCAAAGTACCGCCGGATTGCCGTGCGAAGCCATAGCTGGTGCTCAGACCCGGTCCGGCTCCCGCCTCGTCCGCTTTGGTTGTGAAAAACGGTTCCAGCGCATGCTCCAGCACCTCGGCGGTCATGCCGAAGCCCGCGTCGGTCACCGCCAGCGAGACATAGTCGCCCGCCGGCAACACGGCTGCGGTGGCTGCCTTGGCATCAAGCACGCGATACGCCGTCGCAATCCGCATCACGCCGCCATGCGGCATCGCATCGCGGGCATTGAGGGCAAGGTTCAGCAGAACGTCAGCCGCCTGCGACGCATCCGCGCGGGCGGGCCACAGCAGCGGCTGCGGCAGGAACTCGACCCGAATGGCGTCGCCGAGCGTCTGGCGGATCACCTTGGTGGCGGCCTCCGTCATCGCATTCAGATCGACGTTGGTGATCTGCAGCGGCTGATTCCGCCCGAACGCCAGCAGGCGCCGCACCAGCGTGGCCCCGCGCTCGGCGGTGTCGATGATTTCGCTCGCCTTGCGCCTTGCGCCTCGCGTCCGCGGCTGACAGCGCCCCCTCGGCAAGCTCCTCGGCGTCGAGCATGACGACGCTGAGCAGGTTGTTGAAGTTGTGCGCGATGCCGCCGGTCAGCTGCCCGACCGCCTGCAACCGCAGCGAACGCCGCAGCGCCGCCTCCATCGCGCGCTGGTCGACCAGCATCGCGAAGCGGTCCTGGGCGGAGCGGACGACCTTGAGCAGCAACTCCGGCGCCATGAACCGTTTCGGCAGGTATTCCTGCGCACCCAAATGGAGCACGGCGGCTGCGAGCGACCTGTCGTCCGACCCGGTGAACACGACGACGGGCACAGGAACATCCCGCTGACCGCTCTTCAGCGCAGCCAGGAACGCCGCACTGTCCATGTCGGGAAGGTAATGGTCGAGCAGGATGCAATCCGGTGCCTCGGCACGCCAGGCCGCGATGCCGTCGGCCCCGCTGCCGCACTCGCGAAACGCGAAGGTAAGTCCGTCCTCCCGTCCGGCTTCGGCCAGGAACGTCCGCGCCACGTTCCGATCTTCAGGGCTGTCGTCCACGATCAGGATCATCCCGTCGCCCGCCGCGTGCTGGGCCATGCCGTGCCACTCCAGGTTCCGCAGAACGGTCGGCGTCCGAACCGGCGCCATTCCCTCGGCGTGAATATCACGGATTCGTAAGCGCGTATCGTCTGCTTGGAAAGAGCGGGACCTTTGGTGTCCGTGACGACGCTTCGACAGTCCTCGGGGACGCCGTCGCTGATCCCGCCGGAGTGCCTCTGCGACACGTTCGCCACAATCGCGTGGAGCGATCCGGCGAGACGCTCCGCTGACGTCGCGATCGACACGCTGCATGCCGCCCGGCCATTGAAACGGGCCGGAACATTGCGTGCATCGCTCTCTGCGGTGCAGACCGATCTTGGGAGATCAGCCGCGTCGCAGCGCTTGCGTCTGTGGTCAAGCGAACGCGAAAGCTGAGGGCCGCTTGCAATCCGACGGCACCATCCCGGACGATCTCGTCACCGCCGCGAACGTCGATCTGAGCAACTGCGACCGCGAACGCATCCACATTCCCGGCGCCATTCAGCCGCACGGCGTGATGCTGGTGCTGCGGCCGACGGACCGCACCATCCTGCAGGCGAGCGAGAACACCCACGCCCTGTCCGGTGTCTCTTCGCAGGATCTGGTCTCGCGAGATCTTGGCGCCTTGCTCGGCCCCGACCACGCGGCGCGCGTCGCAACTTCGATCGACCGCAGGCGGGATCGGCTGGAACACGGCCCGGTCCACCTGCTGGGGCTGCCGCCCGGTTCGGGCCGGAACGCCTTTGACGTCCTCGCCCACCCTGCGGGAGAGGTCCTGGTGCTGGAACTTGAACGCATCGATCAGCCCGCAACCGTGGCGCCGCTCGACCTCCACGCCGACATCATGACCTGCCTTGCGCGCCTGAAGGCCACGACCGGGCTGCAGCCCTTCCTGGATCTCGCCGTGACACAGATCCGCACGCTCAGCGGCTTCGATCGCGTCATGGCCTACCGCTTTGCCGATGACGGCAGCGGCGACGTGGTGGCCGAGGCGGCGCGGGAGGGCCTTGCGACCTACAAGGGCCTCGATTTCCCAGCCAGCGACGTGCCAGCGCCGGCGCGTCGCCTCTTCGCCCTGAGCTGGCTGCGCCACCTGCCCGATGTCGACTACGTGCCTGTGCCCATGCAGCCCTCCACGACGCCGGTCGATATGAGCCGTGCCGTGCTGCGCCATGTCTCGGTGATGTACACCGGCTACCTGAAGAACATGGGCGCGCAGGCCACGCTGGTGATGCCGCTGATGAAGGCGGGGCAGCTGTGGGGACTGATCTCCTGCATGCACCACGCGGCACCGCTGCATGTGCCGTGCGAGACGCGGATGGGCCTGGAACTGCTGTCCCATATGATTTCGTTGATGATGGCCGAGCAGGAGGACCTCGACACCGCGGCCTACCGGAAACGGATGGGGCATGCCATCGCCGGGCTGGAACACCAGATGGCGGAGCAGCCGGTCTATCACCACGGTCTGAGCCGGGGCGACGTGACGCCGCAGAGTTGCATCGACGCGTCGGGCGCGGCTCTGGTGGTGGAAGGTGAGCTTGTGCTGCTGGGCACGACACCGACCGAACGTGAGGTAGGCGGCATCGTCGACTGGCTGGACCAACGTGCCGAGCCTGTGCTCGCCACCGACCGGCTGGCCCAGGTCTATCCGCCCGCGGCCGCGTTCCAGGCGTTGGCAAGCGGATTGCTGGCCGCCAGGCTGATGCGCAGCCGGCCGGACTGCGTGCTGTGGTTCCGCCCGGAGCTTGTCCAGACCGTCCACTGGGCCGGCGACCCGCGCAAGCCGGTGCAGGTCGACGTGGTCGACGGGGAGGCGCGTCTCACCCCGCGGGTCTCCTTTGACCTGTGGAGGCAGACGGTGCGTGGCCGTTCGGCGCCGTGGCTGGACTGCGAGCACGAGGCAGCCTCGGTTCTCCGCCTGGTGATCACCGAAGCGGCACTGGTCCGTCGGTACGAGGATCTGCGGCGCAGCAACGCCGAGCTCGATACATTCGCCTACGTGGCCGCACACGACCTGAAGGAGCCCCTGCGCGGCATTCACAACTACACGCATTTTCTCCAGCGCAGCGCGGATGCGAAGCTGACCGACGAGGAACGCGGCCGGATCGAGACAATCATCCGCCTGACGCGCCGCATGGACGACCTGACCGACGCGCTGCTGCAGTATTCCCATGTCGGCCGGTTGGATCTGAGGCTTGAGACGGTCGATCTGAACGACGTGCTTGATCAGACCCTGCAGCTGCTGGAGCCGCGCCTGGCGGAGAGCGGCACGGTGGTGCGGGTGCCGCGTCCGCTGCCCAAGGTGATCGGCGATCGCGTGCGCCTGGCCGAGGTGCTCAGCAATCTGCTGGTCAACGCGACGAAGTACAACGACCATCCGGCCGGTGCACGCTGGGTCGAGATCAGCTGGCGCGACGACGCCGGACGGCCGGTGTTCAGTGTCAGCGACAACGACATCGGCATCGCGGCGAAGGATCTGGAAAGCGTGTTCCAGATCTTTCGGCGTCTGCACGGCCGTTTGGAATATGGCGGCGGCAACGGTGCGGGGCTCACGATCGCGCGCCGCACGGTCGAGCGGCTGGGCGGGCACCTCTGGGCCGAGAGCGCCGGGCGGGGCCAGGGTTCGACCTTCGTGTTCCAGTCTCGGCGCCCTCCCGGCCGAGGAATCGTCCACATGACCGGCCGCAGAGGCGGCGCCGAGGCGCGGTGCACGCCACCTGGCGACCAAGGCCGCGGGCCGGCCGGAAAGCAGGCATCGCATGCGGTCTGACGAAACAGAGGCAGGCGGCCCGGTCACCTCCGTCAATGCCGATCTCAGCAATTGCGACCGGGAACTGATCCACATTCCCGGGGCCATCCAGCCGCACGGAGCCATGCTGGTGCTGCACCCGGCCGACCTCACCATCCTGCAGGCGAGCGCGAACACCGCGGCCCTGTTCGGCCTCGCCGCCCACGCCCTGGAACACGGGGACCTCGAAGGCAGGGATCTCGCTGCCCTGCTCGGTCCGGTCCAGGCCGCCCGCGTGACCGAGGCGATCCGCCGCAGTGCGGAACGGCTCGACATCGGCGTGACCTATCTGCTGCAGTTGCCGGCCAACCCCGGTGCGGGCCCGCTTGACGTGCTGGCGCATCGCGCGGGCGATGTGCTGATCCTGGAACTGGAGATGTTCAGCGGATCGCGCCCCGGCCTGCTGGAGCAGGCATCGGAGACGACATCCTGTCTGGAGCGGCTTCAGGCCGCGCGGGGCCTGCAGCCCTTCCTCGATCTCGCCGTCGAGGAGATGCGCATCTTTACCGGCTTTGACCGTGTCATGGTGTTCCGTTTCGACCGGGACGGCAGCGGCAAGGTCGTGGCGGAGGCAAAGCCGGAGGCGCTCGTCGGCTTGATGGGCAAGCATTTTCCGCCGAGCGATGTGCCCGCACCGGCCCACCGCCTGTTCGGGCTGGTCGGGCTGCGCCACCTGCCGAACGTGGACGACATCCCCGTGTCCCTGCTGCCGCGGGCCGCCGAGCCGGTGGACATGAGCCGCGCGGGGCTGCGCCATGTCTCGCTGACGTATATCGGCTGGCTGAAGAATCTCCGCGCGCGGGCCACGATGGTGATGCCGCTGATGCAACAGGGACGGCTCTGGGGGCTGATCTCCTGCATGCACCACACCGCCCCGAGACACATCCCATACGAGACCCGGGTGGCGGCGGACTTCCTGGCGCATTCGATTTCGTTGACCCTGGCCGTGCAGGAAGAACTGGACACGGCGGCCTATCGGGACCGTAGGCGCCAGGCGAAAGAGACGTTGGTGCACCAGATGGCCGAGCGGCCGGACTACCAGCACGGTCTGTTGCAGGGCGACGTCACCTTGCTGGGCTGGCTCGACGCTGGGCTGGCTCGACACGTCAGGGGCCGCGCTGGTCACCCAGGACGATCTGGTGCTGCGCGGCAAGACACCCACCGAGGCCGAGGTGCGTCGGCTGGTCGCCTGGCTGGACCGGGAGGAGGCGGCTTCGCCCATCCTGGCGACCGACCGGCTGGCGGAGCTGTATCCACCCGCGGCAGCGTTTCAGGACACGGCCAGCGGGCTGCTCGCGGCCAGGATCATGCACAGCCGGCCGGACTGCGTGCTGTGGTTCCGCCCGGAGCTTGTCCAGACCGTCAACTGGGCCGGCGACCCGCGCAAGCCGGTGCAGGTCGACGTGGTCGACGGGCAGGCGCGCCTGACGCCCCGTGTGTCGTTCGACCTGTGGGAGCAGACGGTGCATGGCCGCTCGGCGCCGTGGCTGGACTGCGAATGCCAGGCGGCGGCCGCGCTCCGCCAGGGGATCGCCGAGGCGGCGCTGGTGCGGTTGAACGACGACCTGCGGCGCTGCAGCACCGAGCTCGATACCTTCGCCTACGCCGCCTCGCACGACCTGAAGGAGCCTTTGCGCGGCATTCACAACTACACGCATCTGCTCCGGCGCAGTGCCGCCGCGAAGCTGACCGACGAGGAGCACGGGCGGCTCGAGACGATCATCCGCCTGACCCGCCGCATGGACGATCTGACCGACGCGCTGCTGCAGTATTCCCGCGTCGGCCGGACGGATCTGAAGCTTGAGCGGGTCGCCCTGAACGACGTGCTCGAACAGACGCTGCAAACGCTGCAACCGGGCCTGGCCGAGACCGGCACGGTTATAAGCGTGCCCGAGAAGCTGCCGGACGTCTTTGGCGACCGCGTGAGGCTGGCCGAAGTGTTGCGCACCCTGCTCATCAACGCCATCACCTACAACGACTGCCCGGCCGAAGAACGCCGGGTCGACATCACCTGCCACCGCAAGGGCGGACGGCAGCTGTTCACGGTGCGGGACAACGGAATAGGGATTGCCGCGAAGGATCTGGAAAGTGTGTTTCAGATCTTTCATCGCCTGCACGCCCGCGCGGAATACGGCGGCGGCATCGGGGCGGGGCTGGCGATCGCGCGCCGCACGGTGGAGCGGCTGGGCGGTCGGCTGTGGGCCGAAAGTGCCGGCGCCGGCTACGGTTCGACCTTCGTGTTCAGCCTCGGCAACCCTCCAACCGCGTGATCGCTGCCATGACCAATCCCCGGCCACAGCGGCCCTTCGTCATCATCGAGGACAGCGACGAAGATTTCGAAGTCCTGGTCTGGGCGCTCCGGCAGGCAGGCGTGTCCAACCCGATCCACCGCTGTGCCACGGCCGCCCAGATCGCAGCGCTGCTGGTGGATCGCTCGGAGTGGCCAGAGATGCTTGCCGCCGCCTACCCTGTGCTGGTTCTCATGGACCTGAACCTGCCGGGCACCGACTGGCGGGAGACGCTGGCCCATCTGCGCGGCGACAGATGGTGGCAGATCGTGCCGACCATCATCGTCTCGACATCCCAACAGCAGAACGACGTCGCCAGATGTTACCGCATGGGCGTGGCGGGCTGTCTGCACAAGCCCCTCAACCTGGACGCCTTCGCCAACAGCATCCAGACGGTTGTGGCCTACTGGATGAACACCGTCGTGCTGCCGGCGCCGCCCGATCGGGCGGAGCGGGACCGCGATGGCCTTGGCTAGCTGCGCCGGCAAGCCGCTTCCTGTGCGCCGCACATCGGCATCGGCCTGCCGCAACGGGTGCATTGCCAGCAGGCAAGAGTGACGTTTAGCTCCACCGGGCCGCGCTGCCGCGGCGACACGTTGGGAGCGCGCGATGGAGAAGCTTGCAGGCACAACGGCGTTGATCACCGGCGGGGCGAGCGGGATCGGGTTGGGGATGGCCCGCGCCTTCATTGCAGCCGGGCTGCGCGTTGCCATCGCTGACATCAACGAGGCCGCGCTCGAAGCCGCCACGTCGGCCTTGCCGGGCCTTGGCATGGCGGTGCAGCTAAACGTGACCCGTGCCGCGGAGTGGGAGCACACGTTGGACGCGGTCGAAGCGTCGCTCGGCGAGGTGCAGATCCTGTGCAACAACGCCGGTGTGGCCCAGGGCCGGTATGCCGACGGGCGGGAGATCCGGGTCGCCGACATGCCGGAGGCGCTGTGGCGGATGGTGCTGGAGATCAACGCCACCGGCACGTTCCTCGGCGCACACGCCATGGTGCCGCGGATGCTCGCGCGCGGGCGCTGGGGGCATATCGTCAACACCGCCTCGACCGGCGGGTTGATGGCGCCAGGTGGCATCGCCGCCTATTGCGCGTCGAAATACGCTGTCGTGGGACTGTCGGAATCGATGCGAGCCGAGTTGGCGCCGTCAGGGATCGGGGTGAGTGTGCTGTGTCCGGGTGGCGTGCGGAGCAATCTGTTCGCCAGTTCCGTGGCCGTGCGGGCCGGGGTGCCCGGCGCGTCGGAGGGAATGGCGACGGTTGGCTCGGAGGCGCTGCGGACAGAGCAGGCACAGCGCATGGATCCGGTGTTCGTGGGCGAGATGGTGCTGCGGGCCATCGCCGGCAACGCGATGTATATCATTCCGCACCCGGAGTATCTCGGGCATATCGCGGAACGGCATGCCGCCCTGGTGGCGGCGTTCGGCCGGTCGGCGCAGCCGGGGTATCGGGATACCGAGGTGACGTTCGAGCGGTTCCGCAATCCGGAATACGCGCGCGCCTCGCGAGAGCGGGGTGGCATCTGATAGGCGATCGCGCCCCACTCTCGTTCTTTGTTGTGGCGCGCAATTCTATGGCACGGTGAGTGCTCCTTAGGCGATGTTGCTCTGGATTTCAGAATGTGAAGTTCGCTGGCGGGGGCGAACGCCGGTGCGCCGCACCGTGGCATGGCTTGACCCATCGAGGCTCGATGCATAGGATCCCGACATGCCCAGAGCATCAGACGTTCGACCGGGCGCCCGCGAATCGCCGGACTACACCAGCCGGGCCTATTGGGCCGGGACGATCAAGATGTCCCTGTCCAAGTTCTTTGTGCTGCGCGTGCTCCATGACGGCCCCTCGCATGGCTACGACATCGCCAGGGCCGTGGAACGGGCGACCAGCGGCTGCTGCTCGCCCACCGAAGGCGGGCTCTATCCGGTGCTGCGGGCGTTCGAGGCCGGCGGCTACGTCACGTCCGAAATCGAGGTCGTCTCCGGCCGTGAACGCAAGACCTACACGCTGACCGACAAGGGACGGCGCGCCTTCCGCATGGGCGTCGACGCCTGGATGGATGTCACGGCGGCCCTGCTGGAGACCAGGAGCCTGGCCGCCACGGACGACAGAAGCTGTGGCTGCTGACATCGTTCATGTGCCATGACGCATCGTGCCTCGATGCATCGTCCATACCGAAAGGAGAGTGCCATGGGGTCCTGCTGTGCGCCTGCCTGCTGCGCTGCACCACCGAGGACCGCGATGACCGGCTCCCGGTCGCGATCACCGGCGCCGGATCGGTCGGGCTCGCCGCCGCGGCGCAGCCGCTGGCACGAGGGCTGCGTCCTGTGCTGATCGAGGCGGGTCCCGATGTCGGCACATCTGTGCGCGCGTGGGGTCATGTCCGCATGTTCTCGCCCTGGCGCTCCAACATCGACAAGGCGGCCGGCGCTCTGCTGGCGCACGCAGGATGGCATCCCCCGGACCCTGAGGCATTGCCAACCGGCAACGATCTGGTTGACCGCTATCTGCGACCGCTGGCCTCATCGTGCAGTCAAGGGTGACGGCCGCCGCCCGCGCCGGGTTCGGCAAGCTGCGCACCGCGGGGCGGACCGCAGCTCCTGTCGAGGTTCGGCGCATCGACCCGCAAGGCCAGGAGCGAAGCCTGGCCGAGACCGTCGCCGGATGACATCTGCCGCAGTGGCTGCGCGATCGCGGCTGAGCGTCACGACCACGGTCGGTCTCGCCCAGATCCTGGCATGGGGTTCGAGCTATTATCTGATCTCCGTGCTCGCCACCCCGATCGGCCAGGACACGGGCTGGCCGCTGCCGTGGATCATCGGCGGGCTGTCGCTCGGGTTTCTCGTCTCCGGCCTGGTCTCGCCAGCGGTCGGCCGGATGATCCAACGGCATGGCGGGCGAAGGGTGATGGCCCTGAGCGCCGTGCTGCTGTCCGCCGGCCTGCTGCTGCTGGCACTCGCCCCCGGCCTGCCGGTCTATATCGCCGCATGGCTGGTGCTGGGGCTGGCGATGGGAGCCGGGCTCTATGATCCGGCGTTCTCCACCCTGGGGCGGCTGTATGGGGAGAACGCGCGCGGCGCCATCACCGCCATCACCCTGTTCGGCGGCTTCGCCAGCACCGTGTGCTGGCCGCTCTCCGCCGCCCTGGTCGCGCATGTCGGCTGGCGCGGCGCCTGCGCCAGCTATGCCGCGATCCATCTTCTGGTCACGCTGCCGCTCTATTGGTTCGGCCTGCCGCCGGACGACACGGCCATCCTCCGCCAGAACCTCGTCGCCGGACCGGCGGCACCCTTGCGACCCGACCACCGGATCGTGTTCCTGCTGCTCGCGTCCGGCTTCACGCTGGCCTCCGTGATCATGACCGTGGTGTCCATTCATCTGCTGACCATTCTGCAGGACCAGGGGCTGGCCCTGACCGCGGCCGTGGCACTGGGCGCGCTGCTCGGCCCCTCCCAGGTGGGAGCGCGGGTGCTGGAGACCATGTTCGCCCGCAAGCGACATCCCATCTGGAGCCTGCTGGCATCGACGATCCTGGTCGCCATCGGTCTGGGACTGCTGGTGGGGGCGCCAGGCATCGCGGGGGTGGGCCTTGTGCTGTATGGCGCGGGCAGCGGCATACGGTCGATCGCCCGCGGAACGGTGCCGCTCGCCCTGTTCGGGCCCGAGGGCTACGCGGTTCTGATGGGCAGACTGACCATGCCCGCCCTGCTGGCACAGGCGGCATCGCCCTTCCTGGGGGCGGTGCTGCTGGAACGGCTGGGAACAACGGCGACGCTTGCGGTGCTCGGTGTGGGGGCGGTGGTCAATATTGGGTTGGTGGCGGCTTTGGTGCCGTTTGCGAGAAAAAGGAAGCAAGGACTTCTTTTCTGAAGAAAAGAAGCAAAAGACTTTTATTCATGGCGCAAATTTCAGTTCTTTTTTCAAGAAAGAACAGGTTGCTTCTCTCCTGACTCGACAACGGCAGCAAAATGGCGTTCTTCGAGCTGGCGCACCAGGCGACCCACCTGAACCGCTGCCCCGCGCCCTGTTGCGACGACGCCTTGATGGCCGATTTCGAGGCCGGCTTGGTCAGGTCCTTGGCCACACCTGCGATCCGTTGGGCCAGCACGACATAGGGCGATATGGCTTCCGGTGGACTCATAGTGCCATGAAATCACTCGTTAAAACAAAGAGCTAGATTGGGGCGGTATCGCCTATCAAATGCCTCTCCGATCTAGTGGAACACGCCGCCCCGGCCGGCACGAAGGGCAAGACGGCCGATACGCCTCAGTCCGTTGATCCCGACGCGCCTCGATCAAACGGCCGCCGGGGCAACGGCATGGCGCCGATCTCGTCCAGGCGCGCCCGGACGGCCATGGACCGTCGCGGGGTCCGGCATGGGCCATGCACCGGTTACTGCCTTGTCGCCGAAATCAGGACAGGCCTGGCCGTCCAGCGTGTCATACCAACGGTCATGACGAATGACCGTTGGTATGAGTCTTGGCTTGGCGCGGCGTCGCCGGCCCCGCGAACAGGTGCCCGGACCTGCTGCGCAGCCGGGAGAAATCGTGTCCCAGCGCCTGCAGCTTGGCCATCACATCCGACATCGGTGCGTCGGCCGGCGCGGAACCTGCGGCACAGGCGTTGAAGCGATCGCCTGCCGGCCTGGTGAGAATGGCTTCAGCCATGATCGACCGGCCGGAATTGCAGGTGCACAGACACAGAGCGTTGAAGGTCGGCAACATCGGTTTCAACTCCGTCTGGCTTTTCGGGCGGTTGAGGCGCGATGCAGCCGGACCCGGGACCCGCAAGGCATGCTTCCTGCGCCAGCGCCCTCGCGATGGCCGCTCGTTTTTAAAATGCTATGAAGCCAGAATGATCGATATCAGCTGCACACCGATGACAATCCGGTGGGATGGGTGCTGATCGCGGATCAGACTCGCGGCATGGCCGTCATATCCGCCGCACCACCGCCTGCAGCAGCCGGGCGCGTCCCTCCTGGAAGTTGCGACCGAGCGTGGCCGCCCGGATCGGGAAATCCGGCCCCATGACGAGAGGAAGGGCCAGCTTCTGCAGCGTCTCCGGCCGGTTCTGCGCGGCGGCACTCTGTGCCTGCAGCCACGCCCGTCCGGTCTCCGTGACATCGGCCCATGCGACAATGTCGAAGCCGCAGGCCTTGAGCACATCGCGCGTTGCCGGGGGCGTCAGCAGGAAACTGGCGGAAGGATCACGCGCCCAGGGCACGGGGAAGTGCAACGGTCCCTGGTCCCCGGCGACGACATCGTAGATCGCGAACCGCCCGCCCGGGCGCAGCACACGGCGCACGCCGGCATAGAGCGCGTGCCGGTCCGCGATGTTCATCGCCACGTGCTGGGTCCAGGCGAGATCGAAGCTCTCGGCCGCGAACGGCAGGTCCGTCGCGTCAGCGATGCGATGGGTGACCGTCCCGGCGAGGCCCACGCGGCGGGTCAGCATGGTGGCAAGGTCGATCAGCGACGGATTGAGATCGATGCCGACGACCGAGCAGCCATGGACGGCGGCGAGGTGCCGGGACGGACCGCCAAGTCCACAGCCGACATCGAGCACCGTGGCGCCAGCTGTGATGGAAAGCTGTTCTGCCAACGCCGTGGTCGCGGCCAAACCGCCGACATGGAACTGGTCAAGCGGTGCCAGCGCCTGCCAGGGTATGGCGTCGTCCGCAAAGCCTGCCTGCTGCAGCACGCCCGCGACCCGAGCGACGAAGTCGCCGGCGTCATATCGTTCGATGATTGTGGCCTGGTCGTTCATGTCGGTCCTCCTGGACAAGGGATGATGGTCGCTGTCGAGACGGACACGTCTCAGGCAGACACCAGCTGCGGCGTCAGCACCTTGGATGGGCGCGCTGCGATCAGGCGGTCCTGCTTCCAGCCGGTGTCTGCCATCGCCGGACGCGGTGCCGACGGCGTCGGGAGGCCTTGCTGGCGGACGTAGCGTTCCGGGTTCAGGCCAGGGCGCAGCGGCACCGTCATGAAGGCGCCGAGCGCGCGCAGCGTGTTGCCGATCGTGCGCTGTGCCTTTGGCTGGGCGGCATAACGCCGCGTGATGGTTTCGAAATCCTCCGGCGCCCGGCCGGTCACCGCCAGCACATGGTCGGTTGGCCCGCCGAACGCGAACGCGCCCTCGTTCTGATCCTGGAGATAGGCGGGCAATTCGCTGAGCAGGAGGTCGTCGATCCCTCCCATGCGGGCCGCCTTGAGAAACAGCCACATCGGCACTTTGACATGCCGGACGCGCCGACCGATGACTTGGCCCATGATGCGTGTCATGTCGTGGACGGACAGCAGGCCGGGGCCGGTGGGCCGGTAGGTCCGGCCCGCATGCCGCGCCGGGTCGATCAAGGCCGCTGTGGCGACGCGGGCGATGTCCTCGTCCGAAGGCGGCGCATTGCGGCTCTCACCGTCGAGCGGGATCGGGTAGATGCCGAGCAGGGCCGCATAGTCGATCAGTTCCAGAAAGGGAAAGCTGGCGAAGAAGCCGGGTGCCACCGTCGTCGTGGCGATCCCCGGCAGCATGGCGAAGAGCTGGTCGACCAGCCAATGCTGCCGGGTCGAGATCGCTGGGTGTGACGGGCTGGCCAGCCACTGCGAGAGGCTGACCACGGATTCGAGCCGGGCCTGCCTGGCAGCGACCGCGAAGGCGGCGGCGCTGTGGAGCATGTGCGCGTGGAAGGGGGGGCAGAAATAGGCGCGCTGGGCACCGCGCATCGCGTTCAGCATCTGCTCGGGATCAAACAGGTCAGCCACGACCACCTCAGCCCCGGCCTGCCGGAGGCTTTCGCTGCGGGCGTCGCGCCGACGTACAACGACGCGGGCGCGCTGCCCCTGTTCGAGCAGCTGGTGAACGACGGCGGATCCGGTCTTGCCGGTTGCGCCCGTGACGAGGAACAACGGATCGGTCATGAGACAGTCGTTTCATGAGAGCGGTGTGGAGGGATGAACGGTCGCTGCAGGGGCCGCCTGAAACCTGCATATACAGATAATTGGCCGAGGTTCAGGCTGCCATCGTCCCCTGGACCTTGTCGAAGAGGTCCAGAACGGCAGTTCTGCCTTCGTCGCCGACCATGCGAAGGGCACGGTCCTGTGCCCTGTGCCAGGCGGGCCCGAGTGCCTGCAGCAGGTCCGCCCCTGCTGCGGTGATCCGCAGCGGCAGGCCGCGCCGGTCGTTCCCGTCCGGCACTTCCTCCAGCCATCGGTTGTCGAGCATGACGCGGAGATTGCGGGTCAATGTGGAGGAGTCGAAATGCAGCCAGCGGCCGAGGTCGCTGCGCCGCACCGGGCCATGGACGGCCACCGTGGCCAGCAAGGTCACCTGGGTGGCCTGCACACCGAACGGCCGGACTTCATCGTCATAGAGGCCGGTCAGCACCCGCGACAGGTAGCGCGCCCGCCCCATGAGGCAGTTGGCCGTGATCTGTGCGGCGATGTCGGGCTGCTTCCCCATCTCGTCCTCGTATACCTGCATATGCAGGCATTATCTTGCATATGCAGAGTTCGCCGTCAACAGCAGAAGCAGATGGCAAAGCCCGCCGCCCGCACCGCAGCCGTGCTGCGTTCCCCAAACCCTCAAACCGATCGAGGCGTTTCTTGGTTCCTTTCAAAAAAGAACCACTTGCTGGGTTAAAATCCTGGTCGCGCCGCAACGTCCAACGGCATCCGCCATCCCGCCGGCCATATCTCAAGCTGGTGGCTCGGATCCCGCCGCCACGCCGCGACCTCGGCCTTCCAGTTCGGGCCGTTCGCGAACATTGCGGACGGTTTGAAATACGGCTTCGTGCCGATGGCGATCATCCAAACCACGAGTGCCCCCAGCGCCACCTGGCGCAGCGGCTTCCCCGTGGCCGCCACCCCCAGCAGGCTCAACCCCAGCAGCGCCGAAGGTGCGAAGGAGTACCGGCTGCCGATCCATAGCAGCAGGTTGAGCGGCTGCCCCAACGTGAGCGCCGCCGAGTAGGACGTGATCGCCAGCGTGATCCCGGCCACGAACATCCACCACGCCGTGCGGTCGCCGTACCGGTACGCGGCTCCCCCCAGGGCGCCCAGGCCGGCAATGCCCATCAGCGCCACCCGGATCGCCATCCCGCCATGCTGGAAGGACTGCGCGGCAGCGCTCGCCACCATCTGCGCCCAGCCGGCGCCGGCCAACGGCAGGATCACGTTCTGCACCGCGATGACCACGACCAGCAACGGCGCGCCGATCCCCATGGCGCGGGCCGGCTCCGGGTGTGTGAGCACCATCACGCCCTGCAGCACCGTGGGAATGCCAAGCAGAACAGCCTGCCCCAGACGCGTCCAGGACCGGTCGACCCCGGCCCGAACCAGAAACCACGGGGTCAGCGTTCCTGACACCGGCCCCGCCAAAGGCGCGATCACCAAAATCACGCCATGCAGCGCCCCACGCCAGCCGGTGCGAACATCGAGGGCCAGAATCAGCCCGACACACAGCGCCATATGAAACTGGCTGGTGATCGAGTTGAGCCAGACTTCCCCGTCACCAAACGGGATCAGCAGCAGACACAAGGCCAGCACCAGCGCCGGCCAGCGCGTCAGCCACGCAATCCCGCCGGTGGCCAGCAGCACGGCGGGCAACATTTGGATGAGGCAGGCGACGGCGGCGGTCACGAGCGGCCCCTGCTCGAGCGGCGCGAGATGAAGGGCCAGCAGCGTCGCCGTGCTGGCAGCGATGTTGAGGTAGCCGGTGTGCACCTTGAAGAGCGCGTCGAACCAGGGTTCCTGCCAGGCAGCCTGAAAATACACCAACCCTTCTTCAGCCCAAAAACGCCCGGAGGTGACAATCTGCGGCATCCGCAGCAGCACCAGAATCGCGAAGCCGAGAACGGCCAACACCCGCATGTTCATCAGCCCATGCGCCTGCCGTCCGCCAGGCGTGTCGGACAGTGCGTCGTGGAGCCATCGGCTCGACCGTGACCAGGTCGTTGGGAGCGGCGTCATGTGGGTCTGCCTGGTCCTTGGTTGAAGTTCGCCGGCCCGGCATTCCGGGCCCGCAACGCTGGCCCACTGCCGGATATGCGGCCACGACGTTCCGGCTGTGCTGCATAGGCGGCCGCGGAGTCTCGTTCAAGAGCCCGTCGTGGCCGCGACGCCGCGGTGTCGCAGGCTTGCGGTCTCGGCGAAATCGGCCATGATTTGCTGCCGGTTCACGATCTGTGGTCCGCGGATCGCTGAACGCCAAGCGGATTTCAGAGGCCGGGCCCGCGACTCAGGAGTTCCCCATGGACGAGATGCTGTTCCACGTGCCCGGCCTTGAGGGCGAGGCCGAAATCCGCGTCGATCCCTGGGGCATCTGCCATATCCGCGCGGAATCGCGCCGGGACGCGTTCTTCGTGCAGGGCTTCAACGCCGCGCGCGACCGGCTGTGGCAGATCGACATCTGGCGCAAGCGCGGGCTCGGGCGCATGGCCGCCGATTTCGGGCCGGGGTTCCTCGCCCAGGACCGCGCAGCGCGGCTGTTCCTGTATCGCGGCGACATGGATGCGGAATGGGCGGCCTATGGCACGCCGCAGGCCCGCGCCATCACCGAGGCGTTCGTGGCCGGCATCAATGCCTGGATCAGCCTGACCGAGGCCGATCCGTCGCTGCTGTCGTCGGAGTTCGCTGCCATGGACACGAAGCCGGAGCGCTGGGAGCCGGAGGATGTGGTGCGCATCCGCAGCCATGGCCTGGTGCGCAACGTGCTCTCCGAAGTGGCCCGTGCCCGCATCGCCGCCCTGTCGGGGCTGGAGACCGATCTGGCCCGCCGCTCGATCGAGCCTCCCCACGACATCAGCATCCCCGACGGGTTCGACCCGGCCTGCGTGCCCGAGGATGTGCTCGACGTGTTCCGCCTCGCCACCGCCGCTCCGGATTTCAGCCCCGCCCGGCTGGCGTCCACGCTCGACGAGGCCTGGCGCTGGAGCAAGGTCTCCGACCAGGGCGACGTCTATCTGCAGGGCTCCAACAACTGGACCATCAGCGGCACCCGCACCGACACCGGCCGGCCGATCCTGGCGAGCGACCCGCACCGCGCCCATGCGCTGCCCTCGCTGCGATGTCTGGTGCACCTGACCGCGCCGGGGCTTGACGTGATCGGCGCCAGCGAGCCGAGCCAGCCCGGCATCTCGATCGGCCATAACGGCCATGCCGCATTCAGCCTGACGATCTTCCCGATGGATCAGGAGGATCTCTGCGTCTACCGGCTCAACCCGGACAACACCTTGGAATATCGCTACGGCGATGGCTGGGAGGCGATGACGACGCGCACCGAGACCGTCGCCGTGCGCGGCTGCCCGGACCAGACGATGACGCTGGCGTTCACCCGTCACGGCCCGGTGGTGCACAGCGGCGACACGACAGCGTTCGCCATTCGCAGCGTGTGGACCGAACCTGGGACCTCCGCCTATTTCGCCTCGCTCGGCTACATGGACGCGACGTCGGTGGCGGCGTTCCAAAGTGCCCTCGCGCATTGGCGCAGCCCCTCGGTCAACCAGGTCTATGCCGACGTCACCGGTGACATCGCCTGGTTCGCGGCCGGTGCCAGCCCGATCCGGCCGAACTGGGACGGGCTGCTGCCGGTGCCCGGCGACGGGCGCTACGAGTGGCATGGGTTTCAGCCGTTCGAGAACCTGCCGCGCGAGATCAATCCGGCGAAAGGGTATTTCGCCACCGCCAACGAGATGAACATGCCGGAGGGCTACCCCGCGGAAGAGCGCCAGCTCGGCTTTGAATGGGCCGAGCGTTCCCGCACCACCCGCATCCATGAGGTGCTGGACGGGCAGAACCGCCACACGCTGGCGCAGTCATTGGCGCTGCAGACCGACGATCTTTCGATTCCGGCCCGCCGGCTCGGCCGGCTGATCGCAGCCCTGCCCGGGCCTGCCGCCGCCCTGCTGCGGGACTGGGATCATCACCTCGACCGCGCCTCCGCCGCCGCAGCACTGCAGGAGGTGTGGTGGTCCAAACATCTCAAGCAGGCGCTGCTGGATCTGTGTGCGCCCGACCCCGTGACCCGGGCGCTGCTGGTGCCGGGCGATGTGGAGACGTTGCTGGCCATGCTGGAGACTGCGGACTCCCGCATCCAGGATCGCGACGCGCTGCTCTCCCGCACGCTGGATGCGGCCTGGGCGGATTGCGCGTCGCGGATGGGCGAGGACCCCGCCGGATGGGCCTGGGGCAGACTACATCATGGCGCCTTTCCGCATCCGCTGGGCCGCGTGACCGGCCTTGCGGGCGTGGACCGACTGCCGAAAGGCGGCTCCGGTTCCACCCCGATGGCCGCGACCTACCGGCTCAGCGACTTCAAGGTGACCAGCGGCGCCTCGTTCCGCATGGTGGTCGATGTCGGCAACTGGGATGCCAGCCGCTGCATCAACGCGCCCGGCCAGTCCGGCGATCCGCGCAGCCCGCATTATGCCGACCTCGCTCCGCTCTGGGCGGAGGGTTCCTATGTGCCGATGCTCTACAGCCGGGCGGCGGTGGAGGCGAACACGGAAACCCGCATCACCCTGACACCCTTGGCCGTATGAGCACCCACCACAGCACGAAGCTCACGCCGAAAAGCAGATAGAGTGCGCCGGCTGCCAGCGCGATGCGCCGTGCGTACGGTCGGGTCGTTGACATGCGGCTGAGCAGAAACGGCGCGATGATGGCGAGGCTGCCCAGGATCTGCATCCACCTGGTGGCCGCCTCCATGCGTCAGGCGCCCGGCTTGTGGCTGAGATACTGAGTCAGGACCTCCTCGGGCATGCCGTCGGCGCGGATCACGCCTTCGTCGAGCCAGATCACCCGCGTGCACCAGTCCATGATCACATTGGGCAGATGGGTCGACAGCACCAGGATCTCGGCGCCACGCACCATGTCCTCCAGCCGGGCGCGCGCCTTCTCCATGAAGTTGGCATCGCCGGCGAGGAACCATTCGTCCATCAGCAGCACCTGCGGGCGGATGGCGGTGGCCAGCGCGAAGCCCAGCCGCACCACCATACCGGAGCTGAAGATACGCACCGGCAGATCCAGAAAATCGCCCAGATCGGCAAAGCTCGCGACATCGTCGGCCAGCTTGCGGATTTGCGCGGGGTCGAGCCCATGATACAGGCCGCGCAGCATGATGTTCTCGCGCCCGGACAGCTCGATGTTCATGCCCAGATTGGGATCGAGCAACGCATTCAGCGTGCCGCGCACCCGCACCTCGCCGCGCAACGGCTCGTAGATGCCGGCCAGTACGCGCAGCAGCGTGGTCTTGCCCGCGCCGTTGCCGCCGACCAGCCCCAGGCGATCGCCGGGCTGCAGCCGGAAATTGATGTCGCGCAGCGCCTGGACCACCACGCGCGAGCGGCCATCGTCGCCGAGCCGGCCGGTGACGGATTTCAGTACCGTCTTCTTCAGGCTTCGGGCATTGCCGTGGTACAGCGGAAAGTCGAGGTCGACATGACTCGCCACCAGTTCGGCCCGCATCGGGGAGGCGCTCATGCCGCTACACCCAGAACGCAATGCGGCCGCGGGTGCGGGTGAACAGCAGCGCCGACATCAGACACAGTACGAGCGTGGCCACGCCGGCCGAGGCATACACGGCTAGGCTCGGCACCTCGCCCAGCAACGGCCCGCGCACCACCTCAAGAATGGTGTAGAACGGGTTGAACAGCAGCAGCCATTCATGCTGGTTCAGCTGGCTCGGGCGCCAGATGACGGCGCTGACGAAGAACGCCATCTGCATCACGCTGCCGATGATCGGCGGAATGTCGCGAAACCGCGCGCACAGGGCGCCCAGCATCAGCGACAGCGCCACGCCGGCGACCAGCCAGAGCAGAAACGCCGGGATGGCCAGCAGGGCGGTCACACCCGGCCACACCTGCAACAGCAGATCGACCACCACGATCACCACCACGTTGTGGCCCAGGATCACCACGTTGCGGACCACCACCCGCGCGCCGTACAGCATGAACGGCATGCGGATGGAGCGGATCATGCTGTCCGCCGCGGTGAAGCTGGTGCAGCTTTCGCTCACCAGCGCCGAGAGGAAGTTCCACAGCACGATCGACAGCGCCAGGAATGGGAGATAGGCGTGCAGATCCATGTGGAACAGGGCGGCGTAGAGAAACCCCATGGAGCCGACCATCAGTGCTGTCGACAGCGTCAGCCAGAACGGGCCCAGCACCGATCCGCGATAGCGCAGCTTGATGTCGAGCCAGCTCAGGGTCCAGCACAGGCGCCAAAGTTGGAACGCGCTGCGAACATCGCGCACGGCCAGTTGGGCGCGGACCCAGAACCGGGGACTGGACGTGATGTCAAGCGATGCCGTGTGCGTGGCCAGAGGGAGATGGTGATGCATTGCTATGCCGCCGATAGCCCATCAGCGGAACGGCCGCAATGTCTCGCAACCGGCACCTGACCCGGTTTAACGCTGTCCAGGGCCGTCGCCCCCCCCCAGGCTGGGCTCAGCTCCCGGCGACGTGGGACAAGCGGGTGCGGGCACCACGGGTCAGCAGAACACGCTCGCCCGGACGAAAATTCTCCTCGTTGGTCTGCACCACCGAGATCGGCTGGCTAGCGCCGTCCTCCTGGATGATGAACTCGACCGCGGTGCCCTGGTTGGCGCTGTTTTCAATGGCGTTTCCGGCGATGCCGCCGACCACGGCACCGGCGACGGCGCCCAGGATATTGGCGCGCGGATCGCTGCGCCCGATAAAGCTTCCCGCAGTACCGCCGACGACAGCGCCGCCGAGCGCGCCAACCCCGGTGTTCTGCCCCTGCACCACCACGGGGCGCATCGACACGATGGTGCCGTAGCTGACCTGCGCCGTCCTGCCGATGTCACCGGCGCGATAGGTGGTGTTGGTGTTGGTGGGCGCACAGGCCGCAACAGGTGCCAGCGACAGCAGAACGGCCGCGAGGCGAGCCAACCGGTGGCGAAAGGGATTCATGCAGGCGCACTCCAGGTTCATCAGATCATTTGTTATAACGCGCAGCCGCAACGTGTTGCATGAACTCCGCGTCAACGCGCGCATCGGGCATCTGGCCGCAGGTTCGCCTTGCTCTCAACACAGTGCGTGTATAGAGAGTTAGGGGCAGTTGCTGCGTCGGATGATGAACATCGTTCTGCACATCTGCCTGTGTCTGTCGCGTGCCGCGGCCATGCCGCGTCCGTGATGCTGTGTTCGGGCCGCCCCCCCGGCGTCCGCCTCTTGCCAGAAGGCTTCGCTGGTCATGCACCTGGGACTCCGCCTGCCTCAGGCCCGCGCATCCCTGCCGGTCCCTGCCCGCACATTGTTCTGCCTGGCGCTGCTCGCGGGCCTCGCCGCCTGTTCCGCCCCGCGGCCGCCGCAGAGCCCGCAGGTGGAGGCCGCTGAATACAAGTCGCATGCGCGCGGCAACTACATCCCGCCCGGCCCGCCCAGCGACCCGTGGGGCCCTTACATCATCGAGGCCGCCACCACCTACGACGTGCCGGAGCGCTGGATCCGCGAAGTGATCCGCGCCGAATCCAGCGGCAAGGTGTTCGACACCTCGGCCCCCGGCGCCATGGGGCTGATGCAGGTGATGCCGCAGACCTATGACGAGCTGCGCGGCCGCTACGGCCTCAACGACGATCCGTACGAGCCGCATGACAACATCATGGCCGGCACCGCCTATCTGCGGGAGATGTATGATCTCTATGGCAACCCCGGCTTCCTGGCAGCCTACAATGCCGGGCCGGCGCGGCTCGACGACTATCTGCTGCACCACAAGGGCCTGCCCGACGAGACCCGCAACTACGTCGCCAAGATCGCGCCGCGCATTCAGGGTGTGCAGCCCAACCGCATCTCGCCGGCCAGCCAGCTGGCGATCAACCAGATCCCGATGAACATCCCACGCGGGCCGCGCTATCCCGTGCGCACGCAGGCGCCGGTGGCTCTCGCCGAGACGCGTCGCACCGGGGCAGCCCGCGGCCAGGTGCAGATGGCCCAGCTGTCCGACCCGCATACCTCGCCGCCGCCGCAGAACCTGACGATGCCGCTGCCGCCGGCAGCGCCCGCGCATGGCGGGTTCAGCCTGATCCCGCGGGCGATGGCGGACACCATGCCGCATCAGGCCGGCGGTGCCGCCACCTGGGCAATCCAGGTCGGCGCCTACGCCAACGAAGGCATGGCGCGTTCGGCCGCCGAGCAGGCGCGCGCCCGGGCGCAGGTGCCGGGTCAGCCGCTGGTGGGCACGCGCAAGCAGGGGAATGCCACGCTGTATCGGGCGCGCCTCGTGGGCCTCTCGCGGGACAGTGCGGTGCAGGCGTGTGAGAAACTCACGAAGTCGCACACCAGTTGCATTGTGCTTTCGCCGGATGCGCAGTCTTAAGGAAGCACTTCTTTTCTGAAAAAAAGAAGCAAAACACTTTTTATCCCTGGGGTACTCACTCTCCGGAAGGTGCGCACCCCAGCGATAGAAAGTTTTTTGGTTCTTGTTTTCAAAAAAGAACCGCTAACCTTGGCCTGACTTCCGTCTGTAACAAGGTAAGTGACCGCCGCACCGCGTCCGTAGCAAGTCCCGGACTCGCCGGCATCACATCGAGCCGATCCAGCCCAAGCTGTTCGGCATAGGTGTTGAGCGCCTCCGCCACACGCTCTGGTGTTCCCGCGATGAAGCTGACCTGACGGCGCATCTCCTCCAGCGTGTCGGCGGTAGGCGGCAGCTCACCCGCGTCGGTGGCTTCCTTGTGGTAGGATTTCCCCGCCATCTGGTTGAAATACAGCCGCACCGCGTCTTCGCTGAGGCGGTCGGCCTCAGCCTGCGTCTCCGCCACGAAGGCGATGCGCGCACCGCGCACCAGGCCGGTGCCGCCGGCGTCGCGATAGGCCTGGGTCAGTCTGGCCTGCCGCGGGCCGATCTCCGCCTGGCCGACCACGAAGTTGAGGCCGTTCGCGGCGGCGAAGCGGATGGTCTCGTCGTCACGGCAGGCGACCCAGAGCCGGTCAGCCAGATCCGGCGCGGGTTCGGGGCTCAGCCGGGGCAGGCCGGTGGAGGTGTCGCGGCGCAGCAGGCGCAGGATGTCGGTGAGCAGGGACCGGAAATCGGCGGATTTCTCCGCGCGGGGTTTTGATCCCGGCACGGCGGCGCCGAGGCCCACGCCGAACTCGGTGCGCCCCTGGGCCAGCAGGTCGAGCAGGCTCATCTCCTCGGCGGCGCGCTGGGCGGTGGTGGTGGGCAGCACCTTCACGCCGGTGCCCACGCGGATGCGGCGGGTGCGGGCGGCGACAAAGGCGAGGAACACCTCGGGCGCGGGGATGCGGCCGTAATAGGCGGCGTCGCGGATGGTGTGGTGCTCGCCGATCCAGACCGAGGTGAAGCCCAGCTCGTCGGCAAGGCTGATCTCGGCCAGGGCGTTGTCCACCGCCTCGCGGTCAGACATGCCAGGTGCCGCCCACATCTGGTTGAACAGGCCGAGCTCCTGCATCACGCCGCCTGGTGCTGGTGGGCGAGCCAGGGCGTGGTGACGCGTTCGAGCCCCACGACGAGGCCGACCATGACCATGCTGAGCAGGGTGCCGACGAGCACGGCGGCCCATACCTCCTCGGTGCGGAACTGCGAGCCGGCGAAGACGATGAGGTAGCCGAGCCCCTGGTCGGCGGCCACCCATTCGCTGACGATGGCGGAGACGAAGCAGGCGCAGGCCGAGAGCTTGAGGGCCGAGAACACATACGGCATGGCGGCGGGCAGTCGGACCATCCAAAGCGTCTGCCAGCGCGTGGCGGAGAGGGAGTGGAGCAGCTCGCCCATGTCGGAATCAGCGCTGCGCAGGCCGCGCATGGCGTTGACCAGCATGGGGAAGAACACCAGGAAGATCGTCACCAGGATCTTGGGCGCCATGCCGTTGCCGAGCCAGATGATGAGGGCCGGGGCGACGGCGACGATCGGCACCGCCTTGGCGGCCATGGCGAGCGGCAGGACGGTGCGGCGGCTGAGCTGGGAATGGACGAAGACCACGGCCAGCGCCAGGCCGATGACGTTGCCGAGCACCATGCCGGTCACGGCCTCGATGCTGGTGACGAGGGCGTTGCTGGCGAGCTCCGGTCCATTGGTGGCGAAGGCAGCGATGGTGCCGACGGGGGTGGGCAGCACGAGTTGGTTCACCCAGCCGGACTGGGTGGCGAGCTGCCAGAGCGCGATGACGATGGCGAAGACCAGGGTGGGGGCGGCGATGGCGAGGGTGCGGTTCATCACAGATCCCCCGTCCCTTCGTGGCGCCAAGGGGTGGCGAATTTTTCCGCCGTGGAGACGGCGGCGACCAGCAGGAGGGTCAGCGTCGCGGCCACGGTGATGGCGGCCCACATTGCGGGAATGCGGAAATAGTTGGCGGAGATGACGATAAGATAGCCAAGGCCGGAATTGGCGCCGATCCATTCGCCGACGATGGCGCCGATGAAGGCGACCGAGGCGCCCACCTTCAGGGCCGCGAACAGATAGGGCAGGCACGCCGGCAGTTCGACGATGCGCAGGCGCTGCCACCGGCTCGCGTTCAGCGAGTATAGCAGCTCCTGGTATTCGACGTCGGCTGAGCGGAGACCGCGCAACATGTTGAGCAAAGTCGGAAAATAGACGCTGATCGCCACGACGACAATGATCGGCAGCATGCCGCGTCCCAGCAGGATGACCAGCAGCGGGGTGATGGCCACAATCGGCACCGCGCGGCTGGCCAGTGCCAACGGATAGAAACACAGCCGCACCGCGCGCGAGGCCGCAAACAGCAGTGAGGCCGCGATGGCGATGGCGTTGCCCAGCAAAAATCCGCCAACGGCTTCCTGGATCGTCACCAGTCCGTGGCGGGTCAGCGCCTCTGACGTTGTGACCATGGCGCCGAGCAGGGCCTGCGGCGCGGGCAGGATGTAGCGGGGGATGACGCCGATATCGCTCAGCCACTCCCACACGCCGAGCCCGGCCACCACCAGAATGGCGAGCGGCGCCGAAGCCATCAGAGCGCCCCGCACCGCAGGCCTGGCCCGCTCCGACCAGCGCGGAAGGGCGGCATCGGCCAGCAATGCGGTGCCGGCGGCGTCCATGCTTACAGCTTCGGCAGGCCGGACTGCTCCAGCACGGCCGTGGTCAGCATATCCGTGGGATCGACCACCTTGTCGGTGACGTGCGCGGCGAACAGGTTTTCGGCGGTTTCCTTGAAGGTCGCCGGGTTGATCCACAGAATGCCCTTCTCGGCGGTGAGCTTGCTTTTCATGAAAATGGCCTGCTGCGTCGCCTGGTAGCTCTGCTGGTCGATATCCAGCCCATCGACGAATTTCTGGTTCACCATGTAGGCGGCGGCAGCCTTGGGGTCCTTGAAGAAATTCGCCCAGGCCTCGCCCTGCGTGTGCATGAACTTCGCCAGCATCTCGACATTGCCGGGCGTGTTGAAGAAGCTTTCCTTGACGAAGTAGCTGTCGGTCTGCGCGTTGAGCCCGAAGCTGCCGAGCGGCAGCACGTTCACCGGCACGCCGGCGTTCTCGATCAGCCGCGGCTCGTTGAACGCGAAGGTGGTGACCTCGCAGTCGATCCGTCCGGAGATCAGCACCGCGATGTCGGTACCGCCGATGGTGGTGGTGGTGACGTCAGTGTCCTTCAGCCCGTTCTTGGACAGCAGCAGATCGAGATACGGCTTGGCCGCCACCTTGACGCCGATGCGCTTGCCCTTGAGGTCGGTCGCCTTGGTGACGCCGCTGTCCTTGCGGCAGGTCATGGCGACAGGGGAGGTCTGGAACTGCGAGGCGATGATCTTGAACTTCTCGCCGCGCCCGGCCGCGGCCAGGATCGATTCGGGGTTGGCGATGCCGATATCAGCCACGCCGGCCGCGACCATCTGCACCTGGTTGATGCCCTGGCCGGTGGGCACCAGGGTCACGTCAAAGCCGGCAGCTTTGAACAGGCCTTCGTGCAGCGCGTATTCCGGCCCGTACATCTCGACATTGGGGATATAGCCGAGGACCACGGTGAGCTTGCGCGGTGTCTGGGCCTGCGCCGCGAGGGGAATGAGGACGGCCAGGGCGGCGAGGAAACGCTTCATAAGGCGGGCTCCTGTTCGGGCGAAAGGACGTGGCGGCCGGCGAGCGCGTGGCGCAGCGTGGCCTCGTGGGCGATGAAGTCGGGGTCGTCGCGGATCTCGGGGCGGCGGTCATGACCGAAGCCGATGGTCACCACTTTGGAGATGCGGCCGGGGCGGGCGGACATGACGGCCACCGTGTCCGACAGGATCACCGCCTCGGTGATGGAGTGGGTGACCAGCAGCATGGTGGCGTTGGTCTCCCGCAGGATGCGCAGCAGCTCGAAGTTGAGGTGCTCGCGGGTCAGTTCGTCGAGCGCGCCGAAGGGTTCGTCCATCAGCAGGAATCTGGGGCGCAGGGTAAGCGCGCGGGCGATGGCGGCGCGCTGGCGCATGCCGCCGGACAGCTCGGCGGGATAGGCCTGCTCGAAGCCGCGCAGACCGACCATCTCGATCGCCTGCTCGGCCCGCCTGCGGCGCTCGGCGCGGTCCATGCGCGCCACTTCGAGGGCGAGTTCCACATTGGCCAGCAGCTTGCGCCAGGGCAGCAGCACGGATTGCTGGGACACCAGGGCGAAGCTGCGCGCGGCGCGGGCCTGGGCGGGCGTGAGGCCGCCCAGCGTCGCGGTGCCGCTGGTGGGCTGGACGATATCGGTGAGGATGCGCAGCAGGGTGGATTTGCCGCAGCCGGAGGCGCCGATCAGCGTGGCCCAGCCGCCCTGCGGGACTTCGAGGCTGCAGCCCACCAGCGCCTGCGTCACCTGCGTGCCGCGACGATAGGTCATCCCCACGTCGCAGACGCTGATGCCGCCTTCGCTCACGCGGGGCTCTCGGTGAGGCGCATGGCCACCGGCAGAGTGACGGTGTGGTGATCGACCTCGTTGGTGTCGACCAGTTCGAGGTTGAAGAACGGCATGCTCGGCGCGTGGAAATACGGGCCGGCGTGCCAGGTGCCGCGGTGGAGCAGAACAGCGACGCCGCCTGGGATGGTGAAGGCGCGGATCGCGGCCGGATCGGGCGCAGCGTCCGGCTGTTCGAGATCGCGCGGCGGCGCGACGGCGAGCAGCCAGGGCTGGGCGTTGGCCGAGGCGAGCACCTGGGTGACCGCGCGGTGGCGGGTGATGCGGGTGATGTCGTGGCTGCGGCGGCTGAGGTCCATGATGTAGAAGCGCGGCCGCCCGCCGGCGAGGTTGAGCGCCTGGTCCGCGAGGTCGGCCGGGGCGCCGTCGGCGCCGGGCAGGATCAGGTGGCCGAACGGAAGGAAGGCTTCGGCCGAGATCGGGCGGGCCGGAAGTGGCTGCACCGCCACGGTGTCGCTGCCCATGATCTGATCGCCCGTCATGACATGCTCCTTGCGTTGCCGCATTCCCAGGCAGAGCAACGACCATGCCAGCGCCAAAGGCCGGACTGCCGCGGCATTGTTCCGGCGGCACGGTCAGGATTGGGTGCTCCGTGGGCAATTGCCGCCGATTCAAGCGGCCGCGCCGGACCCTGGCCAGAGCGGCGCCGCACCGGTAGCTTGCGGCCCTCCAGCGCGAGTGCCCCGATCATGCCTGCCAAGCCGGTCTTCCGCCCCAAGCCCAACGCCGTCGCAACCCTGTTCGGCCGCCGGAAGGCGGTGATCGGCGTGATCCACCTGCCGGCCCTGCCGGGCAGCCCGGCCTATGACGGGGCAGAGTTCGAGGAGCTGATCACCATCGCCCTCGGCGAGGCGCAGCGCTACCGCGACGGCGGGGTGGACGGGCTGATCGTGGAGAACCATGGCGACATCCCGTTCGCCAAGCCGGAGCGGCTGGGCCCGGAGACGGCGGCGGCGATGGCGGTGATCACCCGGGCGGTGCGGCTGGAGAGCGGCCTGCCGACGGGGGTGAACGTGCTGGCCAACGGCGCCATCCAGGCGCTGGCGATCGCCAAGGCGTCCGGCGCGTGCTTCATACGGGTCAACCAGTGGGCCAACGCCTATGTCGCCAACGAGGGGTTCATCGAGGGGCCGGCCGGGGCCGCGGCGCGGTACCGGGCGTGGCTGCACGCGCGGTCGGTGAAGATCTTCGCCGACGTGCATGTCAAGCACGGGGCGCATGCCATCGTGGCGGATCGCGAGATCGGCGAGATGGCGCGGGATGCCGAGTTCTTCGACGCCGACGCCGCCATCGTCACCGGGCAGCGCACCGGCGACGCGGCCAGCCTCGACGAGCTGCGGACGATCTGCGAGGGCACGTCCCTGCCCGTGCTGGTCGGCAGCGGGGTGACGCCCGACAATGTCGGCGCGATCCTGCAGCACGCGGGCGCGGTGATCGTGGCGAGCTATCTCAAACAGGAGGGGGTGTGGTGGAACCCTGTCGACCCCGCCCGGCTGGCCGTGTTCATGTCCGCCGTCGCCGCCGCGCGGGCGGACTGAGCCGCAGGCAGGGAGGGACGATCGCATGGCCAGCGCCACGGAGCGTGACTACCGGCTGGATTTCTTCCGTGGGGCCGCGCTGTTCCTGATCTTTATCGACCACATCCCCGACAACGTGTTCAGCGCGGTGACGCTGCACAGCTTCGCGCTCAGCGATGCCGCCGAGATCTTCATCTACATCTCGGGCTATACCGCGTCGCTGGTCTATACCAGGGTCGCGCAACGGATGGGCACGCTGCTGGCCGCGGCGCGCATCTGGCGGCGCGTGTGGCAGCTCTACGTGGCGCATCTCTGCCTGTTCATGCTGTACAACGCCGAGGTGTCCTACACCATGGCGCGCTTCGCCAACCCGCTGTTCGCCGACGAGCTGCGGGCCGGCGCGTTCCTCGACGATCCCGCCCAGACCATCCTGCGGGTGCTGCTGCTGCAGTTCCAGCCCACCTTTCTCGACATCCTGCCGCTCTACATCGCGCTGCTGCTGGTGTTCCCGCTGATCCTGGTGGCGCTCAACCGCAGCCTGTGGCTGGCGCTGGTGCCGTCGCTGGCGCTGTACGCGGCGGCACGGATCTGGGACATCAATCTGCCGGGCTATCCCGCGGATCACAGCTGGACGTTCAACCCGCTGGCCTGGCAGCTGCTGTTCGTCATCGGCGCCGCCTGCGGCAACATGACCGCGCGGGGGCGGCGGATGCTGGACATCCGGCCCTGGCAGGTCTGGCTCGCGGGCGCCGTGGTGCTGGCCGGCGCGGTGCTGCGCTGCAGCTGGATCCTGCATGAGAGTTTTCCGGCGATTCCAGCGATTCTGTACCGAACCCTCTGGCCGCTCGACAAAACCGAATTGCCGTTGCTGCGTCTTTGCAACATGCTCGCGTTTGCTCTGCTGGCGGCGCGCTGGGTGCCGCGGCAGGCGCGATTCTTCTTCAGGCCGGGAGCGTGGCTGATTGTTCTGTGCGGGCGCCATTCGCTGGAGATCTTCTGCCTCTCCATCCTGCTGTCGGTGATGGGCAATGTCGCCTACACCGTCATGGGCGAGGCGCTCGCCGTGCAGTTCGCCGTCAATGCGAGCGGCATCCTGCTGATGCTCGGGCTCGGGCTGCTGCTGTCCTGGTTCGATGGCGACGGCAAGCTGCCATGGCCGGCACCGTCGCAGGCCAGACCATGACCCGCCCGGCCCCCTGGCGGCTCGCGGCCCTGCTGTGGACGGTCCTTGCGGTGCCGGCGATGGCGGAGCCTGCGGCGTGCAGCATCCCTGATGACCTCATGCTGAACGACCTGTCGCTGCCGGTCGTGCATGCGGCGCTTGCGGCGCATCAGCCGCTCACCATCCTGACGATCGGCGGCGCTTCGACGGCGGGGCTGGCGGCGCAGGGGGCGGCCTACACCTATCCGGCCCGGCTGGAGGCGCAGCTGCGGCAGCGTCTGCCGGGGGGCGCGATCACCGTGATCAACCGCGGCATGCCGGGCAACTCCACCCGCGCGCGGGTGGATGCGCTGGGTGCCGAGCTGGACCAGCTGAAGCCTGCCCTGGTGATCTGGGCGCCCGGCTCCAGCGAGGCCGGCCAGTCCGAGGATCTCGGGCCGTTCGTGGACACGCTGAACGAGGGCGTGGCGCTGATACGCGAGGCGCATGCCGACCTGATCTTCATCGATCTGCAATATGCCCCGAGCATTGCCCGGATCATCGATCTCAGCCGCTACAACAGCGCCATCGCCGGCGTGGCGGAGGCGGAGCAGATTCCGCTGCTGCGCCGCAGCGAGCTGATGCGGCGCTGGAGCGACAGCGGCGAGATCGATCTGGAGACGACCGGCCGGAAAAGCTGGACCGCCACCATCCGCCATCTGTTCGACTGCCTGGCCACGGTGCTGACCACCGCGGTGGTGACGGCTGCGCCATGAGAACCGCCCTTCTGGCACGCGGCGTGGCGTTGGTGCTGCTGCTGCTCGTGCGGCTGGCGCCGGCCCTGTCCGGTGAGATCCGGCCGCTCACCGTGCCCTCGGCCACGCTGGGGCGGGACTGGGCGGGGTTGATCTATCTGCCCGACTCCTATGACACGGCGCCGCAGAGCTACAAGGTCGTCTATCTCCTGCACGGCGCCCACAGCGATCCGTCGAGCTGGGTCAGCGAGGTTCATCTCGGCCCGGTGCTCGACCGGCTGATCGCGGAGCACCGCATTCCCCCCTGCCTCGTGGTGATGCCTGCGGGCGGCAACAGCTGGTATCTCGACGGGCCCGAGCGGATGGACACGGCCCTGGTGCAGGATCTGATCCCCTGGATCGACACGCATTACCGCAGCGATCCAAGGCGGTCCGCCCGGTTCGTGGCGGGGCTTTCGATGGGCGGCTATGGCGCGGTGCATCTGGCGCTCGCCCATCCCCAGCTGTTCGAGGCGGTGGCGGCGATGAGCCCCGCGGTCTACACGCCGGAGCCGCCGCCGCAGTCAGCCGCCCGCAGCGCCGCGGTGTTCCAGCATGGCGGCGTGTTCGACCCGGCGCTGTGGCAGAACCAGAACTATCCCGCCCTGCTGGAGGGCTATCCCGCGCGGCTGTGGCCGTTGCGGCTGTTTGTCAGCGCCGGGCTGCAGGATATTCTGCGCACCGGGGATGCCGGCGCCCTGCTGGCGCAGGCGTGGCGCGCGCAGGTGCTGCCGGTGCAGTTCCACATCCGGCCCGGCCATCACGATTTCATCCTGTGGCGCCACGACATCGTCCCCGCGCTGCGGTTTCTGCTGGCACCCGGCCGGCCGCCGGCGCAGCGCGTGGCGGGCACGCGCTGACGGGCACGGGATCGCGGTCGTCACCGCGTCAATAGGCGCCCGCCCATCCGTCCCGCCGTGGATCCGACCCCGCGATCCGCATGCCGTTCGGCGCCACCGTGATCACCTGCATCGCGCACGGGCCTTCGAGCGGGCCCACGCGCTTGAGCTGGTGGCCGCGCTTTTCCAGATCGTCCAGCACCGCCGGCCCGAAGCCCGGTTCGATCGTCAGCACATGGTCGCCGTCATGCGGCCAGTTGGCACCCTGGCCGGGCTGGCTGCTGGTCCAGCGCGGACGTTCGACGGCGGCCTGGGCGTGGTCGCCGTCGTCGAGCAGGGCAGAGATCACCTGCAGTTTCACCTGCACCTGGTTGTCCGCCCCCGGCGTGCCGAGCACGCCCCACAGCGCGCCGTCCTTGAGGATCATCGGCGCGTTCATGGTGTGGCGCACGCGCTTGCCGGGGGCGACGCGGTTGGGGTGCTGCGGGTCGAGATGCCAGTAGGCCATGCGGTTGTTGAGCAGCACGCCGGTGTCACCGGCGATGCAGCCGGAGCCGTACAGCGAGTTGAGGCTCTGGATGGCGGAGATCGCCGTGCCGTCGGCATCCACCACGGCGAAATAGGTGGTGTCACCGGCGTGATGCGGCATGCGCAGATCCAGTTCCGCCGCACGATCCATGCGGATCTCGTGCAGATGCTTGTCGATGTTGGCGTCTGATAGCATCACCTCCACCGGCACCTCGTGGAAGCGCGGGTCGCTGCCGTAGCGCTCGCGGTCGAGAAAGGCGCGCTTCTTGGCCTCGACCATCACGTGCACACGGTCGGCGGGTGAGAGGGTGGCGAGGTCGAACCGCTCCAGGATGCGCAGCATGATCAGCGTGGCAAAGCCGGTGGAGTTGGGCGGCGTTTGCCGAATTTCGAAGCCACGGTAGGACATCCCGATCGGGTCCTGCACCTGCGGGTGATAGCCGGCGAGATCGGCTTCGGTGATCAGCGTGCCGTGGCCGGCGAGGCGGGTGGCGAGGCGGCCGCGGTAGAAGGTCTCGGCACCGTCGGCTGCGATCTCTTCCAGCGTGCGCGCCAGCGCCTCCTGGCGGATGACGCTGGCGATGCCGGGGGCGGCGAAGGTGATGGCGGCCTGCGCGTCAAAGATCGGCGCGGAGTCGCGGGCGAAGTTCACGCAATGCGGCGTGGCGCCGTAGCCTTCGCGGGCGTGCGCGATGGCGGATTGAAACAGCCGCGCCCAGGGCAGGCGGCCGTGATCGGCGTGCATCGCGGCGAGGCCGCCGAGGCTGCCGGGCACCGAGACGGAACGCGGGCCGCGCACAGCCATGCCGGCGGCGAACACATCCGGCGTGGCCGCGGCCGGCGCCCAGCCGCAGGCGTTATACACCTTCGCCTGGCCGTCGATCAGCACGTGGTAGAACCCGTCGCCGCCCAGGCCGGACATCATCGGCTCGACCACGCCGAGGGTGAGCGAGATCGCCACCGCGGCGTCGATGGCGTTGCCGCCGGCGCGCAGAATGTCGAGCCCCGCCTGGGTGGCCAGCGGGTGGTTGGCGCCGACGGCGCCGTTGCGGCCGATCTGCGGCGGGCGCCAGGTGCGCGGGCTCATGCCAGGTGCTCCTGAAAATGCTTCGCCACGGCGTTCATGATGCGCTTGCGATGATCGGGGCGGATAAAGCCGTGGCCGGCATATTCGAACTCCTCGTAGACCACCTTCTTCTGGCGTTCCTGCAGCGCGGTGGCGAACTGGTCGCTCTCATGCTTGGGCACGCGGGGGTCGCGGTCGCCATGCGCGATCAGCATCGGCGCCTTGACGTTGTCGATGTGATGGATCGGCGAGATCTGGGCGAACAGGTCGTCGTTCTCGCCGGGGAAGCCGTATTCGCGGGCGCGATGGTCGCGCCGCCAGGGGCCGGTGCGCTCCAGCAGCGTGACGAAATCGGCGATGCCGTAATAGTCGACCGCGGCCTGCCACAGGTCCGGCTGCAGGGTGACGGCGGCGAGCACCATCCAGCCGCCATAGGACTGGCCCATGATGCCGATCTTCTCGGGGTTGATGTCCGGCTGGGCGGCGAGCCAGTGGCGGCCCTCGCCGACATCGGCCAGCGCCATCGGCCGCAGATGCACGTCGTCGCTTTCCATATAGGCGCGGCCGTAGCCGGAGCTGCCGCGCACATTGGGCAGCAGAACCGCAAAACCCTGGTCGAGCAGCATCTGCGTGTCGGTGCGGAAATTCGCCCGCGTCTGGCCCACCGGGCCGCCATGCACCCACACCACCGCCGGGTAGCCGCCCGCGGGCTTGGGGGTGCGCGGCAGCGCGAACCAGCCGGGGATCATCTTGCCGTCCGTGGCCGGCCATTCCACCAGATGCGGATGAACCAGCCCGGCCGGATCGATGCCCGCCTCCGCCAGCGGATCGGGGCGGAGCAACGGCGTGGCCTTGCCGTCCTTCCAGAGGAAGATGCCGGCCGGCTCGGTGGGGGACTGGGCGGTGAAGGCCAGGGTGGTGCCATCCGGCGACCAGGCCAGATCCGCCACGATGCCGCAGGGCAGATCGAGCACCATCTCGCCGTCCACCTTCAGCACGGCGTAGCCGCGGTCGTTCTCCACCACCGCCAGCCGGCCGCGGTTGGGCGCCTGCGACCAGGCCTCGACATCGCGCCCCGGCGCTTCGTGCACGACTGACACGCCGCCGTTGCGCGGATCGATCCGGCAGAGCCGCATGAAGTCGCTGCCGCCGTGGTCGGTGAGGCCCATCAGCGCGCCGTCCGGCGTCCAGCGGACGGACTGATAGCGGGTCGGACCGGGCGCGGGCACGGGGTGCTGCGCGCCGGTGACAAGGTCGAACACCCACAGCGTCTGGTCGCCCGAGCTGAAATCCGAGATCACCGCCAGCTTGTCGCCGCTCCAGCCACTGACCGAAATTTGACCGTCGCCTTCGCGGATCTGCGTCACCGCCCCGGTGGCGATCTCGCGCACCAGCACGTCGAAGATGCGCTCGTCGCGGTCGTTGGCGGTGTAGGCGATGCGGGTGCCATCCGGCGACCAGGCGCCGAAATCATGGATCACGCCCGGGGCCTGGGTGAGGTTGCGGACGGTGCCGTCCGTCTCCACCAGATGGAACTGCTGGCGCTCGTCGCCGCCGGCGTCCACTCCCAGGATCACCCGGTCATCGGTGGGGGCGCGCCGCAGCAGCGCCACCATCTCATCGAAGGTCGCGACCGGCTGGGCGTTCGATCCGTCGAGATCCATCACCCAGGGCTGCGGCAGCCCCGAGCCGCGCATGTGGAACAGCCTGCTGCCATCCTTGGAAAACGACGGCGAGGTGTACGCGCCGATCAGGGTCCAGCTTTCGGGGGAATGGGGCATTGGGGGCGCTCTCCTGGCAGAGCCGCATCGCACCACACAACGAGAGCCTTGCAAACCCATGCCGGCACACTAGAACATAGAAAGAACGAATGAGGTCTGGCATGGAGCTGCTCGACAAACTGGCGATCCTCGCCGATGCCGCGAAATATGACGCGTCCTGTGCGTCCTCCGGCACGGAGCGGCGCGATTCGACCAAGGGCGGGCTTGGCTCGACGGAGGGCATGGGCATCTGCCACGCCTATGCGCCGGACGGGCGGTGCATCTCGCTGCTGAAGATCCTGCTCACCAACGCCTGCGTCTATGACTGTCTCTACTGCATCAACCGGCGCTCCTCGAACGTGCAGCGGGCGCGATTCACGGTGGCCGAGGTGGTGCAGCTCACCTTGGGCTTCTACCGGCGCAACTGCATCGAGGGGCTGTTTCTCTCCTCGGGCATCATCCGCTCGCCGGATTACACGATGGAGCAGGTGGTCGAGGTCGCCCGCGTGCTGCGCGAGGAGCATGGCTTTCGCGGCTATATCCATCTCAAGACCATTCCCGACGCCGCGCCCGAGCTGATGGCGCTGGCCGGCCGCTACGCCGATCGCCTGTCGATCAACGTGGAGCTGCCGAGCCAGGAGGGGCTGGATACGTTCGCGCCGGAGAAGGATCTGCCGGGCATCCGCCGCTCGATGGGGCGGATGCGCCTGCGCATCGAGGAATCCCGCGAGAAGGGTGCTGCGCGCTTCGCACCGGCGGGGCAGTCGACACAGATGATCGTCGGCGCCGATGCCAGCTCCGACCGGCAGATCCTGGCGATGAGCACCAATCTCTACGGCTCCTACGGGCTGAAGCGCGTCTACTATTCCGCCTTCAGCCCCATCCCCGACAGCTCCAGCGCCCTGCCGCCGCGCGCAGCCCCCCTGCTGCGCGAGCACCGGCTGTATCAGGCGGACTGGCTGCTGCGCTTCTACGGCTTCACCGATGACGAGCTGGCCACCGGCGATGACGGCAACATGCCGCTGGAGATGGACCCGAAACTCGCCTGGGCGCTGGCGCACCGCGCGCAGTTTCCGGTGGATATCAACACCGCCGCGCGCGAGCGCCTGCTGCGCATCCCCGGCCTCGGTGTGAAATCGGTCGACCGCATCCTCATCGCCCGCCGCCACCGCCGCCTGCGGCTGGACGATCTTGCCCGCCTGCGCCTGTCGCTGCCGAAGCTCTCGCCCTTCATCGTCACCGCCGACCACCGCCCGCGCCTCACCGACAGCCCGGCCCTGGTGCGCAACCTTCCGCGACAGATGTCGCTGTTCGCCTGATGCAGGCCGTGGTGCTGGCCCATGAGGTGGACTGGGAGGGGTTCCGCGCCGCCGCCCGGGCGCTGGCACTCAACGCCGTGCCGCCGGAGCAGGTGCTGTGGTCGGTCCGCGCCATCGACGATCTGTTCGCCGACCCCGCCCCGCTCACCCCGGCCACCGGCGCCTTCCGCCTGCCGCGCGCCTTGGTGCAGCTGGCCGAGACCGTCATCCAGGCCAGCGATCCCGCCCGTTTCGCCCTGCTCTACCGGCTGATCTGGCGCGCCGTCTCCGGCGAACGGCACATCCTCGAACAGATCACCGACCCCGCGGTCGATCGCGCCAACCGCCTCGCCCAATCCATCCGCCGCGACACCCACAAGATGCGCGCCTTCGTCCGCTTCCGCGAGGTGGTGGAGGACGACGCCATCCGCCATGTCGCCTGGTTCGAACCGCAGCATTTCATCGTCGAGGCCAACGCCGCCTTCTTCGTCCGCCGTTTCGCGTCCATGACCTGGTCGATCCTCGCCCCCTATCGTAGCGTCCACTGGAACGGCACCGATCTCGCCTTCTCCTCCGGCGCCAACCCCGCCGACGTGCCGGACGACGACCGCCTCGCCGACTACTGGCGCGTCTATTTCGCCGCCATCTTCAACCCAGCCCGCCTGAAGATCGGCGCCATGACCTCCGAAATGCCGCGCAAATACTGGAAGAACCTGCCGGAGGCCGCCGCCATCCCCGAACTGATCGCCTCCGCCGCGGCCCGCACCCAGACGATGATCGACACCCCCACCGTCTCCCCACCCCGACCCGTCCGCCCGCGCCCGGCCGGGCCACCGCCCAACGCGCCCCTGCCCCGCGCGAAGCTGGAGGCCGTGCACTGCCGTCGCTGTTCCCTCTGGTCAACTGCCACGCAAACAGTGTTCGGCGAAGGCCCGCTCGACGCCGTGATGATGCTCGTCGGCGAACAGGCCGGCGACCAGGAAGACCTTGCGGGCCGCCCCTTCGTCGGCCCCGCCGGCCAGCTGCTCGACGAAGCCCTGCGCCAGGCCGGCATCGACCGCGCGGAGATCTACATCACCAACGCCGTCAAACACTTCAAGTTCACCGCCCGCGGCAAGACCCGCATCCACCAGCGCCCCGAAACCGGTGAGATCGAGGCCTGCCGCTGGTGGCTCGACATCGAACGTGCCGCCATCGCCCCCAAGGTGACGGTGCTGCTCGGCGCCACCGCCGCCCGCGCCGTGCTGGGCCGCCCCGTGGCCGTGCTGCGCGAACGCGGCGTGCCGCTGCCGCTGCCGCTCGATCGCGGCATCGGCTTGCTGACCGTGCATCCGTCCTATCTGCTAAGACTGCCGCACGAGGCGTCGCGCGCGAAGGAGTTCACCGCCCTGGTGGCCGACCTGCGCGCCGCGGCGGCCATGGCAGGCATGGGAGAGCGCAGATGAAGGCAGAGTGGAACGGCACCGTGATCGCCGAGAGCAACGACATCGTCACCGTCGAAGGCAACGCCTATTTTCCGGAGGACTCGCTGGACAAGGCGCTGATCGTCCCCTCCAGCCACACCAGCGTCTGCCCGTGGAAGGGCACGGCGCACTATTACTCGCTCGTGGTCGGCGGACAGAGGAACGAGAACGCGGTGTGGTTCTACGCCACCCCCAAGGACGCGGCGAAGCAGATCAAGGGAAGGGTTGCGTTCTGGAAGGGTGTGCAGGTCCGCCCCTGACGCGCTAGCCTCCCGCTAACAACCACCAGGGGGGCTCCAGCATGTCCGATCGTTTTGCAGGCCGCGTGGCCGTGGTCACCGGCGGCGTCTCCGGCATCGGTGCCGCCGTGGTGGCGCGGCTGCAGCGGGAAGGTGCACGCGTGGCGATCTGGGATCGTGATGCCGCCCCCGCCGCCGACCATGGCGAACAACTCGACCTCACCGACGCCGCCGCCGTGCAGCGTGCGGCGGACGCGACCGTGGCAGCACTCGGCCGCATCGACATCCTGGTGGCCTGCGCCGGCATCACCGGGCCCAACGCGCCGACCTGGGAGTATCCGGTGGCGGACTGGCTGCGGGTGATGGATGTGAACGTCAACGCGGTGTTCTACTGCAACCGCGCCGTGGTGCCGCACATGATGACCCATGGCTACGGCCGCATCGTCAACATCGCCTCCGTCGCCGGCAAGGAAGGCAACCCCAACGCCTCGGCCTATTCCACCTCGAAGGCCGCCGTCATCGGGCTCACCAAGTCGCTCGGCAAGGAGCTGGCGCGCACCGAGATCCGCGTCAACTGCGTCACCCCCGCCGCGGTGCGCACGCCGATCTTCGACCAGATGACGCAGCAGCATATCGACTTCATGCTCTCCAAGATCCCGATGGGCCGCTTCGGCACCACCGACGAGGTGGCGAGCCTGGTGTGCTGGCTGGCCAGCGAGGAGGCCGCCTTCAGCACCGCCGCCGTGTTCGACTGTTCCGGCGGACGCGCGACCTACTGACAAAGCTGTCATTCATCGTGAGACCGCTTGTCGCTTCGAGATGCCTGTGGAAAGGTTTGAGGCCTCGCGAGACATGATCCCATGACGGTGACCTGACTGTCCGCCCTCAGTGAGCTCGAACGCAGGTTTCAACGCGGCCGTGCCAGGCCGGCCGCCGTGCTGACCGGCTGGACCTGCGGTGATCCGATCCTGACCGAGGTTGCGCGGACCATCGCCACCGCCCTTGAGACGGATGCGCGGCAGCGTGGCGAGCCGGCGTATCACAACCGCCACCATGTCGCCGAGGCGGTGGTGGCGATGGAGATGCTGTGCCGGACCGCCTGCGACCTCGGCCTGCTGGAACGGCGGCTGGCCGATCTCGGCGTGCTCGCCATGCTGGGGCACGATCTCGGCCATGACGGCAGCCTGGCCGTGCCGGGCACGCTGGAGCAGCGGGCCGCCGCCGGTGTGGCCGCGCTGGCTGCCGGGCTGGATGCGTCGGAACGCGCCGTGCTCCACCACGTGATCCTGGCGACCGACCCGACCACGGTGCCGGTCAACCTCAGCCGGGCCCGCTGCGTGGATGCCACGCCGCTCGACCGCCTGACCGCGCTGGCCAACGAGGCCGATGTGCTGGCCAGCCTGCTGCCGGTGCTGGGACTGACCCTGGCGGAGCTGCTGGCCACGGAATGGCGCCCGCACGATCCCGCGCGCGCCGCAGGCGTTGTCAGCTTCGCCGGGCGCAGCCAGTTCCTCGGCGTCTATGCGAGCCCGACCCCGGCCGGCCAATGCCTGGGTCTGCAACGCTGCATCGGCCGGCAGATCGCGGTGATCACGCCGGATCTCGACCGCCTGCCCCGCCCCGAAGCGGTCGCCCGCTTCCATGCGACGCTCTGATACGACGTCGTCGCGCACCAGCTGAGGGCACGGTGCCACGCGCTGAAGCGCTGCCGCGTCACCCCGCCGCCGCGACCGCTTTGCCGGCGGACAGGCGGAAGATGCGATCCAGCCGCTCCACACCGGTCAGGCGATGGGCGATCAGGATGATGGTGCGGTTGTCGGTGCTGGTGTTGAGGGTTGCCAGGAACTCCCGCTCGGTCTCGGCATCGAGGCCGGCGCAGGGTTCGTCGAGGATCAGGATCCTCGCGGGGCTCAGCAGCGCCCGCGCCAGGGCCAGCCGGCGGCCCTGGCCACCGGAGAAGCGATGGCCGCCCTCGCCGAGATAGGCGTCAAGCCCCTCCGGTAGGTCGCGCACGGCATCGGCGATCTGCGCCTGCTCCAGTGCGTTCCACAGGGCGGCGTCGTCGGCGTCGGGCCGGGCGAGCAGCAGGTTGGCGCGGATCGTGTCGTCGAACAGATAGGTGCCCTGGCTCAGCCAGCCGATGCGGGCGCGCAGCTCGGTGGCCGCCAGGGTGGCGATGTCGATGCCGCCGAGCAGGATGCGGCCCTGCTGGGGGGCGGCGAGGCGCAGGGCCAGGCCCGCGAGGGTCGATTTGCCGGAGCCGGACGGCCCGAGCAGCGCCACGCGATGGCCGGCGGGAATGTCGAGCGTCAGGCCGTCGAACACCGACGGGCGGTCCGGCTGCCAGCGGAACACCACGCCTTCGAAGCGCAGCGCGCTGGATTTCGGCATGGCGGCGGGATGCGCGGGGTCGGGCAGCGGCACCGGCCCCTCGGCGGCCTCGATGACGCGGGTGGCCGCCGCGGCGGCAGCACCGGCCTGGGCGCCGGCGCGCGGCAGCAGCGCCACCGTCTCGAAGCCGGCCAGCACCAGGAACAACAGGGCGATGCCGGCGGGACCCTGGGCGGGGGCGGCCAGCAGGGTCAGCAGCAGGGCCAGCTGGGTGCAGAGAAACGCCGCAGCACCGGTGACGGCGAGGCGCTGCATCTGCCGCCGCTGGGCAGCGATCAGCGCGGCCTCGCGGCTTTGCGCGTGCGCCAGCATACGGCCCTCGGCGGCGAAGGCGCGCACCTCGCGCAGGCCCACCAGCGTGTCGAGCGTCGCCACCCGCAACCCGGCCATCGCCTGCGCCAGCGCCGAGCCGCCGGCAAGGGAGCCGCGCGCAGCCCACAGCGGCAGGGCGAAGGCGGCAATGGCGAACAGCGCGCACAGGCCCACGGCCAAAGCGACGTCACGCGCACCGATCAGGATCGCCAGCAGCGGCAGCACCAGCACGGCGCCGGCCAGCGGCAGCAGAATGCGCATATAGACGACATCCTGCGCCTCGACGTCGCCCACCAGCCGGGCCAGCACGTCGCCGGCCCGCTGCATGCCGAGGCCGCCGGCGAGGCGCGTGGCGAGACCGCGGAAGAACCACACCCGCAGATCCGCCAGCGCGCGGAACAGCGCGTCATGCGTGACGAGGCGTTCGAAATAGCGCAGCATTACGCGGGCCGGACCCAATACGCGCAGCAGCAGGGGTGCTGCCACCGCGAAGCCCGCGGCGAACATGGCGCCGGCCGTGGCGCTGAGGCCGATCGCGGCGAGGCTGCCGGCCAGGGTGATCAGCAGGCCCAGCAGCAGCCAGGGCCAGCGCCCGCGGAACAGGGCGATGACGCGCAGCAGCCCGGCGAACCCGCCCATCACGCGGCCCCCCGCGCCGGCACCACGCGCCCTGCGCGCAAATCGATCCGCCGCCCGCCCCAGGCGGTGTTCCAGGCATGCGCGGCGGCGGAATGGGTGACCAGGATGACGGTGCGCCCCAGCGTCAGCCGGCGCAGACTGTCGAGCACCTCGGCCTCGGTGGCGGGGTCGAGATGCGCGGTGGGCTCGTCGAGCAGCAGCAGGGGGGCCGATTTCAGCATGGCGCGGGCGATGGCGATGCGCTGCGCCTGCCCGCCGGACAGGCCGTAGCCGCCGTCGCCGACCAGGGTGTCGAGACCCAGCGGCAGGCCGGCGGCGAAGCTGTCCATGCGGGCGAAGCGGGCGGCCTCGTCCACCTCGGCGTCTCTGGCCTCGGGGCGGGCGAAGCGGATGTTGTCGCGGATGGTGCCGGCGAACAGCACCGGCTTCTGGCCGATCCAGGCGGTGAGGCGGCTGAGCGCCGCCGGGACCAGCTCGGTCATGTCAGCGCCGTTGATGGTCACGCGGCCCTCGGTCGGGCTGACGAAGCCGAGCAGGATCTCGATGACGCTGGATTTGCCGGCGCCGGACGGGCCGGCCAGCACCAGCGTCTCACCGGGGGCGACGCGGAAGCTGACATGGTCAAGCGCCGGCGGGCGGCTCGGGTCCCACACCAGGGAGACGTTGTCGAACACGATGGTCAGCCCGCTCGCCTCCACCGTGCGCACCGCCCGCGGCGGCGCCTGCACCGGCAGCGGCGGCAGGCCCGCGATGTCGGCGGCGGCGGCGCGGGCCTGGAACTGGTCCTGATAAGCGGCGCTGAAGCTGCGCAGCGGGGCGAAATACTCCGGCACCAGCAGCAGCACGAACAGCGTGGTCACCGGGGTGAGCAGGGTGCCGGCGGCGAGGGCCGCGCCGGCGCGCAGGGCCAGCAGAATGATCGCCACCGCGGCCGCACAGTCCAGCGCCACGGAGGAGAGGAACGCCACCCGCAGCACCCGCATGGTGCGCAGCCGCAGCTCCTCGGCGGCGCGGCCGAGCGCCTTGGCCTCATCCTCGATCCGTCCGTTCAGCACGATGGTGGCAATGCCGCGCATACGGTCGAGAAACCGCGTCTGCAGCCTGGTCATGGCAGTGAACTGGCGCTGCGCCGCGCGCCCGGCGCCGATGCCCGACAGCGCCATGGCCACCGGCACGAAGCAGGCGGTCAGCAGCAGCACCAGGGCCGCGAACGGATCGAGCGGCACCACGATCAGCAGCAGCAGCGCGGGGGCGGCGACGGCGAGGGTGGCCGCCGGCAGCCAGCGGCCGAAGAAACCGTCCATCGCCTCGATGCGGTCGACCACCACGGCAGCGAGTTCCACCGAATGGGCGCCGCGCAGCAAAGCCGGCCCTGCGGCGAGCAGGCGCGAGAGCGCATCCGTGCGCAGACGGCGGCGCGCGTTGGCGCCGATCCGGAACGTCAATGACTCTGTGGCGATGCCGAGCCCGGCCCGCAGCAGCGCCAGCGCCGCGAAGCCGATGCCGGCGGGCAGCAGCGGCAGCGCCGCGCCATGGCCCAGGCAGGCCGCCAGCAGCACGGCCGCACACCAGGCCTGACCGGCGGCGAGCAGCGTCGCCCCAAGGCCCAGCCCCACCAGCGGATACGCCGCGCGCTTGCCGATGCCCGACTGCTGCTTCAGCCAGGTCTTCGCCGTGACGTCTTTGTGTTCCATGGACGTCGTATCTAGCGTACGTCGCGGGTTTTGACAGTCCCGCCCGCCGCGATCAGGCGGCGTAAACCTCGTTCACGCCATCGCCGAAGCGGTCGAACGCAACGCCATAGACATGAATCGAGACCGCTTCCTCGGTGCCGAGATTGGCGATGCGATGGATGCAGTCAGGGTCGGCCGGGGCATGGCTGGTGGCGCCCATGGCGCGCGGGGTGCAGCCGGTGGGGATCACCAGATCCCCCTGATGGGCGAACCAGGTCTCGGCCAGCCAGCCGCGATGGATGCCGAGCGCGCACCAGGTGCGGTGGCCGTGCACCGGCGACATCTGGCCCGGCCGCCAGACGATGGCGACCACGGCGTAGCCGCCTTCGGAGTCGTTGTAGAGCAGATGGCGGCAGTAGCGATCGGGGTTGCAGGGACAGTCGCGCCCGGCGAGCAGGTTGGGCTGGCCAAGATAGGGGGCGATCGCCCGTGCCACCTCGGTGTGGCGCTCCGGCATGCGCGCGGCATCGGCGATGTCGGCCAGCATATGGGCGAGGGGGGCTGCCAGGATGGGGCGGGAGATGGCGTTCATGGCATGTCCGAGACGACAAGGGTGGAGCGGGGTCCGGTGAGGGCGGCCAGCACCATGTCGCGGCTGGCGGCGACCTGGGCGTGCATGATCTGGCGGGCCAGGGGCGCATCCTGTGCTTCGAGGGCGGCCACCAGCGCATGGTGCTCATAAGCCATCTCGCCGCTGCGGTCGCGGGTGGACAGGCCGAGCACGAGCATGCGGGTGGCTTCGTCGAGCAGCCGGCCGACCTGGCGCGCGAGGCGCTGGTTGCCGGCCAGCTCGGCCACGGCGACATGGAACCCACGGTTGGCGGCGAGGAAATCGAGCGCTGTGTCGGGGTCCTGCGGGTGATGGCCGTGGGCGCAGATCGCGTCCAGCGCGCGCAGCCGGTCGATATCGGTGGCGCGGGCGGCCAGCGCCGCGGCTTCGGGTTCGAGCATCAGCCGCAGTTCGAACACCTCGTGGATGTCGCGCACCGTCACCACGCTGACCACCCAGCCGCGGCGCGGCACGGCGTGGACCAGGCCTTCCTCGGCGAGGCGGGCGAGGGCGGCGCGGACCGGGGCGCGGCCGAGCTGGAACCGGTCGGTGACCAGCGTCTCGCTCACCGCGGCGCCGGGCAGCAGCCGGCAGGCCAGGATTTCACGCTTCAGCGTGGCGAAGGCGTGATCGGCCAGGCTGGCGGGTGGCGGGATGCGGGTGAGAACGGACATCGGCGTGACAGTCGTCGTGAGATGTCACAATGATATCGCGTGGCGTTCAGCAAGGGAAGCCTGAACAGGGTTGACGCCGCGCGCCGGGCGCGCGAGCGGAGGGCATGAGGGAGCAGGATGATGCAGGCGACTTTGCTGGTCGCCCTCGGCGGGGCCGTGGGCAGTGTGGCGCGCTACTGGGTGAGCGTGCTGTCGGTGTGGGTGATGGGCGGCGAGGCGTTTCCGTGGGGCACACTCGTCATCAACGTGCTGGGCAGCTTCGTCATCGGCCTGTTCGCGGCATTGACGGGGCCCGATGGCCGGCTGGCCGGCGATGCCTCGACCCGGCTGCTGATCATGGTGGGCCTGTGCGGCGGCTTCACCACGTTCTCGTCGTTCAGCCTGCAGACGCTGAGCCTGCTGCGCGGCGGCGCGATGGCGGCGGGTCTGTTCAACATCGCAGCCTCGGTGCTGCTGTGCCTGCTCGCCACGGCGGCGGGTGCTGCGCTGGTCACCAGGGGTTAACCTCTGCGGCGTAGCCTGACGGAATGCTGTCCCGTCGCGCGCTGCTCGCCGTCCCTGCCGTGCTGATGCTGTCCGACCGCCCTGTGCTCATGCTGCAGACGGGCGATTCGGTGCATGTGGAGGCGACCCTCGCCCTGCCATCCGGTGCGGCGTTCACCTGCCCGGCGCGCCGCGCCCGGCTGGTGGCGACGCTGCGGATGGGCGCGCTGGACGCGCCCGACCCCGTCAGCATCCTGCGGTTCGCCGCCGACACCGAGACGGCGGTGCAGGACGCGCTGGCCTTCGTCGATGCCGGGGGACGGCTGCTGGCGCTGGAACGGGCCAGCTGGCGCGGGCCCGGCGGCACGCTCGACACCAGGGTGGCGATGCTGCCGGACCGACGACATATCGCACTCAGCCGCGTGCTGGCCTGGCAGGACACGCAGTGGCGTCACGAAACCTGGACCGACTATCTGCGCGCCGATCACGGTCGGCTGGTCGATGCGCCGCAGCGGCCGATTCTGGAATCGACCGGCCAGCACCGGCTCATCGCATTGCGGGCCGGCATGCAGGCGATTCTGTCGCCGCCGCCCAGAGACCTGCCGCAGGAGGCGCTCGCAGCCCTGCAGACTGCAGTGTCACCCTTCCCGAAGTGACCGCTTCGCCACGCTGGCCAGAAAACCCGAGGCCGCCGGCAGGATGGCATCGTTGTAATCATAGCCGGGATTGTGCAGCTCGCTGCCGGGCTCGGCGGGGCCGTTGCCGATCCAGACATAGGCGCCCGGCACGGTCTGCAGCATCCAGCCGAAATCCTCGCCCGTCATCGCCGGCGGCAGGTCGCGCCGCAGCACCAGGCCGGCCTCGGTGACGGCCTCGGCGGCCAGCTCCGCCTCGGCGCGTGTGTTGACCGTGGGGCCCACGCCGTAGTGGAAATCCACCGTCACCTGCATGCCGAACATCGCCTCGATGCCGCGGGCGACACGGCGCACCCCGTCATCGATCACCTGGCGTGTCGCCTGGGAATAGTAGCGGGTGGTGCCGCGCAGGCTCACCCGCGCCGGAATCTGGTTGGCGGCCACGCCCGCCTCCAGAATGCAGATGCTGATCACCCCCGCCTCGATCGGGTCCACGTTGCGCGCCACCACCGATTGCAGCGCCACGATCAGGTGGCCCGCCGCCACCACCGGGTCGCGCGTCTGGTGCGGCATGGCGGCGTGGCCGGCATGGCCATCGACGATCAGCTCCAGCCGCGCGCCGCCGGCCATCACCGGGCCGGGATGCACCGCCACCGCCCCGGCCTCCAGGCCGGGCCAGTTGTGGTAGCCGAAGATCCGCTCCATCGGAAACCGCTCGAACAGCCCGTCGGCGATCATCGAACGTGCGCCGCCGGCCCCCTCCTCCGCCGGCTGGAACACCAGATGCACCGTGCCGGACCAACTCGTGTCATGCTGCAGCAGGGCGGCGGCGCCGAGCAGGGAGGTGGTGTGCCCGTCATGCCCGCAGGCGTGCATAACGCCGGGGCGGGTGGAGGCATAGGGCAGCCCGGTGGTCTCGGTGATCGGCAGCGCGTCCATGTCCGCGCGCAGGCCGACCGCGCGGTTGGAGCTGCCGCGCCGCAACGTGGCGACCACGCCATGGCCGCCGACGCCTGCCACAAACGGCACGCCGAGCTCGGTGAGCTTTTCGGCCACGAAGGCGGAGGTGCCCTTCTCGTGCAGCGACAGCTCGGGGTTCGCGTGGAGATGCCGGCGCCAACCGGCCAGACGTGCGGCGAGAGATGCTTCCATGCGGTGAACTGTCCCACTCCTGCCGGGAAAACGCCAGCACCCCTGTCGGACTTCGCCAGATTGCAAAACCTGGCGAAACCTTTCCGTTCGCCGCAAACTTCGCCGCAATGTCGCCATGTGCAGGTGCGAGACAGACCTGGTTCGCAGTGGAAACATGCCCGTCTCCACAGCGTCCGATGGAGGCGTCTCGTGACCCGTCTGCCGTTCAGCATTCCCCGCCCATCCGGTGCCCAGGTGTCCGAGCTGCGTCCGGGTCGGGGCGGCTCGGCCACGATGAACCGGCTTGTGGTCATCTCCAATCGTGTGCCGCTGCCGAGCCAGGGCCCGCGCGCCGGTGGCCTGGCCGTGGCGCTCGACGGGCTGATGGAAAAGCGCGGCGGCCTGTGGTTCGGCTGGTCCGGCGCGATCTCGACCAGCGCGGTGGACAATCCCGTCCACATCACCACCGCAGGCCCGATCGACTATGCCACCGTCGATCTCACGCCCGACGAGCATGACCGCTATTACAACGGCTTCTCCAACGGCGTGCTCTGGCCGCTGCTGCATTCGATGCCCGATCTTGTACAGTACGACCGCACCGACGCGCAGATCTATCGCGAGGTCAACCAGCGCTTGGCCACCCGCGTCGCCCCGCTGATCGGGCAGGACGATCTGATCTGGGTGCATGACTATCACCTGCTGCCGCTCGCCGCCGCGCTGCGCGGCCAGGGCATCTCAAATCCGATCGGCTTCTTCCTGCACATTCCGTTCGCCACGCCCGATGTGCTGGAGGCGGTGCCGGATATGGCCGATCTGGTGCAGAGCCTGCTCGCCGCCGATCTGCTCGGCTTCCAGACCGAGGGCGACATGGCGAATTTCGCCAACGCCGCCGTACTGATGGCCCATGCGGTGCGCCTGCCCGGCAACTTCCTGCAGGTCGGCGGCCGGCGCATTCTGCTCGGCGTGTTCCCGGTCGAGATCGAGCCGCATGAATTCGCCCGCATGGCCGAGGCCAATGCCCGCAAGCTGCCGGTGGTGCGGCTGCGCCAGAGCCTGCCCGGGCAGACACTGATCCTCGGCGTGGACCGGCTCGACCCGACCAAGGGGCTGCTGCAGCGCATGTCCGGCCTGCGCCGGCTGCTGGAGACGCAGCCGGAATGGAAGCGGCGCGTGACGCTGCTGCAGATCGCGGCTGTCTCGCGCAAGGATGTCGGCTCCTATCGCGCCTTGCGGGCCGCCATCGACCGCGAGTCCGGCAATCTCAACGGCGATTTCGGCGAGCCCGACTGGCTGCCGCTGCGCATGATCTCGCACGGGGTGGACCGCGCCACCGCCGCGGGCTTCATGCGCGTGGCCCGCGTGGGACTGGTGACGCCGCTGCGCGACGGCATGAACCTGGTCGCCAAGGAATTCGTGGCAGCGCAGAACCCCGAGGATCCCGGCGTGCTGGTGCTGTCACGCTTTGCCGGTGCGGCGCAGCAGCTCGACGCCGCCCTCCTGGTCAATCCGCATGACACGGATGCGATGGCCGAGGCGATGACGCAGGCGCTCACCATGAAGCTGGCCGAACGCCAGGCCCGCTGGAACGATCTCTGGGCGGCGCTGGCACCACGCTCGCCGCTGGGCTGGGGCCGGATGTTCCTGGCGGCGCTGCTGCGCGGCGCGGTGCGCGGCGGCAGGCTGGAGCTGGTGGAAGACGAGACTGCTCCTGCCGCGGTCATGGCGGGCGGCTGACGCACCCGGCGCTGCAGAGAAAGCGTGGCCTGCATCTGTATCGACGCAGATCTGTCGAGATATTGTGACGATTTTAACGCCGCGTTGCAGCGAATCTGCCACACTCACGCTGGATTCCCGCTGTTGTCTCACAGAGCCGAATATGCAATTCAAAACTTGGTTTGGCCGCGTCGGCAAAACTGTTCCAATTGTTAAGCGTTCGCGAACGCTTGATGACGGAACCCATCCTGCTGTCCGGACAGGTTTCGCGTACATGGCCTCTCTGCACCGGCGTAAGATTCTGCTCGGCACGCTTGCCACAGCGACCCTGGGGATCGACGTCTACTCCCAGGCCCACACCACCTCGGCGCCAACGACGAGCCTGCCGCTGCCGGGGCCGGCACCTGTCGAAACGGCCTCGGTGACGGCACCTGTCGCTCTGCCCATGACGCAAGTTGCACCCGTTGTCCCGCCCGCAGCGCCGCCGCCGGTCGCGCCAGCTCCCACCGTTGCCGCCATGCCGCTGCCGCCGCGTTGGCAGCGCTTTGCCGTGGCCCTGCCGCAGAAGTCCGATCGCCCCGCGATCACCATCGTCGTCGACGATCTCGGCGTGATGCATCCGGCGACCGAGCGTGTGGTGGCCATGCCGGGGCCGTTGACCCTGTCCTGGTTCCCCTTCGCCCGCAACCTCGCAGGCCAGGTGGCCGCCGCCGCCGCGCACGGCCATGAGATGACCCTGCATATGCCGATGCAGTCCAACGGCCTCACCATCGCCTGGACAGGCCCGGACCCGCTGCGGGTCGACCTGCCCGACACGGTCAACCTCGCCCGGCTGCGGGCTGCGATCGATGCGGTGCCGAACACGGTGGGCCTCAACAACCATATGGGATCCGTCGCCATCCGCGATCCCGCGCTGATGGCGCTGGTCGCCCGCGAGGCCAAGGCGCGGGACATGCTGTTCCTCGATTCCGTCGTGGTGACACGTTCCTACGGCTACAGCGCCGCCCACGACGCCGGCGTTCCCGCCGCGGCGCGCGACATCTTCATCGACCACAGCAACGATCCGCGTGAGATCCGCGAGCAGCTTGCACTCATCGAGGCGCAGGCGCGCAAGCGCGGCCATGTCATCGCCATCGGCCATCCCTGGCCGCACACGGTGGCAGCGCTCGAGGAATGGCTGCCGACGCTGGACGCGAAGGGCTTCAGCCTGTGGCCGCTCTCATCGATGGTGGCGCGGCGCAACGGACTCAAGATGCCGGCCAACCTCTCCGTCTGAACGGGGCGGCTCCCTCGTTCCATCAGCCCACATGACAAGGAACGCCCCATGACCGAGCCCCGCATGATCCTGCGCAGCACACCAAGCTCGCCGTTCGGTCGCAAGGTCCGCATGGCCATCGACACGCTCGGTCTGAACGACCGTGTCGAGATTGTCCCCGCCAGCACGACGGACGCTTCCGACACGCTGCGCAGCCAGAACCCGCTGGGCAAGATGCCTTGCCTGATCACCACCTCCGGCGAAGCGATCTATGACAGCGGCGTGATCATCGAATATCTGCAGGAGGTCGCCGGCAGTGATCGAATCGTGAAGCTGTCGGGCCCTGCCCGCTGGCGTGCGCTGACCCTGGCACGGCTGGCTGACGGCATCACCGAGGCGGCGCTGCTGATCGTCTACGAAGGTCGCTTCCGCGCGCCGGAGCAGCGCGTGGAGAGCTGGGTGCAGTATCAGGCGGAGAAGATCCAGCGTGCGCTCACCGCGTTCACCCTGGCACCGCCGAGCGAAGCCCATGTCGATCTCGTCTCGATCGGCCTGTCCTGCGCGCTGGGATATCTCGACTTCCGCAAGCCGGTGGAATGGCGCGACAGCTTCATGGAGATGGCGGCGTGGCTCGAGTCGTTCGAAGCGCTGCATCCGGTGTTTCAGAAGACACGGCCTGCGTAAGGGCAGAGGTTCTTTTTTGAAAAAAAGAACCAAAAAACTTCTTTCGGCTGGCGCACACCTCCGGAGAGAGGTTCGCTCAAACGAATAAAAGTCTTTTGCTTCTTTTCTTCAGAAAAGAAGACTTTCTTGCTTCCTTATACCAACGGTCATAAAGAATGACCGCTGGTATGAGTCTTGGTTTGGCGCGCCGCCGCCGGCCAACCCGGCGCGCGATACCAACGGCCTTGATCGATGGAAAAGTCATCGATCAAGGCCGTTGGTATTACTCATTCACCGAAGGCATCGTCCGCTCGCCATGCGGTCCCGGCCGGAAGCGGATGATGAACCCGCCGATCGCGATCAGCACGATGGCGGCGCTTTCATAGATCAGGTTGACCCCATCGAAATTCTCCTTGTCGCCCAGGATGATCAGCCGCGCCAGCGCCGTGACGGCAATGAACAGCGGCAGATCGATCGGAATGCGCTTGGATGCGTAGTAAACGCCGAGCATTGCGAACACCTCGGCAAAGATAAACATCAGCAGCAGATCCTTCAGCTCGACATGCCGGCGTTCAATAATGTCGAGAACCTCCTGGCCCATCGCCATGATCGCGAACAGGCCGATGATGATCAGAAAGCTCTTCTCCACCAGTTCGATCGCCTTTTGCATCGCGCGCTTTCCTGTCGTGTCGACGACGTTCGAGGTCTGGCTGGGGCGGGAGGATTCGAACCTCCGCATGGCGGAATCAAAATCCGCTGCCTTACCGCTTGGCGACGCCCCACCGATCGCGCGCCTGATTAGGGCCCCAGGGGCGTCTCTTGCAACCCTTCCCTCGCAACAGACATGGCGCCCCCCCATCGCCACCAGCCCACATGCCCCAGCCCCCCCGCCGCGTCGGCGGCATCGTGCGGCGTGTCGAACAGTCCGAAACAAGTGGCGCCGGAGCCGCTCATGCGTGCGAGACGGCAGCCGGGCAGCGCCCGCAGGGTCGCCAGCACGTCACCGATCACCGGCGCCAGCCCCACTGCCGGCGGCTCCAGGTCGTTGCGGGTGCCGGCGAGGAAGGCGACCAGCCCTGTGCCATCGTCGAACCGCGCAGGCAGCACGGCCGCCGGTGTGAAGCCACCGCTGCGCGCCTTGAACACGGACGGTGTTGCCACCGCCACGCCGGGATTGACCAGCACCATGCCGCAGGCCGGCAAAGCGGGGGCCGGCGTCAGCACCTCGCCCACCCCGCCCATCCGCGCCGGCTGCTGTGCCACGCAGACCGGCACATCCGCGCCCAGGCTCGCCGCGATCCGTGCCAGGTCCTGCGGCGGCAGCGACACGCCCCACAGCCGCGCCAGCAGCCGCAGCGCCGCCGCCGCGTCGGCCGAACCGCCGCCGATGCCCGAGGCGATCGGCAGGCGCTTGTCCAGCACCAGCCGGGCGCCCTGCGCCACACCGGCCGCCTGCGCCAGCGCCCGGGCTGCCCGCAGCACCAGATTGTCCGGCTCGCTGACCAGCGTGGCGCCGAACGGCCCGGTCAGCGACAGCGACAGCGCGTCGTCCGGCGCCGCCGTGAGCACATCGCCGATGGCGGGAAACACCGCGAGACTGTCGAGCAGGTGGTAGCCGTCCGAACGCCGGCCCACGACGTGCAGATACAGATTGACCTTCGCCAGGGCCCGCTCGTGCAGAAGGGTCACGCCAGGGTCAGGGAACGGTCTTGCCGGCCGGCAGATTGCCCAGCGCCTGCTCGCTCTCGCGCAGCTTGGATTGCAGCTTCGGCACCTCGTCCGGCTCGGGATTGAGCGTCAGCGCACGGCGCCACTGGAACTGCGCCTCGAGCTTGCGACCGACCGCCCAGTAGGCATCGCCGAGATGCAGGTTCACCGTGGAATCGCTGGGGGTCAGTTCCACGGCCTTCTCCAGCAGCGCCACCGCCTTTTTCGGGTCGCCCTGCCGGAACGTCACCCAGCCGAGGCTGTCGATGATGGCGCCGTCATTGGGGCGCAGCTCCACCGCGCGCTCGATCATGCGCCGCGCCTGCGGCAGGTTCACGCCCTGCTCGGTCCAGGAGTAGCCGAGATAGTTCAGCACCATCGGCTGGTCCGGCGAGAGCTGCAGCGCGTGCTTGAAATCCGCCTCCGCCCGCGGCCAGTTCTGCGACTGTTCCAGCGCCACGCCGCGCTCGTAGAACAGCGGCCAGTTGGCCGCCTCGGGATGCGGCACCCGCTCGACAGCCTGGTCATAGGCCGTCACCGCATCGGCGAACCGCTTCTTGCCGCGCAGGATGTCGCCCTTCAACGCCAGCGGCTCCGGCCGGTCGGGGATGGTGGTGCGCAGCCTGTCCAGGATCGCCAGCGCCTGGTCGGGGTGGCCGGTCTGCGCCAGCAGGGCGGCCTGGCGCAGCCGCACCACCGCCACCAGCGGATCGTCGTCAGACACCGCGGTCAGCATGGCGATGGCCGCCTCCGGCTGCTGTCCGGCATCGAGGATATCGGCGCCGAGCAGGCGGGCCGCGGTCAGGTCCGGCCGCAGATCGAGCGCCAGCCGCACCATGATGAGCGTGAGCTCGGCGGTGTCCTGGCCGCGCAGGCCGCCGGCCATGGCGAGATAGGCGTCGGCCATGCCGTCGGTGGCGGTGTGCACCTGGCGGTCCGCCGATTTGGCGTACAGCGCCGGCAGCGACACTGCGAGATCCCCGCCGACCTGCACCAGGCCCGACAGCGCCTGCTGCGCCTCGGCGGCGTGGCCCTGGCGGGCCTGCCAGCTGGCCAGCAGCCGGGCGAGCTGCAGATTGGTGCTGGTGAACCCGGCCTGGGCCGCCTTGTAGTCCTTGGCGGCTTCCTCATCGCGCCCGGCGAGATCGGCGATCATGGCGGCATGCAGCGCGAACACCGGGCGGAACTGCGCCTGGCCCTGTTGCAGCGGGCGCAGCAGCGCCAGCGCGTCGTCGGTCTTGCCCGCGCCCTGCAGCGACCAGGCGATCAGCAGCGGCTGCAGCAGCTGGGTGATGCCCTGCCGCGGCAGGCGGGCGAACTGCGCCTGTGCCTCGGCCCAATGGCCGCTTTTGGCCTCGGCATTGCCCAGCAGCATCTGACCCGCGATGTCGCTCGCCTCGTGCCGGGCCAGTGTCAGCGCCTCCGGCCGTCCGGCCAGCAGGGCGGCCACGAAGGCCTGGCGGGACAGATCGGGGTTGCCCGGGTCGTCCTGCAGGCCCTTGAGGAACAAATCGGTGGCGAGACTGTCATCGCCGATCGCCATGGCATGGCGCCCGCCGAGGAAGGCGCCCATCGCCCCGGTGACGGCGGCCGGCGGCGCCTGCGGTGCAGACGACACACCGGACGGCGTCACCTCCGCCGCGGCACAGGCCGACAGCAGCGACACGCTGAGCAGGATCAAGCGCCGGAACGATCTCATGGAGTGCATACGGGTCGCCTTGTTGGAGTTCACGCCGGCTCGGGTTTCAGGCCTCAGGGTCACATGCCGCCAGGATAGACCGGACCGCCGCCGCCTTCGGGGGTGATCCAGTTGATGTTCTGGGAGGGATCCTTGATGTCGCAGGTTTTGCAGTGCACGCAGTTCTGCGCGTTGATCTGCAGCCGCGGCGCCTCGCCCTCGGCGGCCACGATCTCATACACGCCGGCCGGACAGTAGCGCGTCTCGGGGCTGCGGTAGCGCTGCCAGTTGAGGCTGATGGCGACATCAGGGTCGCGAAGGGTGAGGTGACACGGCTGGTCCTCGGCATGGTTGGTGTTGCTGATGAACACGGAGGAGAGACGGTCGAAGGTCAGCTTGCCGTCGGGCTTGGGATAGACGATCTGCGGCGCGGCGGCGGCATCCTGCAATGTTTCGTGGTCGACATGGGGCAGATGCAGCGTCCAGGGCGCCTTGCCGCGGAAGACGTAGGTATCCAAAGCCGCGTTTACCAGACCGCCGAACAGGCCGAATTTCGCGAAGCCCGGGCGGATATTGCGCACCTCCGACAGTTCGTTCCAAAGCCAGGACGATTTCAGTTTCTCGGGATAGCCGGCCGGCTCGGCGGGCCGGTCGCCGGCCAGGGCCTCGGCCACCGCCTCGGCCGCCAGCATGCCGGACTTCATGGCAGTGTGCGTGCCCTTGATCTTGGCGACGTTGAGGAACCCCGCCGTGTCGCCCACCAGACAGCCGCCGGGGAAGGTCAGCTTCGGCAGCGACTGCAGCCCGCCCTCGCTGAGCGCGCGCGCACCGTAGGCGATGCGCCTTCCGCCCTCGAAATGGCCGCGCATGGCGGGATGGGTCTTGAGCCGCTGCATCTCCTCGAACGGCGAGAGCCAGGGATTGCTGTAGTCGAGCCCGACGACGTAGCCGTAGGACACCAGGTTGTCGCCCCAGTGATACAGCCACGAGCCGCCATAGGTGGCGCTGTCCACCGGCCAGCCGATGGTGTGCTCGATCAGCCCCGGACGGTGATTGGCGGCCGGGATCTCCCACAGCTCCTTGATGCCGATGGCGTAGGTCTGCGGGTCGCAGAGCTGGCGCAGGTTGAAACGCGCGAACAGGCCCTTGGTGAGGCTGCCGCGACAGCCCTCGGCGAAGATCGTGTAGGTGGCGCGCAGCTCCATGCCGGGCTGGTACTGCGGGCTTTGCATGCCGTCGCGCCCCACCCCCATGTCGCCGGTGACGACGCCCATGACGCGGCCGTCCTCGATCAGCGTCTCGGCAGCCGCGAAGCCGGGATAGATCTCCACGCCGAGCGCCTCGGCCTGGGCGCCGAGCCAGCGGCACAGATTGCCCAGCGAGCCCACGTAGTTGCCGTGGTTGTGCATCTGCGGCGGCGTGGGCAGGCGATACGCCTTGGTGGCGGTGAGGAAGATGAATTTGTCGTCCGCCGCCTTGGTGGTCAGCGGTGCGTCGCCGTCACGCCAGTCCGGCAGCAGCTCGTCAAGCGAGCGCGGCTCGATGACCGCGCCGGACAGGATATGCGCGCCGACCTCGGAGGCCTTCTCCACCACGCAGACCGTGACGTCCGGCGCGAGCTGTTTCAGCCGGATCGCCGCCGCCAGGCCAGACGGGCCGGCGCCGACGATGACGACATCGAACTCCATCTGCTCGCGTTCCACGCCGCTTGACATGCGTCTGCTCTCCTGTCCGCCCCTGGAAATGGGCCCGCCGCGCAAATTAGGGAGGTTGGCGCGGTTGCGCAAAACGAGACCGCGTCAGACGATGCGACATGGATGCCTGGGCCGCCCTCAAGCTGCAGATGGACTACGGCGTGGACGAGGCGCTGGATGACCTGCCGGTCGTGCGGCTGCGCGTGCCCGCGCCCATGCCGTCTCAGCCGCCCCCGCAGGTGCTACCCCGGGTGCAGCCCCTGGCCGCCCCAGCGGCGCCGCAGCCATCGCATCAACCCGCCCCGCAACGCGCCCAGGAGCTGGCCGACCGCGCCGCCACGCGCGAGGCACTGCGCGACGCCCTGGCAAGCTTCGACGGCTGCGGCCTCTCCGCCACCGCCACCAGCCTGGTGTTCGCCGACGGCAATCCGCTGTCCGGGCTGATGCTGGTCGGCGAAGGGCCCGGTGCGGAGGAGGATCGCGCCGGACTGCCCTTCGTCGGCCCCTCGGGCCAGCTGCTTGACCGGATGCTGGCCAGCATCGGGCTGGACCGCACGCGCTACCTGATCACCAACCTCATTCCCTGGCGCCCGCCCGGCAACCGCAACCCGACCGATGCCGAGGTGGCGGCCTGCCTGCCGTTCCTGTTGCGCCACATCGCCCTCGTGCGCCCGCGCCGGCTGGTGCTGCTGGGCGCGCTGGCGGCGCGCGCGGTGCTGGACACCAAGACCGGCATCACCCGCCTGCGCGGAAGCTGGAGCGAGGCGCGCATTCCCGGCCTGCCGGACCCCGTGCCCACGCTGCCGATGCTCCATCCGGCCTACCTGCTGCGCAACAGCGGTGCCAAGCGCGATGCCTGGGCCGACCTGATCCAGCTGCGCCGGGCCCTCGATGCAGCCGGGACTCACGCATAAGTGATTCGATCTAGCGCTTTGAGTCCCTTTCCGAAAGCCCGTCCATCTCATTCCTGAGACACATGACGTCGTGTTTTGTTGCACGCGGACGGACAGCCGTGTAGGGCAACGGCCATGCAAGGGATCAGCAGAACGCTTTCCCGCCTGTCGGCTGCCCGCGTGATGATCGCGGGTGCCGCGATACTGGCCGGATGGTCTTCCACCGGCGGCCTGGGATCGGCGGAAGCGCAAACCAATCCGACCTATGACGACACCGCTTTCGCGCGGCCGCGGATCGATCCGCGCGGCGCGTCCGGCGTGGCGTTGCCGCAGCCGCTGCCACCGAGCGAGGCGGCGCGGATTCGGCGCATCTTCGAATATCAGGCCCGCGGCGACATCGCGGCTGCCCTGCGGGAGACGGCGGAGCTGGACCTCAGCTACCAGCCGGGCGTCGATATGCTCGGGCACATCCTGGCCGATCGCTATCTCGGTCCCACAACCCGCCCCGGTGCCGACGACCTGCGCAGCTGGCTGCAGCGCTGGCCCGGCCTGCCCGACGCGCCCGCCATTCACGCGCTGCTGCTGACCCGCCTGCCCAAGGGCGCCACGGCGCCGCCGGCGCCCGAGACCGCGGCCCTGGCGCATGACCAGGGCGCCCCGCTCGGCCCGGTGCCGGAGGACAGCGAGCCTGACATCTTCACCCTCAGCCGCAACCCCTCGCTGGATCGGTCGGTGCACGACGCCGCCCGCGCCGGCGGGGCTGCGGCTGTGGAGCGGCTGCTGGGCCGCACCCAGGGCCTGACCCCGCTCTATGCCTCGCAGCTGCGCGGCGAGGCGACGCAGATCCTGTTCACCCTGAACCGTGACACCGACGCCTTCGTGCTCGGCGCCGCCGGGCGCGGCGTGTGCCGCGAGACCGGCTGCGCCGCCTCGGCCCTTGCCGGCACCATGGCCGGCCTCGCGGCCTGGCGGATGGGGCGGATCGAGCAGGCGCGGCCGATGTTCGAGGCCGCCGCCAAGGCCGAGCTGTCCACCGCCTCGCTGCGCAGCGCGTCCACCTTCTGGTCGGCCCGCGCCGAGCTGCGCACCGGCCGGCCGGCGCAGTATCAGCGCTGGATGACCCGGGCGGCCGCCGAGCCGCGCACCTTCTACGGCCTGCTGGCGCGCCGCGCGCTGGGCCTGGGCTTCGGCTTCTCGCCAACCGGGCGGGATGTGCGCGAAACCCTGTCGGAAGCCGATATCGAGGCCGTGGCGGCCCGGCCCGAGGGTATGCGGGCCTTCTCGCTGATCCAGGTGGGCCAGCTGCCGCGGGCGGAGGCGGAGCTGCGAGGGCTGTGGCCCGCCGCCACCAGCGAGCCGGCGCTGGGCCGCGCCATCATGCTGGTGGCCAACCGGGCCGGTCTGGTGCAGCTCGCAGCCCAGCTGGCCGACCTAGTGCAGTCAGCTGACGGCGTGCCGCGCGACGCCACCCGCTTTCCCATCCCCAGGCTGTGGCCCAGCGGCGGATTCCAGGTGGATCCGGCCATGGTCTATGCCATCACCCGCACCGAATCGAACTTCAACACCCGCCTCGTCTCCTCTGCCGGCGCCACCGGGCTGATGCAGATCATGCCGGAGACCGCGAGCTTTCTGACCGGGCGGCGTGCCGGGGGCACGCTGGTGGGCGAGCTGCGCGAGCCCGGCATCAATCTCGATCTTGGCCAGCGCTATGTGGCGTATCTCGCCGGCCACGACGTGGTGGGCGGCGACCTGCTGCGGCTGCTGGCCAGCTACAACGCGGGGCCCGGCAATTTCGGCCGCTGGGGCCCCGGCATCCGCCATGGCGGCGACCCGCTGCTGTTCATCGAGGCGATTCCGATCGACGAGACCCGCACCTTCGTGCCGCGGGTGCTCACCTACACCTGGATCTATGCCGCAAGGATGCACCTGCCGACGCCGAGCCTGGACGAACTCGCCGCCGGCGCCTGGCCCTGCTACCATCCGCTCGACCAGCGGCAGTCGGCCCCCGCCCTGCTACATTGACCGGAGAGACGTCATGGCCCGCATCGACGAGACCCGCCCTTTTCTGCCGTGCCGGATCGCCGTGCTCACGGTCTCCGACACGCGGACCCTGGCCAACGACACCTCCGGCGACACGCTGGCCGCGCGCATCGCGGCGGCGGGGCATGTGGTGGCCGACCGGGCCATTGATCGTGACGATGCCGACCTGATCACGGATCGTCTGCACGGCTGGATCGCGCGGCCGGACATCGATGTGATCATCACCACCGGCGGCACCGGCATCACCGGGCGGGACGTGACACCGGAGGCGTTCAACCGGGTGCTTGAGAAAACCATCGAAGGCTTCGGCGAACTCTTCCGCATGCTCAGCTATCAGAAGATCGGAACGTCAACGATACAGTCGCGCGCGATCGGCGGCGTCGCCGGCGGCACCTACATGTTCGCCCTTCCCGGCAGCACCGGCGCGGTGAAGGATGCGTGGGACGACATCCTGGTCTGGCAGTTCGACAACCGTCACCGCCCCTGCAATCTCGTCGAACTGATGCCCCGCCTGCAGGAGCATCTGAAGCGGTAGAACGGGCGGCGCGATCCGAGATCTGCGCCGCCAGGTGGGACGACCTACTGCCGTGCCGCCTTCACATACCGATCGAGGAAGCTCCTGGTGCGTTCGAAACTGTCCGCCGCGGCAGCCGCGTCATACTGGGCGGGATGCCCCAGCGTGTAGCTGCGTGACACCATCGACGGACTGTCGAAATCATGCGCCGCGCCGGGATAGGTGTGCAGCTCGAACACCTGATCGGCTCTCATCGCATCTGCAAAACGTTTGCAGGTTCCCGGCGGGTCGCCCCAGTTGTCGTCGCTGCCGTTCAGCGCCAGCATCGGCGTGCGGCCGTGAAACTCCGGATTGGTGCAGGGACCGTAATAGTTCACCACCGCCTTGATCAGGCCAGGCCGAAACGCCTCGAAGGCGCGACGTGTCAGCACTGTCGTCGTGCCGCCGCCGTGCGAGAACCCGATCACGCCGATCCTGCCGCCATCGAGGCCAGGCACGCCCTGCAGCACCAGCGCCGCGTTCAGAACGTCACCGGCACGATCAAGCCCCGTCACCTTCGGCTGGTCCTCCGGCGCGCACACGCTGCGGATCTGTCGCGCCTGGAAACTCAGCAGCACAAAGGCCGCGTAGCCCCAATCGTTCACCCGCCGGACCCAGAGATCCATATTGCGCCCCAGGCCGCCGCAGCCATGCAGCAGGATCAGCACCGGCGCCGGCCGCGCCCCCGGAGCCGTCGGGATCGGGTTGGAGGGCACCTTGATCGTCTCCGCCGCCATGACCGGTGCTGCGAGCAGTCCCAGCAGACCCAGAAGCACCGAAAGCCTCAGACCCTGACCCATGTGTCGCTCCAAAGGTTTGCGTTCTTATTCCGTTCTTGACGTCGCCGCTCGTTCTGGGCAAACTGCGCGAGAACAAACAGGGATCACCGTCATGCGCGCGCAGGAGCACAGCCGCACGTATAGCGAATTCGACCTCGCCCGGGAAATCGATCCGGATGAGATGGAAGCCCTCGACCGCGCCGGCCTCGTCGAGCCGCCGGCCCCGAGGCATGGCCGCAAGGCACCGATGGCCGGGCTGTCCATCCCGCCGGTGCCCCAGGCGCTGCGCCCGCCGCCGCAGCACGGCCGTGGTGCCACGATCAATCCGCGCAACCGGTTCGAAACCCGCGATGCCAGCCCGTTCGATGACGGGTGGGAGACACTGACCGCCGATTTCGCCGAACTGCCACGGCTGCAGACCACACTGACACGCGATTCCAGCCGCACGGTGATCAGCTGGAACCAAAGCCCCGATCTCGGCTTCGACCGCGCCGTCAATCCGTATCGCGGCTGCGAGCATGGCTGCGTCTACTGCTACGCCCGCCCCTCGCACGCCTATCTCGGCCATTCCCCAGGCCTCGATTTCGAAACGAAACTGCTCTACAAGCCCGACGTCGCAAGCCTGCTCGAGAAGGAGCTGCGCAAGCCCGGCTATGTCGCCCGGCCGCTGGCACTTGGTTCCAATACCGATCCGTACCAGCCGATCGAGCGGACTCTGAAACTCACCCGCGAGGTGCTGGAGGTGATGGACCGGTTCAGCCACCCCGTCACCATCGTCACCAAGTCGGCAGGCGTTCTCAGGGATCTCGATATCCTGCAGGAACTCGCAACGCGCAATCTGGTGCGCGTCTATCTCTCCGTCACGACGCTGGACGCGACACTCGCACGCAAGATGGAACCGCGTGCGGCCACGCCGCTGCGGCGGATCGAGGCGATCCGTGCGCTGTCCGCGGCCGGGGTGCCGACGGGCGTGCTTGCGGCACCGATGATCCCCGGTCTGAATGACTCCGAAATGGAGCGCATTCTGGAGGCCTGCACCAAGGCGGGGGCCCGCAACGCGGGATATGTGCTGTTGCGTCTGCCGCACGAACTCAAGCAGATCTTCGAGGACTGGCTGCGCACCAACTATCCCGATCGCGCCCGCCACGTGCTGGAACTGGTGCGTGAGACCCGCGCCGGCGGACTGAACGATGCGCGGTTCGGCAAGCGTTTCACCGGCACGGGTGTGTATGCCGAGCTGCTGGCACGGCGATTTACCCGAGCGGCCCGGCAGTTCGGGCTGGAGGATCGGCAGGATCTGGATTGCAGCCGGTTTGCGGCACCGGCGGCGATGAGTGGGTTTGCGGAGAGTCAGATGTCGTTGTTTTAGGGAGGAAGCGGTTCTTTTTTGAAAAAAAGAACCAAAAAACTTTCAATCTCTGGCGCGGGACTATCCGGAGAGGGAGAGCTCTAATGGATGAAAGTCTTTTGCTTCTTTTCGTCAGAAAAGAAGTCCTTCCTTGCTAACCCTTCACCCGCAACTGATCTGTCAACCGATCAATCGTCCGCCGCATCATGTTGTTCTCCTGTTCGAGAATCGCCACATCCACCCCGCCGGCCAACCGCCACGCCGGCGGCCCGCGGCGGACCAGGCGATGATGCGGCCCGTCCAGCGGCGCCTGGTGCCCGCCGATGCCGGCCCGATCCTGCAGCGCCGCCGCCAGCAACGCCGCTTCCGCCTGCAGCTGCGCCCGGCTCACGCCGCACGCCGCACGCAGATCGGACAAGGCGCCCGCAACCCGCTCCCCCAAGGGCGAACCAGCGATCTTCCCGGCATGGATGGCAGCCATCGGGGCCGCACTGACAAACGTGTTGGTGCACGCCAGAGGGTGATGGTCGATCCCGGGGATCCCGAGATCATCCCACAGCAACGCCTCCAGCGTATGGTCGGCGCAGCGCGCAAAGCTCGCAGCGTGGTGCGGATCGGGGTGAAGATAACCCAGGCAGTCCTGCACGAGCTGGGCGATGGCGGCGATCGCCCGGGCGAACAGCGGATCCTCGCTCAGCACCAGCCGCGTGGCGGCGTGGCTTTGCGGATCGGAAAAGATCAGCCCGGGATTGACGGAGAGGTACGCATCCATCACCGCATTGCCGGGCACCAGGGCGCTAGACCAAATCCATTGCTCCGGCGCAAGGCGCGGATATTTCGGCCCCAGAGTGATCGGAATCCAGGTCAGCCAGCGCAGATCCCCGGCGCGCCCGGCGAAGATGATGTCGTTGATGTAGGTCGGGTGGGCCCCAAACATCCCCACCACGAACACCCGGTGCGTGAAAGGGCAGGACAGCGCGCCAGCCGCCAGCGGCTCCGGCGTTCGTTGCATGAAATGCACTACATCCATTACGCCGCAGATGTCCGGGCGCGTCTTGAGCACGAAGACGTCGTCCTCCAGCAGCGACAGGCCGAGCTCCAGCGTCAGCACCTGGTGCAGAATATGGCCGGGCAGCTTCAGGTCCGGCTGGTCCTGCTCGACCAGATCCGCTCCCATCGCCAACAGCTGCGCGCGCACCTCGGGGTAGCGGTCGAGCTCACCAGTCCAGGTGGAAAAGATCACCCGCAGACCGGGAATGCCGAGGCGCTGCACACCGATGAGGTAGCTGAGGAAATGCTCGGGCGCGCGAACCAGTCCACAGATCAGGATCGCGCGTTCCACTCAATACCCCGTTGTGATTGAAGGGATCGACGCATCGAGCGCCGCTTGCAACATGTAGGCCGCCGCCATCTGGTCGACAACCTCAGCCCGGCGCTTGCGGGTCATATCGGCTTCGGTGGTGAGAAACCGGTTCACCGCGGCCGACGACAGGCGCTCGTCGAACAACGCCGCAGGCAGGCCGGTTGCGGTGGAGAGCGCGTGCGCCCAGTCCCGCGCCGCCTGGGCCGCGGGGCCGGCTGAACCATCCAACGACAGCGGCAGACCGATGACCAGGCCCGCGGCGCCCTCGTTGCGGGCGATCCTGGCAATCTCGGCAGCGTTGGCCGCAAGCTTGCCGCGGACCACGCGGCCATAGGGGCTGGCCAGCATGAGGCTGACATCGGTGAGCGACAGGCCGATCACCCGACTGCCGGGGTCCAGGCCCAGCAGACGCTGGCCTGGAGCAATGCGGGCACGCAGGTCGGTCATGTTGAACAGGGGCATGGGGGCGTTTATGGTCTGTCCTTCCCGCCAGACCAACAAGGAACACCATGTCGCTTGATCCCGCGACCGTCCGTCGCATTGCCCGCCTGTCCCGACTGCGTATCGATGACGCGCAGGTGGCGCAGCTGCAAGGCGATCTGAACGGCATTCTCGGCTGGATCGAACAGCTGAACGAGGTGGACGTCGAAGGCGTCGAGCCGCTGACCGGGGCCGCCATGATGGCGATGCGCCTGCGCGAGGACGTGGTGACCGACGGCGATCTGCAGGAGGCGGTGCTGTCCAATGCGCCGGATCGCGACGGGCCGTTCTATGCCGTTCCGAAGGTGGTGGAGTGATGTTCGATCTTTCTCTCATCGAGGCCCGCGATGCGCTGCGGGCCAAGAAGATCTCCTCGCGTGAGCTGACAACCGCCTATGTCGGGGCCATCGAACAGCTCAACCCGCAGATCAACGCCTACATCACCCCCACCGCCGAAGCGGCGCTGGCCCAGGCCGAACGGGCCGATGCGGCGCTGGCCAAAGGTGAGGCGGGCCCGCTGACGGGCATTCCGATCGCGATCAAGGACCTGTTCTGCACCAAAGGCGTGCGCACCACGGCAGGCAGCAAGATCCTCTCGCCCTTCATCCCGCTGTATGAAAGCACCGTCACCGCCAACCTGCTGCGTGACGGGGCGGTGTTCCTGGGCAAGGTGAACATGGACGAGTTCGCCATGGGCTCGTCGAACATGACCTCGGCCTATGGCGGCGTGACCAACCCCTGGACGCGGCGCGGCGACAACCGCCCGCTGGTCCCCGGCGGCTCGTCCGGTGGCTCGGCCGCCGCCGTCGCCGCCCGCATGGCGCTGGGCGCCACCGCGACCGACACCGGCGGCTCGATCCGCCAGCCCGCGGCATTCTGCGGCATCGCCGGCATCAAGCCGACCTATGGACGATGCTCCCGCTGGGGCGTGGTCGCCTTCGCCTCCTCGCTCGACCAGGCCGGCCCGGTGGCCCGCACGGTGGAGGACTGCGCCGTCCTGCTCGGCTCCATGGCCGGGTTCGACCCGAAGGACAGCACCTCGGCCGACATGGCGGTGCCGGATTTCGCCGCCGCCTGCCGCCGTGGCGTGAAAGGCCTGCGCATCGGCGTGCCCCGCGAATACCGCATGGACGGCATGGCCCCCGAGATCGAGGCGCTGTGGCAGCAGGGCCTCACCTGGCTGCGCGACGCCGGGGCAACAATCGTCGACGTGTCGCTGCCGCACACCAAGTACGGCCTGGCGACCTACTACATCGTCGCCCCCGCCGAGGCCTCCTCCAACCTTGCCCGCTACGACGGCGTCCGCTTCGGTGCCCGCAGCCAGGGCCGCGACCTCACCGATCTTTACGAAAACACCCGCGCCGACGGGTTCGGCCCCGAGGTGCAGCGCCGCATCCTGATCGGCACCTACGTGCTGTCGGCCGGCTATTACGACGCCTACTACCTCCGCGCCCAGAAGGTGCGCGCGCTGATCCTGCGCGACTTCACCGAAGCGTTCGAGACCGTCGATGCCCTGCTCACCCCGGCCACCCCCTCCGCCGCGTTCGGCCAGGGCGAGAAAATGGACGACCCGGTGACGATGTATCTCAACGACGTGTTCACCGTCCCGGTGAACATGGCGGGCCTGCCCGGCATGTCCGTCCCCGCGGGCCTTGACGCGCAAGGCCTGCCGCTCGGGCTGCAGGTGATCGGCCGGCCGTTCGACGAGGAAACCGTCTTAGCCGTCAGCGCCGCCATCGAACGCGCCGCCGGGTTCACTGCGTTGCCCACCATCCGGGCGGGAGTCTGAGCCATGGCCTACACACTCGAAGGCAGCACCGGCACCTGGGAGATCGTCTGCGGTCTGGAGGTGCATGCGCAGGTCATCAGCAAGTCCAAGCTGTTCAGCGGCGCCTCCGCCGAATACGGCGCCGAGCCCAACACGCAGGTGAGCTTCGTCGACGCGGCCTTCCCCGGCATGCTGCCGGTGATCAACCGCGAATGCGTGGCCCAGGCCGTCCGCACCGGCCTCGGCATCAACGCCGACATCAACCTGTGGAGCCGTTTCGACCGCAAGAACTATTTCTACGCCGACCTGCCGCAGGGCTATCAGATCAGCCAGTTCGCCCACCCGATCGTGGGCGAAGGCGTGGTTGAGGTCACGCTGTCCGATGGTTCGACCAAGCAGATCGGCGTCACCCGACTGCACCTCGAGCAGGACGCCGGCAAGAGCCTGCACGACCAGGACCCGACAAGAAGCTTCATCGACCTCAACCGCTCCGGCGTCGCTTTGATGGAGATCGTCAGCGAGCCCGATATCCGCTCGCCCGAGGAGGCCGGCGCCTACCTCACCAAGCTGCGGCAGATCCTGCGCTATCTCGGCACCTGCGACGGCAACATGGACGAAGGTTCCATGCGCGCCGACGTCAATGTCTCCGTCCGCAAGCTCGGCGAAGGGTTCCGCACGCGCTGCGAGGTGAAGAACGTCAACTCCATCCGCTTCGTCATGCAGGCCGTGGAAGCCGAGGCGAAACGTCAGATCGCGGTGTGGGAGGACGGCGGCGAAGTCACCCAGGAAACCCGCCTGTTCGACCCCTCGCGCAACGAAACCCGCTCCATGCGCTCCAAGGAGGACGCGCATGATTACCGCTATTTTCCGGATCCCGACCTGCTGCCCCTCGTGCTGGAACAGAACTGGGTCGACAGCCTCAAGGCGTCGCTGCCCGAACTGCCCGATGCCAAAACCGCCCGCTTCGTCTCCGACTACGGCCTCTCTGCCTACGACGCCCGCGTGCTGGTCATGGAACAGGCCACCGCCGATTTCTACGAAACCCTGGCAAAAGGCCGCGACGCCAAGCTCGCCGCCAACTGGATGATGGGTGACTTCTTCGCCGCCCTCAACCGCACCGGCCGCACCATCGAAACCACCCCCGTCCCGGTCCAGAACCTCGGCGCCCTTATCGACCTCATCACCGACAAGACCATCAACGGCCGCATCGCCAAGGAGGTGTTCGAAGCGATGGTCGAAACCGGCGAGCACCCTGCCGCCATCGTGGAAACGAAAGGCCTGCGCCAGGTCACCGACACCGGCGCCATCGACGAAGCGGTCGCCAAGGTGCTCGCCGCCAATGCCGACAAGGTCGCCCAGTACAAGGCCGGTCAGGAGAAGCTGTTCGGCTTCTTCGTCGGCCAGGTGATGAAGGCCATGGCCGGCAAGGGCAACCCTGCCCTGGTCAACGAGGCGCTGAAGGCAAAACTCGCATGATCCGCACGCTGCTGCTGGCCTGTGCCACCTTGTGCCTGGCCGCGCCCGCACAGGCCCAGCAGCCGCCGATACCGGTGCTGACCTATCACCGGTTTGACCCTGTGGTGAGCCATTCCGGCACCGTGGTCACCACGCCGAAATTCATCCACCAGATGGAATGGCTCGCGTTCCACCACATCGCCGTCGTGCCGCTGCATCAGGCCGTGGCTGCCATCCATGGCGGCGCGCCGGTCGGCCCCGCCGTGGTGCTGACCGCCGATGACGGCTGGAAGAGCGTCTACACCGACATGTTCCCGGTGCTGCGCCGCATGCATCTGCCGGTAACCCTGTTCCTCAACCCGCCGATGATCGGCCATGGCGGCGCCTACCTCACCTGGGCGATGATCGACGACATGGTCAAATCGGGCCTGGTGGACGTGCAGGCCCACACCATGCACCACCCCAACTTCAACACCGAGCGCGCCAGGCGTGACCCCCAGTCCTATGCCAGCTTCGTGGCACACGAACTGGGCGATTGCCGGCCTGCCCTCGCGGCCCACGTGACCACGCCGATCGACATGATCGCCTGGCCCTATGGCATCCACGATGCCACGCTTGAAGCCGCCGCCCGATCCGCCGGCTACGCCGAGGCCCTGGCGCTCGGCTCCCGCCCCATGGTGGAGGGCGATCCGGATTTCGCCCTGCCGCGTCTGCAGATCTACGATACCGACACAGACCCCAGCTTCGGCTGGATCGCAACCGGCCACGCCCGTGGCCAGGCCCCAAGGAAACCAACCTCATGAGCATCGAACTCTGGTCCTGGGGCACGCCCAACGGCCGCAAGATCTCCGTCGCCCTGGAGGAGATGGGCCTCCCTTATTCGATGCACCCGGTGGCGATCGGCAAAGGCGAGCAGTTCAACCCGGATTTTCTCGCCTTCAGCCCCAACAACCGCATCCCCGCCATCAAGGACCCCGAAGGCCCCGACGGCAAACCCATCACCGTCTTCGAATCCGGCGCTATCCTCATCTATCTCGGCGCCAAGACCGGACAGTTCTGGCCCTCTGACCTCCGCGCCCAGGTCCCGGTGCTGGAATGGCTGATGTGGCAGATGGGCGGCTTCGGCCCGATGCTGGGCCAGGCGCATCACTTCCTCGACCTCCAGGACGAAGCCGACCGCCGCTACGGCACGCAACGCTACCTCAAGGAAACCCGCCGCCTTTACGGCGTGGCCGACCGCAGGCTCGCCGAAGTCGAATTCTTCGCAGGTGACATCTCCATCGCCGACTTCGCCATCGTCGGCTGGGCCTGGCGCCACGAGCGTCACCAGGTCGATCTGGCGGAATTCCCGCATGTGAAGCGCTGGTACGACACGATGATGGCACGCCCGGGCACGAAGGCCGGTTTTGAGATCGCCCATAGCGAACCGCGCCCCGCCTGACACACGGTGTTTGACGCGGGCCGGACATCTGCCTAGAACGGTGAGGCAAACGTCGTGTTGCAGAAGGCCGAATTGCTTGCGGTCCTCCGGCGGAGGGGTGGCCGAGCGGCTGAAGGCGACGGTTTGCTAAACCGTTGTAGGGGGTCAACCCCTACCGTGGGTTCGAATCCCATCCCCTCCGCCAATCCCCTAATTGCCAGCTTTCGCCAACGTTCGGACAATCAGAAGAAATTCCAGAATTTCCGCGATTTTCTGATCCATCTCATCCGCCAGTTTCCGCTTGCATCCACCCTAGTTCGCGAAGTCTATTAGGGGACGGAAAAGGGACGGGATCTTGTCCCCTAACGCGGGGTGAGAGCAGATGCCGCGCAGAGCTGAAAAGCTGACGGCCGCCGGGGTTCGGAATGCTAAGCCTGGCCGATACGGTGACGGCAACGGCCTATACCTGTTCGTCCGATCCGTGGACGCGCGCTTCTGGGTCTTCCGCTACACCCCCCGCGGCGGAAAAATGCGTGAGATGGGGCTTGGCCGTGCAGGAGACGATCGAGCGGCTGTCTCGCTCGCGTCAGCGCGCGACAAGGCCGCGGAGCTCCACAAGCTTGTAAGAGCTGGCATTGACCCCCTCGCGAAGCGTGATGCGGACGAAGCTGCTGCCAAGGCAGCCGCCCAGGATGCGGCGGCGCGTGCACACACGTTCCGACAAGCTGCCAAGAAGTTCATCGAGGCCCATGAGGCGGGTTGGAAGAACGAGAAGCACCAGGACCAGTGGCGCAACACCCTGGCAACCTATGCCTACACCCATATGGGCGACATCCCAGTTGCCGACGTCACCACCACACACGTCCTCGCCGTCGTCGAGCCGATCTGGCGCACCAAACCTGAGACGGCAACTCGGGTGCGTGGACGGATCGAGAAGGTGCTGGATTACGCGAAGGCGATGGGGTGGCGGTCTGGCGAGAATCCGGCAGCCTGGAAGGGACATCTCGCGCTCACGCTGCCAGCTCGCAGCAAGGTGGCCAAGGTGCAGCACCACGCCGCCCTGCCCTGGCCAGAGATCGGTGCATTCATGGTCCAGCTTCGGGAGCAGGCCGGCACATCAGCTCGAGCTCTGGAGTTCGCCATCCTGACCGCTGCGCGCTCTGGCGAAGTGCTGGGTGCACGCTGGAATGAACTGGACGTGGCGGCGAAGCTCTGGACGGTCCCCGCCGAGAGAATGAAGGCAGGGCGTGAGCATCGGGTGCCCCTCTCGACGGCCGCACTGGCGCTGTTGAAGCAGATGGCCGACCAGTGCATCGACGACGCGCCAACGGCGTTCGTGTTCCCCGGCGGCAAGGAGGGCCGGCCCCTGTCCATCATGGCGCTGACCATGGCGTTGCGCAGAATGAAGCGGGGCGACATCACGCCCCATGGCTTCAGGAGTTGCTTCCGCGATTGGGCCGGCGAGTTCACCAACACGCCACGCGAGGTCGCTGAGGCTGCCTTAGCACACACGCTGGAGAGCAAGACGGAGGCGGCCTATGCCCGCGGCGATCTGTTCGAGAAGCGCCGCCATCTGATGGACGCCTGGGCCGCGTTCTGTGCCACGCCATCGAAGCAGAGGGGCGCAGTCATCGAGTTGGCGGCAATGCGAGCTGGCTGACGTGATCCGCACCCGGCGGTTTCCGGGCATCATGGGCGGGCCGGCCGATGTTGGGAGCATCCACCGGCCCTGACCCCAGCAACGTGAGGACGACGATGTCCGAGGCTACTCTGTCTACTAACACGATACGCTCTGAAACGCCCACGGTCGCCAAGCGATGGACAAGTGCCATCCACGCTGCTGCCGCTGATCTGGACCTGACTGTGGCTGAACACGTCGGGATCTGCATTGGAGGGCTGCGGATCACCGCCAACGAGTGGTCAGCAACACTTTCCGTCGCGCCGCGGCTAGAAGCCCGCGTCTACCCGGGCAGCTCACAGGAAGATATCAAATACGACACAATGCTGGACCAAGAGCAACTGTCCGACCTTCATTCCATCTTGGGCGGAATACTCCGGCGGATGGAGTCGGATCAGGCCTTGTGACCGGCTCGAGCAAAAGCCGGAAGGGGTCGGGCGCTACGTCCGGCCCCCAGTCCGAACCAAGCAAGCAAAAGAGCTCAGGACGCAGAGACCATTATTCAAAGGCCTCCCCCCCCGAGCTCAAACCTCGCGATGCCCGCTACATTGCTGCCCTCACCTATGGGCCCGAGTTGGGCGACTGGCGACAACACCTTCAGGCGTGCCGCAATGATGTGAATGCCGGCCGATTGCCTATGGCGCTCGGTGCGCTCATGGCTCTTCGTGACGTTCTGGAAGGTGCAGTGACCAATGGGCAGGAGTTGGAAGGTCCAAGGGTCGCCCAGCACGGCAGGAACGATATCAAACCTGAACACTTTGCTGAGATCGTCGAAGGTTTCGATCATGACGCACTGGTGTCAATCCCAGTTTGGGTCGCTCAAAACCTCGTTCTTGCCTTGTTCGATCTTTGGAGCGCTTCCGACATGGAGTGGTCACGAGAGCATGTCACGGGAAGAAAGTCTAAAGGTTACACGCAAATTGTTGCTGCGAAACTGTTCGGAGCAATGGCCGATGGATCTGGAAACCGTCCAGCCCTTCAACGGCGAGCGGTCGAGACGATGCGCAAGAAGATGGCGCTCCAGATAGCCGATCTCCTTGATGCACCGAAGCCGCCAAAGCTGGTGACATGCCTCGACGTAGTCGCACGGCGCTTCACCGCCAGCGTAGATCAAGCCCGAGAAGCATGGGCTACCTATGGGGAGGCAGCGCAGCGGGTCGTGGCCGATCGTCCGAAGTAGTGTTCCGCGGAAAAATACCCCCTTCTTTCCCCTTAGAATTGGGTTTCCGGTTCGACGACGTTCGGCTTCGACCACAACCAGTCGGAGCCGCATAGATGATCGCCCAAGCAACAGCCAACCAGTCGCCCATCGCGACCAAGAAGCCCTCTGGCCTTCGTCCCCGTCTCATGCCGATCGACGACGCCTGTGCCTACTCTGGGTTCGGCCGCACCAAGCTCTATGAGGAGTTGGGCAACGGGAACATCATAGCCTGCAAACACGGCCGTCGGACCCTCATCAACCTCGACAGCATCGATCGCTTTATTGAGAGCCTACCAACTGCGACGTTCAAAGCCCCCAAGTAGAAACCGCCCCGGCGAGCATACGAGCTTACCAGAGCGGCGAATGTCGGAAGGAACGAGCGGGCGCTTGTTTCTACCGTGATCGTGCGCACCATTCAAGGATTGCTCGCCGGGCGGTCTCCAAGGAGAGATCGCCATGTCTGGACCATTCGGAGAAGTGGCGCTGGAATTACGCCGACGAAGTTCGGCCCCGTTCTCACTCGGCGACGATGATGGGAACCGGTGGCGGGGCAACATCGCCTGTCAGTCCACCTGGAACCGCTTCGTCAAAATCAGTGTTTCGACAAAAGCTGTTGCCACGATACGGGGAGACTTCGACCGGCTCAGTATCGTTTACGAGATCTGCAACGTTCGGCTCGGCGCCTCTCGTCAGATCGCCATCAACTTCGTGCGCCGTTCCGATGAAGGTGCCGATCACGAGGAGCCGTCGAATGACAAAGGGCCGTGGCGTTGATAGGAAAGGCAGGAGCAAAAAACCTGCATCAGAGAGCTTTATCGCCTTTCCACGCTTCTTGATGAGAACACACGCCTACATTGACCTCAGTCCGTCAGCAAGAGCAGTATTGCAATCTGTGATGTATTCATATGACGGGCATAATAATGGATCAATACACTTCGGTGCTCGAGATGGTGAAATATTCGGTTTGAGTAAATCATCCGTTGCCAGAGATCTAAAAGAACTTGAAGCGCATTGATTTATAGCAAAGACGAAGGCTGCCAGTTTCAACCACAAGACTCCTAACGGGCGCATGGCTACCGAATGGCGGCTGACTTGGTGGCCGTCGGGCGTGAACAAACAAGTTCCAGCGTCCAAAGATTTTGAACGCTGGGCCGACGGATCATTGCAAGAAACGACTTTTAAGCCGGTCCCTCATACGGGACCAAGAAGTCCCACCGGCGGGACAAACGACGTCATTGGAGGCGAGTATGGTCCCGTATGAGGGACGCAAAGGCCAATTTGAGCCCCTTGGCCAGTCCCGAGGACGGGACACTTCTATTCTAGCCATACCTAGTCTGAGAAACCGATCAAGCGAAATGGCTTCGAGGCCTCACGGATCTTGGTCGAAAGGACGATTGGCCCGTCGAGAAATCTGGGCACAGCGAGTGGGACGTACTGCAGCAGGCTCTCGAGATTGCGTTGGAGGTCGAAGCTGATGGCAGCTCATCCCACCTCCAGCTTCAGCGCGCCGGCAGAGCATCACGCCCTCATCCGCTCTGTGGCTTCGGCGGTTACACGCAATCCAAACCTAGCAGACTCAATAGCGAGGCTGCTGGAGCTTGAGAATGCTGGCCGCACGGCCGAGCTGATCACCAGGACTGACCAAGCAACCATTGAGGGACGCGTCGCTGCTCTGGAAGAGGCCGTCGCCAAGCTGGTGGGACCGCCCGCCGCGGCTCCCCTCTAGGCCGAGGCGTCACCGGTCTGGATCACGGGCGAGACCAAGAAGCGACGAATGACCCCTGCTGGGGTGGAGGAGTGCACCCGGCGGCTCATGGCCGGCGAGAAGCCTTCAGCCGTCGCCGCCGCGCTGGGCGTCACCGCACCTTCCGTCCATCAACGCCTGAAGCGGATCGACCCAAAGTTGATCCACAGGCCACCCAGGGACCCCAAGCCATGGTGATGCCCGACGGCTTTGAACTGCGCTGCCACCAGCGCGACGCCATCGTCAGCCTGCGATGCCTGTAATCTCGGCGGCACGACGAGGATATCATTCCGGCGGATGAGGAATGCATTGGGCCATATGAAGCGATATGGAGCCGGCCCAGTTAGCCTCCCGCATTGCCTGTCTCCAATGAAACGCGTCTAGCTATGCCAAACAACGCACTCGCGCGAGAAAGCTGGGAACGATACATGGCATATGTGACGGGTAAAACGGCGCTGATCACCGGGGGCGCCAGCGGCATCGGTCTCGGCATGGCCCGCGCCTTCATGGCAGCCGGCCTGCGCGTCGCAATCGCCGACATCAACGAAGCCGCTCTTGAGACGGCCAAGGCCGCGCTGCCAGAGCTCGGCGCTGCCGTGAAGCTGGACGTGACCAGCTCCGCGGGATGGGAAACTGCGCTGAACGCCGTGGAAGCAGTCCTCGGCCCCATCGAAATCCTCTGCAACAACGCGGGCGTGGGCCAGGGCAGGTTTGCCGACGGCCGCGACACCAACGTGGCCGACATGCCGGAGGCGCTGTGGCGGATGGTGATGGAAATCAACGCCACCGGCACCTTCCTCGGCACCAGGGCCGTGGCCGCGCGGATGCTGGCGCGGAAGCAAAGGGGCCACATCGTCAACACGGCATCGACCGGCGGGTTGATGGCGCCAGGTGGACTCGCCGCCTATTGCGCGTCGAAATTTGCGGTTGTCGGGCTGTCGGAAGCCGCACGGGCCGAGTTGGCGCCGGCCGGAATCGGCGTCAGCGTGCTGTGCCCTGGCGGGGTGCGGAGCAATCTGTTTGCAAGCTCGGTCGCCGTGCGGGCGGCGACGCCGGATGTGTTTAAGGGGCTGGCCACGGTCGGCACGGAGGCACTGCGGCTCGAACAGTCGCAACGGATGGATCCGGTGTTCGTGGGCCAGGCAGTGCTGCGGGCGATCGCCGAGAATACAATGTATATCATTACGCACCCCGAGTATCTTTCGCATATCGAGGAACGCCACGCGGCTCTGACGGCTGCGTTCGGCGAATGCGCACAGCCCGGCTATCGCGACACGGAGGTGACCTTCGAGCGGTTCCGCAATCCGGAATATGCCCGCGCTTTGCGATAAGTGCCCGACACCCGGAGAGGCGATGGGGCGATTGTCAGGCTGGATCGATTCAGCATCGGCAGGGCGTTGGTGGAAAATAGATGGTGCTTCCTGGTCAGGCGGAACGGGCCGCCGCGTGATTGTGGACGAGTTCAAGGTGCAATGCGGCCCGTATTGCGCCGTGTATTGCACGCACGGGAGCATCCACCCCCAGCGCCTCTCCCCACACCATGCGCCACGCGTCATCTTTGATCGGCCAGAATGCCCGCTTGACCGCGTTATTCCCCATACTCGGCACTGACCTTCTCGATCGCCCAGGTTGCGGCGATCTTCGACCTGCCACCCCGATGTCAGCGCCGCAACGCGATGCCGATCTTTCTTTGTCACCGCGCCATGCGCAGACATGCGGGGCGGCCCGTCGCCACACGTCACCATGCCGCTTGCGACGCGGGTGACAGTTGATGATCTGATGACCACCGCTGGTTGACATCCGTGACTGCCAGAGTGCTTATTGCAAGCAATGTCCCGAGCGGTGCTTTCCGACCATCTGCCAGGGACACCATCATGCAGACCGAAACGTGTCTGGGGGCGCAGCGACCTGCTTGCATTGATCGGTATGCGGTAGGCGTCCTGATAAGGGGAGCAGCCGTTGGTGGACACCAGCTATGCCGCTGAACACGGGGACGGCTGGCGCGACGCCGCGCTCTCGCAAGCTGATCGCAGCAAGGTTTCGGACATTTGTATCGCTGCTCGCGCGATGTCCAGCTTCGCGACAGAACCCGTGGACCTGATCGCAGTCGGCGAAGCCTGGGGCGCGCTGCAGGCCATCGTGGCCGGGGAGGACGTCGAGGTGAACGTGGAACTGACGCTGGGCTTTCGGAGCGGCGGCGACGATGTCCGGGAGGGTGTCTTCCTCAGCGTCCGTGTGAATGATGAGGCAATCGTGCTGGACAGGATGACCACGAGCTGGGGTTCTGATGTCGGATCAGACCACAGCACCGAGATACTTGCGTCGCTCACACCCAAAGGCTGGTCTCGATCCAGGGGCGTGGCAGAATGGTTGGAAGAGCTTGACGAAATGTGCGGCAACGATGCGGCCCGGCTGACCACCAGCCGGGATCATGCCTGACCGTCTGGAAACTCAGTCGGCCGCGTCAGCGTGACCAGCCGGCACCGGCTTCGACCGCACGCGTGACGCGCCAGGTTTGGGCGCCGTGTTCGACACAACGTGTGTTCCCGCAGTGTCGCCGGCCGCAGTGCCTGCCTGGGTCAGGTTCCGGCGAAAGGCTTCAGCGATCGCCGGGCCACCGATGGACTTGGAGTGTGCCGCCCAGCCCTTCACAACCCACTTTGCATATGGCGACGAAATCTCGCTCATCACACGCCTCACTGATTCCATCTTCACTATGGTCCTGAGATGGTGGGGAACGCCAGCCAGGAGAAGCGCTCAGAGTCCGGCATCGCGATATTTTTCACGTCAACAAGCTGGTACTCGATCAATCCTCCGCTGTCGCGACGTTTGCGCAGGTCGAGTGTCTTCTGCTGGCGCGGTGTAGCCGCCAGCGAGACCAACAGCGCATGAGACCCTTCGGCAAGGTCAAACCCCTGTGCCGACTTCCCGCGCTCCTTCCACATGGCCACGCAGTCGCGCGGCTTCCCTGCCGCGCCGGGATTGGACCGAAGCCATTCGCGATTGCTCCGCGCCACCATACCGAGCGATGTCACCGTGAGCACCGACGAGCCAGGATCATCCGCCAGCACGGTCGCGTGCCGCGCCGGCCAGCGGTGTGCCAGCTGCGGCCCGTCCATCAGCAATGCCACCACCAGGTTGGGGCCGATCGCGGAGAGCACCGGCAGCACCGGGTCGTAGCGGGCCAGATCCTCGCAGATCAGCGCCGCCACCACCGCCTCCCGCGCATCGAGGCTGAACACCATGCGCCGGTTCGACAGGTCGATCTGTTCCCACCAGCCATGCGCAGGATCCAGCACGTGCTCCAGGCCGTATCCCCTGATCTGCCACGCATCGAGCCGCCAGCGGTGGTGTTTGGCCTGCTGATACTGGTCGATGCGTCGCCCGGCGTCGAAGCGGGCGACATAGGCGGCGTTGCGGGCGAACGGGCGATCGACGCCGGTGCGCGGATAGGGCGGCGGCGGCGCGATGACGCCGGCGATGACCATCTCCAGGCCCGGGCAACGCTTCGCCACTGCCAGGGCCACCGTCTCTGCCTCGGCTGACCGCAGCGCCGTCTCCGGCAGGATCACGGCCTGCACTGGGCCGGAGTCCTCCGCCGCCGCGATCAGTGCCACGATGAACTCGACGAGGGAGGTGGTCTGTTCAGGCGGCCCGCCCGGCGGCAGCCAGTTCATCGAGAGCTCGAAATAGCCGTCCACATCCGGCCCATCCGGCGAGCGCGAGACCCGGAACGCGTCATCGGCCAGGTGGTAGGGAAACGGCACCACCAGCAAATTGAAGCGCGCGGATGACGCGGCCGCGCGGGCCTTGCCTTTCCTGGCCGAAGGCACGTCCGACAGGCGCCATTCGGCGGATACCTCGCCGATCCCTGGCAGCAAGGCGAGGTTGTGGGTGGTGGAGCGCAGCGTGCAGCCGATCTCGGGTGTCAGCGCCTTGGGCAGCACGCAGGCGCGATCCGGTGGCACGGCGCGGGCCAGGCTGTTGGGCAAAGCGGGCAGGAACAGCTCGGCCGGCATGTCGGCCAGGGTCTGGTATTCCTCGAAGACGAACGCGGCCAATTCCGCTTCGGCGCCGGCGGGACGGAACCCGATCCCGGCGGCGGCTTCGTCGGCAATGGCCAGAAGCTGCATGGCCGCCCGCTTCCAGGCGCCGCCGGTGCCGGCGCCGGTGCAGAGGCCGTCATCCGCATGGGTCAGCAGACGCGCCCACAGGGTCTGCACCTGGGGCGGTGGTTCGCCCCGGTTGCGGGACCAGGCCGCGCCCAGCGTCTCGGCGGCCGCGGCGCGGCTGCGCTTGCGGGCGCGGCCCTGGCTGGAGGTGCTGAGGGCGATGCCGGCTTCCGAATACAGGCCCGACCGCTCGGCCAGCGTGGCCACCACCGCGAACAGGTCGGGCGCCCACCATGGCACCTTGTTCCAGGCGCTGCCGTCCTCCGGCTCGGAAAAGTCGGTGGGGTTGGAGCCGAACGGCAGCAGTTCGGCGATGACCATGCCGAGCGTGACGGTGGACGGGGCCGGGCTGGCGCTGGGGCGGCGGGGCATCAGGGGCGGATCGGGAGGTGCTGTGGTGCGAACAGGGTCCAGAAGGCTTCCGCCGCGCGCAGCAGCCAGTTGATCTGCGCCGTGACGAGCGTGGGATCGTCCCAGGGCAGCGGGGCGCTGCGGGCGGTGACGATCATGCTGCGGACGGGCTCGACGCTTTGGAACCATTCGATGCCGCCATGGGCCGGCAGGGCCTGCTGCAGGGACTCGGTGAGGGTCTCCTGCCTTGCGACGCACTCGCGGTAGCGGGCCTGTCCGGTGGGGCCCTGGTGGACGAGCTGGATGCCGAGTCTGGGCCAGCTTGGGTCGCGGTAGCGGAACAGGCCGAGATGCACGGCGCCGGGTTCGAGGATCACCCGCGCATGGCCGATGCCGCCGCGCCGCAGCCGGGGCAGGCGGGGGGCGAGGGTTTCGCGCTGTTCGAACAGCCGGGCCCAGAAAGCCTGGTCGTCTTGCTTCAGGTCCGGGTCCATGGCTTGGGTCCTTGGTGGAAGCGGGGTCAGGCGGGTTGGCGGGCGCGGCGGCCGCGGGGTTTGGCTTGGGCTGGGGCGGGCCGGGCGCGGGCAAGGGCGGCTTCAGCCGGTTCGTCGTTCGGGTCCTGCGGGACGAGTTCGCCGCGGAAAGCGCGGGTGAGGATGGATTTTTCGAGGTGGTCGAGCAGGGCGAGGGCGCGGGTGGCATTCGCCTCAGCAACATCGACGCTGCTCAAGTTGCGCCGTATGTATCGCAACAGTTCTGGCAGTAAATCGGGCGGAGGGATAGGTACTAGAGTTGATTTGATGATGCCGAGATTAAGATTTGGCTGCACTCCACCCGACGACATGGAACGCATCTGGCGATATCTGAGCGCGAAAAACTCTCGTAGCCAGAGCGTCAGCTCAGGCGAAGGCGAATCGAGAACAATCGCAGCCAGCGCTTGATTGGTAGCGGCATCAATCCCCAGGATGGATGCCTTCCCCCTGGTCTTTCCCTCACCATAGAGCGCTATTACGAGAGTTCCTGCCGGAACGATCTTACAATTTGTTTCCTTGATGGCCTTTTCGGTAATAAATTCGGATGCCTGCGGAATCATATCATAATTTACACAAGAGCTTGTAACCCATGGTATTTTTCCGTTTTCATAGAAGTTTTTCTCACTGCGTAGCGGAGTAGCTCCCGTTTGAACGTGAGCAAAGTCTGAGATCTTTTTCCACTTCCAATGCTCTGGGAGTTTAGGCAGTTCTTTAAGATGCGTGATGGCGTCTGCGCGACCGTAATCCTCGGAAGAGAGCACGATTTCTCCACCGAAAGAAAATGCGCGAATGGCCTGACGAAATATGGCGGATAGTGGCCGCACACGCTCCAGATCGGCACGGGCGCGGCGGGTGCGGGCGAACAGGGCCTCGATCCGCGCCACGATCCGGCGTTGCTCGGCGAGAGGGGGGAGTGGAATTGGAAAGGTTGCGAGACCCTCCTTTCCAATATGATAAATATTAACTCCCTGCGTCTTTTCAACAAAAGACCCGGAACGCGCATTATAGAGAATATAAAAATATAAATACTCGGACGTGCAGTCCCGCGGCTGAACCCTGATCACCGTGTTTTGAAAACAGCAATCGGCAATCTCTGATTTCCAAATCGCCGGCTTTCCGACCTCCTTCGCGCTGCCGGAGCCTTCGTTAATCAAAACGTCACCAGCAGTCAGCTTGAAGCGCGCAAAATCAGTCTGATCAAAATTCATTTCTTTTACGTCCGACACGTCAATCCCGGACCAAGTGATGTTTGCGGCCCGGATGTAGGGTCGCATGTTGGGGCCATTATGATTGACGGGGGATCGCTGCCGTCCCAGTTCAACGTGCCCCACGTCCGAGATTTGTTGCCAAGCCCAGGATGGTGGGATTTCCCAAAGGTCGGGCATTATCGGAGCAGTCGCCAGCGTTTGACGTCCGGTTCGATGAAAACTCATTCGGCTGCGGCTGTCGGCAACGGTGCTGGGGGCATTTCTTCAGTCAGGGTCTCGATTTCCACCAGAGCCCGCTGCAAATGCGTGCGGATCGCCTCCAAAATATCCTCTGGCTCCTCCAACGCATCCTCCGCCGCCTCATCAGCGGTGCGCAGCCACGCGATGTCCAGATTGTCGGCCCGCTCGGCGATCTCGGCCCGGGTGAACCGCCGAAACCGCCCCTCCACCCCCTCATCCGTTCGCGGCGCGCTGCCATTGGGATCGGCACCATAGGCCGCCTCAAAATCGGAGAAGTCCTCGACCTTCAGCGGGCGGGTCTTGCCGAAGGCCGGCTGATCGGCCCGCAGGTCATACACCCACACCGCCTCGGTGGTGCCCCGCGGCCTGGTGCCGCGGCGCAGGAACAGCACATTGGTCTTCACCCCCTGGGCGTAGAAGATGCCGGTCGGCAGCCGCAGGATCGTGTGCAGATCGGCCACGTCCATCACCCATTCGCGCAGCTGCCGGCCGACGCCATCGGCGAACAGCACGTTGTCCGGCACCACGATGCCGGCGCGGCCGCCCGGCTTCAGCGCGCGGACGATGTGCTCGACAAAGGCGAGCTGCTTGTTGGAGGTGTCGGCGGTGATCGTGAAGTCGCTGCGCACCGGCCGGCCGCCGCCCTTCTTGGTGCCGAAGGGCGGGTTGGAGAGGATCAGGTCGGCCTGGCCCAGGGCGGCGCCGTCCGGCCCCAGCGTGTCGCCGCCGCGGACATTGTCAGGCTCGATGCCGTGCAGCAGCAGGTTCATCAGCAGCAGCCGGTGCGTGTCCGGCACCAGCTCCACGCCGACATAGGCGTGGCGGCGCTGGAATTCCTGCTGCGCCTTGGGCAGGGCGAACAGCTCGTCGCTGCGCGCCTTGATGTAGGCGTCAGCGGCGACGAGGAAGCCGCCGGTGCCGGCGGCGGGGTCCTGGATGACCTCGCCGGGTTGGGGCTGCAGCAGGCGGACCATGCAGTCGATCAGCGGGCGCGGGGTGAAATACTGACCGGCGCCGGATTTCTTCTCGCCGGCGTTCTTCTCCAGCAGGCCTTCGTAGAGATCGCCGAAGCCTTCCTCGCGGGCGGAATACCAGTCGAGCCGGTCGAGATTGTCGACCAACTTGCGCAGATTGACCGGCTTCTTCAAGGAGGTCTGCGCGTCGGCGTAGATGGCACGGATGGCGGAGCTGCCGGTGGTGCCGAGCCGCAGGAGCAAGGTGCGATAATGCGCCATCAGCGCGTCGCCCTCGCGCGTGGTGAGGCTGGCCCAGCGGTATTCCGCGGGCAGGATGGATTCCTTGCCGGTCTCGGCGAGCATCTTGAGGAAGAGCAGGTAGGTCAGCTCGGTGACATAGGCCAGATAGGTGATGCCGTCGTCGCGCAGGACGTTGCAGAGGTTCCAGAGCTTCTGGACGATGTCACGCGTTCCACTCATGCGGCGGGCTTCCAGACTTCTTCGTTGATGTCGCCGAGCAGATCATCGAGCCGCCCGGCGAAGATGGTGTTGAGGCGTTTGGCGCCACCTTGTCGGCCGAACAGGCCCTCGTTGAGAAGGGCGGGATCGGCCACGCCCATCTCGGCGACCAGGCGGCCGATTCTGTCCAGCCAGTGGCGTTGCGGTGCGGTCCAGGCCTCGCGCGCCTTGAGGCGCTGAATGGCACGGTCCACACGGGTCTCCCACGGCTCCAGCGCGTCGCCGAGGGCGGCCTGACGGATGAAGCCGATGAGGCCGGCGGCGATGTCCTGGTTGCTGGCGTCGCGATGGGCGGCGCGCAGGGTGGCTTCGGTGAACTGGTGCTCCTGCAGCGCCATGGCCAGCTCCTTCAGTGCGGCGCGGGTGAGGGCGCGGGGGCGGGTGAGGGCCAGAGAGAGGGCGGCGAGGTGGTTGCCGTTCTCGCGCAGATAGACGGCGAAGGCGGAGAGATAATCCTCCGGCCGGCCGGTGCTGCCGTAGCCGATGGTGGTGGCGTGATGGCTGTCCGGATGAAAGGACACCACGAGGGGCATGGGCGTGCCGGCTTGCGGCCTCCAGTCAAGGATGGCGGCCAGGTTGGGGCGGGCGGCGAGCCAGCTGGCGAGATCCTCGGGGGGAGCGGTCTGCACGCGGGTGAGGGTTTCCTGCGGCGTTTCGCCGGCTTCGTTCTCCCAGGCGGTGACAGCCTCGGCGGTGAGCTTGCGGAGGCGGCGGCGCAGACGGACGAGCAGCTGGTCGCGCACCAGGGCGCGGGAGGCGGGATCGGGGGCGTTAATGAGGTCTCTGATCAGGGTCGCGAAGGGCAGGTTGGGATCGGTGACCACCGGCTTCATGTTGGTGAAGGCCTGGATGGCATCGTACTGACGCACGGCGTCGAACACCCGAAAGGTTTCCTTGCCGATCTCGTCGCAGCGGCGCGTGGCGCGGCCGATCATCTGGTCATAGAGGATGCGGCTGTTGACCCGGCGGAGAAAGACGAGGTTGACGATGGACGGCACGTCGATGCCGGTGGTGAGCAGATCGACGGTGACGGCGATGCTTGGCAGCGCGTCGTTGCGGAAGCGGCGGATCATCTGGCCGGGGCGGTCGATCTGGCCGGTGATCTTGGCGATGGCGCTGTCGTCGATGGCGCCATAGGTGTTGCGAAAAGCGGTTTTCAGGGCGTTGACCACGATATCGGCGTGTTTGTCGGTGGTGGCGAAGACCAGGGTTTTGCCCGGCAGGCTCGGGTCGATGTGCCGGGCGAGTTCCTCGGCGACGACGCGGTTGAATTCCTCGGTGATGACGCGGCGGTTGAAGCTGTCCACCTCGAAATCGACATCGGCCGGGGCGGTTGTCAGATCGATGACGTTGGTGATCGGGTCGAGCAGCGGTAGATCCCCGCCCTGGGGGAAGTGGATGCCGGCGACGGAGAGGGCGGTTTCGATGCGGATGGGTGGTTCCTGGTCGATGAGATAGCCGTCGATGACCGCCTCGCGCAGGCCGTAGGTGAAGATCGGCGGGCCGAAGATCTGGGTGGTGTGCAGGGCGGGGGTGGCGGTGAGGCCGATCTTGACCGCGTCGAAATGGTCGAGCGCGCGGCGGTATTTAGAGAGGTAGTCGGCCTCGTCGCGGAAGCTGAGTTCCTGGTCGCTGAGTTCCCGGTCGAGCGTGTAGCCGCGGTGGCACTCGTCGATGACCATGAGGTCGTAGCTGTCGATCTGGGGCAGGTCGTCGGGGGTTGCAGGGTCGGTGACGCGCTTGACCAGGGATTGGATGGTGCAGATGTCGACCTTCGTTGATTCGTCAGGGCCGCCGGTGCCGAAGGCCCGCAGGCCGAAGATTTCGGCGAAGGTGTTGGCGCCGATGATGCGGGTGGTGCGGAACTCGCCCGCTGCCTGTTCGCCGAGGGAGGTGCGGTCAACAACGAAGCAGATGCGGAGGAAGCGCTTCGTGGCGAGCAGCCTGTAGAGCATGGCGATGGCGAGCTTGGTCTTGCCGGTGCCAGTGGCCATGGCCAGCAGCAGGGCGCGGCAGGAGTCGGCCGTCAGGGCGGTTTCCACGGTCTCGATGGCGCGACGCTGGTAGGGACGGAGCTCGAAGCCGAAATCGAAGGGCTTGAGGGCCAGCTCTGCCTGGGCGGCGGTGCGGTCCTGGCCGAGCAGCCCCATCAGACCATCGGGGCTGTACCAGTCTGCCAGCGGACGACGCAGATTGGTGGGGTCGCGCGCGTCGCGGAACCAGATGCCGGATTGAGACGCGAGCTGCTTGAGGGGGGCGCGGCCGTTGGTGGAGAACAGGAAGGGCAGACGGTAGGGCGGCTCCTGTCCTTGGGTGTCAGCTGGCCAGGGCCCACCGGCCTCGGGCGTGATGCCAGGCTCGGCGAGAAAGCCTTGGGCGTAGCGGCCGGCCTGATCGATATGGGCCGCGACATCGCGGTTGCGGCGCTTGGCTTCGACGATGCCGACGCAGGTGAGGCCGACGAACAGTGCGTAGTCGGCGGGACCGTTGGCCGTGGGCCATTCGGCGATGGCAAGGTTGCGGCCTCTGGCGGGCCGGACGCCGGCGGCGTGGCGGAGTGTGGGCGTGTCTGCCTCCCATCCGACGCGACGAAGCTGGAGGTCTATGAGAATGCGGGTGTCGGCTTCGTCGAGATCGACCTGGGCAGCGGCTTCCTGGGTTCGCAGCAGGAGAAGTGCCTGCTGTGCGGGCGGTGCGGCGGCTGCTGCCTGCTGCAGGGAGGCGAGTTCGGCTGCAAGGGCAAGCTTACCGGCCTCCGCCTCAGCCGCCAGTTGTTCCCATACGGCGATGTCGGCCGCACGCTCCTCGGCCGTCATGCGGGCTGCCTGTTCAGCCTGCCTTGCTTCGCGGTCGCGTTCGGCCTGACTCAGGGCAGCGTCTCGCTCCGCACGCAGACGATCGAGCTCGGCCTGCAGCGCCACGGTCGGATCTGGCGGACGCTGTGGCGGGATGAACGGGCCCGGCTTGAAGCCGGGGTTGACGAAGCTCCGATGCAGCCAGATGGCCAGCAGCCTGGCGAACTTCAGCGCTGTCAGGGCCGTGGCGTGCGTGCCGGCGTTGTCGTGGGTTGCGATGTTGCCGACACGACGAATGTCATGGAGCATATCCAGGACTTCCCTGGTCGCCACACCTTCGGATTGAAGGCGGCGGAGCAGGTCGAACTGGCGCGCCTCGGCTGGCCTGTCCTCATCGGGTTTGAGCAGCCCCACCCGGGCGGCCACCTCCTGTGCGAGCGCTTCGCCGAATTGGCGCAGACGGATCAGACACGCCACCGGATCGTCGGCGAAACTGCGTTCCGCCAAAGCCGCGAGGCGTTCCAGTTGGCTCCAGTGCGGGCCGAGGAACGCGAAGTTCTGGCTGCTCGGTGTGGCCGGCACGGTAATCGGACGGTCTCCAGGCATGACTTCGATCGTCGACGTTCGTTATCGTGCGTTGTGACGCCGGAATGGGCAAGCGGTCGGTTGGATCGACGACGCTACGCGGATGTGGCTGCACAGGGGGGCTAGGAAAGAATTTCTCCAGCGGATCTGAATGAACAAGGCTCCTGCCTTGGTCCATATGGGGAGTATTGCGTGGGCGGTGCTGAAGGACGGTGCAGATCCAAGATGATCATCGGATGGCGGAGTGGCCTCTGCTTCCTGGCAACATCCGACCGTTCGCTTGTTGGACGGGTATCTAAACAGCATCATCCTGCGCGACCCGTATCCAAAGGTCTCAGTGTCAGCGCAAAAGGCAGAGCTATGGTCCGCCACCTATCCAGCAATGAGGCAGAGGCCGCAAACCGGGCCGAGGCAACGGCGCTGCTCATCCGGGCTGGCTTTCGAGTTTACCGCCCGGAAGCCGATGTCCAGGGGGAGGATCTTGCCATTCGGGCACCAGATGGAAGCCTGCGCATGGTTCAACTCAAAGGCCGCCCTGCGGTGGATTGGTCGCGCTATGGCGGCAAGTCGATCTGGATGCTGTTTCCCGAGCCGGGCTATGTGCTCGGCCGCCCCTGGTTCCTGATCGAGCACGATATCCTGTTCTCTTGGATGGAGCAGCGCCATGGTATGGCATCCAAGTGGAAGGCGGGGTGGAGCTATCCCTCCCTCACGAAAGATCTGCGGCAATTCCTGGCGGACTATCGGCAGGACAAATGGGACGCAGGCGGTTTGGCTGGCGATCCACCAGATCAGAACTGATACGCGCGGGTGATAGGGTGGCGCTTGGCTGTGTTGCGGACTTGACGTCGACAGCACGTCGGCGGTGTTCATCCAGCACAGGAGCCAGTGGGGAGCGTTGTGCTCGAAGAGGTGACATTAGAGCACCACTTCCGGCTGACTCTGGCCGCCGAACTAGGGGCAAGAGGTGACCGCGGCGGAGTTGGCCCTGTCAGCCGGTCCGGACGAGAACACTCTTTTATTGATTTTAAGGTGGGCGCGCGCATAACAGATGACGCCGCTTTCAGGTGGAGGAGTCAGCCTACCTGACACTATCCGACCAAGACTGTTGATCGTCTTCCTGGTTCGGCGCGGCAAGCAGCACGTTTCTGCCTGGGAGCCAGCAGGTGGGCGCAAGCGACCGAGACTGTCCGTCCTCCTCTCGATCCGACGTGATGCCTTCGGGGCCCCCTGGCAGCCTCCAGCCGGACTTCGACGTTGAGAACTGCCTGGCGACCTCCCGAGCCGATGACGACCTCATTGGAAATCTGCACAAAAATTTCAGCGGGGGGTCTGATTGAGGATGGGGTGGGGGGCCGACTTGGTCATACGGGGGGGGGAGGGTCGCGTGGGCTGCCGCGTGCGAACGTCGACGACGGACGGACGGACGGCGATCGACCCTCGACCGGCGCCGACCGCGTTCGCCTCTGGAGCAGCCCCGATCACGCCACGATCGCCGCTACTTCTGACGTCGCCTGGGCCGGCTCATTGGCCGAGCCGACGTGCCACCGCTCCGGCGCTGATCGACGATCGGTCATCCGTCAGGGGGGGGGGCGTGCAGGTCGCTCCCGCACCTTCATGTTATGGGCGGCAAGGCGCGTTGCCCCGGCGGGCGGGGCATTGCTTTCACCGACGAGCATGCCGGTGCTGAATCCCGCCGCCAGCACTGCCTTGGCCAGTCCTGGTCACAACACAGCTTATCGGTCATACCAGTTTGCCATCCAGTCGCAGGCCTACCGTTCCTCGCCGCGCCTCTCTTGGCAGCGCGCGTTCCGGTGGTATCCCGGCCGAGTGGCTGGGCTACACCGACCCAACGAACGTCGTGAAGCAGCATTGTCGTGAGGTTGTGAAGCGCCAACCCATCCTATTTGGTCAGGCCTCGTTCTGTCCTGGCAGCTGGATGGCCTGAAGCCGGCTGCATCAGGAGTTGGTGAAACTCCAGCCTGCTGTTGACATGGCCTGTAGCGATGATGAGGTCATGGCGCCGTCCAAGCTGGAAGGAGAGACCGCGTCCGCCGTTGCTTCGCTGAGCGGATGGACGGGCTGATCCCGGCTCCCATCCATCGCCCTCGTCCGCAGTCAGCCGCGCTTTTATTAGGAGACGTATTAGGGGACGATCGCAATTTTTCGCATTTTTTCCCTATTTTCTCTGAGTTCGCGGCGGACATCCCCTCCGCCAATTCCCCAAATATTCCAATGACGAATAAGAAAAGACAGAACTTCTTTTTCTGAAGAAAAAGAAGCAAAAAGACTTTCATCCGTTTACGCACCCCGGTCAGCACACGCAACAGCCCCAGTTTACCGACAACATAATGATATCGTAACAAATTACCCGCAGCTCCGCCCATCACCCTCAATCCCGCCCATACCGACCCCGCCGAACCGCCGACATCACCCCCCGCGGAATCGGCACCCGCCCCACATCAACCTTCACCCGAGCCTTCCGAACCCATACCCGCGCAGCCACAACCTCACCCGCAACCGCCGCAACCACACCCCCAGGCCGCAACACCGACGCCTCAACCGCCAACATCCGACACAACGGCCGCAACACCCGAACCGCCTGAGGCGACGCCTCCAACAACGCCACCATCTCAGGCGAACCCAGAACCGCCCGAAGCTGGCTCCCAAATCCCGCCGCCTCATACCCGGCCGCCCGAACCAGCCACCCAAACCCACCAGGCCAAACCCGCTCGCCCGAACCCCGGGACACACCCCCATCCACCGCCCCGCCCCGCGAAGCAGCCACCCCCCGAGACCCAACCCGCCAAAGCCGACCCGCCTGAAACCGAGCCGCCAACCCCTCCATCCGCCGAAGCATCTCCCCCAACCGCCGATACAGCAGCCACACCAGCGCCCGCTTCAACAATCCCCGCAAACCCCACCCCCCAACCGACCCACGAACCCCGTGGATCAAAATCGAAAGGCTCAAAAACGGAGATGCACTGGCATTCATGATTTTTTTCCTAACATACCATCCAACAAACCGCAACAAAATTCTCCCATCCCCAACCCGCACACCGGGCGCACCCCATAACCCCGCCCGCCTCACGCCTGTGGCGCGGCGTCTTGGGCGCGGGTGGTGGACGGAAGTCGCAAGGGCGCTGCGGCTGAGTACGACCGATCGCCACCAACGGTTCGATGTGGCGCGCCTGCAGTTGGGCAACGGCCGGGCCGCTCGCGTATCCGGTGTCGGCAAGAACCCGCTTTGGCAAGCCGATCGTGCGCTCCATCGCCAGGGCCAGTCGCGACCCGTCCGCACAGACCACAACCCGTGCTGTTGCAGGCCTACCTCGCAAACGCAGAAAATGCTCGAAAGTAATACCAACGGCCTTGATCGATGAACCTTCCATCGATCAAGGCCGTTGGTATCGCGCGCCGGGAAGGCCTGCGGCGGCGCGCCAAACCAAGACCCATACCAACGGTCATTCTGCATGACCGTTGGTATAACTTCAGCATACTCCAGAAAGTCTTTTGCTTCTTTTCTTCAGAAAAGAAGTGCTTCCTTCCTTCACTCCGCCGGAGCCGCCTCCTGCACCGCAGCAGGCTGCTCCTGCCGGGAGAACACAAACAGGATCGCCGCCACCGCCAGATACGCCACCGCAATGGTCGGCGACCGGCCGAACCCGATGCCCTCGCCGTGGATGAACCCGAAAAAGGTCAGCACCATGCCGGCCAGCGCAAAGGCGGCCGCCTTCTCGAACGCGCGGTCGATGATGAACACCGTGATGGCGCCGAGCACGATGCCGGCCAGCGTGGCACCGCCGCCCAGCGTCTCCAGCCCGCCATACAGCACCCCCACCTGGCCGAGCTTGGCGAGCCCCACCGCGCCGGCATTGGTGCCGGCCGCCCCCAGCGCACCGTCGATCTGCGTCTTGCCCCAGGCGGCGATCTGCGGCAGCAGCGCCAGCACGATCGCCGGCGCATGGCGATGCGGGCTCTCCGAGAAAGCCTGCGCGCCGATCAGCATGCCGATATAGAGCAGGATCGGCAGGATCGCGACGACGGGAATGACCGCCGACAGCACCGACATGATGCCAAGCCAGGTCAGCACCAGAATGGTGATGCCGGTGACGGCGGAATAGCCGATCCGCCCGCCCATCGCCTTCCAGCCGGGATGGCCGATATAAACGGCGTTGATGAACGGGTTGCCCAACATGCAGCCGATCAGGCTGACCACACCGTCAGCGGTCAACACGCGGGTGGTGGGGAAGCTGTCGCCGGCGGCCTCGGCACTCTCCACATTGTCCAGCGCCTCGATCAGATCATAGATGCCGAACGGGATCGCGGTGACCAGGATGACACCGAGATACTGAAAGCCGCCGAACACGTGCTGCACCGCCGGCATCGGCACCGACAGACCGAAGGTGGAGAACGAGCTGGACAGATTGCCCAGCGACATGCCGCCCATGTCGAGCCCGAACGCCGTCGCCAGCCAGGCGATGGCGGTGCCCGCGGCAATCGCCACCAGCCCGCCCGGCACGCCGCCGAAATAACGCACACCGCCGAACCAGGACGACAGGATGATGGCAAAGCACACCACGCCGATCACCGGTGTGGAGAAGATCTGCGCCGCCGGGCTCATCGAGATGAAGGTGATGGAGATGCCGGCAAGCGAGCCGAGCAGGGCGGCGCGCGGGGTGATGCGCCGGATGGCGGGGCCGATGAAGCCGCCGATCATCAGCACGAAGCTCTGAATGAACACCCAGGTGAGCCCGGCCTCCCAGGCCATGACGGGGTCCTTGGTGGCGAGCTTGATCGGCAGCATCACCACGAAGGTGACGACGAACATATGCGGCACCGAAATGCCCGAGGGCAGCGCGCACACGTCCGACCGGCCGGTGCGTTTGGCCAGGCGATAGGCGAGGAAGGCGTAATAGCCGGTGCTGAGGAACATCATCAGCCCCAGCGCCGGCAGGATGCGGCCGAACACCAGCGTGTCCGGCATCTGCAGCACGAAGCGCAGCAGGCCGGTGAGCACCAGCACGTTCACCAGGATGTTGGTGCCGAAGCCAAACAACGCGTTCCAGTCGCCGGGCACCCAAAGCTTGGGCCGGAAGCTCGTCGTATCGCTCATGGCATGAACTCCTAAGGGGTGAGGGCTCCGATCACGTCGTCTGACTGGCCGACCCAGCCGAAGATGCCGCCCTGGGCTGCGATCATCTTCAGGCCCATGTCGTGGAATTCCGGGAAGTAGGAGGCGCAGCAATCCGCCACCACCAGGCAGTCATAGCCACGGTCGTTCGCCTCACGCACCGTGGTGTTGACGCAGACCTCGGTGGTGACGCCGGTGACGATGAGCTGGGTGATGCCGCGATTCTGCAGGATGGCGTGCAGGTCGGTGGCGAAGAACGCGCCCTTGCCGGGCTTGTCGATCACCGGCTCGCCGGGGGCCGGCGCCAGCTCGGGGATGATGTCGTGGCCTGCTTCGCCGCGCACCAGGATGCGGCCCATCGGCCCGCTGTCGCCGATGCGGGTGGGCCCGCCGCCACGCACCAGCTTGGCGTGCGGCAGGTCGGCGAGGTCGGGCCGGTGGCCTTCGCGGGTGTGCATCACCAGCATCCCCGCCGCCCGGCAGGCCGCCAGCAGGCGGCGGTTCGGTTCGATGGCGCGGCGCAGCTGCGAGACGTCGTTGCCCAGCATTTCGCCGAAGCCGCCGGGTTCGACAAAGTCGCGCTGCATGTCGATGATCAGCAGCGCGCAGGTCGCGGGAGTCAGCGCGAACGGACCGGGAAGGGCGGGGATCGAGAGGGCAGAAGCAGTCATGCGATGCCTTCGGGTGTGCATCGCGGGTTTTGCAACTATCGGGCCATGGGCAGAGCCGGAGGCTGCCGCGGTTCTGGCTGCAATCCAGGCAGAATCTGCACCGCTTCTGAGCGGTTTCTGCCCTACAGGGCGTAAGGTCCACCGCGTTCGATGGACCGCAGCCATGCCGGCCGCCGTTCGATCCTGCGCAGCAACGAGAGCAGATGCGGCCGAGACTCGTCAAGTCCGCCATAGGCTTCCGCCGCCTGCAGCACGAAGCTCATCTGCAGATCGGCCACCGTGATCTCATCGCCGGCGAACCATTCGGACTTCGCAAGCTCCGCTTCCATGAAATCCAGATGCAGCTTGAGCTGCGGGGTGACGAAGCTGGCCTTCACCCCGCGCGACAGGGCACGCACGACCGGGCGCAGGTAGAACGGCAGCCTGGCGGCCTCGATCCGGTCGAAGATCACCTTGAGCAGCAGCGGCTGCATGCCGGAGCCTTCGGCGTAGTGCATCCAGTAGAGGCAGCGCAGCCGCTCCGGTGTTCCCGGTTGTGGCCACATGCGGCCGCTGCCGTAGCGCTCCACCAGATAGGTCATCACCGCGCCGGATTCGGCGATTGTCACCTCACCATCGATGACGATCGGCAGCTTGCCGAGCTTGTGGATCTTGGCGACTTCCGGGGGGGCCTGGTCGTTGCGGCCAAAGCGGGTGTGCGGAACGATCTCGTAGGGAACCCCGAGCTCTTCGAGCAGCCACAGCACGCGTTGGGAGCGTGAGTTGTTGAGGTGGTGAACGATCAGCATGCGCGGGGTCTCCGGGACCGGCCGGTTGTACCCCGTCTGGGCTCACTCGGGTAGCGCGCGAAACAGCCGCACCGCCGCCAGCACGGCGCGCATCTGGCTGGTATGGGCGAGGCGGAAGGCATCGCCGTAGATGGTCTCGTCGGGGTATTCGGTGATCAGGGTGAAGTCGATCACCTGGTTGGGGTTCTCGCTGATCAGGCAGGGGATGGCGTCGAACACCGGAAAGTCGATGCGGCCGACATGGGCTTTCCAGGTGTCGAGCTGGGTCTGGTTGAACTGGCGCAAGGCGGGGTCGGCGGCAATCTCGGCGGCCAGGGCACGGGCGAAGTCATGCGCTCTTTCGGCAAGACCCGGGCGGTAGCGGATGATCAGGAAGAAGCCTTTGGGAATGGTCCACAGCTCGAAGCCGCGCGGCAGGTAGCCGGTGAGCGGGCGGGTCCATTCATGCGAGGGGTAGCCGTGCAGGCTGATATGCAGCCGCGCCGCGGTGGTGGAGAGGGCGTGCAGCCGGGCGGCCTTTTCGTGGAACGGCGGCTCCTGGCGGGATTCCAGATCGTCGCCCAGCGCGGTGTAGCGGGCGGCGTGCAGCATGTGGCGCGGGTTGTGCTGGCGCAGCGCGTGGTGCAGGGCGTGGCCGTCCGGGTTCTCCATGGGAATGAAGGACAGCGCCCCCTGCCCTTCCGCGATCAGCCGCCGCATGGCCCGGAAGCCGCCGACGACACTGGCGGTCTCGTTGGCATGCTGCCCCGCGCTGATCAGAATCGGCTCGTGCGGCCCCGCGATCATGATGCCGCCGACGCGCCGGCCCTGCAGCGAGCGCACATGGAAGGGCTGGCCGCCAAGGGCGGCAAGCTCGGCCTCGATCTGGCCGGGGCTCAGCGGCCGGTCGGCGTCCTCGATATCGGTCGGGCCGGGCTGGATGAAATCGGGCGGCGCGTCGGCCAAGGTGATGCGCAGCGTGGCCGGGCCGTCGGCTGCGGTGATGTCGGGCACGATCTGGCCGGGCTGCAGCGTGCGGTCGGCGGGCGCGAGGCCGGCGCGGTGTTTCAGCAGTTCGAGAATGGAGAAGTAGAACTCCTCATGCAGCGCCTCGACGGTGCTGATGGCTTCATCGCCATAGGGCAGCCGCACATCGATGGCCGGGATGGTGGCGGTGAGCCGCAGCACCTTGAAATAAGGCGGCTTGCCGGGCCAGGGATGGGCTGCGAGGCAGGCCATGGCGGCAGCGAAAATCTGTTCGAACTCGGTCTCCAGGGGCCCGTTCTCCAGCACCGTGCCGGCGGGATCGGTCAGGCGCAGCCAGCCGCAGGGCGCGAGGCTGGGCGTGCCCTGCGGCGTGCTGACCATGCGGTTGGGCGCGAACACCCGCAGCCCGGCGGGGGCGATCTCATAGTCCAGCGCCGCATCGCCGGGTGCGAAGGCGATATCGGCACGCATCCCCGCCAGCGGATAGGCCTCCAGCCGCCAGCGCTGGTCGCTCGCCGCGGGATGGGTAGGCAGATGGAGGGTGACCGGGCCGTCCGGGATCGACTCTTCGAGGAAGGCGTGCACCAGCGGCTTGTAGGCGCTGCGCAGCTTCGCCTGCAGGCCCATGCCGCGCAGTTCTGTCTCGGCTGCGGCGCGGGCCGCGCGCCCTTCGAACAGCCAGGCCTCCACCTTCGTGCCGGGGGCGAAGCCTTTCGCCCGTTCCAGCAGCTGGTCCAGCGTGCGGGGGAAAATCTGTTCGAGCAGGGTGGTCATGGATGTGCCTGTGCGTTGGGGTCGAGCGCGTCGCGGAGCCAGTCGCCCAGCAGGTTCAGGCCGAGCACGGTGAGCATGATGGCGAGGCCCGGAAACACCCCCACCCACCACGCCGATTGCAGATAGCTCCGCCCATCCGACAGCATACCGCCCCAGCTCGGGATCATCGGGTCGATGCCGGCGCCGAGGAAGGTGAGGCTGCTTTCAAGCAGGATGTTGTTGGCGATGTTGAGCGTCATCAGCACGATCACCGGGCCCACGGCATTGGGCAGGATATGGCGGAACAGAATCACCCGCTCGCGCAGGCCGATCGCCTGGGCGGCCTGCACGAACTCGCGCTCGCGCAAGGAGAGCACCGAAGCGCGCATCAGCCTCGCATACTGCACCCATTGGGTGATCGCCATAAAGGCGATGAGCTTGTATTCGTCCGCCCCCAGAATGGCGGTGAAGGTGATGGCGACCAGGATGAACGGCAAAGCCAGCTGCACATCCGCCCAGCGCATCAGCACCATGTCGAACACACCGCGGTAGAACCCGGCGAACAGGCCGGCGATCGTGCCGATCACCACCGCACCCATCACCGACAGCACCCCCACGGTGAGCGAGACCTGCGCGCCCACCACCACCCGGGCCAGCAGATCGCGCCCCAGCGGGTCGGTACCCAACGGATGCGCCCAGCTCAGAAACGGACCGGTCAGCCGCGCCGACAGGTCCATCGCCTCGCCGCCGTCGGGGAACGTCCAGGGCGTGGTCAGAGCCAGGATCACCACCAGGGCGGTGAGCGCCGCGCCGAGAATGAATTCGAGGCTTTTGAAGCGTTTCATTGGCGCATGCGGGGGTCGAGCGTGCCGTAGACGATCTCGATCAGCAGGTTGATGCCCACGATCATCGCCGCCAGCACCGTCACGCAGGCCTGCAGCACCGGATAGTCGCGCGAGGCCACCGCGTCGAACGCCAGGCTGCCCATGCCCGGCCAGTTGAACACCCGCTCCACCACCACCACGCCGCCGATCAGCCCGCCGAACTGCAGGCCGATATAGGTGATCAGCGGAATGGCGCAGTTGCGCAGCGCATGGTGATACAGCACCACCCATTCGCGCAGCCCCTTGGCACGCGCGACCATCACGTACTGCGCCGACAGCGTATCCAGCATCGTGGTGCGCACCAGCCGCACCGTCGTCGCCGTCAGAATGATCGCGATGGTGACCGAGGGCATCACCAGACCGAGCGGTGAATCCGCCCCGCTCGGCGGCAGCCAGCCCAGCCACACGCCGAACACCAGCACCAGCATCAAGGCCAGCCAGAAATTCGGAAAGCTCAGCCCCACCAGCGAGACGATGCGGATCGTCTGGTCCGCCCAGCCGTTGCGGTTCACCGCGGCGTGCACGCCGAGCGGAATGGACAGCATGAGCGCCAGGGCCAGCGAAACGAACGTCAGCAGCACCGTCAGCGGCAGCGCATGGCCCACCAGCATCGCCACCGACTGATGCCCCATGAAGCTGCTGCCCATGTCGCCGGTCAGCATGCCCCAGACGAAACTCAGATACTGCACGTAGAACGGGCGATCCAGGCCGAGACTGCGGCGGATATTCTCCAGGTCCTGCTCGGTGACGTTGCCGGCGCCGGTGAGCATGACAGCCGGGTCGCCTGAGAGGCGAACCGCCCAGGCGACCAGCAACGTCACCACAAGAACGACGAAGAGTGCGATCAGGCAGCGACGGAGAAGAAAGCCTGTCATGAAGCAAGCGGTTCTTTTTTTGAAAGAAAAGAACCAAAAAAACTTTTATTCACCAGGCGGACCACTCTCCGGAGGGGGGCGCCAGCCAAATAAAAAGTCTTTTGCTTCTTTGCTTCAGAAAAGAAGGCCTTCACTCCACTGTCACATTGAACAGCCGCACCCGATTGTCCGGCGGCGGCACAAACCCCTTCACCCGCTTGCTGAGCCCATAGATCGTGTTGAGGTTGTACATCGGCAGTTCCAGCGCGTGATCGGCCACGTAATGCGCGATCGCCTGCAGCTTCTTCTCCCGCTCGGCGCGATCCGGCACCAGGCGCTGCGCCTCGAGCATCGAATCCAGCGTCTTGTCCTTGTCGTACGGGTTCCAGTGCTGGCCGCTGTGGTAGAGCAGGTAGGCGGTGTTGTCGTAGTCGAACGTCCAGCCGCCCCAGCCGAACTCCCAGAGTGCCCCGGTCTTGCCGTTGGGAATGATGTCGTTGGTGTAGACGTTCTGCTCCTGCGGCCGCACCTGCAGCTTGATGCCGACCGCACCGAGATAGCCGGCCACCGCCTGCGCCGCCTCTCGGAACGTGGTGTTGTTGCTGGGGAAATCGAGCGCCATCGCCGTGCCCGGCTTCACCCCGGCCGCGGCCAGCAGCTTCTTGGCGCCAGCAGGATCGAACGGCACCGGCTTCTGCGCCGGATCGAAGCCGAAGCTGAGATTGGACTGGAACGAGACCACAGGCTTGGCCTGCCCCTGCAGGATCTGCTTGACGATGGTGTCGCGATCCACCGCCATGATCAGCGCCTTGCGCACCCGCTCATCGGCGGTCGGGCCGTGGGCGGTGTCAAAACGCAGCATCAGCACGGTGGGGCCGGTGATGCTGTCCAGCACCAGCTTGGGGTCCTTCGCCACAATGCCGGTGGCGGCCACCGAGAGGTTGCTGGCAATGTCGAGCCGGCCGGCCTGGAGCTCGGCCAGCTGCGTGTCAGGCTCGACGATGAACTTGTAGATAACCTTGTCGAGCCTGGCCTTCTCGCCCCAGTAGCCGGGGTTGGGTTCGAGGGTGACACTGACCTTGGGCTGATAGTCCACCACCTTGAACGGGCCGGTGCCGACGGGCATCGCCGCGAAGCCCGCCGCGCCTTTTTCGGTGACGTATTTCGGCGGCACCATCATCGCGCCATAGCCGGCCAGCTTGGTGATCATCACCGGGTCCGGCTGGTCCATCACCAGATCGACGGTCATCGGGTCGATCACGTTCACCGACTTGATGGCGGTGTAGTTGGACTGTTGCGGCCCCTTGGCACCCTCAGGGCCGAGCAGGCGGGTCATGGTGAACTTCACCGCGTCGGCGTTGAACGGTTCGCCGTCGCTGAACGTCACCCCTTCACGCAGGTGGAAGCGCAGGCGCAGACCGTTGTCCAGCACCTCCCAGGAGGTGGCCAGGCCCGGCTGGAGTTTCAACGATTCATCGCGGGTGACCAGGCCTTCGAAGAAATTGCTGGCAACCGAGCCCCAGGAGATCAGGAAGGTGGCGATCGGGTCCCAGTTCGCCGGGTCCTGCGCCTGGGCGATGGTGAGCGTGCCGGCGGCCTTGGCCGGCGATCCCGCCAGCATCGCGGCGAGCGGTGCCGCGAGGATGAATTTTGTGACTGCGCGCATCTGACTGTCTCCGCACCGGTTCCCTGGCATGATCAGATGACGTGCGATCGGCATGGTCAAGGGTGGGTTTTGATCTGAGGAGGGAATGATGCTGCAGGATTCGGCTGCTGTGTTCACGGTGCGCGATATCGCGGCATCGCTTGCCTGGTATCGTGACTCCCTCGGCTTCACGGTGACCTTCCAGTGGGGCACGCCGCTCAACTACGTATGCCTGTGCCGGGACAACGTGAACCTGCATCTGCGCACCGTGGGCATCGGCCGGGTGCAGCCGGGGATGAGCTGTCTGTGCCTGTTCGTCAGCGACGTGGATGCCGATCATGCCGAGCTGGTCGGGCGTGGCGTGGCAGCGACCGCGCCGGAGGATCGGGACTACGGCATGCGGGATTTCGATGTGGTGGACGCGGACGGCAACCGATTGATCTATGGGATGGCGATCGGCGCTGCAAAATAGGCGGGGCGCGCAACCCTCCTCCCCCGCCCGCGCCGAACGGCCGGGTTGCATGGGATCGGCGACTGTCCCATTTGGGGCGGACCATGAACACATCCTCTTCTCCGCATGATCCGGTGGGCTGGCACGGCACCACCATTCTCTCTGTCCGCCGCGGGCATTCGGTTGCCATGGCCGGTGACGGCCAGGTCACACTTGGCCAGACCGTCATCAAGGGCACGGCCCGCAAGGTGCGCCGCATCGGCGACGGCTCGGTGATCGCAGGCTTCGCCGGCGCCACCGCCGACGCCTTCACGCTGCTGGAACGGCTGGAAGCCAAGCTCGAACGCTTCCCCGGCCAGCTCGAACGCGCCTGCGTGGAACTGGCCAAGGACTGGCGCACGGATCGCTATCTGCGCCGGCTCGAAGCCATGATGGCGGTGGCCGATCGTGACCACTCCTACACGCTGACCGGCAACGGCGACGTGCTGGAACCCGATGACGGCATCATCGCCATCGGCTCCGGCGGCAACTACGCGCTGTCCGCCGCCCGGGCGCTGATCGATTTCCCCGACCTCACGCCGGAGGACATCGCCAGGCGTGCCATGAAGATCGCCGGTGACATCTGCGTCTACACCAATCATTCGCTCATTGTGGAGACGATCTGATGGACGCGCCGACCTATTCGCCGCGCGAGATCGTGGGCGAGCTCGACCGGTTCATCATCGGCCAGGACGCCGCCAAGAAGGCGGTGGCGATCGCGCTGCGCAACCGCTGGCGGCGCCAGCAGCTGCCGGAAGGGCTGCGCGAGGAGGTGATGCCGAAGAACATCCTGATGATCGGGCCGACCGGCTGCGGCAAGACCGAGATCGCGCGCAGGCTCGCCAAGCTGGCGCAGGCGCCGTTTCTGAAGGTGGAGGCGACCAAGTTCACCGAGGTCGGCTATGTCGGCCGCGACGTGGAGAGCATCGTGCGCGATCTGGTGGAGGCGTCCATCGCCATGCTGCGCGATCTCAGGCGCCGCGATGTGCAGGCGAAGGCGGAGTTGGCGGCGGAGGAACGGCTGATCACGGCGCTGGTGGGCGAGCACGCCGCCGCTGACACGCGTTCCAAATTCCGGCGCATGCTGCGGGCCGGCGAGCTGGAGGACAAGGAGATCGAGGTTTCCGTGGCCGAGCCCGCGGTGCCTGCGATGGACATGCCCAATCTGCAGCCGGGCATGGCGATCAATCTCGGCGACATGATGAAGGGCATGTTCGGCAAGCCGCCGGTGCCCAAGAAGATGCGCGTCGATGCCGCCCGCGCCGCCCTGGAGCGCGAGGAGGCGGACAAGCTGCTGGACACTGACAGCCTGGTGCGCGAGGCCGTCGCCCATGCCGAGGCCAACGGCATCGTGTTCCTCGACGAGATCGACAAGATCTGCGCGCGGACCAGCGAGGGCGGGTTCCGCGGCGGCGATGTGTCCCGCGAAGGCGTGCAGCGCGATCTGCTGCCGCTGATCGAGGGCACCACGGTTTCGACCAAGCACGGGCCGGTGAAGACGGATCATATCCTGTTCATCGCCTCGGGTGCGTTTCACCTGGCCAAGCCGTCGGATCTGCTGCCGGAGCTGCAGGGGCGGCTGCCGATCCGCGTGGAGCTGCAGCCGCTCTCGCGCGCCGATCTCAAGCGCATTCTGGTGGAGCCGGAGCATTCGCTGCTCAAGCAGTATCAGGCGCTGATCGGCACCGAGGGTGTGACCTTGGATTTCACCGATGACGCGATCGAGGGGCTGGCGGAGCTGGCGGCCGATGTGAACGAACGGGTGGAGAACATCGGCGCGCGGCGGCTGCACACGGTGCTGGAGAAGCTGCTGGAGGAGATCAGCTTTTCCGCCTCCGACCGCGGCGGCAGCGTGGAGACGGTCGATGCGGCCTATGTGCGCGAGCGCGTGGCGCCGCTGGCGAAGAAGGGCGATCTGAGCCGGTTTATTCTGTAGATCCTGCGTTGTTGCATGTTATAACCCTCGTGCAAACGGAGGTGTGACATGCAGACGCTCAAGCTGACCGCCATCGGCAATTCGGTGGGGGTGATCCTGCCGAAGGAGACGCTGGACCGGCTGGGACTGCGCAAGGGCGACTCCCTGTTCGTCATGGAGCAGCCCGATGGCGTCGTGCTGACCGCGCGCGACCCGACCTTCGAGGCGCAGATGGAGGTGGCGCGCGACATCATGAAGAAGCGCCGCGCCGTGCTGCGCGAACTAGCGAAATGATGGATCACACGATCTGGCTGACCAGCCGGATCGTGCGGGCCATCCATGACGAGCAGCTCGCGGAGCATGGCGGCGCGCTAGGTTTGCGGGACGAAGGGTTGCTGGAGAGCGCGCTGGCGCGACCGCAGCAGCATGGGCTTTACACCGAGGCCAGCATTCCGGAGCTGGCCGCCATCACGGCCATCGCCATCGCCCGCAACCATCCGTTCATCGACGGCAACAAGCGCAGCGCCTATGTGGCGCTCGCGCTGTTTCTGGAGCTGAACGGCTACGATCTGACCGCGTCGGATCCGGAATCGGTGGTTGTCATGCTCGCCTTGGCCGCCGGCGACATGGAGGACAGCGAGTTCATCGACTGGGTGGTTATGAGCAGCTTCCCCAAGCCTTGACGGCGGCGGCACGCGCGCGCACCTGCACCTCATGACCGATCCTTTCCTGGCTCCCGAAGATTCCACCGCCGCCGCGGCGATCGCCGCCATCGCCGATGAGCTCGACGTGTTCGATGACTGGATGGACCGCTACCAGCACATCATCGAGCTCGGCCGCAAGCTGCCGCCGTTTCCCACGGAATGGGCGAATGACGCGCATCGCGTGCCGGGCTGTCAGAGCCAGGTGTGGATGGAGGCGGTGATGCGCGAGGGCAAACTGTATTTCGCCGGCGCCTCGGATGCGGCGATCGTCTCCGGGTTGGTGGCGTTGCTGCTGCGGGTCTATTCGGGGCGGACGCCAGCTGAGATCATCGCCACCGATCCGGTATTTCTCAAGGAGCTCGGGCTGCTGGAGGCGCTGTCCACCAACCGCGGGAACGGCATCGCGGCGATGGCGCGCAAGGTGCGTGAGGTCGCCGCCAGCGTGGCGGTGGCATAACCCGCATCCCCGCATCGCCCGAGCGCGATGCGGGCTACTCCGACAGGAGTGCCGCCCGCAGCATCGCAGCGCCGACAGGGTCCTCAGCGAGCGCCAGCCGCTGCGCCGCCAGCCACGCGAACCGCTGCAGCACTGCCTTGCGCCTTGGTGCCGTGAGCGGGTGCACCGGTGCCGCGCGAATGATCTCGGCTGTGTCAGCGGCCACGATCAGGCCGCAATCCTCGGGCAGCACGGCGACCGGGAAATCCAGATCCACGGCGAAATACAGCACATCGCTGAACTCCCGATACGCCGGCCATTTCTGGTCGGCGCGGAAATCCGGCAGGTCGGACTTCACCTCAATGCACACGAAGCCGCCATCCGGTCGCAGCGCCAGGATGTCGGCGCGCCGGCCGTTGGCCAGCCTCACCTCGTGCAGCGGCGCCCAGCCATGGGCCAGGCAGAGCCGTGCAGCCAGCAGACGCACCCTTGCGGTGCGCTCCGGCGCGGAGCTCATCCCAGCTTGTCGATCGCCACAGCCAGGGTGACGTCGTTCGCCGACAGGCCGCCGGCGTCGTGGGTGGACAACGTGATGTCCACCTTGTTCCACACGTTGAACCATTCGGGGTGATGCCCCTGGGCCTCGGCCAGCAGCGCCACGCGGCTCATGAAGCCCCAGGCCGCGGAGAAATCGGCGAAGCGGAAGCTGCGGGTGATGGCGTCGCGGCCTGCCACCACCTGCCAATGCGGCAGGGTGGTCGGCAGGGCGGCGCGCTCGATGTCGGTCAGTTTGGTCGGCATGGGCGTTCTCCGGTTGACGCGCCGGGCGGCATCGTGGCCCCCTCCCGCGCATGACCGAACATGGCCCCCCGCCCCCTCGCTTCACAACCCCGCCGGACGCCGACGTGATCGCCGATCTGGCGGAACAGGCGCTGGCCTCCATACCCGAGCGGCTGCGCCGCCATGTGCGGGGCGTGGGCATCAGCGTCGCGGAGTTCGCCGATGACGAGACGCTCGATGCCATGGGCATCGAGAGCGAGTGGGACCTGACGGGCCTGTATCACGGCACCCCGATCGGCCAGCGCAGCAGCGGCGACGTGACGCGTCCGCCGGACCTGATCTTTCTGTATCGCCAGCCGATCCTGCTGGAATGGGTGGAGGCGGGCGAGGATCTGGGCCGGCTGGTGCGCAACGTGGTGATCCACGAAATCGCGCATCATTTCGGCTTCAGCGATGCCGACATCGAACGGCTGGAGAACGAGACGTAGCCCGCATCGCGCTTGGCCGATGCGGGCTACATGCCGAGCAGATGCGGCAGGAACAGCGTCAGGCCGGGCCAGTAGGTGATCACCACCAGGAAGCCCAGCATGGTCAGCAGCCAGGGCAGCACCGCCACGGTAAGCTCGGTGATGCCCATCTTGGCGATGCCCGAGGCGACATAGAGGTTGAGCCCCACCGGCGGGTGGCACAGGCCGATCTCCATGTTGACGGCCATCAGCACGCCGAAATGCACGGGATCCACGCCGAGCCGGACCGCCACCGGGAACAGGATGGGGGCGAAGATCAGCACCATCGCCGAGGGGTCCATCACATTGCCGGCGGCGAGCAGGATGAAGTTGACAACCAGCAGGAAGCCCGCCCAGCCGAAGCCCTGGTGGCTCATCCAGTCCGCCATCGATTGCGGGATGTGCTCGGAGACCATCAGGAAGGAGAACAGCACCGCGTTGGTGACGATATAGAGGATCATCGCCGACATCGCGGCCGAGGTCAGCAGCACGCGGGGAATGTCACGGATCTTGAGATCCTTGTAGACGAACACCGCCACCACGGCGGCATAGACCGCGGCCATGGCGGCGGCCTCGGTGGGGGTGAACAGGCCGGCATAGATGCCGCCGATCACGATCACGATGAGGAACAGGCCCCAGAAACAGTCGAAGAACGCACGCAGCCGTTCGCCCCAGGTGGCGCGCGGCAGGCGGGGATAGTTGTTCTTGCGGGCCTGATAATAGGTGGTGAGCCCGAGCAGCGTGGCCAGGCTGAGGCCGGGGACGATGCCGGCGACGAACAGTGTGCCGATCGATGCGGACTGGACGGCGTGGCCATCGGGGCCCAGCGGGTTCATGCCGCTGGTGGCGACGGCGTAGATCACCAGGTTGATCGAGGGCGGAAACAGGATGCCGAGCGCGCCGGAGGTGGCGATGACGCCGGCACCGAAGCGCTTGGGGTAGCCCTGCTGCACCATGGCCGGCAGCATGATCGAGCCGATCGCCACCACGGTTGCCACCGACGACCCGGAAATGGCCGCGAACAGCGCGCAGGACACCACGGCTGCCAACCCCATGCCGCCGTACCAATGGCCGACCATGGTGGAGGCGAAATGGATCATCCGCTTGGCCACACCGCCATGCGTCAGAAAATTGCCGGCCAGGATGAAGAACGGGATCGACATGATCTCGAACTTCTCGATGCCGGTGAACAGCTTCAGCGAGACGGCGACGATCGGCACGTCGGTCATGGTGAACATGAAGGTCAGCACTGACAGGCCAAGCGCGATCGAGATCGGCATGCCGGTGATGAACAGCGAGATCAGCAGCCCCGCGATCACCAGCCCGCGCAACGCGTCGGGGACGACGAGGATGCCGGCATAGGACAGCAGGCAGATGCCGAGGAACAGCACCGGCACCAGGATCATCAGAATGCCGGCGATGCGGCCGCGGTTGGGGTCCGTGGGGACGGAAAGGAGGCTGGCGCTCATGCGTGGGTCCCCAAGGGGGTGGTGCCGCGGGCGCTGTCGTCGAGCTCCACACCCTGCACCTCATGGCTGCCGTCATGCGGCACCGTCCCGGTGCGCCAATAGGTCCAGGCCACCTGCAGAAAGCGGAAGCACATCAGCCCCGAGCCGAGCGGGATGGCGAGATAGACGATCCACATCGGCGCCTCCATGTCGTTGGAGCGCTGGTCGGTGGCCGACAGGTCCCACACGAAGTTCGCACCCAGGCTTGCGATGGTGCCGGTGAAGATGACGCCGCCGAGCAGGCCGGCGAGGATGACCGGGCGGCGGGCGTTCTCGCCGAGCCGGTTGACCAGCACGTCCACGCCCACATGAATGCCCTGGCGCACGCCGTAGGCGGCGCCGAACTTGGCCATCCAGATGAACATGTAAATGCACAGCTCCTGCGCCCAGGTCAGGTCGATGTTATGCAGATAGGGGAACAGCAGCGGCACCGTGCTGCCGTAGCGCTGGACGACGGAGACGAAGATCAGCAGCGTCGCGCCTGCGATCAGGACCGAGATGATCAGCTCCTCAAGCCGGTCGAGAATGCGCAGGAACATCGGGCAACCTTGTCAGGGCGGTGATACGGATCAGCCGGCGCACCTTGCGGTGCGCCGGCCGGGTCGTTGTGGTCAGGCAGGCGTCACGTCGGCGCCCATCATTTCGGCGCGTCGGGGGCGGCGGCCAGCATCTTGTCGATCATGTCCTGGCCGATGCGCGAGGCGGCTGAAGTATAGACCGGGCGCATCGCGTCCTGCCACACCTTCAGCTCGGCCGGCGAGGGGTCATGGATCTGCACCTTGCCGCCGGCGCGCATCTGCGCCATCGCATCCGCGTTCTCCTTCTGCGAGATCGAGTTGTTGTAGACCGTCGCCTCGTCCATCGCCTTCTGCACTTCCGGCTTGATGTCGGCGGGCAGGCTGTCCCAGAACTTCTTGCTGGTGATGACGGCGTATTGCAGATGCACGTGGTTCAGCACGGTCATGTATTTCTGCACATCGTCCAGCTTCTGCGAGGTGTAGTTCGACGGCGTGTTCTGCGCGCCGTCCACCACGCCGCTCTGCAGCGCCTGATACAGCTCGGAGAAGGCGATGATCTGCGGGTTGGCGCCCATGCCGCGCAGCGTCTGATCGTCGATCTTGGAGCCGGAGATGCGCATCTTGAGGCCCTTGAGGTCATCGGGCACCAGCAGCGGCTTGTTGGCCGAGATCACGTAGAACCCGTTGTTTCAGTAGGCCAGGCCGTGGATGCCCTTGGGCTCCAGCCGGGCCAGCAGGTCCTTGCCGATCGGGCCGTTGATGATGCGGTCGTAGGAGGCCTGGTCCTTGAAGATATAGGGCAGGTCGAGCGCCTCGAACTGCTTGACGCCGAGCGGGGCGAACTTGGCGGTGGACGGCGCCAGCATCTGCACGGCGCCGAGCTGCAGGGCCTGCATCTCCTCGCCGTCCTTGTACAGCGTGGAGTTCGGGTAGACTTCGACCTTGACGCGCCCGCCGGTGTATTTCTCGGCCAGCTCCTTGAACTTCAGCGAGGCCTTGCCCTTGGGCGTGTTCTCGGTGACGACATGGCTGAACTTGATGATGATCGGCGCCTGGGCGAGGGCCGACTGGATCGGCGTGGCCAGCAGGGCCGCCAGCAGCGCCCCCATCAGAATATTGCGCTTACGCATGTGCATCCCTCCCCAAGCCAATACTATTGTTTACATATCACAACTATGTATGCTGCGGCGCAAATTGCGGCCATTCGCGGTTTCACACAAGGCACAATACCGAACGGGCGTTGTGCTATCCGGCCAGCACCTGGTTGCGCCGGCGCTCGATGGCGGCCTTCAGCAGGGCGGTGCCACGGTACAGGCCGTGCACGAACTTGCCATACGGGATCACCAGGAACAGCGACAGAATCACGCCGAGATGCAAGGCGAGCAGCACGCCCATCGCCGCGGTGTCGCGCAGCACCAGCAGCAGCAGGCCGGTGGCGGCGGTGAGCGACAGCAGGCCGAGGAACGCGTAGTCGCCGCCCAGCACACGGCGGGCCACTGGGGCGGGGTCGGTGCGCAGCTTGATGCGGGTGAGACCGACGCAGCCGACCAGCATCAGAATGCCGCCGATGGTGCCGAGCAGAACCGGCGGGCTGTACAGCGAATAGGGCGCGATCCAGCCGAGGTAATGGTCGAAGATCGTGGCCACCGAGGTGGCCGCGAAGCACAGCAGGAAGCCGTAGAACACCGCGTGATGGGCGTGCCGGCGGGCGAGCGAGAAGCTGGCATCGGCGTCGTTGCAGCCTTCGCCGGCGCCGCCGAGATAACGCAGGGTGAAGATGTCGGTCGCCGCCCGCAGCAGGGCCGGGATCCTCACGGGGCCGCTGAGGCTGGTGCGCGTGTCCACCCAGAAGGCGCGCGCGCCCATGGCCAGCGCGAGGGCGGAGAACAGAAAGGTCGCACCGGCGACGGCGGCCATCACGCCCCAGGGGATCAGCGCGTAGAACGCGCCGGGGCCGGTGTGGGACGCGAACAGGCGGTCAGGCGCCACCAGCAGCGCCGTCAGCACGAACACCAGCGTGATCGCCAGCGCCGAGACCACGCCGACGACAAGCCCATTGCGCTGGAACACAGCCGCGAGCGGCGCCGGCCACGCATAGGCGGCATAGCTTTCCAGCCGCACCTCGGCGAAGTGCTTGGGCAGGTTGATGCCGTATTCATGCGGGGGCGCGAACTGGCAAGCGTGGTAGCAGCCGTTGCAGTTGTGGCAGAGATTGGCCAGGTACGACATGTCCGCCGTGGTGAAGTCCCGCTGCAGTTCCATCGCCGGGAACACCGCGCAATAGCCTTCACAGTAACGGCAGGCATTGCAGATCTCGATGGCGTGCTTCGCAGCGGTGGTTGCTTCAGTTTCGAACAAGTTTCGCCGCCTCCTGGCCGGCAATTTGACCGAACACGGTGCCGATGGTCATGCCGAAGCCGGCGAGGTAGCCCTTGCCAAGGATCGAGCCGGCCATGATCTCGCCGGAGGCGAACAGGTTCGCCGTGGGTTTGCCGTCGGCCATGATGACGCGGGCCTGCTCGTCCACCTTCACACCGAGATAGGTGAAGGTGATGCCCGGGCGGTGCGGGTAGCAGAGATAGGGGGGCGTATCGAGCTTGCGCGCCCAGTTGGTCTTGGGCGGATCAAGACCCTCGGTATGGCAGCCGTCGAGCTTCTGGCTGTCGAAGGCGCCGGGCACCACGGCTTCGTTGTAGTCGGCCACCGTCTTCTCCAGCGCGGCACGGTCGAGCCCGATCTTGCCCGCCAGCTCGCCGATGCTGTCGGCCTTGATGGCGGGATACACCGAGGGCATGAACAGGCTGGCCGATTTCTGGTCGATGATCGACCAGGCAATTTGACCCTCCTGCTGGGCGACGAGGCGGCCCCAGATGGCGTAGCGCTTCGGCCACACATCCTCGCCCTCGTCGTAGAAGCGCCGGGCGGCGCTGTTCACCACGATGCTGAACGGGATGCAGTCAAGCCTGGTGACGATGCCGCCATCGAATTTCGGCGCCCGCGCGTCGATCGCCACCGCATGGAACTGGGTGGGATCGCCAATCTGCTGCACGCCCTGGGCGAGCAGGTCCTTCAGCATCACGCCTTGCGCATAGGGCGTGCCGCGGATGCGGAAATTGTCGGCGGCGTCGCCCCAGTATTCGCGCAGCCAGTCGATATTGGCCTGAAAGCCGCCGGACGACACCACGAAGCTCTTGGCGCGCAGCGACACCGGATCGCCGCCACGCAGGAAGCTGACCGATTTGGCGTAACCGTCATCAAGGTCGAGCGACAGCACCTCGGTGTCGTATGCGATGTCCACGCCGAGCCGTTCGGCCGTCGCGTAATAAGCATTCACCAGCGCCTTGCCGCCGCCGAGGAAGAAGGCGTTGGTGCGCGACAGGTTCAGCGTGCCGGTCAGCGAGGGCTGGAAGCGCACGCCGCAGTCGAGCATCCACGGCGTCACGCGCGACGAGCGGCGGATCGTCATGCGCGCCAGTTTTTCATCCGTGTTGCCGCCGGTGACACGCAGCAGATCGTCCCAGTACTCGTCCTCGAGATACGACTCGGTCAGCACCGAGGTGGGCCCCTCATGCATCGCCCGCAGGTTGCGGGTGTGGCGGCTGTTGCCGCCGCGCATGGATTTGGGGGCGGACTCGAGGATGACCACCGAGGCACCGGCCTGGCGCGCGGTGATGGCGGCGCACAAGGCCGCGTTGCCGCCGCCGACGACGGCCACGTCATAAACGCGCGAGAGATCGAACATGGCCGTCAGGTGGTGGGGACGGACATCTCGACAAGCCGGGCCCAGCGGCCGGCGCTGTAGACATGCGCGTAGATCGCCGCGATCCAGCCGCGGCGGCGCCAATCGAGGTAGGTCGCGTCGTCGAGCTTCTCCAGCCGGTCGAGCTTGAGGATCTTGAAGCCGCGCACGCGCGCCACGCCGCCGCCGGTGTAGTTGATCGTGGCCTCCTCTTCCTCGAGCAGGCCGGCCTCATCCAGCGCGCGGGCGAAGGCGATGCCGGCGTTGAGGTTGTCGCGGTAGGCGGCGCAGAAATTGATCGACTCGGTCAGCGCCGGGCTCGGCTTGCCGTCCTCGAACATCGCAGTGCCGTGGCCCGAGTTCACGCAGGCGGCCGTGGCGTCCATGCCGACATAGAGGGTGGACGTGGCGTGGTCTTCGACAAAGATGAACGGATAGGCGCGGACATAGGCCGGCACGTAGCTGTCAGGCTGCCAGGTGCCGTCGGCCCGGACGAACGGGTTGTGGCCTTCCTTCAACCCCATCAGTGCCACCGGCGTGGGCACCGGGCCCACGGTGAACACGATGGGGAAGTGCTGGGCGGCCACTTCCATCTCACCCAGGCCGATCGGAATCGACTGGGCGGCGGCGGCGAAGGCGAAGCCGGTGGTGCGATCCAGCTTCAGCCCGGCATGCTGTGCGGGATTGACGCCGGTGACACTCTTGAAGAACAGCGGCAGCTGGGGCGCAGGCGCCGGAGCGGCGGGCGCAGCCGGGGCCATGCCGTTCATCACCGTGGGGCTCGACTCAGACATCACGCGTTCTCCTCGGTCGCCTTGGCTGCAACAAAGTCAGTCTTGTGCTGTGTCGCGGCCATTATGGCAAGCGCGACGCGGGCGAAACGACGGTTTCGCTGCGCTCCAGCGCCGCCACCACGCCGGAGAGGCGGCGCAAGGCGGGGCGAAGGGCGGCCCAGTCGCGTGCGTCCATGCGGGCGGCGATTTGCGCCTCCAGGTCGCGCGCCAGCGGCACCACGCCGCCATGCACCTCCCGGCCGCGCTCGGTGAGCTGCAGCACGCGGGCGCGGCCGTCCTGCGGGTCCGGCGCCTGCGACAGCAGGCCTTGCGCCACCAGCTGGGAGGCGGCGCGGCTGACTTTCACCTTGTCCATCTCGGTGGTATCGGCGACCTGGCCAGGCGACAGCGCCTGGTGGCGGCCGACCACCGCCAGCACCCGCCACTGCGCGATCGACAGGCCGAACGCCTCGCTGTAGCGCCGGGCGAACAGCCGGGAGATGCGGTTGGCGGCAACCGACAGCTCGTAGGGCAGGAACTCCTCGAGCACGAAGACCTCGGCCGCTTCGCTTGACCCTGATTTCATATGAAACTAATCCAACCCAAAAGAATGCACCCTGGGAGAGACGCGATGAGCGGCTTCGCATCGACCAACGATATGACCGAAAAACAGGTTTCGTTCGATGCCCTGGGCGAGGGACTCTACGCCTACACCGCCGAGGGGGATCCGAATTCCGGCGTCATCGTGGGCCCGAACGGCGTGGTGGTGATCGACGCCCAGGCCACGCCGCGCATGGCGGCCGAGGTGCAGGCGAAGATCGCCGGTGTCACCGACCGGCCGGTCGATACCATCGTGCTGAGCCATTACCATGCGGTGCGCGTGCTCGGCGCCTCCGGCTATCCCGCGCACAGCGTGATCACCTCGGATGTGACGCGCGACCTCATCGTCGAGCGCGGCCAGCAGGACATGGACAGCGAGATCGGCCGGTTTCCGCGCCTGTTCCGGGGCAGGGACGGCATTCCCGGCCTCACCTGGCCCACCCAGAGCTTTCATGGCCGAATGACGCTGTGGCATGGCGCCCGCGAGATCCAGATCATCCATATCGGCCGCAGCCACACCGCCGGCGACACCATCGTGTGGCTGCCGGCGGAGAAGGTGCTGTTCGCCGGTGACACGGTGGAGTTCGGCGCCACCCCCTATTGCGGCGACGCGCATTTCGCGGACTGGCCGGACGTGATCACCCGGCTGCGCGCACTCGGCGCGGAGAAGATGGTCCCCGGCCGCGGTCGCGCGCTGATGAACGCCGATGAGGTGGACGAGGCGCTGTCCGGCACCGAGGCTTTCACATCCACCTTGTTCGCGATCGCGCGTGAAGGGGTGGCCAAAGGCTGGCAGCTGCATGACGTCTATCAGGATGCGATGGAGCGGATGCGGCCGAAATTCGGCCATTGGGTGATCTTCGAGCACTGCATGCCGTTCAACGTCAGCCGCGCCTATGACGAGGCGAGCGGCCTCGACCACCCCCGCATCTGGACCGCCGAACGCGACGTGGAGATGTGGCGTTCGCTCGAACACGGCGCCGCGCAAAGCGGTGAAATCGTCCGGTAATGGGCTACGTCCCGCCCCGCTTCGCGGTTCGGCCCAGCCTGGATGACGGGGCGCGCCACCGGGTGATCGTGGTCGGCGGCGGGCTGGTCGGCCTGACCGTGGCGCTCGACCTGGCGCAGCGCGGCATCGGCGTGGTGGTGCTGGACGAGGACGACACGGTGAGCGACGGCTCGCGCGCGATCTGCTTCGCCAAGCGCACGCTGGAGATCTTCGACCGGCTCGGCCTGGGGCAGAGGATGCTGGAAAAGGGCGTGCAGTGGAACACCGGCCGGGTGTTCAACGGCAGCCGCGAGGTCTGGCATTTCGACCTGCTGCCCGAGCCGGGCCACGCGTTTCCGGCCTTCGTCAACCTGCAGCAATATTACGCCGAGCAATGGCTGGCGGAGGCCTGCGCCGCGAGCGGGCTGGTCGATCTGCGCTGGAAGCACAAGGTGGTGGCGGTCGAACACAGCGATGCCGGGGTGGCGCTGCGGGTGGCCACGCCGTTCGGCGAGATCGGCCTCACCGCGGACTGGCTGCTGGCCTGCGACGGCGCGCGCAGCTTCATCCGCGAAAGCCTTGGCCTGCCGTTCATCGGCCAGGTGTTCCGCGACCGTTTCCTGATCGCCGATGTGGTGATGCAGGCGGCGTTCCCGCCGGAGCGCTGGTTCTGGTTCGATCCGCCATTCCATCCCGGCCAGTCCGTGCTGCTGCACCGCCAGCCCGACGACGTATGGCGTATCGACTTCCAGCTGGGCTGGGACGCCGACCCCGAGCTGGAGAAGCAGCCGGACCGCGTGCGCGCCCGGGTGCGGGCGATGCTCGACGCGATGGTGGGGCCGGACACCGCGTTCGCGCTGGAATGGGTCAGCGTCTACACCTTCCGCTGCCGCCGGCTGGCGCGGTTCCGCCACGGGCGGATCCTCTTCCTCGGCGATGCCGCCCACCAGGTGAGCCCGTTCGGCGCGCGCGGCGGCAATGGCGGGGTGCAGGACGCCGACAACCTCGCCTGGAAGCTCGCCGCCCATCTGCACGGCACGGCGCCGGAGGCGCTGCTGGACAGCTACGACGCCGAGCGCATTCCGGCGGCGGACGAGAACATCCTGCATTCCACCCGGGCCACCGATTTCATCACGCCGAAATCCCCGGCCGCGCGCGCCTATCGCGACGCGGCGCTGCGTCTGGCCGCGGCACATGAATTCGCCCGCGGCTTCGTCAATTCCGGCCGGCTGTCCCGCCCCTGCGTGCTCGCCGGCAGCAAGCTGTCCACGCCGCAGGGAGGCCACGTCCTGCCGCCTGGCGCCCCAATGCCTGGCGCACCGGTGCCGGACGCGCCGGTGCTGCGCGACGGGGTGCCGACCTGGCTGCTGTCCTGCCTCGGCACCGGCTTCACCGTGCTGTATTTCGGACCGCCCGAGGCGGCGCCCGCCGGCGCGCTTGTCGTCTCGCCCATCGCCGCGCCGGGGGTGCTGTGGGACCGTGACGGCCTCGCCGCGTCCCGCTGCGGTGCCGAGAGCGGGCATGTCGTGCTGATCCGGCCGGACCAGCACGTGGCGGCGCATTTCCCGGCGCATGATCCGCACGCGCTGGAATCCGCCCGCCGACGGGCGCTGGCGTCATGAGCGGGCTCGATGATCCCGATGCCGTGTTCGCCGCCCTGGTCGCCGCGCATGCCGATCTCGACGACGCCAGCTCCCGCCGGCTCGATGCCATGCTGGTGCTGCTGCTGGCCCATGAGGTGGGCGACACCGCGCGTGTCATGGCAGCCATCGCCGAGGCACGCCGCTTGAACTGATCGCCCGGACGGGTGACACCCCATATGCGCAAAGCTCATGCTGCACTGCACAATGGAATCACCTCATGGCCCGTCGCTCGCTTCTCTCGTTCTGGCGATCCGGCCGGCGGCTGCTGCGGCTGACGGTGAAGCTGGCCGCGGCGCGGCCCGCGCCGAAACCGGCGCCGGCGCGACGCAAGCCGGGCCCGAAACCCGCAACACCCGTCCCCAATCCCGGCGCGCTCGACGAACGCCTGCACCTGCCCAAGGGGCTGCGGCCCGGCGCCGCCCTGGTGGTGCTGCTGCATGGCTGCGGCCAGGAGCCGGAGGCGCTGGCCGAACCCGCGGGGTGGATCGCCCTGTCCGACCGGCTCGGCTTCATCCTGCTGATGCCGCGCCAGCGCGCCGAGAACAACAGCCAGCGCTGTTTCAACTGGTATCAGTCCGGTGACACCCATCGCGACCGGGGCGAGGCAGCCTCGATCCATGCCATGACCATGGACGTGCTGGCGCGCCACCGTGCCGATCCGTCGCGCGTGTTCGTCGCCGGCCTGTCCGCCGGAGCCGCCATGGCATCCTGCCTGCTGGCGGCCTATCCCGACACCTACACCGCCGGCGCCACCGTGGCCGGCCTACCCGCCGGCTGCGCCACCGGCGTGATCAGCGCCATGACCCGCATGGCCGGCCACGGCAGCACCCTGTCGCGCGCCGATCTCACCAGCCGCGCCCGCGCCCTTGGCCTGGCCGGCTATACCGGCCCCTGGCCACGCCTGCAGATCTGGCACGGGCTGGCCGACACCGTCGTCGCCCCCGGCAATGCCGGCGAGCTGGCGAGCCAATGGTGCGGCCTGCACAAGCTCGACGGCGACGGCGTCGCGACAGCGCCACAGTTTGGCCTGCATCGCACGGCATGGTCGGACCATCGCGGCGCGGTGGCGGTGGAGCGGGTGCTGGTGGACGGGCTGGGCCATGCCTGCCCAGCCGATCGCGCGTTCACGCCGCTCTCGGTGATGGCGCCCACGCCGGTTTGGGCAGCGGCCGAAATCGTGCGGTTCTGGGGACTGGTAAAAGGTGCGATCACAGATCGTTGATGCGCAAGTTTGTGACGGCAACACGCGGATTTTGTAGTTTATTCTGAATAGACACGCATGCTGATACAGGAGGGCGACGAAATGGCACCGGCACGCTTGGCAAGGACTGACGCAGCTGCTGACATCGCTCTGGCGCCCACGCCCCGCGACAATGCAACGACCGCGCCGCTGCGGCGTGACGAGGTGTATGACCCGATCAGCGATATCACCATCTCCGTTTGGAGCGGGTGCGGGGGAAGCAAGCAAGCAAGGCGGGGACTCTGCCCCTCGACCCCGCCAGAGGCGGAGCCTCTGGACACCATTCGTTTGCGGGGCGTGGCTTTTTGAGGTGACGGCGTTGCTTGGGGATCCGGTGTCAGAGCAATATGGCTTTAGGTGGACTCACCGTGCCATAAAATTGCTCGTCAAAACAGAGAGCTAGATCGGGGTGGCATCGCCTATCAGATGCCACCCCGATCTAGGATTCCAGCATTCTGCGCAGCAGTTCGACGTCCTCGGCGAAGGCGGCGTCGCGTTCGATCAGCTCTGACACGCGGCTGACCGCGTGCATGACGGTGGTGTGGTCGCGGTTGCCGAATTTCCGGCCGATCTCCGGCAGCGACCGGCTGGTCAGCTGCTTGGCGAGATACATCGCCACCTGCCTTGGCCGCGCCACGGCGCGCGCGCGCCGGGCGGACGACATGTCGGACAGCCGGATGTTCCAGTGCTCGGCGACGCGCTTCTGAATCTCCTCGATGGTGACACGGCGGTCATGCGCCTTGAGGATGTCGTGCAGAACCTCCTGGGTGGCTTCGAGCGTGACGCTGCGGCCGAACAGGTTGGCATGCGCGATCAGCCGGTTCAGCGCGCCTTCGAGCTCACGCACATTGGTGGTGATCTTGTGGCTGAGGAATTCCAGCACCTTGGACGGCACGGGCACGCCCGCGCGGGCGGCCTTGGATTCCAGGATGGACATGCGCAGCTCGAAGGTGGTGGCATGCAGGTCAGCCACCATGCCGCAGCCGAGCCGGGTGCGGACGCGGTCCTCCAGGCCGGAGAGATCGGAGGGCGACTTGTCGGCCGAAACCACGATCTGCTTGCCGGCATCCACGAGCGCGTTGAACGTGTGGAAGAACTCTTCCTGCGTCGCGTCCTTGCCGATGAGGAACTGCAGGTCGTCGATCATCAGCACGTCGACCGAGCGAAGCTGCTCCTTGAACTCCATGGTGGACTGGCTGCGGATGGCCGCGATGAAGCGGTACATGAACTTCTCGGCCGACATATAGGCGACCGAGACAGGGCGGCTCTCCGTGTCGGGCGAGCCGTCGCTGTTCTGCGGATGGGTGAGCTGCCAGGCGATGGCGTGCATGAGGTGAGTCTTGCCCAGGCCCACGCCGCCGTACAGAAACAGCGGGTTGAAGCCCTGGCTGGCCGGCTTTCCCGCAACCCGGCGGGCGCAGGCATAGGCGAACTCGTTGGGCTTGCCGACGATGAAACTGTCGAAGGTGAAGCGCGGGTCGAGCGGCGCGTCGGGCCGGTCCTCGCCGCGGGCGACGACGGCCCGCACGACGGGCTGCGCCAGCGCTGCTTCGGCGACGGCTGCGGGCGCGACGTGACCGTTCGTGTTGGCAGGCGCACTCAGCGGCTCGGCCAGCGGCGGCAGCTGCACACCGGAGCCGACGCGGATCTCCACGCGGCGCACGGACTCGTTCTCTGCCTGCCAGAGCGATTTCAGACGGTCGCCATAATGGCTGCGCACCCAGTCCCGCAGGAAGCGTGTCGGCAGCCGTACCATGACTTCGTCGCCATCAAGTCCGGCCAACGTCATCTGCCGCAGCCAGGTGCGATACTCGACATCCCCGACCTCGCTCTGCAGGCGGCCTCGCACACGAGCCCACTGCACGGCCAACTGCCCTTCGCCGCCGGACATCGTATCCTCCCACCACTACCGCCACTGCCTCGGCGCAATCCCACGACCACGCGAACGCCACACACATCTCTCCGGCGGCTGAAGCGACCGGGAAACCGGACCGTTTCGGCCCGCACAGCCTTCGATTGGGTAGCAATGATTATGCGGAAAATGGTCGCCAGGCAAACTCAATTTACACTTTTAAAGTCAAGAAATCCGGAGACACAATAATAAAAATAGAAGATACCAGATGTGAAAGAAGAACGATCACACCTGGTATCTTCACTATTCGAATTGATCTGGAATGATCTGATCGGCCCCGTCCGGACGCACGGATGCGCCTGGATGGTCCGATGCGATCAGGTGGCGGCGAGCGCCTTGATACGCGCGGAGAGGCGCGAAATCTTGCGGGCCACCGTGTTGAGGTGCGTCACGCCCTTGGTGACGGCGCGCTGGGCTTCCGGCTGCGCCACCCGCAGCGCCTCGATCGCGGCCGCCTTGTCGCCCGCGGCGATCGCCGTTTCGACCTTCTTGATGAAGGTCCGCATGCGCGACTTGCGCGCCGTGTTGCGCGCGGTGCGAACAGCGGTCTGACGGATACGCTTGCGGGCGGAGGCGTTGTTGGCCATGGGGTCTCTTTGATCCGACGTTCGACGATTCGGCGCTGATTGCCGAAGCGTCAGGTTACATTCATCATCCCGACAACTTGCCAGTTCCCGGGCGGTTTGACCAGCTTTGAAGGGTCCTGGCAATCATGTCTTTGGTCCGGGCCGTGTGAAACACCCGCCAGACCGAGCCGTAGATCGTAGGCAGCGCGCCGGTGAGAGTCAACAAATCCCGGATGAATGCAGGCGTAATCTGGCGTGAAAGATGCTCCCGTTTCGTCAATACTTTTCAAATTATAACAATCGCCGCATGTCACGCGTCCCGGAACCGCGCGGGACGCTTTTCGGCGAAGGCTGCCATGCCCTCGCGCTGGTCCCTGGTGCCGAACAGCGGCAGGAACAGCGCGCGCTCGGCCCGCACCCCTTCGGCCAGCGTCGTCTCGAAGGACCGGTTGACCGCCTGTTTGGCCAGCACCACCGCCGTGTCCGACAGATCGGCGATGCGCGCGGCCATCTTGAGCGCCTCGGCCACCAGGTCGGCGGCCGGGAAGATGCGGCTGACCAGGCTGGCGCGCTCGGCTTCCTCGGCCTCCATCATCCGCCCGGTTAGCACCATGTCCATCGCCTTGGACTTGCCGATCGCGCGGGTCAGCCGCTGGGTGCCGCCGGAGCCGGGGATGACGCCGAGATTGATCTCGGGCTGGCCGAAGCGCGCGGTGTCGCTGGCCACGATCATGTCGCACATCATCGCCAGCTCGCAGCCGCCGCCGAGGGCGAGGCCGCAGACGGCGGCGATGACCGGCTTGCGCACGCGCAGGATGGTCTCCCACGGCAGGATGAAATCGTTGACCGCGGTGTTGGGGTAGCTGCGGTCCTTCATCTCCTTGATGTCGGCGCCGGCGGCGAAGGCACGCTCGCTGCCGGTGAGCACGATGCAGCCGATGCCGGGGTCGGCGTCGAACGCCAACAGGGCGGTGCCGAGTTCGGCCATCAGCTGGTCGCACAGCGCGTTCAGCGCCTTGGGCCGGTTGAGGCGGATCAGGGCGACGCGGCCATTGGTCTCGGTGAGGATCATCTCTGGGGCGGACATGACAGGCTCCGATGCAGTCGGCCCCGGGTGTAGCTAGCGCTGCGTGCGCGGACAATAGAAGGTGCTGCGGGCGGACTGCACCACGCGCGCCACACCGTTGCAGGCGGGCGGGCCGGGGCAGTGCGCGCAGGGCTCGCCCTCGCGCCCGTACACCTTCCAGGCATGCTGGAAATAGCCCAGCGCGCCGTCCGGCTGCACATAGTCGCGCAAGGAGGAGCCGCCGGCGGCGATGGCCTCGGTCAGCGTGGCCTTGATGGCCGGCACCAGCCGGGCCGCCCGGCTGCCGGCGACGTCGCCGGCCAGGCGCAGCGGGCTGATGCGGGCGCGGAACAGCGCCTCGCACACATAGATGTTGCCAAGGCCCGCGACGTTGCGCTGGTCGAGCAGCGCCGCCTTGATCGGCGTGGCGCGCCCGGCGAGGCTGGCCGACAGCGATGCGGCGGTGAAGTCGCGTCCCAGCGGTTCGGGGCCGAGGCCGGCCAGCAGGCGATGCGTGTCCTCGGCGGCGGTGGCCACCAGATCGACCGAGCCGAAGCGGCGCGGATCGACGAAGCCGACCCGCCAGCCCTCTTCGGTGATCAGCGTGAGATGCTCGTGCAGCGGGATGTCGTTCTGCCCGGCGGGGGCGATGTTCATGCGGCCGGACATGCCGAGATGGATCAGCACGCTGTCCCCGCCATCGAGCCGCATAAGGATGTATTTGGCGCGCCGGCGAAACCCCGCCACCCGCGCCCCGGTCAGCCGCTGCGCCAGACCCGCGGGAAACGGCCAGCGCATGTCCGGCCGGTGGGTGGCGGCATGGGTGATCACGCGCCCCAGCAGCCGCGCGCTGAGGCCTCGCATCACGGTCTCGACTTCGGGGAGTTCCGGCATGGGATTTTGACGCTATACACTGCTTCCCATGACCGACAACCCTGCCCCCGGATCTGACAGCATCGACTTCGGCTTCACCACCGTCCCGCGCGCGGCCAAGAAGCCCATGGTGCGCGCGGTGTTCGACAGCGTGGCGCCGAAATACGACCTGATGAACGACCTGATGTCGCTCGGCATCCACCGCGTGTGGAAGCGCATCTTCACCACCGCCCTGGCGCCGAGCCCGCGCCGCACCCTGCTCGATCTGGCGGGCGGCACCGGCGATATCAGCTTCGGCTGGCTGGAGGCCGGCGGCGGTCCTGCTGTTCTGTCGGACATCAACGCCGCGATGCTGGCGGTCGGGCGTGACCGGGCGATGGCCAAAGGCCATGTCGGACGCCTCACCTTCCTGACCGCGGACGCCGAGCGCCTGCCTCTGCCGGACCGCGCGGTGGACACGGTCTCCATGGCGTTCGGCCTGCGCAACTGCACCGACAAGGACGCGGTGCTGGCCGAGGCACGCCGCGTGCTGAAGCCCGGGGGCCGCTTCTGCTGCCTGGAATTCTCCAAGGTGCAGATCTCGGCCCTCGTCCCGGTCTATGACGCCTGGTCGTTCCAGGTGCTGCCGCGGCTGGGCCAGCTGATCGCGGGCGATGCCGACAGCTACCAGTATCTCGCCGAGAGCATCCGCATGTTCCCCGATCAGGACACGCTTGCCGCCATGATGGGCAAGGCCGGCCTTGCCCGGGTGAAGGTGCAGAACCTCAGCGGCGGCATCGCCGCCATTCACACCGGCTGGCGGCTGTGAGCCTCGCGGGCAAGCGGGTTCTGCTGATCGTCACCGGTGGCATCGCCGCCTATAAATCGCTGGAGCTGGTGCGGCTGCTGCGCCGGTCCGGCTGCGGCGTCACCTGCGTGATGACGGCGGCAGCGGCGCAGTTCGTCACCCCGCTGTCGCTGCAGGCGCTGTCGGAGAACCGCGTCTACACCGAGCTGTTCTCGCTCACCGATGAAAGCGAGATGGGCCACATCCAGCTCTCCCGCGCCGCCGATCTGGTGGTGGTGGCGCCGGCCACGGCCGATGTGCTGGCGAAACTCGCGGCCGGGCTGGCCTCGGACCTCGCCTCCACCGTGCTGCTGGCGACCGACAAGCCGGTTCTGGTGGCGCCGGCGATGAATGTGCGGATGTGGACGCACGCGGCGACGCTGGCCAACATGGCGACCCTGGCCGCGCGCGGCGTGGCGGTGGTGGGGCCGGACGAAGGGGTGATGGCCTGCAACGAATACGGCTTCGGCCGGCTGGCCGAGCCGCCGGCGATCCTGGCCGCGATCGCGCGCCTGCTGACAGCGCCGCAGCCGCTGGCCGGGCGCCACGCGCTGGTCACCTCGGGGCCGACCCATGAGCCGATCGACCCGGTCCGCTACATCACCAACCGCAGCTCGGGCCGGCAGGGCCATGCCATCGCGGCCGCGCTGGCGGCGCTGGGTGCGCGGGTGACGCTGGTGAGCGGGCCGGTGGCGATGGCCGATCCGCCGGGTGTGGCCGTGGTGCGGGTCGAGACCGCGGCGGAGATGCTGGCGGCGTGTCTGGCGGCGCTGCCCGCCGATGTCGCGGTGTTTGCCGCAGCCGTGGCCGACTGGCGCACCGAGGCCGCGGCGCTGAAGCGCAAGAAGGTCGCCGGCGCGCCGCCGCCCAGCCTCGCCCTGGTGCAGAACCCGGACATTCTGGCCACCGTGTCGCACGGCACGCCGCGGCCGCGCCTGGTGGTGGGGTTCGCCGCCGAGACCAACGACGTGCTGGCGAACGCGACCGCCAAGCGGCTGCGCAAGGGCTGCGACTGGATCGTGGCCAACGATGTCGGCGCGGGGTCGGACATCATGGGCGGGGCGGAGAACGAGGTGCATCTGGTGACCGAGGACAGCGTGGAACATTGGCCGCGCCTGGCCAAACAGGGCGTGGCGGAGCGGCTCGCCGCCCGGATCGCGGCCGCGCTGTGAAGCTGCACATCCAGCGCCTGCCGCATGCCGACGGGCTCGCTCTGCCGGACTATGCCACCGCAGGCGCCGCCGGAATGGACCTGCAGGCCGCGGTCACCGCCCCGGTGACGGTCGCGCCGGGCGGGCGGGCGCTGATCCCGACTGGGCTGCGCATCGCCGTGCCCGCGGGCCATGAGCTGCAGATCCGGCCGCGCTCGGGCCTGGCGCTCAAGCACGGCATCACCCTGCCCAACACGCCGGGCACGATCGACAGCGACTATCGCGGCGAACTCGGTGTGATCCTGCTCAACACCGCCAGCGAGCCCTTCGTGGTGGAGCGCGGCATGCGCATCGCCCAGGCGGTGCTGGCACCGGTGCTGCGCGCGCAATGGGTCGAGGTCGCCTCGCTCGACGAGACCGCCCGCGGCGCGGGTGGTTTCGGCAGCACAGGCCTCGGCACAGCTGTCCCATCGTCATGAAAACGCCACTCCCCAAACCGAAAGCGCTGGCGTAGGGAGGGGGCGGTTCGTCTTTGCGCGGTCATCGCGTGGCTTGCGTCACCCGGGCGGAACCTTCTGCTGTGACCGGATCGGATCAAGATGCCCCAAGCCGTGCCATCCAGCCTGAGCGCGCAGCGTCGCATGCCCAATCTGTGGGATCTCGCGGCCATCATCTGCGTGTTCGCGACCATCATGGCGGTGGTGAAGGTGACGCCGGCGACGCTCGCGCCGATCGACTCGGCCGGCGCCACCGATGTCACGCTCGATCCGTCCAACCTGCCGATCTACGCGCTGCGCACCACGCTGCGCATGTTCGCCGCCCTGTTCGCCTCGCTGGTGTTCACCTTCACCTTCGCCCCGCTGGCGGCCAAGAGCCGGCGTGCCGGCCTGGTGATGGTGCCGATCCTGGACATTCTGCAGTCCGTGCCGATCCTGGGGTTTCTCACCTTCACCACCGCGTTCTTCATGTCGCTGTTTCCCGGCCAGGTGGCGGGGCTGGAGCTGGCGGCGATCTTTGCCGTGTTCACCAGCCAGGCCTGGAACATGGCGTTCAGCTTCTACCAGTCGCTCACCACCCTGCCGGACGATCTGGTGGAGGCCACGCGCGCCTTCCGCCTGTCCGGCTGGCAGCGCTTCTGGCGGCTGGAGGTGCCGTTCGCCATGCCGGGGCTGGTGTGGAACATGATGCTGTCGATGTCCGGCGGCTGGTTCTTTGTCGTGGCCTCCGAGGCGATCACCCTGGGCGACAAGAGCTGGAAGCTGCCCGGCATCGGCTCCTACGTGGCGCAGGCGCTCGAAGAGAAGAACATGGGGGCGATCTGGTGGGCGATCTTCGCCATGTTCCTGGTCATCCTCGCCTATGACCAGCTGCTGTTCCGCCCGCTGGTGGCGTGGTCGGCGAAGTTCCGGGTGGAGCTGACGGCGGGCGCCACCGCCGAGGACCCCTGGGTGCTGAAGCTGCTGCGCCGCACCCAGGCGCTGCGCGTGGTGGGCCATGCGGTGGGCAGCGTGTTCGGCGCCATCGGGCGGATGCGGCTGGACTTTTCCACCTCCAGCCGCCCCGCGCGGACCAGCAAGCCCTCGCGCTTCGGCGATGCCGTGTTTCTTGTGGCCGTGCTGATGGCGGTCGGCTTCGCGGTGTGGGAGATCTTCGACTACATCGTTTCGCATGACGTGGGCTTCGCCGAGCTCGGCCTGACCATCGGCCTGGGATTGATCACCATGGTGCGGGTGGTGGTGCTGATCGCGCTGGCCAGCCTGATCTGGGTGCCGATCGGCGTGTGGATCGGGCTGCGGCCGTCTCTGGCGCGCGGCATCGGCATCGTGGCGCAGTTCGTGGCCGCCTTCCCGGCCAATCTGTTCTTCCCGGTCTTCGTCATCCTGATCGTGCGCTATCACGGCAGCCCCGATATCTGGCTGACGCCGCTGATGATCCTGGGCACGCAGTGGTACATCCTGTTCAACGTCATCGCCGGCGCCTCGGCGTTTCCGGGCGACCTGCTGGAGGCGTCGCAGAATTTCCGCGTCGGCGGCTTTTTGTGGTGGCGCCGGGTGATCCTGCCCGGCATCTTTCCCTACTTCGTCACCGGCGCCATCACCGCCTCCGGCGGCTCGTGGAATGCCGCCATCGTGGCCGAGGTGGCGAGCTGGGGTGACACCAAGCTGCAGGCCCACGGCCTCGGCGCCTACATCGCCCAGGCCACCGAGGAGGGCAACTTCGCCCATGTCGTGCTCGGGGTCGTCGTGATGTCGTGTTTCGTGCTCGTCTTCAACCGCGTGCTGTGGCGGCCGCTCTACGCCTTCGCCACACGCCGTCTCACGCTCTGACCCTGGGAATCCCTGTCATGGACGGACATCTCGCAACCTCTCCCCTGGTCGAAGTGCGGGGCTGCCGCCAGTCCTACCACAAGGACAGCGCGGCCGACCTGCTGGTGCTCGACGATGTGAACCTCTCCATCGCCAGCGGCGAGATCGTGGGGCTGCTCGGCCGCTCCGGCTCCGGCAAGTCCACCCTGCTGCGCATCGTCTCCGGTCTGCTCACGCCCACCGCCGGGGAAGTCCTCTGGCGCGGCACGCCGGTGCGCGGGCCGGCGCCGGGTGTGGCCATGGTGTTCCAGAGCTTCGCCCTGTTCCCCTGGCTGACCGTGCAGGAGAATGTCGAGCTCGGCCTGGAGGCACAGGGCGTCGCGCGCAAGGAGCGCGAGGACCGCGCCGAGGCGGCGATCGATCTGATCGGCCTGGGCGGCTATGAGAGCGCCTATCCCAAGGAGCTCTCGGGCGGCATGCGCCAGCGCGTGGGCCTCGCCCGCGCCCTCGTGGTCCACCCCGACCTGCTGCTGATGGACGAGCCGTTCTCAGCGCTCGACGTGCTGACCGCGGAAACCCTGCGCACCGACCTCATCGATCTGTGGATGGAGCAGAAGCTGCCGGTGAAATCGGTGCTGCTGGTGACCCACAACATCGAGGAGGCGGTGCTGATGTGCGACCGCATCCTGGTGTTCTCCTCCAACCCCGGCCGGGTCGCCAGCGAGCTTGCGGTGCCGTTCCCGCATCCGCGCAACCGCCTGGCGCCGGATTTCCGCCAGATGGTGGACGACATCTACGCACTGATGACCCGCCGCGCCGCCAAACCCGCCGCCAGCGTGCCGACGCCCGCCGCCGAAGCGGGCTTCGCCACGCCGCTGGCGCCCGTCTCCACCAACCTGCTCGCCGGCCTGCTCGAAGCCCTCGCCCAGCCGCCCTATGACGGCCGCGCCGACCTGCCGGCGCTGGCCGGCTCGCTGCAGCTGGAGGCCGACGAGCTGCTGCCGATGGGCGAGGCGCTGCAGCTGCTGCGCCTGGCCGACCTCGCCGACGGCGACATCCACCTCACCGACGCCGGCAAGCAGTTCGCCCTCGCCGACACCGATGACCGCAAGACGCTGTTCGCCGCCTGCCTGCGCGCGCATGTGCCGCTGGTCGCCGCCATCCGCCGCACGCTCGACGAACGCTGGAACCACCGCGCCTCCGCCGTGCGGTTCCGCGACGAGCTGGAGGACCATATGTCGCCCGACTACGCCGAGGACACGCTGCGCACCGCCATCGCCTGGGGACGTTACGCAGAATTGTTCAGCTACGACGAGGAAGCCGCCCAATTCAGCCTCGAGGATATCGACACGACCGGCTGATCCGCTACGCTGCGGCCAGGATAACCAAAAAGAGAGAAACTCTCCATGTTCCGGATATGCGCATCACTCGCCGCAGCCCTGATGGCAGCCACTCCCGCCTTCGCCTTCGACGGATGGCACACGGAGAATGTGACCATGCTGCCGAGCGGCACCGCGGGGTATGACTACATCACCTATGATTCCGGCACGAAGCACCTGTTCCTCGGCCATCGCCACGAAGGGCTGCAGGTGTTCGATCCGGCGACCCACACGCTGATCAAAACCATGGAGGGCACGCCGGAGCACAGCGCCAACGGCGCGCTGCTGCTGCCGGAATTCGATCTCGGCATCATCAACAACGAGGACGGCACCTACATCCCGTTCAAGCTCTCCACCCTGGCCGAGACTTCCGCCCCGGTGAAGCTGTCCACCGGCATCGACACCAGCCATTACGACCCCGCCAGCAAGCGCATCCTGTTCAACACCGATCCGACCAAGGACGGCACCCCGGTGATGGTGGTGGACGCCGCCACGCTGCAGCTGCTGGGCACCATCATGGTGCCGACCCAGAAGGCCGAAGGCGCCGTGGGCGACGGCCTCGGCAGGTTCTTCCTGGCCGGGCAGGTCGAAAGCAAGATCTTCGTGCTCGATCCGGTCGCGATGAAGGTGACGGACACCTGGAGCTCGCCCACCTGCGGCAAGCCGACCGCCCTGGAGGTCGATGCCGCGGCGAAGCGGCTGTTCGTGGCCTGCCGCTCGCTGGGCGACAAGAAGGCGGCGCTGGTGGTGCTCAACACCGACACCGGCGCCACCGTGTGGTCCGCCGAGATCGGCGACGGCGCGGACGGGCTGGCCTATGACAAGGCCACGAAGCGTCTGTTCAGCACCAACGGTGTCGCGGCGACCATGACGGTGGCCGAGATGACCTCGCCGGACAGCTTCAAGCTGGTGGAGACGCTGGCCACGGTGAACAACGCCAAGGTGATCGCCATGGATCACGAGAACCAGAAACTCTACACCATGGTGGCCGAGGGCTCGGCCGACAACGCCAAGAAGATCAATCTCGCGGTCTCGCCCTGGTGGGCCAACACCGTGTTCCCCAACAGCTTCCGCGTGATCACCTACGGCAAGTAGGAGCCGGTCAGGCCGGGTGGCGCGGCGCCGCATCGCCCCCCGGCAGCAGCGACACGGCGATCGTGAACAGGTCGGTGTCCTGTTCCAGCACGTCGCGGCGGGTGCGATGGTGGAGGTGGTCGGGAGGGATGCCGATCTCTTCCAGCGGGGTGGCGGCGGGGTCCACACGGAAGACACGGCGGACGGCCACGTGCAGGTCGGCATCGCCGGGCAGGACCGCCGGGGTGCCGGTGCGCAGCAGCTCGATCTGACTGCGCTTCCACATGTTGGCGCCGCCGGCGCCGATGTTCTCGTCCACACCCAGGATCGGGCCGAGCCGGTTGTCGCGGAAGCCGGCGATGAAGATGTCGCACGCGGAGTAGCAGCAGCCGCTGGTGAGCAGCACCACCGGGCCGGGATAGGCGCGCAGCCCGGGGCCGAAATTCTCCGGCGCGGTCATCGGCAAGGCCTGCGACCAGGCCTCACCCTGCGCCAGTGCCTGTTGCAGCGGCGCGACCCAGGCGGAGAGATCAAGCAGCACCGGGTTGCCGGCGGCGGGCGTGTTGGTCTGGCACAGCGCGAGATTGGCCGGGGTCGCCAGGAAGGCGACGTTGACCGGGCGGATCGCCGTCTGCGAGAAGCATTGCAGCAGGCGTTCGGCCGCGGCGACGAGGCCGCCGGGGTTGTCGCGCACGTCGAGCACCAGGCCGTTCTGCGGCAGGGCTGCCAGCAGCGCCTGCACACCGGCCAGGAAGGCGTCGTCGTCGTCGGTCTTGAAGCTCTGGATGCGCAGCACGCCGAACCGGCGCCCGCCTGACTCGCCCGCCCAGGCGTGCACATCGGCAAGCAAGCTGGGGATCTCGTGGCGATACGGGTGGGCGAGGCCGACCGCGGCGCCGTGCAAGCGCCCGGCATGGCGGCCGTACTGGCGCCGGCGATGGCCGTGCAGCGCGTCACCCTCGCTGTCGAGCGAGGAGCGCAGGGCGGTGCGGTGCGACACGGGGTGCGGGCTGGCCGGCGCGGTGCTGACCCGCCACGGCAGCGTGATTGCCCGCGGCGCCGCGTCATCGGCGGTGCGAAAGCCGATCACCACCTGGTCAGACGCCGGCGGAGGCATGCGCAGCAGCGGGCGCTGGGTCAGCATCTGCAGCGCCCGGGCGCGCGATGCAGCCGGGTTGGCCCCGCCGGAGACGGTCTCCAGCGCCTGCAGCGTCTGCCGGATCGGCTCCCCGTTCCACGTGAGGAGCTCCACACCGGGATGGAAATGCGGATCGGCGAAGCGGGGCAGCACATGGGAGACCAGGATGTGTTCGCCCGCCCGGCCGATGCGCGCGGCGGTGAACGGCAGGAAGGCCGTGGCGGCGGCGAAATAGGGCGGCAGGGTGTAGAGCGTGTGCAGGTCGTGCAGATCGGCGAACACAAGGCAGAGCCTGGTGTGGAAGTCGAGCGCGGGCAAAGCGGGCGCGGGCAAAGCGGGCGCGGGCAAAGCGGGCGCGGGCAAAGCGGGCGCGGGCAAAGCGGGCGCGGGCAAAGCGGGCGCGGGCAAAGCGGGCGCGGGCAGCGCGGGCCCGCCGGCCAGGGTGTCGCGCCAGGACCGCAGCGTCGCCACCGGGTCCACGCCGCGGGTCTGGCGCTTCTGCGGCAGATGCGCGTAATGCGCCGCGAGCGTGTCGGCGGCCTGGTCGAGCACGGCCAGCTGGTCCGCAAGGTCGAGCGTCGGGGCGGCGTTCCGATAGTCCGGCAGCAGCGCGCTGTGCTCCCAGTCCAGACCGGCAAGAGCGGGATCGTCGGGCATCATGGCTCCAAAACGGGCTGGCGGCTGGCACCGAAACGTTGTGATCCGGTATCGCGCAGTTGCGTCGGTGCGCGCAATCCGGAATACATATGGCGGATCCACCCCAGGCGAGGCGTGATGCGCTGTCGGCACTGCCAGTCGGACAATCCCGACCTGAGCCGCTTTTGCGACAATTGCGGCAAGGGCCTGGCCCTGGCCTGCGCGGCCTGCGGCACGACGGCGCGGGCCGGGGCACGGTTCTGCGGCCAGTGCGGCGCCAGGCTCGCCGCTGACGCCCCGCCGCAGCCGACGCCCGCGCTGTACCGCCATATCGACGAGGGCGAGCGCAAGCTGGTCACGGTGCTGTTCGCCGATATCCGCGGCTCCACCGCGCTGATCGAGGCGATGGACCCGGAACAGGCGATGGGCCTGCTCGATCCGGCGGTGCAGGCCATGGTGGCCGCCGTGCAGCGCTTCGGCGGCACCGTCAATCGCGTGCAGGGCGACGGCATCATGGCGCTGTTCGGCGCGCCGGTGGCGAGCGAGGACCACGCGGTGCGCGCCTGCCTCGCGGCCCAGGCGATCGTGGTCGACATCGCGGGACTGCACGCCGAGCTGGAGGTGCGGGTCGGCCTCAATTCCGGCGACGTGGTGATCCGCTCGGTGGGCCAGGACCCGTCGGACTATGACGCGGTGGGCGTCACCGTGCATCTGGCACACCGGATGGAGACCACGGCCCGGCCTGGCACGGTGTGCCTCACCGGGCGGACCGCGCTGCTGGCGCATGGCACGGTCGATCTGGAAAATCTCGGGTCGCAGCAGATCGCCGGCATCGCCGAGCCGGTGGAGGTGTTCCGGCTGATCTCGGCCTATGAGCGCCCGGCCTGGGACGTGCGGGCGGCGGCGGGGACGATGACACGCTTCGTCGGCCGCGAGTCGGAGCTGCAGCTGATGGAGTCCGCCCTCGGCCGCGCCTGGCTCGGCCGCGGCCAGGTGCTGACGCTGACCGCCGATGCCGGCATCGGCAAGTCGCGCCTGGTGCACGAGTTCCTCAAGAAGCTGACGCCGGGGGCCTGGACGATGATCCGCGCCGCCGGCATCAGCCATGGCGAGGGCACGCCGTACCGTCTCGCCGCCGACATCCTGCGCGCCTGGCTCGGCGTGCAGCGCAGCGACGCGCGGGCGGACGTGGCGCGCAAGCTCACCCAGGCGCGGCTGCTGCTGGGCCTGACCGACGCCGCCGAGGCCGCCCCGCTGGAAAGCCTGCTCGACCTGCCGGTGAGCGACCCGGACTGGGCCCAGCTCACCGCCGAGATGCGGCGCGAGCGCATGCTGCCCGCGCTGCGCCAGGTGATGCTGCGGGAAAGTGCGGTGCGCCCGCTGCTGCTGCTGATCGAGGATCTGCACTGGTCCGATCCGCAGAGCGAGACGCTGGTCGAGGCGCTGGTGGACGGTCTCGGCGGCGCCCGCATGCTGGTGCTGGTCACCACGCGGCCGACGCGGCGGCCGAACTGGGCCACCCGCGGCAACCGCAGCTACTGCATCAGCCTGCAGGTCGGCCCGCTGGAGACCGAGGCGGCCGAGGCGCTGCTGGGCGAGCTGCTGGCCCCGGGGCCGGAGCTGGCGGAGCTGCGCGCGCGCATCATCTCCCAGGCCGACGGCACGCCGCTGTTCCTGGAGGAGCTGTCGCGCGCGCTGCTCGAGCAGGGCGTGGTGGTGGCCGAGCCCTCCAGCCTGCGGCTGACCCGCAGCATGAAGGAGGTGCAGATCCCGGCCAGCGTGCAGGCAATCCTGGCCAACCGCATCGACCAGCTGGACATCGAGCCGCGCCGGCTGCTGCAGGTGGCAGCGGTGATCGGCAAGGAGATCCCGCGCGACATCCTCACCGCGGTGGCCGACCTCACCGAGACGATGCTGGCGGTCAATCTGGCCGTGCTGCAGGCGGCGGAGTTCATCTACGAGGTCAGCCGGCTGGTCGGGCCGGACTACACGTTCAAGCACGCGCTGACCCAGGCCGTCGCCTATGAGGGCATGCTGCGCCGGCAGCGGCGCGACCTGCATGCCCGCGTGCTCGGCGTGATGGAGGCGCTGGCCGCCGACCGGGTGGACGAGCTGACCGAGGTGCTGGCCGATCACGCCATCCGCGGCGAGGTGTGGGACCGTGCGGCCACGCTCGTCGCCCGCGCCGGCTCGCGCGCCACCGGGCGCTCGGCCTGGACGGACGCGGTGCGCTTCTACGACCAGGCGCTGGACTGCCTGGGCCGGCTGCCCGAGAGCCGCGACACGCTGACCCTGGCCGTCGATGTGCGTCTCGGGCTGCGGGTGGCGCTGGCGCCGATCATGCAGATGACCCGGCTGCGCCAGATGGTGGAGGAGGCGAGCGGGCTGGCCGAACGCCTCGGCGACATCGGCCGCATGATGCGCGTGGACATCAACCGCTGCCTGTTCCTGTCACAGGAAGGCAACCTCGCCCAGGCGATCGTGGCCGGACGCCGCGCCCAGCAGGCGGCCCGCACGCTGGGCGACCCGTCCGCCCAGGTAAGCTGCGGCTTCGCGCTGGGGCAGACGCTGTGGTTCGCCGGCGATTTCGCCGAGGCGATCGAGGTGATGGAGGCGTGCCTGCCGCTGGTGCGCGGCGAGATGCGGCTGTTCAACGCGGGGACCACCGGCACCGCCTCGGTGCTGCTGCTGACCTGCCTGTCCAAGACGCATGCGCTGCGCGGCGATTTCGCGCAGGCCTTCGCGCTGGCCGAGGAGAACATCGCCATCGCCGAGGAGACGCGCAAGCCGTACGATCTCAGCTACGCCCGCCTCGCCAAGGGCTTCGCGCATCTGCTGGCCGAGGAGCCGACCCAGGCGATCGAATCGCTCGAAGCCGCCCTCGCCGCGGGGCGGGCGGCGCAGATCGACATCCTGATCCCGTCGGTGGCGCGCTATCTCGGCCGCGCCTATGTGCAGACCGGGCGGGTGACCGAGGCGCACCGCCTGCTGGCCGAGGCGCTGAGCACGGCGCGGGCCTCCGACATGGTGATGCTGATCGCCTGGCTCAGCATCGCCGGCGCCCATGCCCACGCGCATGAGGGCGACTTCGCCGCCGCCGAGACGCATCTCGGCGACAGCCTCGCGCTGTCGCGCACCCACGGGTTCCGCCCGTCCGAGGCGCTGGGCTGGCTGCTGCGCGCCGAGCTGCATCTGCAGCGTGACGCACCGGAGGAAGCCGCCGACGCCCTGGCCACCGCCGAGGCGATGGTCGACGACATGGGCATGCAGGCCATCCGCCCGGCGCTGCAGGCGCTGCGGCGGCGGATGAACGCCCTGGCCGGCTGAATCACACATTGCTGTGTACAGCGCCGGGGTTTCGCTTTGCCCGGCAAAGCCGGTAGTCTCGGTCCGGGATCCAATCATCCCGCCCCGGAGCCGTTCCCGGACCGGCGCCTTGAGGAGACAACAGCCATGTCCGCTCTGCCGAAGCCGCCTTATCCCGGTGTTCCCTATCACGCGGCGCAGGAGGTCAACCTGCGCGACATGGGGCTGCTGATGCAGCTGCTGATCAAGCACGCGGATCTGCGCCGCGACATGCTGGCCGACCCCAAGGCCACGCTGACCAGGCTCAACTACATCCCCGGCGACGGCGTGGTGGCGTTCTTCAGCACGCTCTCCGCCGCCAATTTCGACGCCGCCGCCGCCGCCTTCAAGCCGGCCCATCCGGACGCGCAGTTCGGCATGGCGGAGGTTTGATTCCCGCCCGATGACGGCCAACGGCACGGCGAAGGGCGCGCTGCTCGTCTCGATGCCGTTCTCGATGGCGCATTACCCGAACCTCGCGCTGGGGCTGCTCAAGCCCGGCGTCGAGGCGGCGGGGCTTGCCTGCGACATCCGGTATTTCTCGCTCGACCATGTCGCCGAGATCGGCGACGACGCGCATGCCGCGATGACGGACTCCCGGTATTATCAGGCCCATGTCGGCGAATGGGCGTTCGCCGGCGTCGCACACGGCACCCCGGAGGCGCTCGGGCTCGACTACCTGACCGAGGTGTTCGCCACCGACCACGCGGCGTTTCACGAGCCGCACCGGCTGATGGTGTTCCTCGCGACGCGCGCGGGGGCGGCGGCGTTCATCGAGCGCTGCTACCGCAGCGTTGACTGGAGCCGCTACCGGCTGGTCGGCTTCACCTCCTCGTTCCAGCAGACCATGGCCTCGCTGGCGCTGGCGCGGCGCATCCGCCAGGACCATCCGGACATGTTTCTCGTCATGGGCGGGGCCAACTGCCAGGACGAGATGGGGGCCGAGCTGCACCGGCAGTATCCGTTCCTCGACGCGGTCTGCCAGGGCGAGGGCGACCGCGCGTTTCCCGAGCTGATCCGCCGGCTGGTCGCGGGCGCGCCGCTCACCGGCATTCCCGGCATGGTGGTGCGCGCGGGGGGTGCGACGGTCGTGCCCGCCGCTTCGACCGATCCGGTGGCGGATCTCGACGCGCTGCCGATTCCGGATTTCGACGATTTCTTCGCCCACCACGCGTCGCTCGGGCTGGCCACGGAGCATCCGCCGGCGGTGGTGTTCGAGACCGCGCGGGGCTGCTGGTGGGGGGCCAAGCACCACTGCACCTTCTGCGGCCTCAACGGCGTGACCATGGCGTATCGCGCCAAGAGCCAGGACCGCGCCTTCGCCGAGCTGGAATATCTGGTGCGCCGCCACGGCACGCGCGATGTGGCCAATGCCGACAACATCCTGGACATGCGGTATTTCGAACGCTTCGTGCCGCGCCTGGCGGAGAGCGGGCTCGACCTGCTGATCTATTACGAATCCAAGGCCAATCTGAAGCCGTGGCACTGGGCGCTGCTGGGGCGGGCCGGCATCCGCAAGGTGCAGGCCGGCATCGAGGCGCTGGACAGCGATCTGCTGAAACGCATGCGCAAGGGCGTGACCGCGCTGCAGAACGTGGCAGCCCTCAAGCTCGCCGCCGAGGCCGGGGTGTATGTGGAATGGCTCGCGCTGTGCGGCTTTCCTGGTGAGACCTCGGCCAGCTACGACGCCACCGCCGCCCTGGTGCCGCGCATTCTGCATCTGCAGCCGCCGGCCACCTTGCTGCGCGCCCGCGCCGACCGGTTCAGCCCGTTCTTCCACGATCCCGACAGCTTCGGCGTCAGCCTCGAGCCGCTGCCCGCCTATCGCCACATCTACCCGTTCCCGCCGGAGGTGATCCGCCGGCTCGGCTATCACTTCACCATGCGCTCGGCGGCGCTCGACCGCACCGAGGCGACGACCCGCGCCGCCGCCGAGGCCTTCGCGCTGTGGTCGCGCCGGCACGGCGAGAGCGCGCTGTGGGTGGAGGACGATGCCGCGGGCAGTCTGGTGCAGGACCGTCGCTGGATTAGCGCGCCGCGTGTCTGGCGTCTCGAAGCCAGCACGCCGGAGCATGACCTGCTGGCCTTCGCGGCCCAGCCGGTGGCGTGGCGGGCGATTCAGGCGGCGCTGCCGCACAGCGTGGCGGCGTTGCGCGCGGCCGCCGCCTGGCTCGACGCGCGTGGCCTGGTGATGTGCGAGGGCGAGCACATCCTGGCCCTGCCGCTGCGCCAGCCCGGGTTTCGCCGGGCGCCATCCTGGCCAGAGATTCGCGCCGGCCGGATCGCCCCGTTCGGCGCCACGGGCGGGATGGCGCAGGACGCAGCCGATCGGGTGGCGGTATGAGCCGCAGCCCGCGCAACCTTGCCGCGATGAAGCGGGATGCGCTGCTGGCCAGCCCGTTCTTTCAGAAGATGCTGCCGCATGAGCTTGACGAGCTGATCGCCACCTCCTCCGAGCGGCGGACGTCGCGGGGCACGGTGATTTTCACCAAGGGCGATCCCGGCACCAGCATGATGGTGGTGCTGGCGGGTCAGGTTCGGGTCGGCAGCATCTCCCGCGACGGGCGGGAGGTGACGTTGAACGTGATCGGTCCCGGCGAGATCTTCGGCGAGTTCGCGCTGCTCGACGGCAAGCCGCGCAGTGCGGACGCCGTGGCCTCTGATGACACCAGGCTGATGGTGATCGAGCGGGGGCATTTTTTGCCGTTTCTGCTGCGCCATGAGGGTCTGGTGGAAAGGCTGCTGGTGGTGCTGTGCGACCGGCTGCGCAAGACCTCGATGGCGCTGGAGGAGGTTTCGCTGTTCGATCTGCCGGCGAGGCTGGCGCTGCGCCTGGTGAAGCTGGCGGAGGACTACGGCACGGCGACGCCGGAGGGGGTACGGATCACGCTGAAGCTGTCGCAGCGTGATCTGTCGACCCTGGTTGCGAGTTCGCGGGAGTCAGTGAACAAGCAGCTGCGCATCTGGCGCGAGAATGGCCTGGTGGACACGCTGGACGGCCACCTGGTGCTGCGCAACCTCGCCGCCCTGCGCGCGCTTTTCGCCCTGTGACCGGATGACGCAGACCTCTGTCCAGAGGAGCGCGTCAGCCAAATGAAAGTTTTTTGGTTCTTTTTTTCAAAAAAGAACCGCTTGCTTCCTCAAGCATTCCCCCGATCCTCCCTGAAGAGCCCCAGCTTCTCCTGCACCGGCCGATCGCTGAACGAGAACAGGAAGCTGTCCTCGTGGGCCTCATGCCGCACGCTGTACCAGCTCGGCACCACAAAGATATCCCGCTTGCCCCAGGCGATGGTGACGTCGTCATGTCCTTTGCGGCTGATGGTGCTGGTGCCGCTGCCTTCGGTGACGGCGAAGGTGGTGGCGTCGGTGGAGCGGTAGCTGTGGCTGTGGAAGCCCTTGGGCAGCAGCTGCATGAAGGTGCCGATGGTGGGCATGGCGTGATCGCCGGTGACGGGGTTGACGTAGCGCATCTTGAGCCCGTGGCACGGGTCCCACTCGCTGGTGCGGCGCATGGTCTCCAGCGCCTCGCGGGTGCGGGCGAACGGGTAGTTGAACACCGGCGAGGAGAGCGTGCCCGGCTTGTGGTCCACCGGCAGCAGCCCGGCGCCGTAGCGGGCGAGGCTGTCGCCGACCGGGCGGCCGATCGGCTGCTCGTCTTCGCCGAGCGGTTCGGCGAAGCTGGCGTCGAGGAACTGGACGAGCGGGATATCCAGGCCATCGAGCCAGAACATCGGCTTGTCCGAGGCGTTGCCGTGATCGTGCCAGCACATCGGCGGCGTGATGACGAAGTCGCCTTCGTGCATGATGGTCTTCTCGCCGCCGACGACGGTGTGGGCGCCGTCGCCTTCCAGCACGAAGCGCAGGGCGGACTGGGTGTGGCGATGCGCGGGGGCGACCTCGCCGGGCAGCACCAGCTGCACGCCGGCGTAGAGCGAGGTGGTGATGCGCGACTGGCCGCGCAGGCCGGGGTTTTCCAGGATCAGCACGCGCCGCTCGGCTTCCTTGGCGGTGATCAGCCCGCCCGCCTCCATCATCGCGGCGCGGATATCGGTGAAGCTCCAGCCGAACGGCACGCAGCCGGAGCGCGGCTCCGGGGTGACGAGATTGGCGAGCGACTTCCACAGCGGCGTGAGGTTCTGCTTGTCGATCCGGCTGTAGAACGCGGTGCGTTCCGGCGTGTCGAGCGTGTCGTGCTGCATGTCAGCCTCTCCCCTGGTTGCGCCCAGATTAGGGCATGCGGGCGGGCGTGCGAAAGGGGCGGCGGGCGCGCATGAAATCGTTGCGCCGCGGCAGGCGGCGCGTCAGTGTTCGCACATGCAACATGACACGCTCGCGGCCGAACTGCTCGATCTCGTGACCCGGCTGCGCGCCGAGCACGATGCCAACCCGTTCAGCAACCCGGTGCTGCTGGCGTCGCTGACCATCAGCCGGCGGATCGATTCCGGGGAGCTGTCGCTGGACGATCTCGCCGGGCTGATCCGGGTGCTGCGCGATGCCGCCTTCGCCGATCGGGCGGCGCGCATCGCCCGCTATGTCGGCGGCATCGCGCCGGCGGACAACGCGGCGAGCCTCGCCACGGTGGCGGCGCGGCTGATCCGCCCCGACCCCGCCGACAGCCCGGTGCCGTTCGCGGTGTTCCGCGCCGCGGTGGAACGCACGCGCTTCGCCGCCGTGTTCACCGCGCACCCGACGTTTTCGCTGCCCGAGCCGGTCGGCACCGCCCTGGCCGAGGCCGCCAGCGGCCGGCCGGGCGATTGCTTCGCCAGCCACCGCACGCAGCGCATCACGCTGGAGGACGAGTTCCGCCAGGCCGCGACCGCGATCGCCCATGGCCGCGACGCGCTGGACCGGCTGACCTCGGCCATCCTGGAAGCCGCCCACGCCACCTGGCCCGGCCGCTGGCAGGAGGTGGTGCCGCGCCCGGTGATCCTCACCAGCTGGGTCGGCTACGACACCGACGGCCGCAACGACATCTTCTGGTGGGACACGCTGCGCCTGCGGCTGCGCATGAAACGCCTGCAGCTGGCCCGGCTGCAGGGGCAGGTGACGGCGCCGGAGCTGTCAGCGACGCTCACCGCCGCCATCGCGGCCGTCGATGCCCAGCTCGCCGTCTGTCCCGAGACCGCCGAGCCGGAGGGGGTGGCCGCCTTCGCCCAGGCCCTGGTGCAGCGGCGCGACGCCGCCCAGCCCTCGGCGCGCAAGCTGCTGGCCGCGTTCCAGGTGGCGATCGATGCCGCCCCCGAAGCCGAGAGGCTGCCGCTCGCCGTGGCGCGCGCCGGCCTCGCCGGGCACGGCATGTCGCTCGCGCACACCCATGTGCGGCTGAACTCCACGCAGATCCACAATGTCGCCCGCCAGCGGCTGGGCCTCGCCGATGCGCCGGAGGATCTGTCGCGCAGGCGCGCCCTGCTGACCGCCATCAACCAGGCGCTGGACACGGTGATCCCTGTCGCCGTCGATTTCGGCGCCCTGCTGGCCGAACAGGCCTCGGCCGCGCGGCTGATGATGACGGTGGCGCAGATCATCAAGCATATCGACAGCGACACCAAGGTGCGCTTCCTCATCGCCGAGACCGAGACCGGCTACACGCTGCTGTGCGCGCTGTGGCTGGCGAAGCTGTTCGGCATCGCCGAGCGGATCGAGATCAGCCCGCTGTTCGAGACCGCCGAGGCGCTGGAAGGCGGGGCGCGGGTGATCGAGGAGGCACTGCGCAGCCCGCATTACCGGCGCTACCTGCAGGCGACCGGCAGCCTCGCCGTGCAGTTCGGCTATTCCGATTCCGGCCGCTATGTCGGCCAGCTCGCCGCGACCTACCTCATCGAGCGGCTGCGGCTGAAGATCGTCGATTCGCTCACGCGCCACGGCCTGACCGATGTGGAGGTGATCCTGTTCGACACGCACGGCGAAAGCGTCGGCCGCGGCGCGCATCCCGGCAGCCTCGCCCAGCGTCTGGCCTATCTGTCGCCGCCGCTGAGCCAGGCCGCGTTCGCCGCCAAGAGCATCGCCGTGCGCGAGGAAAGCGCGTTCCAGGGCGGCGACGGCTATCTGCTGTTCGGCACGCCCGAGCTGGCGCTGGCCACCATCGCCCGCCTCGCCGAGCACGCGTTTCCGCAGGCCGCGCCCAGGCCGGACCCGATCTACGACGAGCCGGATTTCGCCGCCGATTTCTTCGCCTCCGCCCGCACCGCCATGCAGGCGCTGGTGGAGGACCCCGGCTACGCCGCCCTGCTCGGCGCCTTCGGCCCCGCCCTGCTCGACCCCACCGGCAGCCGGCCCGCCGCCCGCCAGACCGACGGCATGGGCGGCCCCGCCACCATCCGCCACCCCAGCGAGCTGCGCGCCATTCCCAACAACGCCATCCTCCAGCAGCTCGGCTGGATGGCCAACACGCTGCAGGGCCTGGGCGAAGGCGCGCGGCGCAACCCGCAATCCTTCGCCGAGCTGCGCACCACCAGCCCGCGCCTCAGCATGGCCCTGGCACTCGCCGGCCACGCGCTGGCGCATTCCGATCTCGACGTGCTGCGCGCGACCGTCGACACGCTGGACCCCGGCACCTGGCTCGACCGCGCCGCCCATGCCCGCATCGAAGGCCGGCGCGAGGCGCTGGTCGCCGTCGCCCGCGCGCTGGAGCGGCTCGATCTGTGGGCCCCGGTGCAGGCCATGTTCCGCCGCATCCAGGCCGACCATGTGCAGCTGCGCGCCCACTGGCCCGACGCGCCGAGCATGGCCATCCGCGAGACGCTGCTGCACGCGCTGCGCCTCGCCCTGGTGCACCGCATCTGGCTGCTGGAGACCGCGATCCCGGATTTTTCGCCCCGCTTCGGCGTCACCCGCATGGCGCTCGAACAGCGCATCCTGCGGCTGGACGTGCCGGCCTCCATCGCCTTCCTCGGCGAGGTGTTCCCCGCCGCCCCCGACCCCGCCGCCGACCGTGACTACGGCGAACCGCACGGCCCCCGGCTCGACGCCGCCTACGCCCGCGAGCACGCCGAGCTCTTTACACCGATGCTGCGACTGTTCGAGATGGTGCGCGAGATCGGCACCGCCATCACACATGAGGTGGGCGCGTTCGGCTGATCGGGGGAACCGCCTTGGCCGCACCCGTCGAACATGCCTCGCTGGACCAGGCCTTCGCGTGGCTGGATGGTCTGAGCTTTCCCATCGCCACGGCCACCGTCGCACCGTCGCGCGCCGTCGGCCGCGCGCTGCTGCTGGAGCTGCGCGCCGGCCGCGCGCTGCCGCCGCAGGACCGCGCCACGCTGGACGGGCTCGCCCTGTGCGCCGCCCACACCGAAGGCGCCGGCCCCTATAATCCGGTCCCGGTCCCCGCCATTCCCGTGGCCTGCGGCGATGCCATGCCGCCGGGCACCGACGCGGTGCTGCCGGCCGACCTCATCGAGGCCGGCCACGCTCTGGAGGTCGCGTCGATCGGCGAGGGCGTCGCCCATGCCGGCAGCGAGCTGGCCCGCGGCGCGCTGCTGTTTCCGGCCGGCCATGTCATCCGCCCCACCGATATCGCCGTGCTGGCCGAGCTCGACATCGCCGCCGTCACCGTCCGCTTCGGGCTCACCGTGGGCGGCAGCGTGCCGGCCGCGCTCGACGCGCTGCGCCAGGCGCTGATGGAGCGCGATTTCTGCCAGTTCGACGCCGACGGCGACATCATCATCACCACCCGCGCCGATCCTGCCGACAGCTGGGACATCCAGAGCCTGGCCCTGCGCCCGGGCGGCGCCTTCTGCCGGCTGGGCCGGCGCGGCCGCACGCCGCTGCTGCTGCTGCCGCGGGACTGGCTGGGCTTTGTGCTGTGCTGGGAGCTGCTGGCCGCGCGGCTGCTGCGCGGCCACGCCGCCATCGGCGCGCTGGCGGCACAGCCCTGCCGGCTGGCCAGCAAGCTGGTCTCCGCCATCGGCCTCGCCGATGCGATCCTGGTCCGCCTCGATGCCGAAGGTCGCGCCACGCCGTTGCCCGGCGTCGAAAGCGGCGGTGCCACCGCCCTCGCCCGCGCCGACGGCTATGTGCTGGTGCCGCCGACACGGGAAGGCTTTGCGCCGGAGGATCTGGTCATGGTGCACCGCTTCACGGCATAGAGCCGCGATGATCGATCTCGACACGCTGCGCCGCGCCGCCCGCCAGGACCAGTTCCTCGACGTGATCGCCCCCGAAGCGGCCACCGCGCGGTTCCACGCCGCCCTCACTTTGGCCCCGCTGGGGCTGGAGACGGTGACGCTCGCCGCCTGCCTCGGCCGGGTGCTGGCAACGGACGTGGTGGCCCCGGTCGATGCGCCGGGCTTCGACCGCGCCAGCGTGGACGGCTTCGCCCTGCGCGCGGCCGACCTCGCTGGCGCCGCGCCCGCCACGCCGGTGCGGCTGCGCCTCAACCCCGAGATCCTCACCCCCGGCCGCAAGCCGCGCCTCACCATCAGCCCCGGCACCGCCACCCCGATCGCCACCGGCGGCATGGTGCCGCGCGGGGCGGACGCGGTGGTGATGGTGGAGCACACCGAAGCCGGCGAGGACGCGGACGGCCTGATCGTCGCGGTGTCGCGCAGCGTCGCCGCCGGGGCCGCCATCGCCGCCGCCGGCTCGGACATCACCAGCGGCGAGACCCTGCTGCGCGCCGGCACGGAGCTCGGCTCGCGCGAGATCGGCATGCTGGCCGCGGTCGGCGTGGCGGAGGTTGCGGTGTGGCGCCGGCCGCAGGTTGCGATCTTCTCCACCGGCGACGAGATCGTGCCGCCGGGGGCCGCGATCCGCCCGGGCCAGGTGTTCGACAGCAACGCCGCCACCCTGGCCGCCGCCGTCACCGAGCTCGGCGCCACCGCCGTGCCGCTGGGCATCGTGCCCGACGACGAGGCCGCCCTGCAGCAGCGGCTCGACCAGGCGCTGTCGTGCGCGGACATGGTGCTGCTCTCCGGCGGCACCTCGAAAGGCGCCGGCGATCTGGCCGCCCGCGTCGTCGCCCGCCTGCAGAACCCCGGCGTGGTCGTGCACGGCGTGGCGCTGAAGCCGGGCAAGCCGCTCTGCCTGGCCGTCACCGACGGCAAGCCGGTGGCGATCCTGCCGGGCTTTCCGACCTCCGCGATCATGACATTCCACACGTTCCTGGCCCCGGTGATCCGCCGCTTCGCCGGGCGCGATGCCGGGCGTGCCGAAACCGTGGCGGCGCGGCTGCCGCTGCGCATCGCCTCCGAGCGGGGCCGGCTGGAATATGTGCTGGTGTCGCTGAGCCGGGCGCAGGATGGCGGCCTGGTCGCCTTCCCCGCCGGCAAGGGCTCCGGCGCCGTCACCGCCTTCGCCCAGGCCGACGGGTTCTTCGCCGTGCCGCCGCTGACCGAAAGTGTTGCCGCCGACAGCATCGTCTCGGTGCAGCTGATCGGCACGCGGCGCGAGCCGGCCGATCTCACCATCATCGGCAGCCATTGCGTGGGGCTCGACCTGCTGGTGGGCCACCTTGCCCGCGCCGGGCTGACCGCCCGGCTGCTCGCCGTCGGCAGCCAGGGCGGACTGGCCGCGGCCCGGCGCGGCGAATGCGACATCGCGCCGGTGCATCTGATGGACCAGGCCACCGGGCGCTACAACACGCCGTTTCTCTCGGACGGCCTGGAGCTGGAGCCGGGCTATACCCGCATGCAGGGCCTGGTGTTCCGGCCGGACGACCCTCGCTTCGGCGCCTCGCTCGAGACCGCCCGCGCGGCGATTCTGGGCGATGCGTCGCTGGTGATGATGAACCGCAACGCCGGCAGCGGTACCCGCGTGCTGATCGACCGTCTGCTAGCGGGGGCGCGGCCCGCCGGCTACAGCGCCCAGGCGAAATCCCACAACGGCGTGGCGGCTGCGGTGGCGCAGGGGCGCGCCGACTGGGGCATGGCGATCGCCACCGTGGCGTCCCGCTACGGTCTGGGGTTCCTGCCGGTGCAGGAGGAGCAGTACGACTTCGTCATTCCGTCCAGCCGCGCCGAACGCATGCCGGTGCAGCGGTTTCGCGCGCTGCTGGCGGACCCGGCGGTGCGGGCGGAACTTTTTGCGATCGGGTTCGCTGCGACTCGGCAAGACGCTTGAACCGGGCGCGCAAGGCGTGCAGGCTGAGGGCCTCAACAACTGAAAGGAGGTGATCCAGTGTCTCATTGTCTCACGGCGACAAGGACTTCGGCCAGGATGACTGGCGTGACCTGGGTTCCTGCCTCTTGGGTGGCTGCCGCGTAGCACAGTCCTTGATCAGCCAGACAATGTGAGGGCTCCGGGAGACCGGGGCCCTCTTTTGTTTTTAAGGAAGAAAGCGCTTCTTTTCTGAAGAAAAGAAGCAAAAGACTTTTTATCGCTTGGTCCCGTTTCATCCGGAGGGGCCGGGTCCAAAGAATGAAAGTTTTTTGGTTCTTTTTTTCAAAAAAGAACCGCTTCCTCAATTCCCCTGAAGCCGCCCCGGCTTCCCAAACAGCCACCCCTGCCCAAACTCCACCCCCAGCTCCCGCATCAGGCTGCACTGCGCCTCGGTCTCGATCATCTCCGCGATCACGCTGGCGCCCGCATTCATCGCCATCTGCACCATCGACCCCGCCAGCTGCCGATCCCGCTTGCTCGTCGCCGCCGCGCGCACATACGCCCCGTCCAGCTTCACGTGATCCACCCCGAACGCCCTGAGGTAGCGAAACGCCGCCGCCCCGGCGCCGAAATCATCCAGGCACACCGCCACCCCCGTCGCCCGCAGCTTCTCCATGTTCGCCGCCGCCGCCGCCAGATCCTCGATCTCCGCCGTCTCGGTCAGCTCCACCATCAGCCGCCCCGACGGCAGATAGCTGCCATCCCCCTGCGGCAGCGCCAGCCGGTTCAGCAGACGGATGCCATATTGCGGGTTCTGCATCGTCAGACCCGACATGTTCACCGCCACCCGCACATGCGGACTCGCGGAGATCGCCTGCAGCGCCGCCTCCATCACCGCCCAGTCCAGCTCCTCCGACAGCCCGACCGCCTCAGCGAAGGTGACGAATTCCTGCGTGTCCTTCAGCGGCATGTTCGGGGTGGGAATCGTGCGCAGCAGCGCCTCGAAATGATGCAGGCTGCGGTCATCCAGCCTTACGATCGGCTGATACACCAGTCGAAACCGCCGCTCGCTCAGCACCGAACGCACCGCGATCGCCTGCTGCTCGGCATTGGCGACAATCCCCGCCAGCCCCGCCGCACTGCCGATCGCATCTGTCGCCACCTGGCCACCTTCGGCGAAGCGCCCCAGCGCATAGCGCAGCGCCCGCGCCGCCTGGGTCGTCGGCAGCGCTCCCGGATCCAGCGGCAGCTGCAAGCCCGACACGGTCGCCCGCCCCGCCGCCGGACTGGCCTGCAGTGCCGCATCCAACCGCATCAGCACATCGGACATGTCGATCGCATGCGGTGACAGCACGCCGTAGCGACCCTCCGCAATCGCCCCCGCGGTCACCCCCGGGGCCGTCGCCTGCAAGGCGTTGCCGATCGTCGTCTCCAGCCGCTTGCGATCATCCGGGGTCAGGCTCTCCCGCACCCGGTCCCAGCCTTTCAGCTCGACCAGCCCCAGCTCGCCCGGCTGCGGCTCACGCAACGCCGCCTCCGCCATGCGGGCGAAACCGCGCTGATCCGCCACCGCTCCCGACCGTGCCACCTGCGGCGCCGCCTCGGCCGGGATCGGCCCGATGGTGAAATGCAGCCGTGGAAACCCCGCCACCGACGGCATCATCAACGCCGCCACCGACATCGGCGTGCACGCGCCGTCCGCCAGCCGCAGCACCACCGGCAGGATCCGCCCGCTCTGCGCCACCAGCCCGATGGCCACAGCGAGCGACTCACGGTCCGCCGCCGCGAACAGGCTGCCGACGTGACGGCCCACCACGTCATTGCCCTCGCAGCCGAGCCGCGACCGGAACGCCCCCGCGGCAAAGCCGATCACGCCATACGGATCGGTCTCCACCAGCAGATCAGCCCCGGCAAACGCAAACGCCAGAAATCGGTCATTCAGAACGTCAGCGTTCCGCCGGGGTATGTCGCCGATATCAAGCCGGATTGCCGAGGACGACATGCACCACCCACTCTGGACGTGAGCAGAACCTAGCGTCGCCTTGGTTAACCCATCATGAACCGAACCGCGTCAGCCCAGGGCCGCTTCACCTTCCAGCGTCGCCGCCACCGCATGCACCACCGCGGCGATGCGCACCGCCGTCTGCACCTGCTCGGCCGACAGCCCGCCCTGGCGCACCACCTTCTCGTGGCTCTCCATGCACATGCCGCAGCCGTTGATGGCCGAAACCGCCAGCGACCACAGCTCGAAATCCACCTTGTCCACACCAGGCTTCGCCATGATGTTCATGCGCAGCTTGGCCGGCATGGTCGGGTAGCCGCCGCCCACGAGATGGGTGAAGCGATAATAGACGTTGTTCATCGCCATCACCGAGGCCGCGGCCTTCGCCGCCGTCAGCGCCTCGGCCGAAAGCTTCGGGCCGAATTCGGCCACGATGGCGCGGATCACCACGGCGTTGCGCGATGCCAGCGCGCTGGCGACGAACGTGCCGGCAAGCTGCTGCTGCGACAGCGTCGGATCCATCGCCAGCGAGCCCAGGTTGAGCTTCTGGTCCTTGGCGTATTCAGGCAAAGCGTTCTTGAGCGTGTCGAGGGACATGAAAATCTCCGAAAAAAAGGGCCGGGACCCCTGCAGGTCCCGGCCCTGGTCAGCACGTCTTGAAATCAGGCGGCGGCGGCGAACAGGTCGGCCGGCTTCAGCGTCTCCTCGCCCTTGGTCCAGCCGCACGGGCAGAGCTCGTCGGTCTGCAGCGCGTCGAGGATGCGGATCACCTCGTTGGGATTGCGCCCGACATTGAGGCCGTTCACCGAGGCCCACTGGATCACGCCATACGGGTCGACGATGAAGGTCGCGCGTAGGGCCACACCTTCCTTCTTGTCCAGAATGCCCAGCGCCGTGGTCAGCTCGCGCTTCACGTCGGCCAGCATCGGGAACGGCAGGTCGTTGATGTCCTTGTTATACAGGCGCCAGTTGAGGTGCACGAACTCGTTGTCCGTCGACACGCCATACACCACCGCATCACGGTCGTTGAAGTCACCGTTCAGCTTGCCGAAGGCTGCGATCTCGGTCGGGCAGATGAAGGTGAAATCCTTCGGCCAGAAGAACACGATCTTCCACTTGCCCTCGTCGGTCGCGTTGGAGATCTCGGTGAACGACACGCCCGGGCCACCCAGGCCCTCGGCGCCGCCCTTGACGGCGGTCAGGTGGAAGGCGGGGAATTGATCGCCAACTGTGAGCATAAGGATCTCCTGCAATTTCACATCGGCACGGGTTCGTGCTGCACTGCGATATACACCTTTTCTGCTGCAATGCAGCACATCAAGCCGATAAAAAATTCGATCAGATTTGATCGATCAGATCGATCAGACGCAGAAAGGCCGGGGATGTCGCCATCCCCGGCCCATGCCACCGCCGCAAGCCAGCGATCTACGCCGCCAGATCGAAGCGATCGAGGTTCATCACCTTGGTCCAGGCCGCCACGAAGTCCGTCACGAACTTCGACCCGGCATCGCTGCTGGCATAGATCTCGGCGATCGCCCGCAGCTGCGAGTTCGAGCCGAACACCAGGTCAACCGTCGTCCCGGTCCATTTCAGCGCCCCGGTGCCACGGTCATGGCCCTCGTAGATGTGCCCGCACTGCGCGTGCACCTGCCAGGTCGTGCCGAGATCCAGCACATTGACGAAGAAGTCGTTGGTCAGAACCCCCGGCCTGTCGGTGAACACGCCGAGCTTCGCACCGCCGACATTGGCCCCCAGCACCCGCAGCCCGCCGACCAGAACCGTCATCTCCGGCGCCGAAAGCGTCAGCAGCTGCGCCTTGTCCACCAGCAGCGCCTCGGCCGGGCGAGTCTGGCCCTTGCTCTGATAGTTGCGGAACCCGTCGGCCTTCGGCTCCAGCACCGCGAAGGAATGCACATCGGTCTCTTCCGGCGTGGCATCCGTGCGCCCGGGCGTGAACGGCACCGTCACCGCATGTCCGGCCGCCTGCGCCGCCTGCTCGATGGCCGCCCCGCCGCCGAGCACGATCAGATCGGCCAGCGAAACCTTCATGCCCCCGCCCTGCGCCGCGTTGAACCGGGCCTGCACGCCTTCCAGCACCGACAGCACCGCCGCCAGCGCGGCCGGCTGGTTTACCTCCCAGTCCTTCTGCGGCGCCAGCCGGATCCGCGCCCCGTTGGCCCCGCCCCGCTTGTCGGTGCCGCGGAACGTCGCCGCCGCAGCCCAGGCCGTCGTCACCAGCTGCGCCACCGTCAGCCCCGATGCCAGGATCTGCGCCTTCAGTGCCGCGATCTCCGCCGCCCCGATCAACGCATGATCGACCGTCGGCACCGGGTCCTGCCAGATCTGCGGCGTCGCCGGCACCTCAGGCCCCAGGCCGCGCCCATACGGCCCCATGTCGCGATGCGTCAGCTTGAACCACGCCTTGGCGAACGCCTCCGCCAGCTCCTCCGGATGCTCGTGGAACCGCTTGGAGATCGGCGCATAGATCGGGTCGAACTTCAGCGCGAGGTCCGAGGTCAGCATCATCGGCAGATGCCGAACCGACGGATCATGCGCATCCGGAACGGTGGCCGCATCGGCATTCGCCGGCCGCCACTGCTTCGCCCCGCCCGGCCCGGTGATCAGCTCCCAGTCATGGTTGAAGAGATTGTCGAGATAGCCGTTGTCCCACTGCGCCGGGTTGGCCGTCCACGCGCCTTCCAGCCCGCTGCTGATGGTGCACGCGCCGTTGCCGGTGCCGAAGCTGTTCTTCCAGCCCAGCCCCATCTGCTCCATCGGCGCGCCTTCCGGCTCGGGCCCGACATACTGGTCCGCATCCGCGGCGCCATGACACTTGCCGAACGTATGCCCGCCGGCGATCAGCGCCACCGTCTCCTCGTCGTTCATCGCCATGCGCGCGAACGTCTCACGGATGTCCCGCGCCGAGGCCAGCGGATCCGGATTGCCGTTCGGCCCCTGCGGATTGACGTAGATCAGCCCCATCTGCACCGCACCCAGCGGATCCTCGAGCACCCGGTCGCCGGTGTAGCGCTCATCGCCCAGCCACGTGGTCTCCGGCCCCCAGTAGATGTCCTCCTCCGGCTCCCACACATCCTCACGCCCGCCGGCGAAGCCGAACGTCTTGAAACCCATCGACTCCAGAGCGACGTTGCCGGTCAGGATCATCAGATCCGCCCAAGAGATCTTGCTGCCGTATTTCTGCTTGATCGGCCACAGCAGCGCCCGCGCCTTGTCCAGATTGACGTTGTCCGGCCACGAGTTCAGCGGCGCGAAACGCTGCGTCCCCGCCCCGGCACCGCCACGACCGTCCGAAATCCGATACGTCCCCGCGCTATGCCAGGCCATGCGGATGAACAGCGGCCCGTAATGCCCGTAATCCGCCGGCCACCACGGCTGCGAATCCGTCATCAGCGCCCGCAGATCCGCCTTCAACGCCGCCAGATCGAGGCTCTTGAACGCCTCCACATAGGAGAACCCAGGCCCCATCGGATCGACCAGCGACGAATGCTGCTGCAGCACCTTCAGGTTCAGCTGGTTCGGCCACCAATGCTGGTTGGCGATGGTCCCGGTCGCCGCGTATTTCTGCGCCCCGCCCATGACGGGGCACTTGCTCATCTCGTTCATGTTTTCTCCGTTCAGATGCTTGGTTTCCGACGCTGACCAAACGATTTTCTTGATGGGGGAAGTGTCGCAGCGTCCCGCCCGCGCAGGCAGGACCGGCAATCCCTCAGAGTACGACACCTTCGCGCACAGACCCCGCAGCGCCTCTCTCGACGCCGCCGATCCCCGCGCATCACAGCCTCCTCCTTTCCTCTCCTCCAAGAGGGTGGCACTTCCCTGCATGAGTGTGCCAATTGATTGTTTTATTCGTTTTCAATCGAGCAGAGCGATGATCCCACTCCCCACGCCCCAACAGCTACGCTACCTCGTGGCCCTCGCCGAACACCAGCATTTTGGCCGCGCCGCCGATGTCTGCGCCGTCACCCAGTCCACCCTCTCAGCCGGACTGCTCGCCCTCGAACGCCAGCTCGACAGCCGCATCCTTGACCGCGACGGCAGCAAGCGCGTCGCCTTCACCCCGCTCGGCCGCGAACTCGTCGACCGCGCCCGCCTCGCCCTCGCCGCCCTCGAAACCATCGTCGAAACCGTCGACGCCGCCCGCGCCCCCATGAGCGGCCGGCTGCGCCTCGGCGTCATCCCAACCATCGCCCCGTTCCTGCTGCCCAAGGTGATGCCCGTCCTGCGCCAGGCCTTCCCCGCGCTCCGCCTCTTCCTGCGCGAAGACACCACCGACAACCTCGTCCACGACCTCAACCAGGGCAAGGTCGACGTCGTGCTCCTCGCCACCCCCTGCTTCTGCCAAAGCGCCGAAATCATGCCCGTCCTGCGCGATGAGTTCGTGGCAGCCCTCCCCGCCAACCACCCGCTGGCCGACCGCGCCAGCATCCCCGTCACCGCCCTCGCCACCGAACGCCTGCTGCTGCTCGAAGACGGCCACTGCCTGCGCGACCAGGCGCTCTCAGCCTGCGGCTTCGCCCGCGGCGACCAGCCCTCCGACCCGCTGCACGATTTCGCCGCCACCTCGCTCCACACCCTCGTCCAGATGGTCGCAGGCAACCTCGGCGTCACCCTGCTGCCCCGCATCGCCATCGAGGCCGGCATCACCCAGGGCACCGACATCGTGCTCCGCCCGCTGAGCCACCAGGGCGCCAGCCGCATGATCGCCCTCGCCTGGCGCCACAACGCCCCCAAGGCCGCCGACTACCGCGCCCTCGCCAACGCCATCGCCCGCGCCACCGGCGGCGTCCCGCACGACACCGCCCCCCCCTGACCCCGCAAGCTTGCGACCCGCCCCATCCTCCGCCAATGTCCGCCCAGCACCGAACAGAGCGGAACGACCGATGAGCGAGACCGTAACGACCGCAGCGCAGGCCGAGGCCGCGGCCCCAGCCGAAGCCGCCAAGCCGGCCGCCCCCGTCAAGGCCGCCTACCCCCCCGCCGCGAGCACCCCCACCCAGCTCGGCCCGCGTGACATCCGCTACGACTTCAACCTCGGCGCCCGCGTCCTCGTCCCCGTCGGCAACTGGCGCGTCCGCCTCTCCGATCTCGACACCGGCAACATCCTCTTCGAAACCGAAACCAAAGGCGCCTTCGTCAACAGCTCCAAACGCTTCTACGTCCGTTTCGGCATCGAGATCTGGGAAGGCGAGGACCGCATCTTCCACCACGAACACGACTGCCGCGACCGCGACGTCCTCATCCAGCTCCCCGTCGGCACCCTCGGCGACACCATCGGCTGGCTCCCCTACGCCTTCCGCTTCCAGGAAAAACACGGCTGCCGACTCACCATCGGCATGGCGGAAAAACTCATCCCGCTCGTCGAATCCGCCTACCCCAACATCACCTTCATCGGCCACGACGCCATCAAGGCCGAGAAGTTCTACGCCACCTACTCCATCGGCCTCTTCTTCGACGACGTCGAATGCGTCTGGCAACCCACCGACTTCCGCCATGTCGGCCTGCACCGCACCGCCGGCTACATCCTCGGCGTCGACCCCACCGAAGCCCCGCCCACCATCGTCGTCTCCCCCGACCCCCGCCCCATCGAAAAACCCTATGTCTGCATCGCCGTCCAGGCCAGCACCGCCTGCAAAACCTGGAACAACCCCTTCGGCTGGCACGAAGTCATCCGCCAGCTGAAAGACGCCGGCTACGAGGTCGTCTGCATCGACCAGAAACCCATCCACGGCCAAGGCCTCACCTGGACCCACATCCCCAACGGCGCCCGCGACGAAACCGGCGACCGCCCCATCACCGAACGCGCCCACTGGCTCAAACACGCCGCCTTCTTCATCGGCATGTCCAGCGGCCTCGCCTGGCTCGCCTGGGCCGTCGGAACCCCCGTCGTCATGATCAGCGGCTTCACCCACCCCAACAACGAATTCGAAACCCCCTACCGCATCATCAACTGGCATGCCTGCAACAGTTGCTGGAATGATTCAAAACACCGCTTCGACCACCACAACTACATGTGGTGCCCCCGACATGCCGACACACCCCGGCAGTTCGAATGCACCCGACTGATCACCGCGGCGCAGGTGATGGCGACAATCCGGAAAATCCCGGGGTTCCCGCAGAAGAAAGAGGTTCTTTTTTGAAAAAAAGAACCAAAAAACTTTCATTCGCTGGCGCGCGCCCAATAAAACAATATTCCCACCGCACTAAACCAACACAAGGCACCCCATGCTGGACGGCGATTGGCAGATAGTCACCGACGAAGGCTTCATCGGCCTCATCGGCCCCTTCTACCGGCTTGACACCCCAACCGGCCCCCACTTCCGCTTCCCCACCGACAAACGCCACCACAACCTCCGCGGCGTCCTCCAAGGCGGCGCACTCATGACCTTCGCCGACCGAATCCTCGGCACCACCGCCCGCACCCTCACCCACGCCCAACGCACCGCAACCGTCCAACTCAACGTCCAGTTCATCGACGCCGTCCAGATCGGCGAAACCGTCGAAGCCGCCCCCATCATGCTCCGCGCCACCAAACAACTCGTCTTCATGTCCACCAACCTCACGGTCGGCGAAAAACTGATCGCCACCGCCAACGGCATCTGGAAAAAACTGGCCCCCCCAACCCCGTAGGGCACATGAAATCCGCCACCACCGCACACCATTCCGAACCCGGAACAAAAACTCCAAACCTCTTCCCACACCCCAATCACCGCGTGCAAAACGCACCCCGCCGCACCGCCGACAAAACCCCCCGCGGCACCAGCACCCGCCCCCAATCCACCGCAACCCGCGCCGTCCGCACCCGGACCTTCACCACCGGCGCCACCTCCGCCGCCACCACCAAGCCAGGCCGCAACAGCGAAGTCTCCACCGCCAGCATCCGGCACAACGGCCGCAACACCCGCATTGCCTGCGGCGAAGCCACCAGCAGCGCCTGCATCTCCGGCTGCTCCAGCACCATCCGAAGCTGCCCCCCGAACACCGCCGCCTCATGCGCCGCAGCCTTCACCAGCCACCCGAACGCCAGCGGCCAAACCCGCTCCCCCCGAACCCGCGCACCCCGCACAACGGCCACGCCTCCCGTGACATCCACCCGCACGGCCCGCCGCAAAACCCGCCCAGCCCGAAACCGAGCCGCCATCCCCTCCATCCGCCGACAAATCTCCCCCAGCCGCCGATACAGCAGCAGCCCCAACACCCCCGTCAAAACCCCCCGCCCACCCCAACGCCCCACCATCGCCCGAAGCGCAAGGATCACCCCCGAAAGACTCAGCCCAGAAGATGTCACCCCGAATGAATTCATGTTAAATTTTCTAACAGATCGGTGCACCGAATGCAACAAAATGCCAACCAGACACCGCTCCCAACCAGTGGATGGCAGAGCGAAGCGCCACCCACCCCCTGTCCCCCGCCAAATCGGTTGAAAAATCGCAACCCGATGCGACGATGAAAGCTGCCTCGCAATCACCCCATGAAACCAGCAGCGAAGGGACTCCCTGTCTCCCCCTGATCCACAATCCGGCGATCGGCGAACCGGACGGGCACGGCCTGGAGATAATTCACCGCATCACTGCCTCTGCCACTATAGGCGCCTCAAACGCAAATCAGAACCACGCTTGACGCATCTCCGAGACTCAAAAACCAGAGCAATCAAGCCTCAGCACATTCACCTCGTCCCAATGCCCATGGGACATCGACCGCCGCTGTCCTCGTAGGGCGGATGCAATCCGCCAACCCCACCGATGCCACCTGAACATGTGGTGGCTGGCGCAAGCACCGACTCACCTGCAAACGGCTGCTCGGTGGAAGGAACAACCTCCAAGACCGTTTGAATAACACCAGCACCTGAAGCCCCGAGAGCCACCGCGTCTCACATCACATCGACCTCTCCCGGAACGAGGCCCGCACCGGCCCCATCCTAACCCGCGAGGTCTGCTGCGACGGATCACGACTGGACTGCACGACCATGCCAACACTTCGCCCCGTCCAAGAGGCGCGCGTCATCGCAACCCTTAAGAAGGACGTCACTAAACCAGAATACGCAGCACCAAGACATATCAAAACGCCCAATATCGTTCCAGCCAAAAATGAAAAAGAGAATCTACGAAACACAATATAAAATTTTTAATTATAAATGACTCGTATCTTTGATACTCTACGGTCTCTTTGATGGCCAGATTGCGCCTGATCCAAGTCGTTCTACCGAAACGAGGAGCGCCCCATCGCCGGACGCGCAAGCGGGTCCAAAACCAAGATAGTTGCATTAAGCTAGAGTCCTGAATTTTTTGAGCTTTTCCAATGTAAATTTCTGATGTAGCATTTTGATACAGAAACAAGATATGATTTACGGATACGCTCGCGTCTCGTCCTTTGCCCAAGATCTCGCCTCCCAGCTCGCCCAACTCAATGCGGCGGGATGCGAGATGATTTTTCGCGAGAAGGTCAACGGCACCACCGCCGACCGTCCACAGCTTCGCAAGCTGATATCTTCTCTCGCTCCCGGCGACGTGGTTATCACCCCTGCCGTTGACCGCCTATCGCGCGACACGACCGACCTGCTGGTGATCGCCCGCGAGATCCAGCGCTTAGGGGCGGGCGTCCGCTCATTGGCCGAGCCGTTACTAGACACCACATCCAACTCGGGCAGGGTCGTTCTCGCGATCCTCGGCGTTGCCGCGAAGCTCGAACGCCGCCGCATCTTGGAGCGCACCGAACGGCGACGAGCCAACGCGAGGGCCAAGGGAGTGATACCAACGGCCGTGATCGATGACTCTTCCATCGATCACGGCCGTTGGTATCGCGCGCCGGGTTGGCCGGCGGCGGCGCGCCAACCAAGACTCATACCAACGGTCATTCTTCATGACCGTTGGTATGAGATTCGGGCGCAAGCCGAAGCTCACAGAGCATCAGCAGCGAGAAGCACGGGCGCGGGTTGCAGCGGGCGAGACACAGCGCACCGTAGCCCGCAGCTACAACGTCAGCCAATCGACCATCTCCCGGCATGCACCATCTGTAGGCGGCATTTGATGGTCGATCATTCGTTCGGCGGGCAGTGCACCGAGCGCAAGCTCAAGTGCCTGCGGCACTATCTTACTGCGTATCGGACCATCTTCACAGGCAATGAAAAGGCCCGGTACTTCCGCACCTGGTACGTAGACGCCTTCGCGGGAACAGGCTCACGGACGACAACTGCAGATCTTCCCTTGCTCGACATCGTCGACGATGCCGAGGCCCAGGAATACCAAGACGGAAGCGCCCGGATTGCTGTCGGACTCCCAAGTCCCTTCGATCAGTATCTTTTCATCGAGAAGTCGCGCAAGCGCGCGGGTGAACTTCGCCGCGTCATCAGGACAGACTACGCGCAGCTTGATAGCCGTTGCAAAATCCACACAGGAGAAGCCAACGCCGAAATCAGGAAGTGGTGCGCGGAACGCGACTGGAAGAAAGAGCGCGCCGTCGTCTTTCTCGACCCCTACGGCATGCAGGTAGAATGGACAACTATTCAGACACTCGCGGCGACGAAGGGCGTTGACCTATGGTATCTCTTTCTAGGAATCGCACGGCTACTTGGACATGATGGCAAGATTGATGAAAAATGGGGCGCGCGGCTTGATGTTCTGCTTGGTACCGGGGCGTGGAGAACGAGGTTCTTTCAGAAGGAGATACGGACAGACCGGTTTGGCGAGATTGAGAACGTGGAGCGCACGGCTACGGAAGCGGCGATCGAAGGCTTTATACACGAACGGCTGGCAACCTGTTTCGGCAAAAATGTTGGTCGTGGGCTCATTCTTCGAAACTCGAAGCGAAGTCTGCTCTACTTTTTGTGCTTCGCGGCATCAAACGAGCGCGGAGCCAAGGCGGCGTTGAATATCGCCAACAGCATCTTGGACGACTGAGGGGGCATGCGCGACTGCCCGCAACACACTTTCCAGATTTTGACAAAGCGAAGCGAACGGGTCCGGCAGCTCGGCACATCTTTGCCGTGGTCGCCAAATATTTGGATGGGCGTCAGTGTCGAAGATGCGCGCGTGAAAGGGCGGATTACCGACCTCGCCGCCGTGCCCGCCCATGTGCGGTTTCTATCGTGCGAGCCGCTTATCGGGCCGCTGGACAAACTCTCACTCGACGGGATTCATTGGGTGATCGTAGGCGGCGAGTCCGGGCCGGGCGCGAGGCCGATGCTGCCCGAGTGGGTTGAGTCCATTCAGCTACAATGCGCGCGCAAGGGTATCGCGTTCTTCTTCAAACAGTGGGGAGGTGTTTGCAAGAAATCCACGGGGCGCGAACTACATGGCCGCACCTATGATGAAATGCCTCGCATAAGCGCCTAGGCCGATCATGTCCGAAGAACGGGAGCTGCCGGGTGCGGAGTTGGAACCCGTGGCGGAAATTCTGGGCCGCCATGTCGAAACAAGCTGAGCTTAAGCCTCATGCTGGAAGCGAGCGATAGGGTAAGGAGTTCTTCCGCACCCCACCATCACCACCAATGCGGACAGGGTCATTCCGGCGAACCCTTGACCTCTCCAAACCCGCCAGCAACATCATCCGCCCGCACCCAACCGATCACCCAAGCGACAAGCCAGTGTTCAACGGGATTGAATGATACCAACGGCCTTGATCAATGACTCTTCCATCGATCAAGGCCGTTGGTATCGCGCGCCGGGTTGGCCGGCGGCGGCGCGCCAAACCAAGACTCTAACCAACGGTCATTCTTTATGACCGTTGGTATAAGGCCGCAGCACGACCAGTTCGCGCGTTCCCGCCACAAGTCCCGGACGGCCTCGATCCGGCAAAACAGCCAGCCCCTCAGCGAAGTCCAAGGCGGCAACCGGATTCCGCTCCAGCAGATACCGAAAGATCGCCTCGCGATCATCCAGCGCCGTCGCCGGCCATTCCACACGCAAGGGTCAGCGTCGGCCCAAAGCCGTCAACCGCTCCCGCGCCGCCTGCGCATCTGCCCGCAGCAGCGTGCGAACCTGCTCCCGCGGCACCGCCGGCCGCGAATCCGCGCGGGCCGATGCGACAGCCTCTGCCAGAGCCAGCCGCTCGCGATCGTTCTGCTCTGCCTCGGTCGTGATGCTCTCACCCACGCGACAAGCCTAGCGCATCCCCGCCGCGCACCGGGAGCATTTTCAACACCGGCGCGCGAGAACCACCCCTACCCCTTCGGCAAACGCACCACAAACCGCGCCCCCAGAACCCGCCCGGCCGCATCCACCCGGTTCTCCGCCGCGATCGTCCCCTTCAGCGCCTGCACGATCTGCCGGCTGATCGACAGCCCCAGCCCCGAATGCTGCCCGAACCGCTCGCCCTGCGGCCGCTCCGAGTAGAACCGGTCGAAGATATGCTCCAGCTTCGCCTCCGGAATCCCCGGCCCCTCATCCTCGACGATCATCTCGATCATCGCCCCATCCTCATGCGCCGAAAGCCGGATCAGCCCGCCCTGCGGCGAAAAGCTCTGCGCATTGCCGATCAGGTTGCGCAGCACCTGCACCAGCCGCCCCTCCACCGCCTGCACCACCAGCACCGGCCCGCCGATCTCCAGCGTGATCCGCGGATCGCTCTCATCGCGCGTCGCCTCGTCGATCTCCACCAGCGCCGCCAGAATCGGCGCCACATCCACCCGCTCCACCGCCGCCCGCGACAGCTCGGCATCGATGCGCGACGCATCCGAAATATCCGAAATCAGCCGGTCCAGCCGCCCCACATCCTCGGCAATGATCGCCGTCAGCCGCCGCTGCTTCACCGGATCATCAATCCGCCGCAGCGTCTCGATCGCACTGCGGATCGAGCTGAGCGGATTCTTGATCTCATGCGCCACATCGGCCGCGAACTGCTCGATCGCGTCCATCCGCGCCCACAGCGCCCGCGCCGACTCCGAAAGCGCCCGCGCCAGCTCGCCCACCTCGTCCGAGCGCTCCAGCAGCGTCTCCTGCACCGCACCGGCCCGCCCGCGCCCCTCGCGCATCCCCTCCGCCGCCGTCGCCAGCCGCAGAATCGGCCGCGCGATCGTCAACGACAGATACCAGGACAGCAGCACCGTCAGCCCCAGCGCCAACGCGAACAGCGCCAGAATCGAAAGCCGCACCGCCAGCACGCTGTCATCCACCTCCCGCGCCTCGCGCGTCAGCAGCACCACGCCCAGCACACGCCGATTGCGCGAAACGATCTCCGACACGCTCACCAGCAACCGATTGTCATCCGTGCGCCGGATATAAGCCGGAATCAGCCGCCCCGGCGTCGCCGCCACCTTTTTCAGCTCGTCCTTCACATCCGGCGCCCAATCCGCCCCCGCCGCCGGCCGATCCAGCGCCAGCAACCCGCCCCGATCCGCATGCGGCAGCAGGCTCAGCAGATCGTCATAGAACTGGCCCACGAACGCCAGAATCCGCCCCCGGTCCACCGCCGGCGGCAACGGCTCCGTCACCACCGCCCCGCCAGGCCCCTCGCGCACCCGGCTGTCCGCCAGCATCGTGCCATCGGCCGCATACAGCTTCGCCTGCGCGCTCGGCGTGGGCTCCGTCAGCCGCCGCAGCAACGGCCGCGCCAGATCCGGCGAAAGCTGCGGATTATCCGGCGAATCCTCATGCACCGCCGCCTCGCCCAACGCCGCCGCATAGATCCGCGCCTGCTCGCGCAAGGTCGTCACCTCGGCTTCCAGCAGCCCGTTCTGGTACTGATCGAGATACAGCAGCGCCGCCAGCAGCAGCGCCAGCGGCAGCAGGTTCACCAGCAGAATCCGCCGCAGCAACGGCGAAACCAGCCGCTCCCGCACCAGCCCGGGCCCCGCCGCCGGCTTCAGACTCGCAGGAAGGGCACCGCTGTCGGGCATGAACCTCCAGAACCTCGCGAGATCAGGCCTCTTTGTAGCGGTACCCGATCCCGTAGAGCGTCTCGATATGGTTGAAGCTGTCGTCCGCGCTGCGGAACTTCTTGCGGACCCGTTTGATATGGCTGTCGATGGTGCGGTCGTCCACATAGATGTTCTCGCCATACGCGGTGTCGATGAGCTGATCACGGGACTTCACCATTCCAGGCCGTGCGGCCAGCGCCTTCACCAGCAGAAACTCGGTCACGGTGAGCTGAATATCCCGCCCCTTCCAATGGCACTGGTGCTTGGTCTCATCGAGCGTGAGCTCGCCTCGCACCATGATCCCCCCAGGCGGCGCGCCCGACCCCTCCGCCCGGCTCGTCTCATTGCGCCGCAGCAAGGCGCGGATCCGCTCGATCAGCAGACGCTGGCTGAACGGCTTGGTGATGTAGTCATCCGCCCCCAGCCGCAGCCCCATCAGCTCGTCCACCTCCTCGTCCTTGGAGGTGAGAAAGATCACGGGAAGCTGCGAGCGCTGCCGCAGCCGCTGCAGCAACTCCATCCCGTCCATCCGCGGCATCTTGATATCGAGCACCGCCAGATCCACCGGCCGCGCCGTGATCCCCTGCAGCGCCTGCTCCCCATCGGTGTAGGTGCGCACCGTGAAGCCTTCCTGCTCCAGCGTCATGGAAACGCTGGTCAGGATGTTGCGGTCGTCGTCAACCAGGGCGATGGTCTGCTTCATGGCACGGTCCCTTCTGGATCGGCAGCACTCAAGCACCAGATTGTGGCGCAATGAGGAAGGAAGGTGAACGAACCATGGCAGACGCACCCCAGACCGATCCCTTCTGGCAGGCCCGCACCCTGCTCCGCGCCGCCCGCGCCGCCACCCTCGCCACCTCAACCGACGGCCAGCCGCTGGCCTCGCTGACCATCGCCGCCTGCGCGCCCGATCTCTCGCTGCTCCTGCTGCTGTCCGACCTCTCCGACCACACCCGCCACCTGCGCACCGAACCGCGCTGCTCGCTGATGGTCGTGGGCGAAAAAGAATCGGCAAACCCGATGACCGCACCACGCACCAGCATCACCGGCCTCGCCGAGATCAACGACGATCCCGCCCTGAAAGCCCGCTACCTCGCCATCCACCCCTACGCGTCGCTCTACGCCGATTTCGGTGATTTCAACCTCTGGCGCATCCGCCCGCTCGGCGGCCAGTTCGTCGGCGGCTTCGCCCGCGCCAACCGCCTCCGCCGCGAACACCTCACGCCAGACCCCGAAGCCGTCGCCCGCCTCCAGGCCGCCGAACCCGAGATCTGCGCCCACTGCAACGCCGACCATCCGGACACGCTGGCCCTCCTCGCCGGCCAACCCGGCCCCTGGCGCATGGTCACCGCCGACATCGACGGCTGCGACCTCGCCCAGGACGAGCACACCATCCGCATCGCCTGGTCCGCCCCGGTGGGCGATGCCAACGGCGTGCGCCGCGAACTCATCCTGCTCGCCAGGGCCGCCCGCGCATGACCGAAAAGACCACGTATCACGGCGCCTGCCACTGCCGCCGCGTCCGCTTCGAGGTGGACCTGGCGCTCGACCATGTCCGCGTCTGCGACTGCTCGATCTGCCGCAAACGCGGCGCGCTCAACCATCGCGTCGAGCCTGCGGATTTCCGCCTGCTGACTCCGCTGGAGGAGCTCAGCCTCTACACCTTCCACACCCACACGGCGCGCGACTATTTCTGCCCCAGCTGCGGCATCCAGCCCTTCCGCCGCCCCCGCACCGCGCCCCATGTCTGGACCGTCAATATACGCTGCCTCGATGACGTGGATCTTGACGCCATTCCCGTCATCCGTGTGCACGGCAGCCAATTGCCGTAATACCAACGGCCTTGATCGATGACTCTTCCATCGATCAAGGCCGTTGGTATCGCGCGCCGGGTTGGCCGGCGGCGGCGCGCCAAACCAAGACCATACCAACGGTCATTCGTCATGACCGTTGGTATAAGGGAAGCGGTTCTTTTTTGAAAAAAAGAACCAAAAAACTTTCAATCCTTTGAGCGAACCTCTCTCCGGAGCAGGGCGCCAGCCAACAAAAAGTCTTTTGCTTCTTTTCTTCAGAAAAGAAGCCCTTGCTTCCCCTAAACCCGCTCCGCCAACCCAGCCAACACCGGCACCGCCGCCACCAGATCCGCCACCGCCACATGCTCCCCCGGCCGATGCGCCGTGCCGATATCCCCCGGCCCCATGATCACGCAGGGCGCAATCTCCTGCAGCACCGACGCATCGGTGCCATACGGCGCCGTCACCGGCGCACGCCCCGTCGCCGCCACCGCCAGCGCCAGCAGCGGATGATGCGCCGCCAGCTCCGGCGGCCGCCCCTCCCGCGCCTCCTCCAGCACCAGCCCACACCGCGCCGCCGACTCCCGCACGCTGTCCACCACCCAGTCGGGATCAACCCCCGCGGAATACCGATACTTGATCCGCACCGTCGCCCGCGGCACCGTCACATTGATCGCAGCGCCATGGTTGTCGATCACCACATTGAAATCACTCGTCACCGGATCATAAGCCGCATCCTGCAGCGACAGATCGCTGTGCAGCCGCCGATGGATCACCCGCAGATCCGCCATAAAATCCACCAGATCCCAGTTCGCGTTGCGCCCCAGCCCGGTCGCGCTGTGCGCCTGCACCCCCGTGGCCGTCGCCGTGAACGCCACATGCGCCCGATGCCCGCGCACCGGCACCATCCGCGTCGGCTCCGCCACCACAATCCCCACCGGCCGCATCGCCCGCACCAGCTGCGACCGCTCCACCACCACGCGCGCCCCCAGCTTGGTCGTCTCCTCATCGGTGGTGATCACCAGCCCCACCGGCACCCCCGCCGGCACCGCCCGCGCCGCCATCACGATCGCGGCTACCGGCCCCTTCATATCAGCACTTCCCAACCCGTGCAGCACCCCGTCCACAATCGCGCCGGACCACGGATCCTCGGTCCATCCCGTCTCCGGCACCGTGTCCATATGCCCCGAGAACGCCAGCCCGCCCGGCCCCCCGCGCCACGCCACCAGCACCTGCTTGGCCACCCCCGCCGCATCGGCGAAATCGATCCGCTCGACCTCGAACCCCCCGAGCGCATCCACGATCCGCTCCGCCACCGCCAGGTTCGACACGGTGCTGCGGCTGTCGATCCGCACCAGATCCCGCGCCAACCGCACCACCTCATCCATCGCTCGCCCCCCGTCCGGCCCACCCTGGCCATGTCCAGCCACCAGTGCTAGCCGGAACCCACGTCACCTGGAAAGACACCCGCCATGCGCCTGGCCGATCTCATCACACCCTGCCTCGTGCTGGACCGAACCGTGCTCGAACGCAACCTCCACACCATGGCCCGCACCGCCGCCCGCCACGGCATCGCCCTGCGCCCGCACCTCAAGACCGCCAAATCCATCGACGTGCTGAACCTCGCCGGCCACCGCGCCATCACCGTCTCCACCCTCGCCGAGGCCGCCTATTTCGCCCGTCACGGCATCACCGACATGCTCTACGCCGTCGGCATCACCCCCCAGAAACTCCCCCACATCACCCGCCTCAACGCCGCCGGCGCCGACATCATCGTCATCACCGACGACGCCACCGTCGCCCGCGCCATCGCCGCCCTCCCCAATCCGCCGCGCACCCTCATCGAGATCGACACCGGCGAACACCGCGGCGGCCTCGCCCCGAACGACGCCGCGCTGCTCCCCATCGCAGCCACGCTCGGCCCCTGCCTGCACGGCGTCATCACCCATGCCGGCAACAGCTACAGCGGCCGCTCGCCCGCCGACATGCAGCGCTTCGCCGAAACCGAACGCGACGGCGCGCTGCACGCCGCCGCCCGCCTGCGCGAGGCCGGCCACGCCATCACCATCGTCTCCATCGGCAGCTCCCCCACCATCCGCGCCGAGATCGACTTCGCGGGCATCACCGAGCTGCGCGCCGGCGTCGCCATGTTCGGTGACCTGTTCCAGGCCGAGATCGGCACCCACACGCAAGCCGACATCGCCGTCACCGTGCTCGCCAGCGTCATCGGCCGCCGCCCCGAACGCCACCAGCTCGTCATCGACGCCGGCGCCATGGCGCTGTCCAAGGACCGCAGCACCCAGGCAACCGCCAACGATCTCGGCTTCGGCCTGATGGTCGATCAGCGCGGCCGCCCCGGCTACGGCCGCTCCATCGTCGTCAGCGCCTACCAGGAGCACGGCATGGTCGCCATCGACCCCAGCCTGCCACTCCCCGATCTCGCCATCGGCGACCAGGTGCGCATTCTCCCCAACCACACCTGCCTCACCGCGGCCGCCCATGACCGCTATCACGTGGTCAGCGGCGAAGATGACGCGGTTTCGGCGGTTTGGCCGCGGATCGGGGGGTGGGAGCCATAAGAGAAGGAAGAACTACTTTTCTGAAAAAAAGAAGCAAAAGACTTTTATTCGCTGGTCCTGGCTTCTCCGGATAGGCCCTTCCTTACTTCCCCTTGATCATCCCATCCAAGAACACATCCACCAACCGGTGCACATTCTCCTGCCACCCCGGCGCCGTGTGCATCATGCAAAGCCCCACCAGCGTCCGCACCAGATCCTCCGGCGTGATGTCACGCCGAACCGCCGTCGCCCGCTCCAGCAGCGCACCGGCCGCGCGGGTCAGATGGTCGTAGCTGAACGCGGCCAGATCCGAAGGCGCATGCGCGGCCATCGCCAGCGCCGCCGCCATGCCCTTCTTGGTCGCAACGAACGCCACATTGGCATGCATCCAGCGACGCAACGCCTCCACCGGGTCCGGATGCGCCCCCAGCGTCGCGGCAAGCGCCACCAGCTGCTCCACCTCCCGACGATACACAGCCTCGAACAACGCCTCACGCGTGGGGAAATGCCGATACAGCGTGCCGATCCCCACGCCAGCCTCCCGCGCCACCGCCTCCAGGCTGGCATCCGCCCCCCCGGCGCTGAACACGGTCCGCGCGGCAGCCAGCAGACGCTCGCGGTTGCGCAGCGCATCGGCGCGGGGCTTTCGGGCGAGATTCGCGGCCTGGTCCATCATCGCAGTGGTATGGTCAGCCTTCTTCTTGTAAACCGGAGGATCCCTCCGTATATCCCCGCCATACAACGGCGCGGCGCGCCCGTTCCCATCCAGCTCTGATCGGAGCCCATCATGAGCCATTCAATCACGCTGACCGTCAACGGTGTCGAGCGACATCTGACGCTGGATGACCCTCGGGTCACCCTGCTCGATCTGCTGCGCGAGCGGCTCGACCTCACCGGCAGCAAAAAAGGCTGCGACCGCGGCCAGTGCGGCGCCTGCACCGTGCTGCTCGACGGCCGGCGTACCAATGCCTGCCTCATCCTCGCGATCAGCCAGGACGGCGCGGAGGTGCTCACCATCGAAGGCCTGGCGCAGGGCGACAGGTTGCACCCGGTGCAGGCCGCCTTCATCGCCCATGACGGCCTGCAATGCGGCTTCTGCACCCCCGGCCAGATCATGAGCGCCATCGGCCTGATCGGCGAGGCCCAGGCCGGCACCGATCCCGAGCGGATCCGCGAAGGCATGAGCGGCAATCTGTGCCGCTGCGGCGCCTATGCCGGCATCACCGCTGCCGTGCTGGAAGCCCAGCAGCAGCTTGACGCCACCGACCGCAGGAGCGTCGCATGAACCGGTTCGCCTATCTGCGCCCGGCCAGCCTGGCCGAGGCCGTCGCCGCCGGCACCCGCCCCGGCGCGGCCTATCTCGCCGGCGGCACCAACCTGGTCGATCTGATGAAAGGCGAGGTGATGCGGCCCGACACGCTGATCGACATCTCCCGCCTCCCGGGCCTCGACGGCATCGTCTGGCAGGAGGACGGCGCGGTGCGGATCGGCGCCCTCGTGCGCAACGCCGATCTCGCGCATGACGCGGAATTCGCCCGCGCCTTCCCCGCGGTGGCCGAGGCGCTGCTGTCCGGCGCGTCCGGCCAGCTGCGCAACGCCGCAACCGTCGGCGGCAACCTGCTGCAGCGCACACGCTGCGCCTATTTCCAGGACCCCGCCTCCGCCTGCAACCGGCGCGACCCCGGTGCCGGATGCGCCGCGATCGGCGGCGACACCCGGCTGCACGCGGTGCTGGGCTGGAGCCCGCACTGCATCGCCACGCATCCGTCGGATTTCGCGGTGCCGCTGGCAGCGTTCGACGCCGTGGTGGAGATCGCCGGCAGCGCCGGCCTGCGCCATGTGAAGCTGGAAGACTTTCACACCCTGCCGGCCGACACGCCATCGCGTGAGACGGTGCTGGCACAGGGCGAACTGGTGACCGCCATCACCCTGCCGGCGGTCTCGCGCGGCTTTGCCGGGCATACGCGCTATCTGAAGGTGCGCGACCGCACCTCCTACGCCTTCGCCGTGGTGTCGGCGGCGGCGGGGCTGCGGCTGATGGACGGGCGGATCGCCGCCGCCCGCATCGCGCTGGGCGGCGTCGCCGCCCGGCCCTGGCGCGCCCACGCGGCCGAACGCGCGCTGGAAGGCGCGCGCCCGAGCGTGACCGCCTATCGCCACGCCGCCGAGATCGCGCTCGAAGGCGCCAGCCCGTCCGGCGACAACGCGTTCAAGATCGAGCTGGCCCGCCGCATCATCGTCCGCGCGCTGGCCCTGGCCGCGTCCGGCACGCCTGAGCGCATCCCCGCGCTGCCCGGCTCACTGTTCGCCGTCTCACCCGTCGCATCCGTCTCCGGGGGCATCGCCCATGTCTGACATCACCCTGCCCCAGGCGCCCGCGCATCTGCGCCAGGGCTCCAGCATCGGCCAGCCGCTGACCCGGCGCGACGGCGCGCTGAAGGTCACCGGCCAGGCCCGCTTCGCCGCCGACAACCATCCGGAGGGCCTGCTGTATGCCGTGATGGCGGTCAGCCGCATCGCCCGCGGCCGCGTGGTGGCACTCGATCTGGCGGCCGCAAGCGCCCATCCCGGCGTGGTCGAGATCATGACACCGCAGAACCGCCCCGCGCTGGCGCTGGACCCCGATGCGAAGCTCCACCCGTTCATGTTCCGCATGGATCTCTTGCAGAACGACCGCGTGCGCTACGCCAACCAGCCCATCGCCGTTGTCATCGCGGAGTCGCTGGAAGCCGCCACCGAAGCCGCCGCCCTGCTTTCGCCCACCTACGAGTTGGAAACACCGCGCACCGGCCTCGATGACGGCGACAGCTTCATCCCCCCCGCCGTGGGCGTCGGCAGCCCCCCCGCCGTCGCGCATGGTGACGTCGCGGCCGGCCTCGCCGCCGCCACCCACCGGATCGAAGCCACCTACGAGACCGCCACCCAGTTCCACAACCCGATGGAGCCGCACGCCATCGTCGCGTCCTGGGACGGCGACACCCTGTCCATCGACACGCCCAGCCAGGGCATGGCGATGGCGCAGGGCCGCATCGCCGGGCTGTTCGGCATCCCCCCCGGCAACATCTTCATCCGCAGCCCCTTCCTCGGCGGCGGCTTCGGCTCCAAGGGCATGATCTCCGGCCCGCAGATCCTCGGCATCCTGGCGGCCCGGCTGGTCGGCCGCCCGGTGAAGCTGGTGCTGCGACGCGACCAGATGTACGGCCCGGTCGGCCACCGCGCCCCCAGCCGCCAGACCGTCCGCCTCGGCGTGGACGAAAGCGGCGCCCTGACCGCGATCGACCATCACGCCCGCATCGCCTCCAGCAGCTTCGACGATTTCTTCGAAGGCAACGCCGGCGTCGCCCACACGCTGTACGCCAGCCCCGCGATCGCCACCGCGCATGACGCCGTCCGGCTCGACACCGGCACCCCCCTCTTCATGCGCGCCCCCGGCGAGGCGCCCGGCAGCATCGCGCTGGAAAGTGCCATGGACGAAATGGCCCAGGCCTGCGGCATGGACCCGCTGGCCTTCCGCCTGCGCAACTACGCCGAAGTGGAGCCCATCACCGGCAAGCCGTTCTCCTCCAAGGCGCTGCGCGAATGCTACGCGCAGGGTGCGGCAAGCTTCGGCTGGGCCGGCCGCCCGCTGGCGCCACGCACCCTGCGCGACGCCGATGGCCTGCTGGTCGGCTGGGGCATGGGCACCGCCACCTTCCCCGCCATCATGTTCCAGGCGCAGGCCCGCGCGGTGCTGCGGCGCGACGGCCACGGCATCGTCGAATCCGGCGCGCACGACATGGGCCAGGGCGCCTGGACCGCCTTCGCCCAGGTCGCCGCCGACGCGCTGGGGCTCGACCTCGCCGAAATCGAGTTCCGCGCCGGCACGTCAGACCTGCCGGATGCCGGCATCGCCGGCGGCTCGGCCCACACCGCAACCGTCGCCGCCGCCATCCACACCGCCGGCGCCAACGTCATCGCCCGGCTGGCCGATCTCGCCATGACCGACGAACGCTCGCCGCTGTTCGGCGCCGGCAACGCCGGCGTCATCGCCCGCCACGGCCGCCTGCACCGGCGCGACGATGAAACCCGCAGCGAAAGCTACGGCGAAATCCTCACTCGCGCCGGCCTCGCCGAGATCGACGCCGCCGGCAGCGGCGCCGTGGACCCTGCCGCCCAGGGCGCGTTTGCCATGCACGCCCACGGCGCGGTGTTCGCCGAGGTGAAGGTCGACCCTGACCTGGGCCAGATCCGCGTCACCCGCCTGGTCGGCGCCTTCGCCGCCGGCCGCATCATCAATCCGCATCTGGTGCGCAGCCAGTACCACGGCGGCATGATCTGGGGCGTGTCCTTCGCCCTGCACGAACACGCCATCATCGACCCCAGAACCGGCCGGATCATGAACGCCAATCTCGGCGAGTACCACGTCCCGGTGAACGCCGACATTCCGGCCATGGAGGCGATCCTGGTCGAGGAGCACGACCCCTACGTGAACCCGCTCGGCATCAAAGGCGTGGGCGAGATCGCCATCACCGGCACCGCCGGCGCCATCGCCAACGCCGTCTGGCACGCCACCGGCGTGCGGGTCCGCCGCTTCCCGATCGCGCTGGAGGCTCTGCTGTAGCCGCTCAGACCGGGTCGGGCGTCATGTCATACGGCCGCTTCAGCTCGGTCTCCACAAAGGCGATCGGGTGCGGCGAGCCGTTCATCACGTCGTGCCGGATGCCGGGCGGACGGGTGTAGGACTGCCCCTGCACAAGCGGCACCTCGGTGACCTCCGAACCGTTGTGCACGCGCAGGGTACCGGCCACCAGCATGGTGACGACATAGGGCCAGCCATGCTCATGCCAGCCGGTCACGGCGCCGGGCGCGAAGTCCCAGCGGGTGATGCGCACGGCCTGGTCGTCCTGCAGCAGCGTGGGGTGGGCGGGGATGTCGCATTGGAAGGCCATGGCGGGCTTTCAGAAGGAAGGTCTTCTTTTCTGAAGAAAAGAAGCAAAAGACTTGTATCCTTTAACGTGCTGCTCCGGAAAGGTAGTTTTCAAGAGGAAAAAAGTTTTTTGGTTCTTTTTTTCAAAAAAGAACGCCTTCCTGGGTAATTCCCGACGATACGCAAACCACCCTCCAAGCGCCTAACTCTCCCCCACAGCGGGAGCGCGAGCCTTGAACACTGTTTCCTCCGCCGGGGCGTCGCCCGAGCGGCACCGCACGTCACGCACCGGGTGGCTCCGCGCCGGCGTGTCCGGGCTGGTGGCAGGTGCCATGTCCATGGCCGCCGGCGAATACGTCTCGGTGCAGTCGCAGGCCGACACCTGGTCAGCCGATCTCGCCCTGGAAAAGGACGAGCTTCGCAAGGACATCGCCGGCGAACGCGCCGAACTTGCGTAGATCGATGTCGGGCGCGGCGTCGAGCAAGGCCTGGCGAACCAGGTGGCGCTGCAGCTGATGGCCAGGGACGCGCTGGGCGCGCACGCCCGCGACGAGCTGGGCATCTCCGACGAGCTGCGCGCACGGCCGGTGCAGGCGGCGCTCACCTCGGCCGCAAGCTTTGCGGTGGGCGCGATCCTGCCGGTGATCGCGGCCGTGTTCGTGCCGGCCGATCGGCTGATCGCCACCGTGGCGACAACGTCGCTGCTGCTGCTGGCACTGCTGGGCATGCTGGCGGCCTGGGCCGGCGGCGCGCCCGTGGGGCGGTCGGCGATGCGGGTGGTGTTCTGGGGCGCGCTGGCGATGGGTGTCACCGCGGGCGTCGGCGTCGTGTTCGGAAGGTTGGTCTAGATCGAGGTGGCATCGCCCGTCAGAGGCCAGCCCGCTCTATCGCAAGCGCCAGGGCAGACGCCGATCCGGCACGGGTTTCACATGGCGGATGTGCGATGAACCATTCTTCCATGGTGCACGTCCTGGAAATAATGGCAGATCATCCGATCGCCGGACGCCCGGCCGAAGCTTGAGGGAGACTGTGCATGGCCGACACCCATCTCTACATCCAGGTCCACCGGACCGACAATGTGGCGATCATCGTCAATCCGCGCGGGGTGACGGCCGGGACCGTGTTTCCATCCGGGCTCGTGGTGAAGGAGCCGGTGCCGCAGGGCCAGAAGGTCGCCCTCGAGGATCTCGCCGCCGATGCGCCGATCCTGCGTTACGGCGAGGTCATCGGCTATGCCACCCAACCCATCCAAAGCGGCAGCTGGGTGAAGGAGACGCTGATCCGCATGCCCGCGGCGCCCTCGATGGCGCAGCTGCCGCTGGCCACCAAGGTCCCGCCGCCGCAGCCGCCACTCGAAGGGTTCACCTTCCAAGGCTATCGCAACGACGACGGAACCGTGGGCTCGAAGAACCTGCTCGGCATCAGCATGAGCGTGCAATGCGTCGCCGGCGTGGTGGAGCACGCGGTCCGGCGCATCAAGCAGGAGCTGCTGCCGCGCTATCCCAATGTCGATGGCGTGGTGGCGCTGCAGCACACCTATGGCTGCGGCGTGGCCATCACCGCGCCAGGCGCCGAGATCCCGATCCGCACGCTGCGCAACATCGCCCGCAACCCGAATTTCGGCGGCGCGCCCATGGTGGTGAGCCTCGGCTGCGAGAAGCTGGTGCCGGAATGGCTGCTCGGCGCCGACCGCCCCGCCAAGACCGCCGGCGGCAGTGCCGACATCGTCGAGCTGCAGGATGCCCATAATCTCGGCTTCAACGACATGATCACCGCCATCATGACGATGGCCGAGCAGCGGCTGAAGGTGCTGAACCGCCGCACCCGCGTCACCTGCCCGGCCTCCGACCTCGTGGTCGGTCTCAAATGCGGCGGCAGCGACGCCTTCTCCGGCGTCACCGCCAACCCCGCGGTGGGCTTCGCCGCCGATCTGCTGGTGCGGGCCGGTGCAACGGTGATGTTCACCGAGGTCACCGAGGTCCGCGACGCGATCGCCCATCTCACCGCCCGCGCCATCGACACTGAGGTCGCCCAGGCGCTGATCCGCGAAATGGCCTGGTACGACGCGTATCTGCAGGCCGGCCAGGCCGACCGCAGCGCCAACACCACGCCGGGCAACCACGCCGGCGGCCTCGCCAACATCGTCGAGAAGGCGCTGGGATCGGTCGCGAAATCCGGCACCAGCGCCATCTCCGGCGTGCTGGCGCCAGGCATGCGGGCCGACCGCAAAGGCCTCCTCTTCGCGGCCTCGCCGGCCAGCGACTTCATCTCCAGCACGCTGATGGTGGCGGCCGGCATGACGGTGGAGGTGTTCACCACCGGCCGCGGCACGCCGTACGGGCTGGAATCGGTGCCGGTGATCAAGATGTCCACCCGCAAGGCGCTCACCGAACGCTGGCACGACCTGATCGACCTCGACGCCGGGCGCATCGCCACCGGCGAGGCCACCATCGAAAGCGTCGGCTGGGAACTCTTCCACCTGATCCTCGACGTCGCCAGCGGCCGCAAGAAAACCTGGGCCGATCACTGGGGAATCCACAACGAACTCACCCTGTTCAACCCGGGCCCTGTGACCTGATCCCATCCGATGCTAAGGATGGTAGCGATAACCGCCCGATGAGAGCGGCCGAGCCACGGGAGAGCACCACATGACATCCGCTGACACGCCCCGAAACACCCCCGTCGTCACCAGCATGCGGGTGGTGCCGGTGGCCGGGCATGACAGCATGCTGCTCAACCTCAGCGGGGCGCACGGGCCGTTCTTCACCCGCAACGTGGTGCTGCTGCAGGACAATGCCGGCCATGTCGGGCTCGGCGAGGTCCCCGGCGGCGAAAAGATCCGCCAGACCCTGGAGGATGCGCGGCCGCTGGTCGTGGGCCGGTCCATCGGGGCCATGAACAACGTGGTCGACAGCGTGCGCCGCGCCTTCGCCGACCGCGACGCCGGCGGCCGCGGGCTGCAGACCTTCGATCTGCGCACCACGGTCCATGTCCAGACCGCGATCGAAGCCGCCCTGCTGGACCTGCTGGGCCAGCATCTCGGCGTGCCGGTCGCGGCCCTGCTGGGCGACGGGCAGCAGCGGGCCTCCGTCGAGATGCTGGGCTACCTCTTCTATGTCGGCGACAGCGCCAGGACCTCCCTGCCCTATCTGGTCGAGGACCAGTCGGCGAATCCCTGGTTTCGCGCGCGGCGCCACGAGGCCCTGACCACCGAGGCGATTCTGCGCCAGGCCGAGGCCGCACAGGCGCAATACGGCTTCGCCAACTTCAAGCTCAAGGGCGGGGTGCTGGCGGGCGAAGCCGAGATGGAGACAGTGACCGCGCTGGCCCGCCACTTTCCGCAGGCCCGCATCACGCTGGACCCGAACGGCGCCTGGTCGCTGCAGGAGGCGATCGCCCTGTGCAAGGGCAAGCATGACGTGCTGGCCTATGCCGAGGACCCCTGCGGCGCGCAGGACGGGTATTCCGGACGCGAGATCATGGCCGAGTTCCGCCGCGCCACCGGCCTGCCGACCGCGACCAACATGATCGCGACGGACTGGCGGCAGATGGGCCACGCGGTGCAGTTGCACTCGGTGGACATTCCGCTGGCCGATCCGCATTTCTGGACCATGCGCGGCGCGGTCCGCGTGGCGCAGATGTGCGACGCTTGGGGCCTCACCTGGGGCTGCCACTCCAACAACCATTTCGACATCTCGCTGGCGATGGTCGTCCACACCGCCGCCGCCGCACCCGGCACCATCACGGCGATCGACACGCACTGGATCTGGCAGGACGGGCGACCGCTGAGCCGGGAGCCGATGCAGATCGTCGACGGCTGCATCGCGGTGCCGGAGAAGCCGGGCCTGGGGATCGAGATCGATCCGGATGCGCTGCAGGCGGCACACGAGCTGTATCAGAAACAAGGCCTCGGCGCCCGGGACGATGCGGTCGGCATGCAGTTCCTGATCCCCGGCTGGCAATTCGACGCGAAGCGCCCCTGCCTCGTTCGCTGAACGACACAGATGCCCCCGCGGCCAGGCGATGCCACCCCGCTCTACGGCCGTTGGTATCGCGCGCCGGGTTGGCCGGCGGCGGCGCGCCAAACCAAGACAGATACCAACGGTCATTCTTCATGACCGTTGGTGTTAACCCTTTCTTCAACCCCCTGCCCCACCCTGCCTCCGGCTGAGCGCGAGGCAGACATGAACATGACCCTGTTGGCTGACCCGATCCCCCACACCGCGATTCTGGGCCAGTTCGATCACGTCACCCTGCTGCCCAACCGGCTGCGCTTCACCGCGGACCTGCAACACACCACCGCCGATGGCGCCACGCGGGCTCACCGCGCCCTCATCCTGATCACCCTCGCCGAAGCCCAGCACTACAACAGCATCCTGCGCGCCCTCGGCCACGGCTTCGCCGATGATTTCGTCCGCCTCGGCGCCGCCATGGTGCAGGCCGCCCTGCCGGACGGAATCACCCTCTATCACGTCAGCGTGCTGAGCTTCGCCTTCGTCCTGACCACCGACAGCATGACCGCCATCCCCCCTTTGGCCCATGACCTCGCCCGTCTCTTCACCAACCCCATCACCTGCCAGGACATCCCGATCAGCACCCGCATCGGCGTCGGCGTCTACACGCTGCCGATCGGCCGGATCATGCCGGCCGAAGCCCTCCGCGGCGCCCTCGCCGCCGCCCAGGACAGCCGCGCCCGCCCCGAAGGCGTCGCCCGCTACAACCGCCTGTCAGACATGGCCCACCAACGCAGCTTCACCCTGCTGTCAGACCTGCGCCAGGCCCTGACCCGCAGCGGCGAACTGGAACTGCACTACCAACCCCGCGTCAATCTCGCCAACGGTCGGCCGGAAAGCGCGGAAGCCCTCATCCGCTGGACCCATCCCAGCCTGGGCGCCGTCTCGCCCGGCGAGTTCATCCCGCTGGTGGAAACCACCGCGCTGATGCAGCCGCTGACGGACTGGATCCTCTCCACCGCCTTCCAGCAGCAAGGCAGCTGGGCCGAGGCCGGACAGATGGTGAAGCTCTCGCTCAACATCTCTCCCACCAGCCTGCGCGATCCGAACTTCGTCGAACGCCTGGCCACCATGATGCACAGCTTCGGCGTGCCTGCCGAACTGGTCGAACTCGAATTCACCGAAAGCAGCCTCACCTCCAACGAAGCCCACGTGCTCCGCCAGATCAACGAAATCCGCGCCCACGGCATCGCCATCGCCATCGACGATTTCGGCACCGGCTACAGCAACCTCAACACCCTGACGCAGCTGCCCGCCCAGATCCTCAAGATCGACCGCTGCTTCATCCAGAACATCGAAGCCGATCGCGGCCAGCAATCCCTCGTCCGCGCCATCATCGACATGGCGCACGGACAACAGTACCGCGTCGTCGCCGAAGGCATCGACAGCGAGGCCAGCTACCGGATGCTGGCGGATTGGGGCTGCGATGAAGGCCAGGGGTATTATATCAGCAAGCCGCTCCCGGAACAGGCGTTTACGGCTTGGCGACAAGGGAGAAAGTAAGGACTTCTTTCTTTGAAAAGAAAGAAGCAAAGAAACTTTCTAAATTTTAGACATCCAGATTAGCGACTTTGAGCGCGTTCTCCACAATGAAGTCGCGCCTGGGCTCCACCACATCGCCCATCAGCGTGGAGAACACCTGCCCAGCGTCCTCAAGATCGCCCACCTTCACCTGCAGCAACGTCCGCACCGCCGGGTCGAGCGTCGTGTTCCACAGCTGATCGGCATTCATCTCGCCCAAGCCCTTGAATCGCTGAATCGCCAGGCCCCGGCGCCCCTGCAGCAGAATCCGCTCAAACGCCGTCGCCGGACCCGCGACAGAAACCTCCGCCGCTCCCAGCTTGATCATCGCCGGCTCACCAAACCGCGCCGCCAAAGCCTCCGCCCGCTCGGCCAGCCACCGCGCCTCGGCACTGCGCAACGTCGCCATGTCCAGCACATGCCGCTCCGCCACACCGCGCACCATGCGCGCCAATGTCAGCCCCTCACGCGGATCAGCCGCAACCTTCCAGCCCCGCTCGGCGGGCAGCGAAATCGCGTCCATCCGTTGCACCAGCCCCGGCGCCGCCGCCGCCGCCCGCGCCGGATCCGACTGCAAGGCCCCCGCAATCGCCGCCTGCTCCAGCAGCGACAACGGCGCCGTCGCCGACAGCCGCCGCAGCCGCTGCGCCGCCTCGCGCAGCCACTGCGCCTCCTCGTCCAGCTCCGGCCCGGCAAACACCCGCCCGTCCGCATAGGTCAGCCGCGAATCGCCCAAAGCCTTGTCGAGCAGATACCGCTCCAGCGCCGCGTCATCCTTCAGATACCGCTCCTCACCCCCGCGCGTCGCGCGATACAAAGGCGGCTGCGCGATGAACAGATGCCCGCGCTCCAGCAGCTCCGGCATCTGCCGGAAGAAGAACGTCAGCAACAGCGTACGGATATGCGAGCCATCGACATCCGCATCCGTCATGATGACAATGCGGTGGTAGCGAAGCTTGGAAATATCGAACCCGCCATGCTCCGGCTCGCCCCGGCCGATGCCGGTGCCGAGTGCCGTGATCAGCGTGCCGATCTCGGCACTGCCCAGCATGCGGTCGAACCGCGCCCGTTCCACATTCAAAATCTTGCCCTTCAGCGGCAAAATCGCCTGGAACTTCCGATCCCGCCCCTGCTTGGCCGAGCCGCCCGCCGAATCACCCTCGACGATGAAGATCTCGGAGCGGGCGGGGTCGCGTTCCTGACAATCGGCGAGCTTGCCGGGCAGGGTCGACACATCGAGCACACCCTTGCGCCGCGTCAGCTCCCGCGCCTTGCGCGCCGCCTCACGCGCCGAGGCCGCATCCATCACCTTCTGGATCAGCGCCTTCGCCTCGCGCGGATGCGTCTCCAGCCAATGCGCGATGACATCGGCGGCAGCCGCCTGCACCACCGGCTGCACCTCGGAACTGACCAGCTTGTCCTTGGTCTGCGACGAGAATTTCGGATCCGGAACCTTCACCGACAGCACCGCCGTCATGCCCTCGCGCATGTCCTCGCCGACGAGGGAGAGCGAATCCTTCTTGCCCATGCCATCGGCATACTTGGTCATGACGCGGGTCAGCGCCTGGCGGAATCCGGCCAGATGGGTGCCGCCGTCGCGCTGCGGGATGTTGTTGGTGAAGCACAGCATGGTCTCATGAAAGCTGTCATTCCAGGACAATGCGAACTCAACACGAATCCCCGCCTGGTCGTCCGATGTGGTCACCGAGATCGGCGGGTTGAACACCGGCGTCTTGGCCCGATCCAGATATTCCACGAACGCGACCAGACCGCCGTCGTAGCGGAACACCTGCTCGGTGGATGGCGCATGGCGTTCGTCGCGCAGAATGATGGTCATCCCGGAATTGAGGAACGCCAGCTCCCGCACACGCTTTTCCAGGATCGCGATATCGAACTCGACCTTGGTGAAGGTGCCGGTGGAGGGCTTGAACGTCACCTCGGTGCCGCTGCTGCGGAACTCCTGGCCGATGATGGCCAACGGCGCCACCGCATCGCCATGCTGGAAGCGGATGAAGTGCACATCGTTGTGGCGGTAGATCTTCACCTCCATCCATTCCGACAATGCATTCACCACGGCGGCCCCCACGCCGTGCAGACCGCCCGAGACCTTGTACGAGTTCTGGTTGAACTTGCCGCCGGCATGCAGCCGCGTCAGCACCACCTCGGCCGCCGAGATGCCCTCCTCCGGATGGATGTCGGTGGGAATGCCGCGCCCGTCGTCGCGCACGGTGACGCTGCCGTCCCCGTTCATGATCACCTCGCAGCGCGTGGCGAACCCGGCCTGCACCTCGTCCACCGCGTTGTCGATGATCTCGAACACCATGTGATGCAGGCCGGAGCCGTCATCCGTGTCGCCGATATACATGCCCGGGCGCTTGCGCACCGCATCCAGACCACGCAGGACCGAGATCGACGACGCGTCATACGAGTCCCCTGCGGATGGCTCAGAATCAGGGGTGGGCGCGGCGGGGTCGCTCATGCCGGTCGGGTGCTCCAGAACAGGGTCGGAATGTGCCGATAATAGAGACTCATGCGCGGATTAGCCATGCTTCTCCGGCGCCGGGCGGGGAAATGACGGGTCTGCGTGCAGCGCATCACCCCCGGTGCGAAAGAACGCCGCCTGGCCGGCCAGGCCTGTGAACACGTCGCTGTCCGTGCCGGTGAGAAACACCTGCGCCGGCAGCGCCAGCAGCGCTTCCAACAGCGCGGCGCGGCGTTCGGCGTCCAGATGCACCGCCGGCTCGTCCAGCAGCAGCAGCGGCGCAGCCCCCCGCGCCCGTGCCAGCAGCGCGGCATGGCCAAGGATGACGCCGATGAGCAGCGCCTTCTGCTGCCCCGTGCTGGCCTGCGCCGCCGCGATGCCGCTCGCGACGTCCGCCATGCCCAGATCCGCCCGATGCGCGCCATACGCCGCACTGCCCGCGGCCGCATCGCGCGCCCGGGACGCCGCCAGCGTCTCGCGCAGCCAGTCCTCCACCGCCAGCGCCGGCGCCTGCGCCAGCCGCGCGCCGATCGGGCACAGCAGCTCCAGCCGGGCGGCGGGAAACCGCCCGGCGATCCCGCCCGCCAGCGCCGCGTTGAGCTGGGCGATCAGCCCGGCCCGCGCGGCGGTGGCCGCCACGGCGTGCCGCGCCATCTCCTCCTCCAGCCCGGCCATCCAGGACGCATCCCAGCGTGGTTCGGCCAGCAGGCGCCGCCGTTCCGCCAGCGCCGTGTCATGCGCCGCCACCATGCGGGCGTGGCCCGGCTCCAGCGCATAGACCAGCCGATCGAGAAACCGGCGCCGGCCCGAAGCCGCCTCCTGGAACAGCCGGTCCATCTGCGGCGTGAGCCAAACGCAGGCGACCCTGGCGGCAAGTTCGGATTGCGTGCGCGGTGCCGCACCATCGAGGCGGAAGATGCGCCGCTCGGGTGCCGCATCGGTCGTGCCGGTGCCGATCTCGGCCGGCCCCAGCGTCGTCGTCAGTCGGCCGTTCACCGCCCAGAAGCCGGACCCGCCGGTCGCCACCTCCGCCACCCGGGCGCCGCGCAGGCCACGGCCGGGGGCGAGATAGGAGATCGATTCCAGCAGGTTGGTCTTGCCGGTGCCGTTGGCCCCGGTGATCACCACCCGGTCCGCCCCCGGCTCCCATCGCAGTGCGGCGAAATTGCGGAACCGCCCCAGCGTCAGCCGGAGCAGCCGCAGTCCCGGTTCGGACACGCGGTCCTTAGACGCGCATCGGCATCAGAACGTAGAGCGCGCTCGCATCGCCGCTGTCCTGCACCACCGTCGGCGCCGAGCCGTCGGAGAAGCGGAACTCCACCCGTTCCTTGATCTGCGCCGTGATGTCGTTGAGGTAGCGCGCCTGGAAACCGATTTCGAGCGGACCGGCGGAGTATGTCACCCGCTCGCCGTCAAGCTCCTCCGTCGCGGTGCCCTGCTCCGGGCTTGCCGCCGAGATCACCAGCAGATCCTTGGCGAGCGACAGCTTCACCGGCCGCGACCGTTCCGACGAGATCGCCGACACGCGCGCCACCGCCGCCTCGAAATCCTTGCAGCCGACGCGCAGCACCTTGTCGTTGTCCTTCGGAATCACCCGCTCGTATTCCGGGAAGGTTCCGTCGATCAGCTTGCTGGTCAGGGTGATGCCATCGACCTTGAACTGGATGCGGGTGTCCGACAGGGCGATCTCCACATCCGCGCTGGCCTCTTCCAGCAGCTTGCGCAGCTCGCCCACCGTCTTGCGCGGAATGATCACGCCTGGAATGCCGGACGCCCCCGCCGGCAGCTCCACCTCGACCCGGGCCAGCCGATGCCCGTCCGTGGCCACGGCACGCAACACCTTCACGCCGTCGCTCTCGGCCGCATGCAGGTAGATGCCGTTGAGGTAGTAGCGGGTCTCCTCGGTGGAGATGGCAAACCGGGTCCGGTCGATCAGCCCGCACAGCGCGCGCGCCTCCACCAGGAACTTGTTGGGCAGCGTGCCCGCCGTCATGGACGGGAAATCCTCGATCGGCAGCACCACCAGGCTGGTGGCATACCGCCCGGCGCGCACCGCGAGCTGGGCATCGCCGCCGGGATGATCGAACTCGATCTCGGCCCCTTCCGGCAGGCGCCGCACGATCTCATAGAGGGTGGCCGCCGGTGCCGTGCAGGCGCCGTTGCGCACCGAGGTCGCCGCCACGTCCTCGACCACCGCGATCTCCATGTCGGTGGCGGTCAAGGTGAGCTTCACATCCCGCACCGCGATCATGACATTGGCGAGAATGGGAATGGTGTTCCGCTTCTCGACCACGCTCTGCACATGCGCAAGCGCCTTGAGCAACACAGCGCGATCCGCCTTGAACTTCATCCGACCATCCTTCACCCATCGCGCCGCGACTCGGGGCCCAAGCATAGCAAGAAAGCAAGGCAAGGCCAGGGGCACCCCCTGGGGCGGGCATCAAGCGCACGCCGCGCCGCTGCTATCCCGCCCGGGCCGCGGCCTGGGCCGCCATCCGGATCGCGGCGTTGGCCGCCCCGAATCCCTGATAGCCGTGGCGCTCGACGAGTTCGAAGAAGAACCGGTCGTCGAACAGAGCCGTATAGGCCTGCAGAAAGGTTCCCTGCGCATCCTGGTCGTACAGCAGGTTATGCGCCCGCAAGGTGGCCAGCAGCGCATCGTCGAGACCAAACTTGGCGCCAAGGTCTTCATAGTAGTTCTCGGGAAACGCCAGCATCCTGGCGCCACGCGCGGTCCAGCTTTGCACGGTGGCGATGATGTCAGTGGTGGCCAGCGCCATGTGATGCACGCCGGCGCCGAAGAACTGCGAGACGAAGCGGCCGGTGGCGGTCTCGCGGCTGTCGGAGATGTTGAGCGGCAGACGGATGGAGCCGTCCACCGAGCTGACGGCGCGGCTGCGGATGAGGCCGTAGGGGTCCGGCAGTTCCAGCAGCGCTTCGGGTTCGAGGCCGAACACGGCGCGGTAGAACAGCACGAAACTGTCGAGCCGGCCGGATTGCAGCGCCTGGGCGATATGATCGATACGGGTCGGCGCACCGGCGGGCTGCGGCTCCATGTCGTAGAGATGGAAATCGACATCCCAGATGGTGGCGCCGGAGGGGTCGGGCTGGACGAGATAGACCAGGGTGCCATCGGGCGCGCGCAGGGCCGGAATGTCGCGCTCGCCTTCGCCGGTCGGCTCCTGCCACGCGGGGCACAGCAGCGCCTGGGCGCGGGCGAGGGCGGAGGCGGCATCGGTCACGCGCAGCGCCATGGCGCAGACCGAGGGGCCATGCATGTGGAAATGCGCCTCGGCGGCGGAATCCTGCTCGCTGTTGAGCACGAAGTTCACCCGGCCCTGGCGCCAGAGCTGCACGGATTTGGAGCGGTGGGTGCCGGCGCGCTGAAAGCCGATCTGTTGGAGGAAGCCGGCCAGCGCCGGTCCCGTCACGGCGTCGACGGCGAATTCGAGGAACTCGACCCCGTCGAACTGCGGCGGCGGCGGCAGGGCGGGTCCGCCGGCCTGGGATTCAACGGCGATCAGCGAACGCAGCCCGTCGCGGGCGATCAGGCGGGCGGGGGCGGAGCGGAATTCGTCGTTGAAAATCTCCAGGCTCAGCGGGCCGCTGTAGCCGGTGGCCAGGGCGGCGGCGAGAAACCCCGGCACGTCGAGCGCGCCCTGGCCAGGGAAGTTGCGGAAATGCCGGCTCCAGGACAGCACGTCCATGGCCAGTTTCGGTGCGTCGGCCAACTGGATGAAGAACAGCTTTTCGGCCGGCAGCCTGGCCAGATCCTCGAAGCTGTCGTCAAGGCACAGCGTGTGGAAGCTGTCGATGATCAGGCCGAGATTGGGGTGGTCGATCTCGCGGACGAAACGCCAGGCCTCGCGCCATCGCTTCACATGCGTGCCCCAGGCGAGCGCCTCGTAGCCGATGCGCAGGGACCGGCGGGCGGCGCGCTCGGCCAGGGCCGCGAGATCGTCGGCGATGCGGGCGGGATCGGCCTGGGCCGCCATCTGCACGTTGCTGCAGACCAGCAGCAGGTCGGTGCCGAGCGCCTCCATCACATCGAACTTGCGCTCGGCGCGGTCGAGATTGCGGCTGCGCTGGGGCTCGGGCATGCCCTCGAAGTCGCGGAACGGCTGGAAGATGGTGATGGCGAGGCCAAGGCTGTCAGCGACGTCGCGCGCCTCGGCGGGAGACCCGTCGAAGGTCAGCAGGTCATTCTCGAAGATCTCCACGCCATCGAAACCGATGGCCGCCGCCGCCTCCAGCTTCTCGACCAGCGTGCCGCTCAGCGAGACGGTGGCGATGGATTTGGCAAGCGGCGTGGTCCGGCGCATGGCGCGATCCTGTCAGTGGGCGTGTCGGGGGCCGGCTTGGCCAGGGGCGCAGTGTAGCATCGGCCACGTGACGGATGCCAAGGCGGGGCACGGCTGCGGGCGGGCCGGGTGTCGGAGAGCGGGCGGCGGGGCAGTCTTCACGTTCTCTTGACAGTTTCTGGCGCAGGTTTTGTGAGGCTGGTCACATCTGCAACACGATCTTCTGCGTAATCTCATCCATAGCGAGAGAGAACAGAGACAAGCTGTTGTTTGGCCAAGCCGATTGTCCGGCCTCTATCGGAGAAGTGCCCCATGCGTGAGATCAATGCCGCTCCCTCGTTTTCGAAGCCGGTGGTGTTCCCGGATGTGGATGCCGCGGTGCTGGCGCGTGAGGAAAGTTCTCCCCAGGTGGTGCGGCCGCAGGCCTCTTCCGGCGCCTGGACGAACTATCTGTGGCGGACCCTGCCGCCCCGCCCCACCACGCGCTCCTCGACCTCCGCGTAAATGATTTGTTAACCTTTGCCCGCTAAACTCCGCATGTTGCGCATGGCTTCCTGTTCTGGCGATCGTGCCGAACGAAGTCATGCCGCTCCGGAGCGTTGGTGCCATGTCGATCGCGGCTGCGGGTCTTTCGCCGATCACGCTGTATCTGGCTGACAGCGCCAATGAATCGCAATCCGTCGCGCGATATCAGAAGACCGATTCCAATTTGACCAGCCAGGCGGCGTATTTCCAATCGGTGGCGTCAAGCCTGTCCACGCCGGACGCCCTGTTGGGGAACTACCGGGCGCTGTCCTTCGTGCTGGGTGCGTTCGGGGTTTCGAACCAGATCCAGAACACCGGCCTACTGAAAAAGCTCATGACCCAGGATCCGACACAGTCGACCTCGCTGGCGCAGACCCTGGGCAACCCGGGGCTCTATCGGTTCGCTCTGGCGATGAACCAGTTCAACCCGCCGCCCTTCTCCAACGCGGGCGACATCACGGCCACCATCAACGCGGCCGCGACCAACAGCTACGAGGCGGCGCAGGACAAGCTGTCACCAGGCCTGCAGACCGCGCTGTATTTCACCCGCAATATCGGCAACATCACCACCGTGAACGGGTTGTTGTCGGACACGAAACTTCTCAATGCCTATCTGGTGACGCAGGGGATCGACCCAACCGGCTTTGGCCAGCTGGATTTCGCACATCAGACGTCTGAGTTGACGAACATGGTCAAGTTCAGCGACTTCACCAATGCGCAGACCGTGACCAAGCTGGCGGAGACATATCTTATTCGCAACGGCCAGACCGGCACGACGACCGACGCTGCGAGTGCCGCGCTATCGCTGCTCAACGGCACGGCCAACGGGTCGAGCACCAGCATTCTGGGCGACGTGTATGGGGGTGGTTCGGTCAGTTCCAGCACCGATATTCTGTCGACCCTGTATCCCAGTTCAAGCACGTCCAGCGGTGCCAGCATCGTGTCGTTGTTCGGTTGATCGGCATGCACGATTTCGTAATATTTTTGTGGTGAATAAGCGAGACTGACGCCTGGACGAACGTTGGCGTTTCAGTGGAGCAGGAACAATGTCGATCAATCCCCTTCATCATGTCTCGCAGATCTGGTCTCGCGCAACGACGGCACTGACGAACACGCCGGATGCCGGCAGTGCCATGACAAGCCCTGCTCCATCGCGATCAGACCAGCGATCGAGCTCTGGGCCAACATCCGCCACCGCCACACCCTTCGCCACGCTGGCGTCCAATCTGCAGTCCGTGCTGCTGCAGCTACAGGCCAGCCAGTCGTCACCGGACCACGCCAGTCCCCACCCTGTTTCGCAGAGCGGCAGCCAATCCGGTACCGGAACGTTGTCGACGGTCGCCTGACAAGGGTTCGGCCGGGGGCGGCGGATTCGTGTCCGGCTCCGAGCATCTTTGGGGATGGCGGCGTACGGAACGTCTTGCGTCAGCTGCAACGGCGCCCGCGTATATTCCGCCGCAACAGCCGTTGGCTCATGTGCCAAGCGTCACCCACTGTCACCCATAGGCGTTCCCCCAAAAACAGATTCCAACCAGACTGGCCGGCATCCTTCCTCAAAAATACCAAATAATTATCATTCCACAAACCGCATCGTTCCAAAAAGGAATACCTCAAAAACCGATAAAAGTTTTTTGGTTCTTTTTTTCAAAAAAGAACCTCCCACTGCCCCTGACCGAAAAACAGGTGCGTGTCATATCAAATCTTGCCGCCACACCGTGCGTTCGGGCGCATCCAACGACACCAACGGTGTGGCTGGGCTGACGACGCTCATCAGCGCCGTCGTGATCGTCGTGACCCTGTCGATCGCCCGCGATGTGCTGATCCCGATCACGCTGGCTGTCCTGCTGTCATTCGTGCTCGCCCCTTTGGTGCACCTGCTGCGCCGTGCCTGGCTGGGGCGGGTGCCCGCGGTGCTGGTCGCCGTCCTGCTGGCCCTGAGTGTCATTCTCGGGGCGGGCGGACTCATCGGCGCCGAGGTGGCGAACCTGTCCGGCGACATTCCGCTTTACGCCAGCACCATCCAGCAGAAGGTCGAGGTTGTTCAGGGTGTCACGATCGGGCGGCTGTCATCCCTGGTCGATCGCATGGCCAGCCAGATCGATCGCGGCTATCGCCCGCTCCCCTCAGTCGGTGCCGCCGCCGGCGGCCGAGCGGCTCCCGCGGTGCCGGGCGCCACACCGGCCACCAAGCCGATGGCCGTCGAGGTCCATCAGCCGGCCCCGTCGCCCACCGAACTGGCGCAGCGTGTGCTCGCGCCCATCCTGTCGCCGCTGGCGACGACCGGCATTGTCGTCGTGGTGGCAATCTTCATCCTGCTGCGCCAGGAAGATCTGCGCGACCGGTTGATCCGCCTGCTCGGCACCGGCGATCTGCACCGCACCATGATGGCGATGGATGAAGCCGGCCACCGGCTGAGCCGGTATTTCCTGACGCTGCTGGCGTTGAACACCGCGTTCGGCTGCGTGATCGCTTTGGGCCTCACCGTGATCGGCGTGCCGAACCCGGTCCTGTGGGGCCTCTGCACCATCCTGATGCGCTTTGTGCCGTATATCGGCTCGCTGCTGTCGGCCGTCCTGCCGGTGACACTTGCGGCGGCGGTCGACCCGGGCCGGTCGATGGCACTGTGGACAGCCGCCCTGTTCATCGTTGGCGAAGGGCTGATGGGGCAGGTGGTCGAGCCGATGGCCTATGGCAGCAGCACCGGGCTGTCGCCGCTGTCCGTCGTCGTGGCCGCCATCTTCTGGGGCTGGCTCTGGGGCCCGGTCGGGCTGATCCTGTCGATGCCGCTGACGCTGTGCCTGGTGATCGCCGGGCGGCACGCGGGCAGGCTGAAGTTCCTCGACGTGCTGCTGGGCGACGGTCCGGCGCTGACGCCGGTGGAAAGCTTCTACAACTGCCTGCTCGCCGGCCATCTGGACGAGGTGCAGGACGACGCCGAGCGGCTGCTGAAAGCGTGCTCGCTGGCGTCGTACTACGATGACGTCGCCGTGCCGGGGCTGCGCCTGGCCGCGGTCGACCTCGAGCGGGAGGTGCTCACGGATTCGCAGAAGCTCCGAATCGTCGATGGCGTTGGCGAACTGCTGGACGAGTTGTCCGACCACAAGGATATCGACCCGCTGCCGCCACCGGCAGCCGCAGGACCGGCAGGGCCGTTTTCGGATTGGACGGAGCTTCCGGAACACCCCGCCCCCACCGCCGCCGAACCGATTGCGCCGGAGATATTTCCGCCGGCCTGGCGAGAGGCTTCGACGGTGCTTTGCGTGGCCGGGCGCGGCCCGGTGGATGAGCTGGCTTCGGCCATGCTGGTGCAACTGCTCGGCAGGCAGGGACTCGGCGCCCGCGCCGTGCCACACGCCACAGCCAGCTCCAAGGCGTTCATTGCCGCGCTTGATATCACCGGCGTGCGGATGATCTGTCTCACCTATGTCGGCATCGCCGGTACTTCCTCCCATCTTCGCTACACCGTGCGCCGGATCCGGGCGCGTCATCCCACGGCGGTCATTCTGATCGGGTTCTGGCCCACCGGCCTGGGCGGTGAGGACAGGATGCGAACAGCCGTCGGTGCCGATTTCTATGCCGTGTCGCTGCATGAGGCAGTCGTCACCTGCATGGCACAGGCCGGCGGTGCGGCGGAAAGCAGCCGGAGCCGGCAGGGCGTCTGATCGAGGGATAGCAAGCGGTTCTTTTTTGAAAAAAAGAACCAAAAAACTTCTCCTTTTTGGGGTGGGAGTTGAAACCTGCGTTCTCCGCGCGGGGTTGTCGACGCTGTCGTCATGAACATGTCTGACAGTTCAAGGGTCATAGAGGCAGGCCCCCGGTCGGGGCATCCCAAGGGGGACAGGTGACGGCAGCATTGGTGGTGGGCAGCACAGGTGGCATCGGCGCCGCTCTGATTGAGGCTCTGCGTGATGACGACAGGTATGCGGAGGTGATCGGGCTGGGCCGCACCACCACGCCAGCCATCGACCTGCTCGACGAGACCAGCATCACAAAAGCGGTGGCAGCCCTCGCCGGCCGGGACCTGCGGCTGGTGGTCGATGCGACCGGATTTCTGCACGATGCGCGGTTTTCGCCGGAGAAGAGCTGGCGGCAGGTCAATGCCGCCCACATGGCGCACGCCTTTGCGGTCAATGCGATCGGGCCGGCGCTGCTGATGAAGCATGTGCTGCAGGCCCTGCCGCGGCAGGACCGGGTGGTGTTCGCAACCCTGTCCGCGCGGGTGGGGAGCATCGCCGACAACCGCCTCGGCGGCTGGTACAGCTATCGTGCCTCGAAAGCGGCGCTGAACCAGCTGGTGCGCTGCGCCGCGATCGAACTGGCACGGGTCAACAAGGATGCGGTGTGCGTGGCGATCCATCCCGGAACCGTGGATACCGGCCTGTCCGGGCCCTTCGCCAAGAATGGCCTTGATGTGCAGACGCCGGCGGAATCGGCGCGCAAGATCCTTGGCGTGCTGGGCGGGCTCGCGGCGGCGCAGAGCGGCGGGTTCTTTGATCAGAACGGGGTGGTGATACCGTTTTGATGGCGGATTGCATCCGCCCTACGCTGCGAGCGTCCTCTTAAACAGTCTCGACCTCGCGCACGCGGTCCAGCGCGTAGTCCGGCGGGACCAGGCCCGGCGGCAGCGGCCGGATGGTCAACTCGGGCGGCAGGGGCTTCGGCTCCGGTGTCGCATCCGGGCCGCCGCGCAGGGATCCGCCGAGATCGGCGCGCATCACCAGCAATTCGCGCACCGCCCAGAGGAGCGGAATGCCCATGGTGAGGGACATGCTGAGGATGACGTGCAGGGCGGGGGACATACGATTGCTCCGGCTGTTGCCGCGAAAGCTAAGCAAGTTCCGGCTGGCCCTGTCTACCGATACTGACACGCAGGGCCTTTTCGGACCGCCTTGGGCGTTTCCAGCGGCAGGGAAACCGATCTAGGATCTCGCCAGAACAACGGCCCAAACCGGCCCAGGGAGCTCGGCACCCGATGATCTCGCTCACCATCAACGGACAGGTCCACGCGGTGGATGTCGATCCGAACATTCCGCTGCTGTATGTGCTGCGCGACGAGCTCGGCCTGCATGGCGCCAAATATGGCTGCGGGCTCGGCCAATGCGGCGCCTGCACGGTGATGATCGACGGGCAGGCGGTGTTCTCCTGCCTCACCCCCGCCATCGTCATGGAAGGGCGGCAGATCAAGACCGTGGAAGGGCTCGGCACCGCCGCGCACCCCGGGCCGCTGCAGCAGGCGTTCATCGACGAGCAGGCGGCGCAGTGCGGCTACTGCATCGCCGGCATGATCATGCGCGCCCAGGCGCTGCTGGAGCGCAACCCCAACCCGACCGATGCTGAGATCCGCGCGCAGATGCAGCCCAATCTGTGTCGCTGCGGCACGCATATGCGCATCCTGGCCGCGATCCGGCGCGCGTCGCTGGCGATGCAGCATGCGGCGCTGGAAAAGCCCATGCCGGTGAAGGAGGCGGTGCCATGACCGAGCTGTCCCGCCGCAAGCTGTTCGCTGCCACCGGAGCCCTCGTGGTGGCCTTCGCGGTGCCGGGCCAGGCCGCGGCACTGCCGGGCTCGCTGGCCGTGCAGCCGAAGCTGGAAGGCTGGATCCGGATCGATGCCGATGGCAGGGTGACAGTGTTCACCGGCAAGGCGGAACTGGGCCAGGGCCTCCGCACCGCCCTGACGCAGATCGCCGCCGAACAGCTGGACCTGCCGCCGGCGCGGATCACCCTGGTGACCGCCGACACCGCGCGCACCGCCAACGAAGGCTACACCGCCGGCAGCCATTCCATGCAGGACAGCGGCACCGCCATCCTCAACGCCAGTGCCGAGGTGCGGGCGCTGCTGCTCGACGCCGCCGCCACCAAGCTGGGGCTGCCCGTGGCCAGGCTGTCGACCCAGAACGGCCGGGTGGTGGCGCCGGATGGGCGCAGCCTCGGCTACGGCGAACTCGCGGGCCTTGTGCCGCTCGACCGCAACGCCTCGCCTGGCGCGAAACTGAAAGACCCCGCCAGCCATCGCATCAGCGGCACTTCGCTGCCCCGGCTGGACATTCCCGCCAAGGTGACCGGCGGCGCGGCCTATGTGCAGGATCTCAAGCTGCCCGGCATGGTGCATGCCCGCATCGTGCGGCCGCCGAGCTATGGCGCCACACTGCTGGAGGTCGACACCAAGGCCACCGAGGCGCTGCCGGGGGTGCTGCGGATCGTGCGGGACGGCAGCTACCTCGCCGTCATCGCCCGCAGCGAATGGCAGGCGGTGGTGGCGATGCGCAGCCTGGCCGGGGCGGCCAAATGGAGCCCCGGCCGCGCGCTGCCCGATCAGGCCGGCATCTTTGACACCATCCGCGGCCTGCCGGACCGGCCGATGGTGATCCGTGACAGCCAGGCGCCGGTGCCGGACGGCACGCGCACGCTGACCGCGCGCTATCATCGCCCCTACGCCCTGCACGGCTCGATCGGCCCGTCCTGCGCGGTTGGGCTGATGGAGGGCGATGCCCTCACCGTCTGGACGCACACGCAAGGGGTGTTTCCTGACCGTGCCGCAATCGCCGCCCTGCTGAAGATGCCGCCGGCGAAGCTGCGCTGCATCCATATGGAGGGCTCGGGCTGCTACGGCCATAACGGCGCCGATGACGCCGCCGCCGACGCAGCCCTGCTCGCCCGCGCCATGCCGGGCACGCCGGTGCGGGTGCAGTGGATGCGTGAGCAGGAGCACACCTGGGAGCCCTACACGCCGGCCATGGTCACCGAGGTCACCGCCCGGCTGGACACCGCGGGCAAGATCGTCGCCTGGGACTACGGCGTGTGGAGCAACACCCATTCCACCCGGCCGGGCGGCGCGGGCGAGCTGGTGGCCGGCTGGTCGCTGGCCGAGCCGACCGTTCCGTCCGCCCCTGTGCCGATTCCGCAGCCGGAAGGCGGCGGCGATCGCAACGCCATTCCGCTGTATGACGTGCCGGCGATGAAGGTGACGTCGCATTTCCTCGCCGAGATGCCGCTGCGGGTCTCGGCCATGCGCGGTCTGGGCGCCTACATGAACGTGTTCAGCATCGAAAGCTTCATGGGGGAGCTGGCCGAGGCCGCCGGCATCGATCCGGTGGCATTCCGCCTCAACCATCTCAGCGATCCCCGCGCCCGCGATGTCATCCGTCTCGCCGCGGAGAAGTTCGGCTGGGATGCGGCCAAGACGCTGCCGCCCGACCATGGCCGCGGCTTCGCCTTCGCGCGCTACAAGAACCTCGCGGCCTACTGCGCCGTGGCCGTGGAGGTCGCACTCGATCGCGCGAGCGGCCAGGTGCGGGTGCTGCGCGCGGATCTGGCCGTGGACAGCGGCGAGGCGGTCAATCCCAACGGAATTGCCAACCAGATCCAGGGCGGGTTCATGCAGTCGATGAGCTGGACGCTGTTCGAGGAGCTGCACTGGTCACCGACCGCCATCACCAGCCGGGACTGGAGCAGCTACCCGATCCTGCGCTTCAACGCGGCCCCTGGCGCGGTCGAGGTGCATCTGATCAACCGGCCGGGACTGCCGTATCTCGGCACCGGCGAAGCCTCGCAGGGGCCGACCAGCGCGGCGCTGGCCAATGCCATCGCCGATGCCGGCAAGATCCGTCTGCGTCAGCTGCCGCTGTCGCAGGCGCGGATCAAGGCGGCGCTGTCGGCTTAGCTTAAGGTCAGTTGCCGTGGCGCAGGAACGCGAGCACGACCTCGACCAGAATGAGAACGAGGATCGCCGCCTCCATCATCTGCGAGCTGTGCGAGGACGCCTCGTCGTAAAGTGACGTGTAGGTTTCGCGAATGATGGCGAGCTTGCGGTTCACCGCACGGCTGACAGTGGGAACGCGGTAGAGGTCCAGCGCCGCGGCGTAGATGCGGGCGAGGTAGACGTCCTCCGTCACCTGCAGGGCGTTCTCGACCTTCTCGGTGAGCTCGGTGACCTCGGCGACAAGGGTGGTGAGGGTGTGCGCCAGCTCGGCGTAGCGCCGGGCGGCGAACAGGTTGAGGCGGGAGCGGGTCCGTTCCACCATGCCGTACATACGCGGCAGTTCGTCGTCGAGCAGCTCGTCGTAGTAGCGCATCTGCAGCAGCTGGGCGTTGGCGACCTCGAGCACATCCGCCACGTCGCTGTCGCCGCGGGGCTCGTAGATGAAGGCGCGGTCCCAGGTGAGCACCACGAGATCGTCGGCGTAGTAGGAGAAGCGCTGGCGCAGCAGGTCGGCCCGCGCGCCGTCGGACAGCGGGCGGCGCTCGCCGGACAGCAGGGGCACGAGATCGACCCGGCCGAGCAGTTCGGCGGCGGTGAAGCGTGTGTCGAAGTTCTGGACGACGCCGATCAGATAATCCTCCGCGACGGCGGAGGGCGTGGGTTTGACGAAGGCGGCAGCGAGCACGGTGCGCAGCTGGGTGAGCAGCTTTTCCCAGATGCGGGTGCCCGAGGCCTGCCCCACCGCGCGGTCCACGGTGTTGAGCAGAATGGCGTAATCGTCCCACGCGATGTTGGGGGTGTTGATGCGCAGCGCCAGCGAGACGGTGCCGAAATCATAAAGCCGGGCGGTGACCACCGCCTCGACCGGCGGCCAGCCCGCGGGCAGTGTGTCGAGCGGGAGGGTGACGGGGTCGAGCTCCAGGCTCAGCGGTTCCACGCCGAACGCCATCGCCTTGGGCGGTGTGGCGGTGAGGCGCGAGCGGCTGGAGCGGCCGGCGGCGTGCTGCGCCCAGAGGGTTTCGGCGGTGGCGAGGTCGATGCCGTAGGCGACATCGAACAGGCGCAGGGCCAGGATGTGGCCGGTGGTCACAGCGAGTTCGCTCATCCGTGGTCCTTCAGCCAGGCGAGGGCGCCATGGGCAGCGGCGACGGCGGTGCTGAAGCAGCCTTGCAGGAGGTATCCGCCGGTGGGGGCTTCCCAGTCGAGCATTTCGCCGGCGGCGAAGGTGCCGGGGTGAAAGCTGAGCATGAAATGCGGGTCAAGCGCGGACCAGGCGAGGCCACCGGCGGACGAGATGGCGCGGTCGATGGGCCCGGGGGTGAGCAGCCTGACCGGCAGGGACTTGATGAGCCGGGGCAGGTCCGGGTCGGCGCCGGCGTGAATTGCTTCCTGCACGAGGCCGATGGCGACCGGGGCGAGGCCGGCGGTGACGCGGAGATGGTTGGAGAGCGAGCGGCTGCCGCGATCGGCGCAGAGTTTGTCGCTGAGGGCTTCCAGCGTGATGTCCGGGCGAAGGTCGATATGCAGGATGGTCTCGCCGCGTTCGGCGATGACATCGCGCAGCTTGGCGCTGAGGGCGTAGATGGCGCCGCCTTCAAGGCCTTGTTCGGTGATCATCGCTTCGCCCTGCACGCGCCTCGCGCCAAACTGCAGGGCGATGCGCTTGAGGGGAAACCCCGCGAAACGGGTGCGGAACCGGTCTGACCAGTCGACGACGAAGCCCATGTTGGCCGGGCGCCAGGAGGTGAGCGGCACATCGGGCAGCAGCGCGGTCCAGTGGCCGTCACTGCCGAGGCGAGGCCAGGAGGCGCCGCCCAGCGCCAGCACGGTGGCCTCGGCGGCGTGGTCCTGCACACCGGCCGGTGTCTGGAAGCGCAGGGCATGATCGCTGTTCCAGCCGATCCAGCTGTGGCGGAGGTGGAATGTCACGCCGCTGGCGCCAAGGCGGCGGAGCCAGGCGCGCAGCAGGGGGGACGCCTTCATGGCACGGGGAAAGATACGCCCGGAACTGCCGATGAACGTCTCCTGGCCAAGCCCGTGCGCCCAGGCGACCAGCGCCTCGGGCGGGAACGCTTCGATGGCCTGCGCCAGCAGCGGACTCGCCGTGCCATAGCGGGCCAGCAGCGAAGGCATCTTCTCGCTGTGCGTCAGGTTGAGCCCGCCGCGCCCGGCCATGAGGAATTTGCGGCCGACGGAGGGCATGCGGTCGAACACGGTGACGGAGCCATGGGCGGACAGAATCTCCGCCGCCATCAGCCCCGCCGGTCCGGCGCCGATGACGGCGATGTGGGGGCGTGATTGGGTCACCCCCCTTCATCGCATGGGGCGGGGTCAGACCGCCAGCCTTTGCGCTTCCAGCCACGCCGCGCCGCGCTGGATGCCGGGGATGTCCTTCACCTCGATGACCAGACGGGGGTCGGAGGTGAGCTTGGCCAGCGCGCGGAACACCGCATCCCACCGGATGGTGCCTTCCCCAGGGAGCCAATGCCGGTCGGCGTAGCCGTCGGCGTCCTGGATATGGACATGGGCAAGCATGTTGCCGGCCGAAGCGACGAAATAGTCGACCGGCGGGGCGCCGGTGGAGCCGTGGGCGTAGTGCGCGTGGCCGGTGTCGATGGAAAGGCGCACGGCTTGGCTGTCGAACGATCTGGCCAGGGCCAGGCGTTCGGCAGGGTTCTTGTCCTCGATGTTCTCGATCACCAGGACGACGCCCTGGCTTTCCGCACGTCGAACGACGGGGTCCAGCGTCCTGTGGGTGCGTTCGAACAGCGCGTCGCGGGCGCCCTCGTTGCCGTCAAGGTTGTTGGCGTCCCAGGTGGTGAACGGAGAGTGGATCACCATCTGCGTCGCGCCGACAGCCTGGCAGACGTCGAGGCCCTGAAACATGCGCCTGGTGACGACGGCGCGGATGTCAGGGTCCATCGAGGCGATGGTGAAGCCCCAGAACGGGCCGTGAATGCCGCGGCGGCCGGTATGGCCGTCAAGCGCCTTCACGGCGGCTTCGGCGATCTGCGTCCAGTCGGAGTCGAGCACCTCGGCCGTGTGGAAGGTCTGGATCTCGACGTCACGCTGCTTGTCGAGAATCCAGTCGCGGTGCTGCAGCAGCGCATCGACCGGCATGGCGGCGCCGATGACGGGAATGGAGTTGAGGTGCGGCATGGGGCGGGCTCCGGAGTTGCAGGGCGCAGTATCGGCATCGGCCCAAACCCCGCCAGCGCGGTCGTGTGACACTCGGTTCGGGGAAACGGCGGGGGGAAGGAAGCAAGCAGTTCTTTATTGAAAAAAAGAACCAATACTCCGCTCACTTGAGGATCCGGCAGGAGGCGGGATCTCTGACGCGGAAATTGTCAGAGACGGCGTCGCAGATTTCCGCCCATTTTTGTGGCACGGTGCGTCTGAGAAAGGTGAGGACGTCTGCCCGGAAGGCTCGGAGGTTTGCGGCGCATGTGGTGTGGGTGATGGCCTTGTGCATGACACCCCACAATCGCT
>JBBILI010000004.1:0-178254 GCA_037445025.1 Rhodospirillales bacterium
CTTCGGTCGCGATTAACGCCAACGCCGGAAACGTCCCGCCACACAAGACGGCAGTCAGCCGCATACACGTTCCAAAGGGGTCCCTTTTGGACGCCGATAGGGGGTCCTTTTACGGCGCCGATTGACATACCTTGGCCCTTTTTGGATTGCCGCGCCTGGAGACCTGTTCATGGCCGAGCATCACACCTGCTCAGGGCAGGCTGGCACATCCGGAAACAGCACGTCTTCGATAAAGGACCGCGCCCGATCGGCCCCGACAAACCCTGCCAGCATACGAAATGTATGCTCGTTGCGGCGTTGAGCTGCGATGTATCGACTCTGCCCACGTTGGATCTGTTCACGCAGCCTGCTTCGGCGCTGTGGCGCGCGGCGCAAAAGCGTGTCCAAGGCGCGCATCGCAATATCGTTCGCAGCCGTGAGTTCTGTTTCGTTACCAGGCCTTATCGCCAACATGTCAGGCGAGAACACATCGCCCCAATCCGGCAGAGTTCGGCGGTTTGGAAATAGAATCGCGGACGAAGCCATCAGGTCAGACAAAATCTCAGATTTTGAAGATGCAATCACACTCGTCAAATCGAGGAACAGGCCCGTAATTTTCGTGGGTCCAGCGATGATATCGTAGCCAAAAATCGGCGCGGGATCGTCGACATGCGGAATCACACATACATGCAAGATTGAGAAGCGGTCGGAGACCTGGAACGTCTCAACATGGCCATGACGAAACAGCGGCGACTGCAACAGGAAATTGTCCCATTGATAGGCGCCACAAGGATCAGTCTGGCTTGGAACGGCAAGTCGTGTTGATCCATGCTCCGACTGAAGGCGATATCTGAAACGCTCCGCTGCCGCAGCGATCGCCGGAAAGGGTGTCATCTTCAGCTACAGATGTCAGGATGATCGTGCCAGACCCTCAGAAACAGCAGTTGTCGGCATGGCTTCCGCAAGATCTGTCAAGTCCAGGGCCAGAAATACCTCGCTCAGCATGCACCGGAAGCTTGTATCAATCCGCTCCATCGTCTGGCGTAACTGCACCGCCTGAAGAACCGCCCAGGGCAAGGTCGTTTCCGGATGACTCAGCCCGTCCGGGATCTGCGCATCCTCGGCCGGCTTGTAGTTCTCCAGCCAGGTCGCCGCCGCAGAAAGATTGTCGAACTTGTGGATCCGGCAGAGATCCTGCCGATCCGGGAGGCCCCTCCTAATGATCAGCTCCACCACAATCCGGCCATTGATCGTTCGGTAGATATTCAGATCATGCGTGATCCGTTCCGAATCGCCACGGCCGATCGCCTCTACCAACTGACGGCCTTGGAACCGAATTGGCTTGCGCCCAGTTCGGCGCAGGGTGAACAGCTGGCTGTCAGCTTCGTCTAGACGAGACACGGGGTCCTGTATGTCCGTCGGCAGTTCAGCCGGATTGGAGATGGCGTTCATGAGACTCTTCCTTGCCAAGACCGTGCGATCGAGCGATCAACAGTCACCACGTCGCCTGCGCGTCGATGCGCTGCAACTGGCTTGTCAATGCAACCAGTTCACGAGGCATCTCATAGAGACGTCGCAGCAGTCGATCCTGGTTGCTTCCCATCAGACTTCGCGCCGTCTCGATGACAAGTTCGAGGTGCTGAATGCGCGCCCGAAGCAGCGCTATCTCGACGGACTGGCGATCGACAGATGGAGCGTCGATTGACTGAAGACAAGCCGAGCTTGTCTCGCCAGTCCGAGGACTTGACACAGCCTGCACCGACGAATCGGGCAAAGTCTCTCGTGATGCATTCAAGTTTTGGATCTTCACAACGGGCCTCTCGAACCTTGCATCAAAGGACACTTAGCTTGCATGCGCGAAGGAATGATCACGAATGGCACCGGCGTTGGCGATCTCAAGCCCTGTCCATGGCTCAGCGCGATCCCGGATGTCTTCCTTCCAGGCGGCAAAGGAACGACGCGGACTGAATGTCGCGTTAAGATCCTTGATCTTCGTCTCCGACGGATTGCCGGCCCAAGTGGCCTTCACAACAAGTTCAGGTCGAAACCACAGCAGAAAGCGACGTTTGTCCTTAAGCAACGGAACAACCAGCAAACCACTTCCCCGTTCGCGCATGGTTGCGCCAAATGGCAGGGTGGATGCGACACAGTTTGTGTAGAACAGACCCTCATTGTCATACATGTGCAGCAATCGATCGAACTCGGTGCCATGAGCCTCGATGAACTGATGGAGCTCGACCATATCAGGACATGTGCCGATCTCGCCGATCTCACCATCGACGTAAATGACAGCCCCTTCCGCATTGACCGCCGTCAGAAGGTCCTGTTCCTGCTCGGACGTCCAGGTGCTGCGCAGCGGATTTGCGGCAAAGAGCGGCGAATCGGCCAACAGCTTCGCCCTGCGCCGTTCCATTTCGGCTTCATGGGCGGACGGGTCGATCAACTCTGTCAGTTTGGCCACGAACATCATGGCGATCTGTTCGCAGACCAGTCTTTGCGTGAAGGAGAGCTGGCTCGGGCTGTAGTGGTGGCACGCGAACAGGCCCCAAAGGCGCCCCTCTGAGACAATCGAGAACGACATCGAGGCTGTCACGCCCATATTGGCGAGATAGGCGATGTGGCAGGGTGCGACTGCCCGAAGCACCGCATGCGACATATCCAGAGGACGGTTGCTGAGCACATTATGAGCGGGCCTGACCATACTGGTCGGAGCGCCGATTTGGGGGATATAGCGGGAGAAGTTCTGGGTATACAGGTCACGGGCCGGGGCGCCGATGTCGCTCTCCGGGAAGAACAGCCCCATGAAGCTCTCAACGCCAGGGCGCCGCGCTTCGCCGACCACCTGTCCCCTGGCTTCATCGTCAAACTTGTAAAGCAGGACGCGGTCGAACCCGGTTGCCTGGCGAATGGCCTGAGGTCCGGCGACAAACAGCTCCTCGACGGTACCGGGCACCATCATGCCCATGATCGCATCGTCGCTGAGCCGGTCCATGTCCGGCCGGATCGGCGCTCCTGGGGCCAGCCGCTCGAATTCTGCAATCAGCAGCCCATCATGACCGTGAAGGATCATGTCAAAGCGCTGCCCGTCGATTGTGACGAGAAGCGGGTTGTTGAAGCTTGGTTCGTCACCGCCGAGACAGTCTGAAATCTCGGCCTGGGTCTCGGGATTGTCGATCAGCTCCATGATCGAACGGCCCAGGATGTCGGCGTGAGCGATACCCAGCTCCGAAGCAACATTCTCGCTCGCGTTGAGAATCCTGAGCGTCGATGGATGCAGCGCGAGCAAGGCGCCAAAGCTTTGCACCTGGCCTGGCGCACGGAGATGTGCGTAGGGATGTTCCAGGCTGGCGGCCGTCTTATCGAGCATGTCAGGGTCCTTTCGCTGCCGGGTCCAGCGGGTTCAATCGGCCGCAGCCGCGGTCAAGCAGGTCTGTCTCACAGCAGGTTCCGTCTGGCGCAGAAGTTGCTCGAGGCTTGCGAACGTCGCCCGCGCGGCCTCGACCATCTCATGGTCAGACACCTCGTCACCGCTCAGATCGAGCGCGACACACAGTGTCCTCCATCGCTCGCGCGCCATGCCAGCGGTCAATCCGTCATAGAACGACGCGCCGCAACCGTTGCGCACACCGAGATGATCGGCCAGAGACCTGGCAATCACGCGGCCGCCCAGACCGGAGCCCTCCAGAACATAGAGGGCGCCGAGCGACTCCGCGTGTGTCGCTATGACGGGAACCGATACCGGCCCTCCTGACGGCACAGCACCGAGCCATCTCAAATCATCTTGCAGACTGTGGATCCGATGTGTGTCCAGCAGGCGTCGCGCAGGTGATTCAGGCGAAATGGCGCGCTGTATCCTCGGCTCCAGGGCGCTGTGGAAGCGCAGGAGCCTGTTCAGCAGCTGAGCATATTCCGACAGGGCCAGGTCCGGATCGAGCAGCCGGGCCAGAGCCGGGACCGTCTCGATACGCTCATGATGCTCGCGTGTGCGGGCCCGAAGCATGGCCTGGCGTGTTGCAAAGTCGCTCATTGTTTGGAGCATCCAGACATGAGTTGCACGATGGGTGCATCAATACGGCGATCGATCACCGAATGGTCACAAGCTTGCCAAGATTGGCGCGATTGAGAACCTGCTGTACTGCAGCGCTCGCATTCGTGATACTGATCTGCTTGCCTTTTGTTTTGGCGGCATAGTTGAAGAACATCAGCATTCCCGCCGCCGAGGAATCCAGCTTTGCCAGATTCTGGAAATTGATGTTGATCTGCTTCGGCTCCAGGTCCAGCGCTTTGTCGCTCTTGGCGCGAAACACCTCGCTGACCTTGCTGTCCAATGTGCCACGCGTCGCCAGGATGGATGCCAACTGGGTCGCGGTGAGAGTGATTTCGAAGTCGCTCATAGTCATTTCCTGTCTTGCCGAGGGCCTTGATGCTGCGACGCGTGGTAGGCAAGCGGCGATTTCGCCCTAGCGCTGACCGATGCGAATGACTTTTCGTTCAGAACCTGCGGTTGGATTGGGCAAAGGCGGATTGTTTCTTGGCGCCGATGGACCGGGGCGCGGCGGGCTCACCGCAGGTTTGGAACTGGTTGACGCCTCGAGATCCCGCAGCACGGCCGCCAGTTCGTCGGCGACCTGCACGTCCTCAATCACCCAGGGTCGCGACATGTTGCGGATGTCCTGCTTCCAGGCCTCGAATGAGGCACGGGGATTAAGGCCCTCCGCTCCCTCGGACATCGCATCGGCTGCCGGGTTGCCGGCCCAGGTCGCGTGAACAATCTGCTCGCGCCGGAACCACATCAGATAGGACGGTGCATCCGCGCTGAGCGACGCGGCCATGATGCCGGCGGCATGGTCCTTGATGTCGGCGGCAGCCGCCACGACACTGCTGAGCCCATCGGTGGCATAGACATGTGGCACATCGTGCCGCAGATCCGGCAGCTCCCGGCCGAACATCGACGCGATGGCGAAGACCGCCATGGCCGACGGAGCGTCCCCGATGCGTGTCACCCGGCCGTGGCGAATGATCGCGGCGCTGTCGGCTTCCACCAGGTTCAGCAGCAAAGACTGTTCCGCCGTCAGGGCACCACTCGGCGCCACGGCGTCGGGATCAAGGGGAGCCAGGAGCCCGGTCTCGTTCTCGATCGCAGCGACAGCGCGGGCGATGAGCGATGTGGCCGCCGCGCTCTCCGACGGGTCTGACCAGTCCTGTCCCAGCTCGGCCAAACGGCGCCGCAGGGCCGCTCCGACGGTGATGCTGCTGACCAGGCGGGCCAGCCCGGCCTCACGCCTGGCATATCGGGCTGCGGCGGAACCCATCGAAGCCAGGCGGAAGATGAACATCATGGCAGCCTGCTCGCAGACAACCCGCTGTTCGTAGGACACGGTCTTGGGCGTGTAGTGATGGCAGGCGAACAGACCCCAGAGCCGCCCATCGACGTTGATGCTGAACGACATCGAAGCCTTCACGCCGATGTTGCGCAGATACGTCACATGGCACGGCACGACGCTGCGCAGATTGGTGTGCGACATGTCGACGGGATGACCGCTGTCGGCATGGCCGCCACCGGGGAACACGCCGCTGAGGCCCACCGGTGTTCCCGCGATATCGGGGATGTAGCGTGTGAAATTCTCCAGATACATATTGCGGGCGCGGGCCCCGATGTCACTGGAGGGAAAAGAACAGACCCAGGAACGAACCCAGTTCGGGTTTGCCCACTTCCGCGATCACCTGCCCGTTGTAGCGGGAGTCAAAGCGATAGAGCATGACCCTGTCGAAGCCGGTGACCTCGCTGACCACGCGCACGGCACGCTGGTAGAGTTCCTCGATCGTCGGTGGATCGAACAATTCCGCCGTCGCCCGCATCGACATGTCTTCGTAGGCACGCGCGACATCCTCCACCCGCTCGATCTCGATCATGTGGACACCTGACTGCGCGTGGAACACCGCGTCGAACGGCTTTCCGCGGATGGTCAGGCGCACCGGGTTGGGAAACAGAATCGTGCCGGCCGCGATGCGCTCCTTGAAGAAGCGTTGCTCCTGTTCGGAATCCGACAGCTGGAGATACGACTTGGCCAGAAGGTCCTCCGGGGCGATGCCGAGGATCTCTGCGGTGTTGTTGCTTGCGAACTGGATGCGGCGCGTGGAGGGGTCCACCACCAGCAATGCACCATAGGGTTGGATGGACCCTGGCATATGGATAGGAGCCCAGTCGTATTCATGCTCAGCCGGAGGCTGGTTGCGAAGCGCCGAACTCAGATCTCGCATCGTCATGACCTCGAGGTTTCCTCGCATTCGATTGCCGTGCGCGCACCCCGCGTGAACTTCAGGGGATGATTGCGCCGACCCCGGGGGACATTCGAAACCTCCGCGGCAAGAACAAAGTAGCGGCAAAATCTTGACAGACTGTGAACGCCGCCGGCGCTCTCGCGGCAAATGCACGAAATCTGAGGAGATGCCAGCTGCGCCACAGGCACTCGCCATGGATGCGGCGATATCTTGTCGGGTGAACCGCCATCGCTTTTGCCAAGTGGCTGTGTGCCTCGCGCCGGCGTGGCGCTGAGGCATGTCACATCGCTTGCGCGCGGCCGGTCGCTGCGGCTATACGCGCGCTTCGCGCCGCCGGTCGGGATCGGCAGCGCCACAGGAGCTATGTACCATGAAGCCGGGCATCCACCCCGATTACCATACCGTAACCATCATCATGACCGATGGGACCGAGTACAAGACACGCACCTGCGCGGGCAAGGCGGGCGATGTGCTGCGCCTGGACATCGACCCCAAGTCGCATCCGGCATGGACCGGCGTTCAGCGCGTGATGGATACCGGCGGGCAGATCGCCAAGTTCAACAAGAAATTTGCTGGCCTCGGCGTCAAGAAGAGCTGAGCTTTTCCCAGATCGCATGGCTGGTTTGCATGGATGAAACGCCGTCCTCTTGAATGCGAGGACGGCGTTTTCCATCTCAAGGGTGTCCGAGGTGCCCGACCGGGGCTTCGGGGACTTGTAACGTCGGCCCGATCGGGCGGCGCGAAACCGTCCTTGCTTTTGAAGAAGGTGGCGAACCATGAACGCTCTGAATCTGTCCCCCCTGTTCCGCACCGCGATCGGCTTTGACCGGCTCGCACGCCTGGCCGATACGGCCGCGGCGGCAGATGTGTCCTACCCCCCTTACAACATTGAGAAGACCGGCGATGACAGCTATCGTCTGACGATGGCCGTGGCCGGTTTCGGTCCTGACGACATCGAGCTGACCGTCAAGGAGAACACCCTGCTGATCGCCGGCCGTGTTGCGTCCGAGACCGACAAGGCCGAGGTGCTGTACCGCGGCATCGCCGGCCGCGCCTTCGAGCGTCGCTTCGTTCTCGCCGATCACATGGTCGTCGATGGCGCCGACCTCAAGAACGGCCTGCTGTTCGTCAACCTCAAGCGCGTCGTGCCGGAGGCCAGCCGCGCCCGCCGCATTCCGCTGAACGGCGCCACGCCCACTTTGGTGACCGACGCGCAGCAGGCGGCCTGATCCTGGCAGGAGCCGGTTCGCCGGCTCCTGCTACGGCTTGCGAAAAAAGGCCTCTGCCGCGTTGCGGTGGCGGCCTTTTTTGTCGATGTCCTGTTCCACCCGGGCGATCTCTGCCCGCAGTTCGACGATATACGCCTCAAGCTCCGACACGCTCAGCCGGTCCAGCGGCAGCTTCTCCAGCCGAGCCGGTCGGGGCGGCGGGGTTTCATCGTCGAACATCATGATTTTTCTCCATCCTGGCAGGGCGATATGGGATGCTGCGGCTTGACCGGCCCGTCAACGGGGGTCCATATCGCGCCCTTTCCTGCGTATGTGGCAGGCGAAATCCGCGTGGCATGGCGGACCTGAGTCGTCGCATATCTGTCGGACATGTTTGCCCTGGGTCGTCGGGGCCAGAAGGTTTGAAGTCATGACACTGCCCCTGATGCCCAAGGCCACCGCTGTGTGGCTGATCGAAAAAACCGCGCTGACCTTCACGCAGATCGCCGATTTCTGCGGCATGCACCCGCTTGAGGTGCAGGCGATCGCCGATGGCGAGGTGGCGCAGGGCATTGTCGGGTATGACCCGGTCGCCAACGGCCAGGTGACGGCTGACGAGATCAAGCGCTGCGAGGCCAACGAATCGCTGCGCCTGCATCTGCTGCCCAGCACCATGCCGCAGCCCAAGCGTGGGCGCGGCGCCCGCTACACCCCGGTTGCCAAACGCAACGACCGGCCGGACGGCATCGCCTTCCTGCTGCGCAACTACCCCCAGCTCACCGAGGCACAGATCGGCAAGCTGATGGGCACCACCAAGGACACCATCCAGAAGGTGCGCGACCGTTCGCACTGGAACTCGGCCAACATCAAGCCGCGCGATCCGGTCATCCTCGGCCTGTGCACGCAAACCGATCTGAACGCCATGGTGAATGCCGCCAACGACCGCCTCGCGCGCGAAGGCCGCGCCGTGCCGCCGCCGCCGATGCCCGAGGCCGACGAGGCGGCCTGAGGCACGGGCGGAGGTCAGTTACGATGCCGTCAGTGGGAAGCGGGGCCTCGCAGCCGGTCCATTTCTTCCTTCAGTCGCAGCTTCTCGAGCTTCAGTCGGGCCAGCGCCTCCGAATCGGGGCGGGGTCGGTGGTCTTCGTCGATGATCCGGCTCTCCAGGCTGGCGTGGCGGGTCTTCAGGCTCTCGATACGGGACTGCAGGCTCATGATGCCTCCGTTGCGGAACTGGCGCATTCTGGTGTGCGCCACAAAAGCGTAACGCCAATGCGCTTGCAGATGCCACTGCAATCGCGCAGCGCCTATTTTGCTCACCGAGCCGTGTGACAGGACCCAAGGGATGCTCACCGACCGCGACTCCCTGCTGCGCAAACTGCACGAACTGCGCAGCGAGCATCGAGACCTCGACACTGTGATCGCCCGCTCCGTCGAGGTCGGGCCGCTGGACCAACTGCATATCCAGCGGCTGAAGAAGCGCAAGCTGCTGCTGAAGGACGAGATCGCCTGGCTCGAATCACGCCTCATCCCGAACTCGATTGCCTGAGGCCGCGATGGACGTGACACCGCTGATCGGCCTCATCATGGGCAGCCGGTCCGATTGGGCGACCATGGAGCATACGGCGAAAACATTGGAATCGCTGGATATTCCGTTCGAATCCCGCGTTGTCTCGGCACATCGCACGCCAGACCGGCTCGCGGACTACGCAAAGTCCGCGCGTGGCCGTGGCTTGCGCGTGCTCATCGCCGGCGCCGGCGGGGCCGCCCATCTGCCCGGCATGGCCGCAGCCTTCACTGCCTTGCCGGTGCTGGGCGTGCCCGTCGAAAGCCACGCCCTGAAAGGCATGGACAGCCTGCTGTCGATCGTCCAGATGCCGGCCGGCATTCCAGTGGGAACGCTCGCCATCGGCCGGGCCGGGGCGATCAACGCGGCCCTGCTGGCGGCGGCGATCCTCGCCGGCACCGATGCGGCGCTGGCAGCGCGGCTCGATGCCTGGCGCGCCGCGCAGACGGATGCGGTGGCCGAAACCCCCGAATGACCCCGCTTGCGCCGAATTCCACCATCGGCATCGTCGGTGGTGGCCAGCTGGGCCGGATGTCCGCCATGGCGGCGGCCAGGCTGGGCTATCGGTGCCATATCCTCACGCCGGAGCCCGACAGCCCCGCCGCCCAGGTGAGCGCCGCGGTGACATTGGGCGCGTATGAAGACCAGGACGCGTTGCGTGCCTTCGCCGATGCGGTCGATGTCATCACCTTCGAGTTCGAGAACGTGTCAGCCGAAGGCCTGGATCTGCTGGCCTCGCTGAAACCGGTGCGCCCGGGCCCGGCCGTGTTGCGCGTGAGCCAGGATCGGATGGCGGAAAAACGTTTCCTCAACGAGGCGGGCGCGCCCACCGCCCCCTGGCGGTCGGTGACGACGATGGGCGAGCTGGAGGCGGCGGTCGCAACGCTTGGCTTCCCGGCAATCCTCAAGACGACGCGTCTGGGCTATGACGGCAAAGGCCAGGCCCTGCTGCGCGGCCCGGTCGACCTCGCCGCCGCCTGGCAGGCCTTGGCACCGAAGCCGCTGATCCTGGAGGGTTTCGTCGATTTCGCCTGCGAGATCAGCGTGGTCGTGGCACGTGGCGCAGACGGGGCGGTGACGGCGTTCGACGCGGTGGAAAATGAGCATCGCGACCACATCCTCGACATCACCCTGGCGCCGGCGCGGATCGGCGCTGAGCTGGCTGTGGCGGCGCAGGACCTTGCCTGCCTCGTTGCAACGCGGCTTGAGTTGGTGGGTCTGCTGGCCGTCGAGATGTTCGTCGATGCGCAGGGCCGCCTGCTGGTCAACGAGATCGCCCCCAGGCCGCATAATTCCGGCCACTGGACGCTCGATGCCTGCCCGACCAGCCAGTTCGAGATGCACATCCGCGCCGTGGCGGGGCTGCCGCTGCCCCCCGCGGTGCGGCATGCCGATGCGGTGATGAAGAACCTGGTCGGCGTGGTGGAGACCGCGTTGTGGCCTGAGATCCTGGCGACCCCTGGCCTGATCCCGCATCTCTACGGCAAGACCGAGGCGCGCCCCGGCCGCAAGATGGGCCATGTGACAAGGCTGTTTCCCCGCGGCGCCCTGCCGGGACCGTTCGGGGTCGCGGCTGCTCTGGGTCCGTTAGGGATTTCTTCACCTTCTCCCGTCACCCTGCCTGACTGAGACCGGCGCGCCGATGCGTCCGGCGACCGGAAAAGCCGGGGGGCAGGGGCATGAAAGGCCTGGAAACCGAAGGCCTGGAACGCAAAGGCCTGGAACGCAAAGGCCTGGAACGCAAAGGCCTGGAACTCAGGGGCCTGGAACTCAGGGGCCTGGAACTCAGGGGCCTGGAAATCGAGGCCCTGGGGACGGATCGGGCTGCCTTGCTCGAGCGGGGCGAAGCGGCCTTTGCCCGCGGGGACATGGCAGAGGCTGCGGCCACGTGGCGTGACGTGCTGGCCAGCACACCCAACGATGCGGTGGCGCTGATCAATCTTGCCGCCGCCCTCAACGCCACGGGACAGTCGATCGCCGCCGAGGCTGCCTGTCGTGCGGCGTTGGCGGAACAGCCGGGGCATTGGGCGGCACTGGCCAATCTCGGCGTGGCCTTGCATCGCCAGCAGCGCCTGGGCGAAGCGGTGGCCGCCTACGCGGCCTCGCTGCGGGCGCGCCCGATGAACGCGGATTGCTGCACGAACCTTGCGGTGGCGCTGGCGGAGCAATGGCGTATCGAGGAGTCGCTGCGGCTGCACGAGGCGGCCCTTGCCCTGGCGCCGGATGATCCGGAAATCCGCAGCAACCGTGCCCTGGCATTGTTGACGTCAGGCGATCTCGCCCAGGGCTTTGCCGAGAATGAGTGGCGCTGGCGCTGCGCCGGCATGCGACCGCACGGGGTGCCGGGCCCGCTCTGGCGCGGCGAGGATCCGCGGGGCGTGCGCATCCTGCTCCACGAGGAAGGCGGCTTCGGCGACACGCTGCAGTTCATCCGCTACGCAAAGCGCCTCGCCAGCCGGGGCGCCATTGTCACAGCCGTCGTTCGGCCCCCGCTGCTGCGGCTGCTGCGGCAGAGCCTTCCCGACATCGCCGTGCTGCCCCGCACCCAGGGGCTGCCCGACTATGACATGCATTGCCCCATGGTGAGCCTGCCGCTCGGCTTCGCCACCACGCAGGCCACGGTCCCTGCGGAAACGCCGTATCTGTGTGCCGATCCACAGGACGAGACACTCTGGCGAACGCGCATGGAGGCGGCATGCGGACGCTCAGATCTGCGCGTGGGTCTGGTCTGGGCCGGCGCGTCCAGGCCGGATATGCCGATCGCCCACGCCATGGACGCACGACGCTCCTTGCACCCCGCCGCCTTGGCGGGCCTGGCGAAGCTGAAGGGCGTGCGCTTCATCAGCCTGCAACAGCACAGTGCCCACCCCGCGCCAGCGACGCTGCGCCTGTTTGACGTCATGCCCGACATGGCCGATTTCGCTGACACCGCGGCCCTGGTCGCCGGACTGGACCTCGTGATCGCCGTCGACACGGCGGTCGCCCATCTCGCTGCCGCCCTCGGCAAGCCGGTCTGGCTGCTGTCCCGCCACGACGCATGTTGGCGCTGGATCGCGCATCGACGTGACAGCCCCTGGTATCCCGGCCTGGTCGTCTACCGCCAGCCGGCTCCGGGGGACTGGGACTCCGTGATCTCGGCGGTCATCAGCGACCTCAGGCGGCTGGCGCACGCCCCGCGCTCACCGCGGCGAGACAGCGCTCGAACGCCGACAGTCGCACCCAGCGCTCCGGCTTCGGCACATCCTCGACCAGCATCGCGCCGCCGGAGGCCGTGATGGCACCCTCGATCATCAGATTGTCGGAGAGACCGAACGACTCGATGTCCATCCCGTCCCCGTCTGGTCCGAGGAAATCCCGGGTGCGGTCCGCGTAATGCGATGCATCGTTGCTCCAGCCAAACACCGGCCGGCCGAGCGCACGCATGAAGCCGAGCTCGAAGACGGTGCCGACATCAGCGCTCGGGCCACGGAACGGCGTCAAATTCGCCACCAGCACGTCGCACGAGGCGATATGGGCCTCGTTCTGTCGCGCGATCCGGTGGGCTTCCGCCAGGCAGGCCCAGTCCACCGGTGCGGGCAGAACGGGGTCGAGCGGTGAAACTCCGATCAAGCCATATCTGGCGCAGATGGCTTTCAGCCTGGCTGCCCGCGCCGCCGGATCCGGCAGGAACACATCCGGCCCGGCTAGATACACCCGCATCAGCAGGTGACGCGTCGCAGCCAGACACAGGCGGAGGCAATCGCCTCACGCGCGCCGTCCACAGCGTTCGACAGGCGCATGAAGCCGTGCAGCACGCCTGGAACATGCTCCAACGTCACGTCCACACCCGCCTGAATGGCCTTTTCCGCCAGTGCCACACCCTCGTCGCGCAACACGTCGAGTTCGGCGACCTGCACCAGGGCGGGCGGCAGGCCGCGGAGATCGCCGCGCAGCGGAGAGGCGATCGGGTTCAGCCGATCGACCTCGTCGCGGACATAGGCGTCCCAATACGCCATCATCCCCACGCGCGTGAGGCCGAAACCTTCGGCGAACTCGGAGAAGCTGGCGGAGTCGCAGGCACCCTCGGCCACGGGATAGGGGGTCAGCAGGCCCCGCAGGGCGGGGCCACCGGTGTCACGCAGAAACAGCGCCAGACCCCAGGCGAGGTTGCCGCCAGCCGAATCGCCACCGATCACCACCTTGTCAGGGTCGATTCCCCACCCTTCGGCCTCGGCCAGGATGGCGCGCACCACGTCAGCGCATTCCAGCAACGCGCCGGGAAACGGAGTTTCCGGCGCCAGCGCATAGTCGATACTTACGCAGGCCACACCGCTGCCGGCAGCATACTCGCGCACCAGCTTGTCGTGCGTGTCGATCGTGCCGAACACCCAGCCCCCGCCATGCAGCCAGACCAGCAGCGGCAAAGTTTTCGTATCGGTGGGCCGGTGCATGCGGCACAGAATCCGCCGGCCGCGGGCGGGCACCCTGCGCTCCTGGGTCACCGCCATCTCGGGGGCGTCGCCCGTCCAGGCCAGGCTGATCGTCTCGTTCACCACCCGGCTCGCAGCACGATCGCCGGTGATCGTCACCGGCGGATATTGCGCCGCCATCGCGTCCTGCCGCGCCTTGGCGGCACGCATCTGCGGGTTCATCCTGTCACTCATGTTTCGCTCCGCCCTGGGGTCGTGCCGCAGGACGAAAGCTGCCATGCAGACGCGCCGATCGCCAGAGCGTCACCGCACTCGCGCTGTCTGCCTCACACAGGTATGCTGCACCGCAACATGAACATCCCCCGCCTCAACACCACCGGCCGCTTCCGTCCCGAGGCTCTGTTCCGTCCGAACTCGGTCGCCGTGATCGGGGCCGAAACCGGGGGCGGCAGCCAGGTGATGGCCAATCTGCTCGCCGGCGGCTTCAAGGGCGCCGTGTTGCCGGTGGGCACAGGCCTGACCGCCGTCTCCGGCGTGCTCGCCTATCCCGATATCGACCATCTGCCGATCGCGCCGGATCTGGCGATCATCTGCGCCGATGGCGGTGGCACGGGCGACATCTTCGCAGCCCTGGCCCGGCGTGGCACGCAGGTCGCGGTGGTGACCGGCATGGCCGAGGGCGTGGCCGCGGCGGCCCAGGCTTCGGGTGTCCGGGCGATGGGGCCCGGCTCGTTCGGCATCTCGGTTCCTTCGATCGGCCTCAACGCCACGCGCTCGCATCTGCTGCCGCGGGCGGGGCGGGTGGCACTGGTGTCGCAGTCCGCTGCCCTGTGCCGGGCCGTGCTTGACTGGGCTGAGCCGAACGGCGTCGGCTTCAGCCACGTCATCGGCATCGGCGGCAACGCCGATCTCGGCTTCGCCCCGGTGCTGGACTGGCTGTCGCGCGACCCCGGCACCGGCGCCATCCTGCTCGACATCCGCCTCATCCGCGATCGCCGCCGCTTCCTCTCCGCCGCCCGCGCCGCCGCCCGGCTGCGTCCGGTGGTGGCAATGCGCGCCGGTGGACGGCTGACCGATCCGACCGGTGCCGCCGATGCCGCGTTCGAGGCCGCCCTGCGCCGCTGCGGCGTGCTGTGCGTCGACAGGCTGGAGGATCTGCTGGCCGCGGCTGAAACGCTCACCCGTGCCCGCCCGGCGCGCAACGAATCGCTCGCCTTCGTCACCAACGCGATCGGTCCCGCCCAACTCGCCGCCGACGCCGCGCTGCGCGACGGTCTCACCCTGGCGCGCCTGTCCGAGCAGACCCGCACCATACTGCAGCTCAGCCTGCCGGGCGCCTTTGCGCCCTCCAGCGCCAGCATGACGGCCGGCGTGACGGACGACATCGTCTATGTCGGCACCAACGCCGCGATCAAGCTGGCCGAGGCGGCCGCGCTGCTGTCAGGGGCCCGCGAGGTCGGCGGCGTGCTGATCGTCCACGCGCCGACCGGTGAGACCGATCACGCCGGCATCGCCGCCATCGCCGCGGCTGGCACGCTCAAAGTACCTTTGTTGGTCTGCGTCATGGGCGAGACCACCGCAGCGCCGCATCGCCGCCTGCTCGCCGCGGCGGGCGTGCCGGTGTTCGCCTCGCCCGAGCAGGCGGTACGCGGGTTCTCGCACCTCGTGCAGGACCGTCGCAACCGTGCCGCCGCCCGCGAACTGCCGCCGAGCACCGTGCTCCACCTCGCGCCGGACCGGATGGAGGTGGCCAGGCTGCTGCGCCATGTCCGGGCGCGGGGCCACGACATTCTGGCGCAGGACGAGGCCATGGCGGTGCTGGCGGCGTACGGCGTGCCCGTGGTCCCGGCCCGGGCGGTGGCGAGTGCCACGGATGCCGGCGATGCGGCCGATCTGCTGGGCTATCCCGTTGTCATCAAGCGGCGCCGCAGAGGGCGCGACGGGCAGGACCGGCGGACCAGCGTCATGCTCGACCTGCGCGATGCCGGGCAGGTGATCACCGCTGCAGGCATGCTGGGCACAGGCGACGCGGGACTCCTGGTCCAGCGCCAGGTGGCACGCGCGCGCGAACTGCTGATCGCCGTGGCCGAGGATGCCACGTTCGGCCCGACCATCCTGTTCGGTCAGGGAGGCACCGCCGCCGCGATCCTGCGCGACATCGCCGTCGACCTGCCGCCACTCAACCTCTCGCTCGCGCGCGCGCTGATCGCCCGCACCCGCGCCGCCCGCACGCTGGAGGCGCTGCACGATCTGCCCGCCGCCAACGCCGATGCCGTGGCCGACACGCTGGTGCGGGTGAGCCAGCTGATCGTCGATTTCCCGGAGATTGCGGCCCTCGAAATCAATCCGCTGTTCGTTGATGCGGAAGGGGTGGTCACCGCCGATGCCGTGATGCGTCTGCGTCCGGCCAGCGAGGCGCCGTCCCGCCTCGCGATTCCGCCGTATCCGGCCGAACTCACGAGCCACTTCGAGGCACGCGACGAAACCCTGATCCTGCGCCCGATCCGGCCGGAGGATGCCGAAGCCCACGGCGCCTTCTTCGCCCGCCTGTCGCCTGAGGACATCCGCTATCGCTTCTTCACCGCCATGCGCGTCCTCTCACCCGAGCAGATGGCCCGCATGACCCAGATCGACTACGAGCGCGAGATGGCCTTCGTCGCCGTGCGCGAGCGATCCGAATCAGACGGCGGCGACGAGACCGTCGGCGTCGCCCGCCTGGTCTGCGAGAACGCCGAGCGCGGCGAGTTCGCGGTGGTTGTCCAGCCGGACATGAAAGGCCGTGGCCTGGCGCGTGCCCTGATGACCCGCCTCATCGAATGGGGCCGTGCGCAGGGCCTGGTGGAGATTGCCGGGCAGGTGCTGGCAGACAATCAGCCGATGCTGGCCTTCATGCGCCGGCTCGGCTTTACCCTCCACCGCATGCCGGGCGAGGATGACGTGGTCGAGGCCATGCTGACCTTGTAGACTGACGAAATGACACCGTTCCGTTCCCGCCGCCACAAGCCGATCGTCTACACCGACCGCAAGCTGGCGGGTCGCGGCGGCACGCGCATTGTGCAACGTGACGCAACCGAGGGTCTCCTGCGAGTGGGTCTGCAGGAGCACTGGTATCGTGACCTTTATCACCGGCTGCTGACCTTGAGCTGGTGGCAGTTCATGCTGCTGTCCGCGGTGGTCTATGTGGCCGCCAACGCGATCTTTGCCGGGCTGTTCCTGCTGCAGCCCGGCAGCATCGTCAACGCGGCCCCCGGCTCGTTTCTTGATGCGTTCTTTTTCAGTGTCGAAACCTTCGCCACCGTCGGCTACGGCGTGATGGCGCCCGCCACGGTCTACGGCAATGCGGTGATGACCGTGGAGACGCTGGTGGGACTCATGACCGTGGCGCTGACCACCGGCGTGCTGTTCGCCCGCGTGTCCCGCCCCACCGCGCGGGTGCTGTTCGCGAAGGTGGCCGTGGTCAACGTCTACAACGGCCAGCCCGCGCTGATGCTGCGGATGGGCAACGCAAGGCGCAGTCAGATCATCCAGGCCGAGGTCACGCTCACCGTGCTGCGCAGCGAGATCACCGCCGAGGGGCAGTTCATGCGACGGTTCTACGACCTGCCGCTCGCCCGCACCCGCACCCCGGTGTTCGCCATGACCTACACGGCCATCCATTTCATCGACGAGGCCAGCCCGTTCTACGGCATCGACGCGAACGACCTGATCACGTACGAGATCGAGCTGCTGGTCACCGTGAACGGCCTCGACGAGACCATGGGCCAGCCGGTGCACGCGCGTGCCTCCTATCTGCCGGAGGAGATCGTCTTCGGCCACCGCTATGCCGACATGTTCGGCGTGACCGAGGATGGCCGCAGGGCGATCGACTACAACCGCTTCCACATCACCGAGAAGCTGACATGAACCATGCCGCCCCGCGAACATCGGAATGCCGCGCAATCCCCGGAGTGTGACCAGACACGGCACGCGGCAAACAGCGTTCATCAGGACCGGAGTGCTGCCATGAACGCGATGACCCCTCTGTTTGCCACCGAAGCCGAACGCTGGACTGCGCTGCGGGCGCGCGATCCGGCGGCCGACGACATCTTCTTCGTCGCCATCCGCTCGACCGGCGTCTATTGCCGGCCCTCCTGCAAGTCACGCCCCGCACGGCCCGAAAACGTGGCCTTCCATACCACACGAGCGGAAGCCGAGCGGGCCGGGTTCCGCCCGTGCAAGCGCTGCCGGCCCGACCAGCCGCCGCGGGCGGTGCGCGAGGCAGACATCGTCGCCCGCGCCTGCCGGATGATCGAGGCGGCGGAGGAGCTTCCCAGCCTGGACTCGCTGGCAGCTTCGGCCGGGCTCAGCGTGTTTCATTTCCACCGCCTGTTTCGCCGCATCGCGGGGGTGACGCCGAAGGCCTATGCGGCGGCGCATCGCCAGTCCTGCGTGCAGGAGGGGCTGGCCACCGCCGGTAGCGTGACCGAGACGATCTATGATGTCGGCTTCAACTCCTCCGGCCGGTTCTACGAGCAGGCGCAGGACATGCTGGGCATGACGCCCTCGGCCTGGCGCAAAGGCGGGGCGGGGGAGCGCATCGTCTTCGCGCATGGCGAAAGCGTGCTGGGCTGCGTGCTGGTGGCTGCGACCGAACGCGGGATCTGCGCCATTCTGCTGGGCGATACGCCGGCGGAGCTGCAGAAGGATCTGCAGGCGCGCTTTCCCCGCGCCATCCTGGGCCCGGGCGACGCGGTCTTCACCGATCTGGTGGCGCGCGTCGTCGCCTATGTCGATCGGCCCGGGGACGGGCTGGGTCTGCCGCTGGACATTCGCGGCACGGCGTTCCAGCGCAAGGTGTGGGAGGTGCTGCAGGCGATCCCGGCCGGGCAGACGCTGAGCTATGCCGAGGTCGCAGAGCGGATCGGCAGCCCGCGTGCGGTGCGCGCGGTGGCCGGGGCCTGTGCGGCAAACCGTCTGGCGGTGGCGGTGCCGTGCCATCGGGTGGTGGGCAGCGATGGCGGGCTTGCCGGATATCGTTGGGGAATCGGGCGGAAGCGCGCTTTGCTGAAGGAAGAGCAAGCGGTTCTTTTTTGAAAAAAAGAACCAAAAAACGTTCGATCGGCTGACGCCCTCCTCCTGAAAGAAGTCCTTGCTTCCCTCACTCCCGACTGGTTGCCTCCACCTGCCGGGTCTAGCCTGCCCGCGGAGGAGAAACGATCCCGTGGCCCGAATCGCCTGCCTGCACACCGCTTCCAGCAACATCGCGCTGTTCGACGCTGAAGCGGAACGGCTGGACCTGCGTCTGATCCACGCCATCCGCGCCGATCTGCTGGCGGACGCCGAATCAGCCGGCGGCGTGACCGATGCCATCCGACACCGCACCGCAGCCGCACTCGATGATCTCGCGGCCGAAGCCGACGTGGTGCTGCTCACCTGCTCCACCCTGGGCGCCTGTGCCCTGCCGCCGCATCTGCGCACCGATGCTGCCCTGGCCCAAGCCGCGGTGCAGGGCAGCGGTCGGGTGGCGGTGCTGTGCGCGGTGGAAACCACGCTCACTCCCTGGCGCGACCTGTTCGTCAAAGCCGCCGCAGCAACGGGCGCCACCATCGAATTGCATGTGGTGCCCGGCGCCTGGGCCGCCTTCCGTGCCGGCGAAACGCAGGCCTATCTCGCCATGATCGCCACGCAGGCCCAAGCCGCGCAGTCGGCCGGCGCCCGCATGGTGGCGCTGGCCCAGGCCTCCATGGCCGGCGCCACGTCCCTGCTCCCGCCGGACTTTCCGGTCCTCGCAAGCCCGGAAGCCGGGCTGCGGGCGGCCATCCTCAGCCTGACCCAACACGGAGCCCCCGCATGACCGAGACCGCCACCGATTGGAAGCACGACGGCGTGCGCGTCATCCCCGGGTCCAGTCTCGACACCAACACCGCCCAGACGCCGGGCATGAACCGCGCCGCCGCCATCAACTTCGCCCGGGTCGGCGCGCAGAAGATCTGGGCCGGCACGGTGCACATCCATGCCCACGCCAAGACCGGCGCGCATCACCATGGCGCGCTCGAAAGCGTCATCTATGTGCTGAAGGGCCGCGCGCGCATGCGCTGGGGCAACAATCTCGAATTCGTCGCCGAAGCCGGCCCCGGCGATTTCATCTTCGTGCCGCCCTATGTGCCGCACCAGGAGATCAACGCCAGCGAGGACGAGACGCTGGAATGCGTGCTGGTGCGCAGCGACAACGAGGCGGTGGTGGTCAATCTCGACATCGCGCCGGTGGAGAAGCCGGAGCATGTGCACTGGGTGGACCCGATCCACAAGCATCCGCATGGGTGAGAGCAGCCCGGCGCCCAAACCGTACCGCCATCTCGAACACCAGCTGAAGCTGCGGCATCTCCGCGCCATCGATGCGGTGGCCACCCATCGCAGCCTGCTGCGGGCGGCCTCGGCGCTCGGCATCAGCCAGCCGGCGCTGACCCGTTCGCTGCAGGACAGCGAGCAGGCGCTCGGGCTGAAGCTGTTCCAGCGGCATGCCCGCGGCGTCACCGCGACGCAGGCCGGCGAGGCGGTGTGGGAGACGGCGCGGCGCATCCTGGCCGAGCTCGGGCGGCTGGAGGAGGCGCTGGACCGGCTCAGCAGCCCGGTTTCCGGCACGATCGCGCTCGGCGCCTTGCCGGTGGCGGCGGTGGGTTTGCTGCCGGGGGTCATGGCCTCGCTGAAGGCCACGCATCCCGCCCTGGTGGTGCGGCTGGTGCAGGGCCGCACCGAGGAACTGCTGCCGCTGCTGGCCTCGGGCGAGCTCGACCTCATCGTGGGCCGGCTGTACGACCCGCTGTCGCCGGACGGATTTCACCGGGAATCGCTGTACGACGAGCCGATCTCGGTGCTCGCCCGCGACGGCCATCCGATCCTCGACCTGGAGAGCCCGCCGGTCGACGCGTTGTCGCGCTACGACCTGGTGCTGCCGACGATGAGCCAGCGCATGGGCCAGGAGATCGAGCATCTGCTGCATGCCCGCGGCCTGCTGCCGGCGGGCTGCCTGCGGTCGAGCTCGGTGGGGTTCATCCGCGAGCTGCTGCACTCCACCAACGCGCTCACCATCTGCCCGCGCATGATGATGGGCGGCGACCTGCTGCGCGGCACCATCCGCGTGGTACCCATCGTCATCGCCACGGCGCCGCGGCCGGCCGGGGTGATCCGCAACACCAACCGCGCCACGCCGGCCAATGCGGAGACCCTGGTCGCGGCGCTGCGCGACTACCTCGCCACCCTGTCCGCCCGCGGCCTGGTGCCGCTGGCGACGGCAGCCCCGGAGAACTGATCGGAGATATAACCGGCGGGTATGGTCGATCCGGTTAATTCGATAGGACAGGATGGGGTGGAGCCGGTAGGTTGGTCGCAACAACGATGCGGCCGGACAGCTGGCGGCACGAGGAGACGGCGCCATGATGATGCTCACCATCGTGCTCAAGCATGACCAGTCCCGCACGACCCCTGAAATCTCGGCGAAACTGGCGGAACAGGGCTTTCTCGATGCGTTTCCGCCGCCGGGCGTCGAAGTCGTGTCCTGGTATGTCATGATGGGGCTGGGGCAGGTGGTCACGCTCCGCTTCCCCGCCGAACGGCTGCGCGAGGTCAACCGCGCCGTGGAAGGCACCGCCTGGGGCGCGTTCCGCACCGAGATCTATGCCACCTATGACTTTGTCACCATCGCCCGCGAACAGCGGGTCGGGCGGCCGAGCGAATTTGGAGATGCGTCATGACCACAATTCCCCCCCGCGCCTGCGTCATGGGCCACCCGATCGCGCAGTCCCGCTCGCCGATGCTGCACGGCTACTGGCTGGACACCCTGGGCATCGCCGGCAGCTATGAGCGGGTGGATGTGCCGCCGGACGGGTTCGACGCGTTCATGGAACATTTCCTGGCCGATGGCTTCGTCGGCGGCAACGTCACCGCGCCGCACAAGCAGGCCGCATTCCAGGCGATGGCCCGGCTTGACGAGGCTGCCACGGCCATCGGCGCGGTCAACACCATCTGGGTGGAAGAAGGCAGGCTGGTCGGCGGCAACACCGACGCGCATGGCTTCATCGCCAATCTCGACGATCGCGCCCCCGGCTGGAGCGACACGGCCCGAACCGCGGTGCTGCTGGGCGCCGGTGGGGCCTGCCGGGCGGCGCTGTATGCGCTGCGCGCGCGCGGGCTTGCGGTCACGCTGGTCAATCGCACGCGCCCGCATGCGGAGGCGCTCGCCGCCCATTTCAACGCCTTCCCCGGCCCGGCCATCACGGTCGCGGGATGGGAGGATTTGCCGGAGGCGCTGGCCGGCGCCGATCTGCTGGTCAACACCACCGTGCTCGGCATGCTCGGCAAGCCCGCCATGACGATCGACCTCGCCGCCCTCAAGCCCGGCGCCACGGTCTATGACATCGTTTACGTCCCGCTCGAGACGGCGCTGCTGCGCGCCGCGCGCGCGCAGGGCCATCGCACGGTGGACGGGCTGGGCATGCTGCTGCACCAGGCCGTGCCGGGGTTCAAACACTGGTTCGGCGGCGCACCGGTGGTGACACCCGAGCTGCGCGCGCTGATCGAGGCCGACATCCGCGCCAAGACCCCGGGCGCATGATGTGGGACTGTCATATGCACGCGTTTGGCCCGATGGACCGCTATCCGCCATCGCCGCTGCGCGGCTATGATCCGCCGGTGACCAGCCTGGCCGCCTACCACGCCCAGGCGCAAGCCGCCGGGATCGGCCACAGCGTGTTCGTGCAGGCCAGCATCTATGGCGACGACAACACGGCGACGCGCGATGCGCTGGCGGCCAGCGTCGGCAGCGCGCGGGCCGTGGTGACACCCTGGCCGGACCTGGCCGAGTCCGATCTCGGCCACCTGCATGCCCAGGGCGTGCGCGGCCTGCGCCTCAACCGCGCCGCCGCGGACACCGGGGCCGAGCCGATCATCCGCCGGCTGATGCCCGCGCTGCAACGCCAGGGCTGGCATGTCGCAGCCCTGCTCGACACCACGGCGCCGGGCGCGCTGGACGAGATGCTGGCCTGGATCACGGTGCCCCTGGTGGTCGATCATTTCGGCCGCCCGCCGATGGGCACCACCGATCCGCGCGCGTTCGACCGGCTGGTGGCCGCCATCGCCGCCGGGCGTGTGTGGGTGAAGCTCTCCGCGCCCTACCAGATCACCGAAGCCGCCTGGTCCACGCTGGGCGCCATCGCCCGCCGGCTGCACTGGGCCCGGCCGGAAGCCACGCTGTTCGCCTCCAACTGGCCGCATATCGGCGCGCCCGATCCGGCAGCGGTGCCCGACATCGCAGACCTCGTCACCCTCGCCGCCGACTGGCTTGGCCTGCCGCGCGACCGTGCTGCCACGTTGCTCGAAGGCAATGCCGCAGCGCTCTACGCCTGAACGATAACCCAGGAGGAAACCCATGAAGACCAAAGGTCTCGCCCTTGCCGCCGCCTTTACATTCGCTGCCTTTGCAGCGCATGCGCAGACCACCGTCGATATCCCTGACATTGCGGAACTGTCCGGCCCCGGCGCGGTCTCCGGCACCAACTGGCGCGACGGCGTCATCCTCGCCGAGGAGGAGGTCAACGCCGCCGGCGGCATTCTCGGCCGCAAGATCGTCACCACCCATGCCGACACCCAGTCCAACCCCGGCATTGCCCGCGCCGAGGTGCAGAAGGCGCTCGACGGCAATCCCTATGTGGTGCTCGGCCCGATCTTCTCCGGCTCGGTGAAGGTGACGATGGCGCTGACCCAGAAGGCGCATGTGCCGAACCTGATGGGCGGCGAGGCGGCGGAGCTCACCCAGGTCGGCAACCCCTATATCTTCCGCATGGCGTTCGGCCAGCAGGCCAGCATTCCCAAGATCGCCAACTACGTGGCCGACGGCATGAAGGCCAAGTCCGTCGTCGTGGTGTGGGTGAACAACGACTACGGCAAGGGCGGGCACGACAACTTCCTGGCCGAGATGAAGAAGCGCAACATCAAGGTTGCGGCCGATCTGTCCACTGAGCAGGGCCAGGCCGATTTCGCCTCCGACGTCATCAAGGCCAAGCAGGCCAATGCCGACGCGGTGTTCATCTATTGCAACGAAGAGGAAAGTGCGCGCTTCCTGCGCGAGGCCAAGGCGCAGGGCCTGACCACGCCGATCGTGGGCGACACGACGCTGCTGAGCCAGAAGGTGGTGGAGCTTGCCGGTGACGCCGCCAACGGCATCCGCGGCCATCTCGGCCTCACCGCCGACGCGCCGATCCCGGCGGTGCAGGCGTTCACCGCCAAGTTCACCAAGCGCTTCGGCTACAAGCCCGATCACAACGGCATCAAGGGCTACACCGCGATCTATCTCATCAAATACGTCACCGAAAAGATCGGCGGGTTCGACCAGCAGAAGTTCGCCGACACGCTGCACGGCCTCAGCGTCACCGCCGCCGAGGCGCCGGGCCTGCTGATGGATGCGAGCTGGGACAAGAACGGCGATATCGACCGGCAGAGCTTCCTTGCCGAGATCTCGGGCGGGAAGCAGAAAATCACCGCCATCCTGCCCAAACTCGGGAGCTAGGCCCGATGCGCCGCCGTTTGCTGCTGCTGGGAGGGGCCGCCGCACTCGCGGCGTCCCGTCTCGCGTCTCCCGGTCTCGCGCGCGCCGAGGGTGCGCGGGTGCTCAAATTCGTGCCCTATGTCGACCTTGCCATTCTCGACCCCATCGTCAACACGGCGTCGCAGACCCGCACCCACGCCTTCCTGGTGTTCGACACGCTGTTCGGCCTCGATTTCAGCTACCAGGTTCAGCCACAGATGGTGGAAGGCGTGGTGCAGAACGCCGATCGCACGGAATGGCAGCTCACCTTGCGCGACGGGCTGCTGTTCCATGACGGCACCAAGGTGCTGGCGCGGGACTGTGTGGCCAGCATCCGCCGCTGGGCTGTGCGCGACGTGATGGGCCAATCGCTGATGGACGCGACGGACGAGCTGTCCGCCCCGTCCGACAGCGTCATCAAATTCCGCCTCAAGCGCCCGTTCCGCCTGCTCGCCGAGGCGCTCGGCAAGATGGCGCCGAGCATGCCGGCGATCATGCCCGAACGTCTGGCAAAGCTCGATCCGCTGAAAGCTGTGCCGGAGATGATCGGCAGCGGCCCGTTCCGCTTCGTCGCCGACGAGCGCGTGCCCGGCGCTCGCGTGGTCTACGAGAAGTTCGCGGGCTATGTGCCGCGCGCGGGTGCGCCGGGCTTCACCTCCGGCTCCAAGATCGTCAATGTCGATCGCGTGGAATGGCAGACCATCGCCGAAGGGGCCACCGCCGCCAACGCCCTGCAGGCCGGCGAGGTCGACTGGGTGGAGGCGCCGCCGCCCGACCTGCTGCCGCAGCTGCGCCGCGACAAGGCGCTGGTGGTGGAAACCACCGACCGCACCGGCGTCGTGCCCGTGCTGCGCTTCAACTGCCTGCAGAAGCCGTTCGACAATGCAAAACTGCGCCGCGCCCTGCTCCGCGCCGTGGACCAGACCGCCTTCATGCAGGCCTTCTCCGGCGACACCTCGCTGTGGGAAGTGAAATACGGCCTGTTCACGCCGGGCACGCCGATGGCCAACGATGCCGGCTTTGCCGAGCTGTTCGGCCCGACCGACTTCGCACGCGCCAAACGCGAGGTCGCCGCGTCGGGCTACAACGGCGAGCCGGTGATGCTGATGGAACCCACCGATCACCCCGTCAACAACGCCACGGCGCTGGTCGCCGCCGATCTGTTCCAGAAGATCGGCCTCAACGTGCAGACCGTGGCGATGGACGCCGGCACCATGTTCCAGCGCCGCGCCAACAAGGGCCCGATCGACAAAGGCGGCTGGAGCGCATTTCCCTCCGCCGTCGGCGGCATCGACGCGATGGATCCGGCCGACGCCTTCCTCGCCCGCGGCAACGGATTGCAGGCCTGGTACGGCTGGCCGACGATACCGGCGCTGGAAAAGCTCCGCACCGAATGGATCGAGGAGACCGACCTCGCCCGGCAGAAGCAGCTCTGTGCCGATATGCAGCGCGCCCTGTTCGACGCGGCACCGCATCTCCCTTTGGGTCACATCCTGCAGCAGACCGCCCATCGCAAGACCATCACCGACATTCCACCGGGCTTCGCCAAGTTCTGGGGCGTGCGCAAAGCCTGATCGAACACAACAGGAGCTTTCATGACCAAGACCAAGACGGGGCTGGTTGTCAGCGCCCATTCCGCCGATTTCGTCTGGCGCGCCGGCGGCGCCATCGCCCTGCACGCCGCGGCCGGCATGCAGGTCACCATCATCTGCCTGTCCTTTGGTGAACGCGGCGAGTCAGCGAAACTCTGGCGCCAGCCCGGCATGACGCTGGACAAGGTGAAAGCCGCCCGCCAGGCCGAGGCTGAAAAGGCCGCCGCCGTGCTTGGCGTGCACGACATCCAGTTCTGGGACATGGGCGACTATCCCCTCAACTTCACCGACGACGCGCTGTTCCGCCTTGCCGACGTGTTTCGCGCCATCCACCCCTCCTTCCTGCTCACCCACTCGAAGGAGGACCTCTACAACCACGACCATCCCGCCACGACCGACTTCGCCCAGCACGCACGCATCATCGCCCAGGCGCATGGCTACAAGCCGGAGCAGAAGGTCTCTGGCGCGCCGCCGGTGTTCCTGTTCGAGCCGCACCAGCCCGAGCAGTGCAACTGGAAGCCCACTGTGCTGCTCAAGATCGACCCGGTGTGGGACAAGAAGCGCGCCGCCATCGAATGCATGGCCGGCCAGGAGCATCTGTGGGAGTACTACACCCGCGTCGCCCTGCAGCGCGGCGCGCAGGCCGCCCGCAACTCGGACGATCCCTGCACCTACGGCGAAGGCTACGCCAACGTGTTCCCGCATGTGGTGGGGGCACTGGCATGAACGTCGTCATCCGCACCATCCCCCGCGCCGAGCAGGCCGTGATCGACGGTCTGGCCGTCTGCGGCGTCTCCACCGTGCATGAGGCGCAAGGCCGCATCGGCCAGCTCGCCTCGTATATGCGCCCGATCTATCCCGGTGCGCGCATCGCCGGCTCCGCCGTCACCGTCTCCATCGCGCCGTGCGACAACTGGATGATCCATGTCGCGGTCGAGCACTGCCACCCCGGCGACATCCTGGTGGTGGCCCCCACCTCGCCGTCGGACGCCGGGTATTTCGGCGAGTTGCTGGCAACGTCGCTTGCGGTGCGCGGCGTGCGCGGGCTGATCCTCGAAGCCGGCTGCCGCGATGTGCTCGATCTCACCAGGATGGGTTTTCCGGTGTGGTCGCGCGCCGTCTCGGCGCAGGGGACGGTGAAGGAAACGCTGGGCTCGGTGAACGTGCCGATCGTCTGCGCCGGACAGGCGATCAACCCCGGCGACGTGATCGTGGCCGATGATGACGGCGTGTGCGTTGTCGCCCGCGCCGATGCGGCCGCCGTGCTGGCCGCCAGCCAGGCGCGTGAGGCCAAGGAAGCCGCTGTGCGCAAGCGGCTGCAGGCCGGCGAGGTCGGGCTGGATATCTATGCGATGCGGGAGAAGTTGGCGGCTAAAGGGTTGATTTATAGGGATAGTTAAGCGGTTCTTTTTTTGAAAAAAAGAACCAAAAAACTTCTTGCCGGCTGACGCGCTCCTCCGGAGAGAGGTTTGCTCAAAGGAATGAAAGTCTTTTGCTTCTTTTCTTCAGAAAAGAAGTCCTTACTTGCTTTCTTGATATGCGAAAGGGCCTCGTCATGTTCACCCATGTCGGCATCATCGGCTTCGGCGAAGTCGGCCGCATCTTCGCCCGTGATCTGCTGGCCCGCGGGGTGGCGCGCATCACCGCCTATGACCCGGCGCCGGTGGCGCCGGAGCCGGGCGTTGTGCTGTGCGACGATCCGGTGGCAGCCATCCGTGACACCGATCTGGTGATCAGCTCCGTCACCGCCGCCAGCGCCTATGACGCGCTGCAAGCCGTGCTTCCGGGCCTGGCGCACGGACCCCACGTGCTCGACGTCAACTCCGTCTCGCCCGGGACCAAGCAGGCCAACGCTGCCGCGGTCGAGGGCGCCGGGGGGCGGTATGTCGAAGCCGCGGTGATGACCTCGGTGCCGCCGAAGGGCCTCGCCTCGCCCATGTGGCTCGGCGGGCCGCACGCCGAGGCGTTCCTGGCCGCGGCCGCGCCGCTCGGCATGACCCTCAAGGTGTTCGCGCCCACCATCGGCGGCGCCTCCAGCGTCAAGATGTGCCGCTCCATCATGATCAAGGGGCTGGAGGCGCTGACCAGCGAATGCATGCTCACCGCCCGGCACTACGGCGTGGAGGCGCACGTGCTGGCCTCGCTCGGCGACACGCTGCCGCATCCCGACTGGCGCGGCCTGGCCCGCTACGTCATGAGCCGCGCCCTCATCCACGGCAAACGCCGATCCGAGGAGATGGCCGAAGTCGCCGTCACCGTCCGCGAGGCCGGCCAGCCGCCGATGATGGCCGAAGCGATCGTGCGGCGGCAGGCGCTGGCGGCGGAACAGGGCAGGGCGCTGCCCGGGCCGGTGCTGTCGGGCACCGATCTGGACGCCTTGCTTGATGCCTTGCTGGTGCAGAACGCGCCGATGGCACGCGCGGCGGATTGATGCTTCACTCACGGATACGCTAACACCTCAGAAGAAACGTATTCGGGAGACTCCAGAACCATGAAGTTCACACTTCCCAAGGCCCTTGCGGTCGTTGGTCTCGCCGCCTCCCTGCTGGCCGGCACGGCCCAGGCGCAGGAGGCGTTCAAGATCGGCCTGATCCTGCCGATGACCGGCCCCAGCCAGTCCACCGGCAAGCAGATCAACGCCGCCGTGAAGCTGTTCCTGGCCCAGAACGGCGACATGGTCGCCGGCCGCAAGCTGGAGGTGATCCTGCGCGATGACGCAGGTGTGGCCGACACCACGCGCCGCATGGCGCAGGAACTGGTGGTGAAGGACCATGTCAGCGCGCTGGCCGGCTTCGGCCTCACGCCGCTGGCCCTGTCCGCGGCGCCGATCGCGACGCAGGCGAAGACCCCGATGATCGTCATGGCCGGCGCCACCTCGATCATCACCGAGAAGTCGCCCTTCATCGTGCGCACCGCCCAGGTCGTGCCGCAGATCGCCGGCACCTTCGGCACCTGGGTCGCCACCCAGCCGATCAAGACGGTGGTGACGCTGGTGACCGATTACGGGCCGGGGCTCGACGCCGAGACCTGGTTCAACAAGGACTTCACCGCCGCCGGCGGCAAGATTCTGGCGAGCCTGCGGGTGCCGCTCGCCAACCCGGATTTCGCGCCGTTCCTGCAGCGGGTGAAGGATGAGAAGCCGGATGCGGTGTTCGTCTTCACCCCGTCTGGGGCGGGTGCGATCTTCATGAAGCAGTTTGTCGAGCGTGGGCTCGACAAGTCCGGCATCAGGCTGATCGCCACCGGTGACGTGACCGATGACGACCAGCTGCAGGAGATGGGCGACGTGACGCTGGGTGTGGTCACCGCCGGCCCGTATTCCGCCAATCACGGCTCGGCCGTGAACAAGGCGTTCGTGAAGGCTTTCGAGGCGGCCAACGGCAACATGCGCCCGAACTTCATGGCCGTGTTCGGTTATGACGGCATGACCGCGCTGGCCAACGCCATCAAGGCCACCGGCGGCAAGGGCGATGGGGCTGCGCTGGTGAAGGCGATGGAAGGGGCGAAGTGGGAGAGCCCGCGCGGTCCGATCCAGATCGACGCGGCGACGCGCGACATCATTCAGGACGTGTATCTGCGCAAGGTCGAGAAGGTGGATGGCCAGCTCTACAATGTGGAGTTCGGGTCGGTGCCGCAGGTGAAGGATCCGGCCAAGGCAGCGCAGTGATGTTCTTTTTTGAAAAAAACAACCAAAAAACTTTCATCCGCTGGAGCCCGTTCTCTCCGGAAAATGTTGGCCCAACGCATAAAAGTTTTTTTGGTTCTTTTTTTACAAAAAAAGAACATTCTTCCTGATGCTAACCAACCTCTTCGACGGCATCGCCTACGGCATGCTTCTCTTCGTCATGGCCTCTGGCCTGTCGGTCACGCTGGGCCTGATGAACCTCATCAACCTCGCCCATGGCGCCTTCGCCATGGCGGGGGGCTACATCACGGTGGCGTTGGTGAACCAGGCGGGGGTGCCGTTCTTCGCGGCGCTCCCGCTGGCGTTCGTTTTGTCCGCGCTGATCGGGCTGGTGATGGAGCGGACGCTTTACGTGCATGTCTATCGCAAGACGCATCTGGAACAGGTGATGTTCAGCATCGGCCATGTGTTCATGGCGATGTCGGCGGTGAGTTTCGTGATGGGTTCGGAGCAGAAATTCATCACCATCCCGGCCTTTCTCGATGCGCGCTATGAGGTGCTTGGCGTGTCGATGGGCGCCTATCGTCTGCTGATCGTCGCGGTGTGCGGAGTGCTGGCGGCGACCTTGCAATATGTGGTGGCGCGCACCCGTTTCGGCGCGCAGCTGCGGGCTGCGGTGGATGATCCGGTTGTGGCCCGCGGTCTCGGCATCAACGTGGATGTCGTGTTCGCCGCCACCTTCGCCGTGGGCTCCGGCCTGGCCGGGCTGGGTGGGGCGCTGGGCGCCAATCTGCTGGGGCTCGATCCGACCTTTCCGGTGAAATACCTGATCTATTTTCTCATCGTCGTCGCGGTCGGCGGGTCCTCGGGCATGACCGGTCCGCTGGTGGCGGCGGTTCTGCTCGGCATCGCCGATGTGTCCGGAAAATACTATCTGCCGCAGTTCGGCTCGTTCATGATCTACCTGTTCATGATCGTGGTGCTGCTATGGCGGCCACAGGGCCTGTTCGCGCGGGCGGGCGGGCGATGAGCGCGCATGAGGCTCATCTGGCGGCAGCGTCCAAGGCGCTGCGGGATGTCTCGCGGGTCAAACCGGTTGAGATCCTGTTCTGGCTGGCGGCCCTGGCCACGTTCTTTGGGCTGCCCGATCAGTATCTGCTGCTCAACGAGGTGGTGATCACCGGGCTGTTCGCCCTCTCGCTCGATCTGGTGATCGGCTATGGCGGCATTGTCTCGCTGGGCCACGCCGCGTTCTTCGGCTTCGGCTGCTACGCCGCCGGCCTGCTGACCAAGTTCGGCGTGCCTGACCCGATCCTGGGCCTGGTGCTGACGGCGGGGATGACGGCCCTGCTCGGCTTCGTCACCAGCTTCCTGGTGCTGCGCGGCTCGGACCTCACCCGCATCATGGTCACCCTCAGCGTGGGCGTGCTGCTCGGCGAGATCGCCAACCGCCTGCCCGACCTCACCGGCGGCGCGGACGGGCTGCAGGGCGTGGCACCCGGATTGCTGCTCGGGCGATTCGAGTTCGACATCTTCGGCCAGGTCGCCTACGGCTATTCGCTCGCCGTCACCTTCATTCTGTTCGTCATCGCGCGGCGTTTCGTGTTCTCGCCGTTCGGCTGGTCGATCCGCGCGGTGAAGCAGAACGCGCTGCGCGCCTCCTCCATCGGCATCCACGTCAATCGCCGGCTGGTGGTGGTGTACACGTTGGCGGCCGCCTATGCCGGCGTGGCCGGCGCGCTGCTGGCGCAGACTACGTCCTTCGTCTCGCTTGACGTGCTGGCGTTTCATCGCTCGGCCGATCTGCTGCTGATCCTGATCCTGGGCGGCACCGGCTATCTCTATGGCGGGCTGGTCGGCGCGCTGCTGTTCAAGATCGTGCAGGACTTCCTGTCCAACCTCACCCCGGAATACTGGGAGTTCTGGATTGGGCTGATTCTGGTCAGCCTGGTGATGATCGGCCGCGAGCGGATCGTGGCCGTGCCGATGCTGCTGTGGCGCCGCCTGCGCGGAGCCTCGGCATGAGCGCGCTGCTCACCCGCAACCTGGTGCGCCGCTTCGGCGGTCTGCTGGCGACCAACGATGTTTCGATCACGCTGGAACGCGGCGCCCGCCACGCGCTGATCGGCCCCAATGGCGCGGGCAAGACCACGCTGATCAACCTGCTGACCGGCGTGCTGAAGCCGACCTCCGGCAGCATCCTGCTCGACGGCGCCGATATCACCGACAGCAGCCGCGCCCGGCGGGTTGAACTGGGGCTGGTCCGTACCTTCCAGATCAACCAGCTGTTTCCCGGCTTCACGCCGCTGCAATCGGTCGGCCTCGCGGTCTCTCGCCGGCTCGGGCTCGACCGCCACATGCTGCGCACCATCGGCAGTGACCGGCGGGTGGTGGAGCAGTCGGTCGAGGTGCTGGAACGTTTCGACCTCATTGACGTGATGAACCGCGACACCGCGTCGCTGCCCTACGGCAAGCAGCGACTGCTGGAGATTGCCGTCGCCATCGCCTGCGGCCCGCGCGTGCTGCTGCTCGACGAACCGGCCGCGGGCGTGCCGGAAGGCGAACGCGGCGAGATCATGGACGGGCTCGCCGCACTGCCGGCCGATGTCACCGTGCTGCTGATCGAGCATGACATGGATCTGGTGTTCCGCTTCGCCACCCGGATTTCCGTCCTCGTGCAGGGCGCGCTGCTGCTGGAAGGCACGGCCGCCGAGGTGGCCGCTGACCGCCGTGTCCGCGAGGTCTATCTGGGGGAGGCCGAGGATGCCTGACATTCTCGAAGTCGCCAATCTTTCCGCCGGCTATGGCGCCGCCGTCGTGCTGGGCGATATTTCGTTCACCCTGCCGGAGGGCCAGTCGCTGGCGTTGCTCGGCCGCAACGGCATGGGCAAGACGACGCTGCTGAATTCGATCATCGGCGTCACCCGGCGGCATGGCGGCACCATCCGTCTGGCCGGCCGGGATGTCACCAGACTCCGCCCGGAGCAGCGCGCCCATGCCGGCATCGGCTGGGTGCCACAGGAGCGCAACATCTTCCGCAGCCTCACCGTGGAAGAGAACATGACCGCGGTGGCAAGGCCGGGGAAATGGGACGTGGCTCGCGTCTACACGATGTTTCCCCGCCTGAAGGAACGCCGCGTGAACATGGGCAACCAGCTGTCCGGCGGCGAGCAGCAGATGCTGGCGGTGGGCCGCGCCCTGGTGCTGAACCCGCGCCTGATGCTGCTCGACGAGCCGACAGAAGGTCTGGCACCGATCATCGTGCAGGAGCTGATGTCCGCCCTGGCGCGCATCGTGCGCGAGGAAGGCCTGTCCACCATCATCGTCGAACAGCACGCGCAGAAGGTGCTGGGCGTGACCGACCGGGCGGTGATTCTGGAACGCGGGGCCGTGGTCTATGCCGGCACGTCGCAATCCCTGCGCGAAGATGCCGCCATCCTGGAACATCACTTGGGCGTGACCGGCGCCAGGCACGGCTGAAACGCGACGCCAGCGGTGGCGATACGTGCGGGATGCGGCTAGAACCCGGGCTCATGCAACGGAGACTGTAACGATGGCCCTGGTATCGATGCGCCAGCTGCTCGATCACGCCGCCGAGCACGGCTACGGCCTGCCGGCTTTCAACATCAACAACATGGAACAGATCCAGGCGATCATGACGGCGGCCGACGCCGTCAATGCCCCGGTGATCCTGCAGGGCTCGGCAGGTGCCCGCAAATACGCCGGCGAGGCGTTCCTGCGCCACATGGTGCTGGCAGCGGTCGAGACCTGGCCGCACATCCCCGTGGTGCTGCATCAGGACCACGGCGCCAGCCCCTCGGTGTGCATCCGCTCGATGCGCTCGGGCTTCTCGTCCGTGATGATGGACGGCTCGCTGCAGGAGGACATGAAGACCCCCGCCGATTTTGCCTACAATGTCGAAGTGACCCGCAAGGTGGTCGAGGTGGCGCATGCCGCCGGCGTCTCGGTCGAGGGTGAGCTCGGCTGCCTCGGCTCGCTGGAGTCAGGCATGGCCGGCGAGGAGGACGGCTCGGGTGCTGAAGGCAAATTGAGCCATGACCAGCTGCTGACCGACCCGGAAGAGGCGGCGCGCTTTGTCGCCGCCACCGGCGTCGATGCGCTGGCCATTGCCATCGGCACCAGCCACGGCGCCTACAAGTTCTCCCGCAAGCCCGACGGCGACATCCTCGCCATCGACCGCATCAAGGAGATCCATGCCCGCATCCCCAGCACCCATCTGGTGATGCACGGCTCCTCCTCGGTGCCGCAGGAATGGCTCGCCGTCATCCGTGAGTTCGGCGGCGACATCAAGGAGACCTATGGCGTGCCGGTCGAGCAGATCCAGGAAGGCATCCGCCACGGCGTGCGCAAGGTGAACATCGACACCGATATCCGCCTCGTCATGACCGGCGCCATGCGCCGGCTGATGGCGCAGAAGAAAGAGGAGTTCGACCCGCGCAAGTTCCTCGCCGCCGCCACCAAGGCGGCCGCGGATCTGTGCAAGAGCCGGTTCGAGGCGTTCGGCTGTGCCGGGCAGGCCGACAAGATCAAGCCGGTGCCGATGGAGCGGATGGCGGAGCTGTATGCGGCGGGCAAGCTCGACCAGGTTGTCCACTAGGCTGGTCTCGCGCATGCTCCCCTGACCAACGGGAGCGGCAGCGTGATCAGCATTTTCGAGCTGTTCAAGATCGGCATCGGCCCGTCGTCGTCGCACACGGTGGGGCCGATGCGCGCCGCGTATGCGTTTGCCACCGGGCTTGAGGCGGGGCTGGACCGCACCGCCCGCGTCGAGGTCACGCTGTTCGGCTCGCTGGCCTGGACCGGCCGCGGCCACGCCACCGACAAGGCCGTCATTCTGGGACTGGCCGGGCAGGTGCCTGAAACCGTCGACCCGGATCTCGCCGACGCCATCGTGGCAGACCTCAGCCTGGCCCGCAGCCTGCCGCTGTGCGGCCGGCGGCGCATCGGCTTCGACCGCGAGACCGACATCGTGTTCGACTGTGTGAGCCATCCGCCGGTGCATCCCAACACCCTGCTGTTCCGCGCGTTCGCCGCGGACGGCGCGCTGGTGGCGGAGCAGCGCTGGTGCTCGGTGGGCGGCGGCTTCGTCGTGCCGGAGGCACAGGTGGGAGCCCCCATCGGCACCGCGGTCTCGGTGCCCTATCCGTTTGTCGACGGCGATGATCTGCTGGCGGTGGGCGCGCGCCACGGCCTCAGCATCGCCGAGATCGTGCTTGCCAACGAAACGGCGCTGCGGCCGGAGCCGGAGCTGCGCCTTCATCTCGACCGGGTGATGGACACGATGATGCTGTGCATCGATCGCGGCCTGGTCGCCTCCGGCGAGCTGCCGGGCGGGCTGCGGGTGATGCGCCGGGCCGCGACGCTGCGCTCCAGCATCGAGCGGGAAGGGCGGATCAACCTCGCTCTGCCGCACGCGCCGATGGACCGCGTCGGTCTGTTCGCCATCGCGGTCAACGAGGAGAACGCCGCCGGCGGCCGGGTGGTGACCGCGCCCACCAACGGAGCCGCCGGCGTGGTGCCGGCGGTGCTGCGCTACTATCGCGACATGGTGCCGGACAGCACGCCGGAGGGTGTGGATGTGTTTCTGCTCACCGCCACCGCCATCGGTGGGCTGTTCAAGCTCAACGCGTCGATCTCCGGCGCCGAGGTGGGCTGCCAGGGCGAGGTCGGCGTGGCCTGTTCGATGGCCGCCGCAGGACTGGCCGCGGCGTTGGGCGGCAGCAACGCGCAGATCGAGAACGCCGCCGAGATCGGCATGGAGCACCATCTCGGCATGACCTGCGATCCGGTGGGCGGGCTGGTGCAGATCCCGTGCATCGAGCGCAACGCGTTCGGCGCGGTGAAGGCGATCATGGCGGCGTCACTGGCGTTGCACGGCGACGGCACGCATCGCGTGAGCCTCGATCAGGTGATTGCCACCATGCGCCAGACCGGGATGGATATGCAGAGCAAGTACAAGGAGACGTCGCTGGGCGGTCTGGCGGTGAATTTTACCGAGTGCTGAGGTGCCCGCATCGCCCAGGCGCGATGCGGGCTATGCCGTCACCTGCGCCAGCAGCGTCCTGATCTCCGGCCGACACGACCCACAATTCGTCCCCGCCCTGGTCGCCGCCCCGACCGCCTCGACGCTGCCACACCCGCCATCGATCGCAGTCCGGATCGCCTTGACGCCGACACCGAAGCACACGCACACCGGCGGCTCCGGAAGCTGGCCCTCGGCCGGCCGCCCGGCCAGCAGCGCGCGGCGATCGGCCAACGTGACGCGCTCTCGCGCGAACAGACTGGCCAGCCAGTCTCGCGCCGGCAGCGCGTGATCGGGGCCGATGAACAGCACCGCCGCCATCCGCCCGTCCTGCACCAAGGCCGCCCGATACGTCGATGTCCCGGCGTCATGCAAAGCCAGCCAGGCCCCGGGGGCCGGGCACTGGGCCCGCAGCGCCGCGAACGCGTCCTCCGGCTGCCCCTGTCCGGCGAGCTCGTGGCGCCAGGCCTGGCCGGTGGGAAACACCGCGCACCAGTGTGCCAGGTCCGCCTCCAGACGGTCCCGCGTCAGCAGAAACCCGTGCCATGCGGCGGCGAACGGCGCGATCCGCACCGGCGTGTGCTTCAGCTCGGGCTGAAAGCTCACCGGATCGGTCGCTGCGTTGACCACCGGATTGATCCGCCCGGCCGGGCAGAACCGGTCCGTCCAGTGCATCGGCGCATAGACCTCGCCGCGTCGCTGCGCGGGATCGTGGCGCGCGCGCAGCACGGCCGCGCCGGTTGCAGCCGTGACCACGGCCAGCCCGCCATCGGCGATGTCACCGGCATCGGCGGGATGGATCGACAGGAACGGCTCCGGCAGATGCTGGTGCAGCCTTGTGGACTTTCCGGTGCGAGTCATCGTGTGCCACTGGTCGCGGATGCGCCCGGTGTTGAGCAGCAGCGGGAACCCTGCGGAGGCGGCCTGCCAGGGGGCGCGGATGGCGGTCGGCACCAGCCTGCCGCCGGATGTCATGAGACGCGCCGGTGCGGGACCGCCGGCAGGGCAGGGCCAGCGGGTTGGGCGCATCGTGTCGTAATCGACATTGGCGAGGCCGGAGATATCGAAGATCCGGGCGCCGTCGTTCTCGAATCCGGAGAGGTCGGCGTGCTCGCGGAAGATTTCGGCCGGGGTGGTCCAGGCGAAGGCATCGCCGAAGCCCAGGCGCCGCGCCACCTGCGCCACCGCCCACCAATCGGCCCGCGCCTCGCCCGGCGGCGGCAGGAACGGGCGCTGGCGGCTGATGACGCGCTCGCTGTTGGTGACGGTGCCGTTCTTCTCGCCCCAGGCCAGCGCCGGCAGGGCGATGGTGGCGAGGTCCGTCGTGTCGGTGCGCGTGGCGTCCGACACCACGACCGTTTCGCAGCCGCGCAGCGCCGCGCGCATCGCCTCGGCCTCCGGCAGCGACACGGCGGGGTTGGTGGCCATGATCCAGACGGCGCGGATCTCCCCACGGCCGATGGCCTGAAACAGATCGACCGCGGTGCGTCCGGGTTTGCCGGCCAGGTTGGGCGCGTTCCAGAAGCGCTGCAGACGCTCGGGGTCGCCCGGCCGCGTCCATTCCAGATGCCCGGCCAGGGTGTTGGCCAGCGCTCCCACCTCGCGCCCGCCCATGGCGTTGGGCTGGCCGGTGATGCTGAACGGACCGGCGCCGGGCACACCGATCCGCCCGGTTGCGAGATGCAGGTTGATGATCGCGTTGACCTTGTCGGTGCCGGCGCTCGACTGGTTCACGCCCTGGCTGAACAGGGTCACCACGCGCGGCGTGGCGGCAATCCAGGCGCAGAGTGTTGCAAGATCGGCGGGATCGACGTCGCACAGCAAGGCGGTGGCGGCGAGGGTGGGAGTCTGTCGGCGGGCCAGCGCGATCGCCGGATCGCAGCCTTCGCCCAGCTGCGCGAGCAGGCCCGAGAACAAGGCGACGTCACTGCCCGGGCGCAGCGCGAGGTGCAGGTCAGCACCCTCACAGGTGGCGGTGCGGCGGGGGTCGAGCACCACCAGCCGCATGCCCGGCCGCGCCACGCGGGCCGCCAGAATGCGCTGGTGGATCACCGGGTGGCACCACGCCGTGTTGGAGCCGACCAGCACCACCAGATCCGCCAGTTCCAGATCCTCATAGATGCCGGGCATCAGATCCTCGCCGAACGCGCGCTTGTGGCCGGCGACCGCGCTGGCCATGCACAGGCGGGAATTGCTGTCGATGTTGCCGGTGCCGATGAAGCCCTTCACGAATTTGTTGGCAACGTAATAATCCTCGGTCAGCAGCTGCCCCGAGACGTAGAAGGCGACGCTGTCGGGGCCGTGGCTGCGGATGGTCTCGGCGAACCGGTCCGCAATCAAATCGAGCGCGGCATCCCAGGAGGCACGCTGGCCGGCGATCTCGGGAGACAGCAGCCTGTCCTGCAGCGACAGCGTCTCGCCCAGCGCCGCGCCCTTGCTGCAAAGACGGCCGAAATTGGCGGGATGATCCGGCGTGCCGCTGACCGTGAGATCGCGGGCCACCCGCACGCCGCAGCCCACGCCGCAATAGGGGCAGGTGGTGTCAGTAGACATCGCGCTGATACCGCCCCTGACGTGCAAGAGCCACGATCCAGTCGCGCGCCTGGGTTTCTGTGAGACCGCCCTGGCTGGCGGCGATGCCGCGCAGCGCGGTGTCGACGTCCTTGGCCATGCGTGTCGCATCGCCGCAGACGTAGAAATGCGCGCCGTCCTGCAGCCAGCGCCACAGATCGGCCGCGTGTTCGCGCATGCGATCCTGCACGTAGATCTTCTGCCCCTGATCGCGGGAGAAGGCGGTGTCCAGCTGTGCCAACGTTCCGTCGGCCAGCCATGCCCGCAGTTCCGGCTCGAACAGGAAGTCGGTAGCGGCGCGCTGGTCGCCGAAGAACAGCCAGGTGTGACCGCGCGCGCCCGTGGCGGCGCGGTGCTGCAGAAAGGCGCGGAACGGGGCGATGCCGGTGCCGGGGCCGACCATGATCACCGGTATGGCCGCGTCGATAGGCAGGCGGAAATGGCTGGTGGTGATGCTGGCGGTGATCGCGCCGTGGGTCAGCGCGCGATCTGCCAGGAAGCTGCTGGCGACGCCGTTGCGCAGACGGCCGTGGCGCACCGTGCGCACCACGCCGACGCACAGATGCACCTGCCCCGGTGTCGCCTTCAGCGAGGAGGCGATGGAATACAGCCGCGGCTTCAGCGCCGGCAGCGAGCGCGCCAGATCGGCCAAAGGCGGGCGGGCGGAGGGAAAGCTTTCGAGCAGATCGAGCAGATCGGCGTCCGCCGGCTGCGCGTCGTCATCGCCGTCGGTGAGCTTGCGCAGGGCGGCCGCCTCGCTGGGGTGCTGTGCCGCCATGCCGAGCAGTTCCGTGGTGCGGTCGAGCGGGCGGGCGATGTCGAGATGGCTGAGGAACGCCTCGCGCAGTGGACGGGTGACGCCGTCGGGGCAGGGGACCGGTTCGGTGCCGTCGGCGCGCAGGCAGGTGAGCAGCGCCTGCACCAGGTCCGGATCGTTTGGCGCGGCGAGGCCGATGGAATCGCCGGGCTCGTAGGACAGGCTGGTGCCGGTCAGATCGATGACGACATGACGGACATCCTTGGCGGAGCCTTCGCCGGTGAGCCGGTCGGCGGCGAGCACGCGCACCTTCTCGCCGGTGGGCTTTTCGACCGTGGCGGGCTTGGCGACGGCGGCCACCGGCGCTTCCGCCATCAGCGATTTCAGCATGCGCTGCGTGGCCTTGGCACCGGGAACGCACAGCGAGGCGGAGGTTTCGCGGCCATCCGCCAGCGCCTCGGCATAGGTCTGGCAGAGATAGCCGCACTGGCCGCAATCCAGCTGCGCCATGGCCGCCATCAGCCGGCGCTTCAGCGGTCTTCCGTCCGCCAGCGCGAGGCGCTCGTCCATCTCCAGCGACGGATCGTGCCAGGGGAACTCTTCCGCCTCGACCGGGCTCGGTGCCAGCGAAACACCGCTCTGCCCGCCGCCGTAGAGGCCGGCGAGGAAGCCGTTGAGCCAGGCGCGCTGCTGGGGCGAGAACGGCGCGTTCTCCGGGATCAGCGGAATGGGAGGACTCATTGCGTTCATGTCATGCCTCCTGCAACTCGCGCGCGCACAGATCGGCGAGCGCGTCGGTGGACAAGGTTTCGCTCCAGGCCTGGAAGCTTTGCGTCGGCGCCTCTGCCTGCCACGCGGTGAGCAGGCGCAGCACCATGGGTGGCAGATCGTCGAACGCGACCTTGGAGCGGATGAGACGGCCGATCTTCTGATCCGCGCCGGCGCCGCCGCCGACATGCAGGTCGTAGCCTTCCACCATGTCCTCGCCGCGCTCCACCTTGGCGCCGAGCAGGCCGATATCGGCGATGTAGTGCTGCGCGCAGGAATGGTGGCAGCCCGTGAGGTGGATGTTCACCGGAGCCGTGAGCGCGATGCGTTGGTCGAGCCAGTCGGCCAGTTCGGCAGCATGGGATTTGGTGTTCGACGCGGCAAACTTGCAGCCGGCATTGCCGGTGCAGGCCACCAGCCCGCCGCGCAACGGGCTCGCTGCATGGGCAAGGCCAAGTTCGGTGATGGCGGCACAGGCAGCCGCCACGTCGGCATCGGCGATATCGCTGATCAGCAGGTTCTGCCACACGGTGAGGCGGATCGTGCCTGAGCCGTATCGATCTGCGATGGCGGCCAGACCGCGCATCCGTTCGGTGGTCAGCCGCCCGACCGGGCCGATGACGCCGATATAGTTCAACCCGGCCTGCTTCTGCGCATGCACGCCGATATGGCCGCGCTTGTCCTGCTCGGGCCGCGGCAGGATCGCTGCGGTGTCGATCCGGATCAGCTTCTCCCCAAGCTCGCTTTCCACCCGTTCGAGGAAGGCTGCAACACCCAGGCGGTCGAGCACGTATTTCAGCCGGGCCTTGCTGCGGTCGGTGCGGTCACCCTCGGCGATGAACACCCGCAATATGGCGTCGCACACCTTGGTGGTCTGATCGGCAGGAACGATCACGCCGGTTTCGCGGGCGAGGTCGCGGTGGCCGGTGATGCCGCCCAAAGCGAGGCGGTAATACACACCGCCGTCCACACCGAACCCGTCCGCCACGCGCACGGCGGTGAAGGCGATGTCGTTGGTCTCCTCCAGCACCAGCACGCGGCCGCCGCCGTCGAAGGCGATGTTGAACTTGCGGGGTAGGCCGTACAGCGCGCGGTGGCGCAGAATATGGTGGTGGATGGCGCGCGCATGCGGCCGCGTGTCGATCAGCTCCTGCGCGTCGATGCCCGCGGTGGGGCTGCCGGTGACGTTGCGCACGTTGTCCGCCCCGGAGCCCTGCGAGGTCAGGCCCAGCTCGACCAGGCGCAGCACCACTTCCGGCGCCGCCTTGGCCGGGATCATGCGCAGCTGCAGATTGGCGCGTGTGGTGACATCGGCGAAGCCGCCGGCGAGATCGTCGGCGATGTCGGCCACGCCGCGGAACTGGTGGCTGTTCAGGATGCCGCCGGGAATGCGCAGGCGGCACATATAGGCGTCCTGCACCGGGCCGACATAGAACAGGCCGTGGAAGCGGATGAGGAAATCATCGAGGCCCTTGGCGAATTTGCCTTCCGCCGCCAGGGCCGAGATCTCCTCGAACCGGTCGAGCGGGTGCTTCTTGCGTTTCGCCTCCTCCTGCGGGACCAGCTTGCCGCCGGCGGCCAGCGTGCGGTCCTGCGCGGCGCGCTGCAGATCGGACGGATCAGCCGCCGCCGCACCGGCAGGGGCGAGGGGCAGGCCGAACGCAGCACGGCGGGCCTCGACGCCCGACATGAAGCCCTTGAGATATTCCTGCTGATCCGGACTGAAGGCCTGGTCACTCATTCGGCGGCCTCCAGCAGCGGCGCATAGGCGCTCCCGAACGGCAGGGCGGTGCGCAGCGTGCGCACGTCCTGGCCGATCAGCTGTTTGTACCAGGGCGCATCCGCGGTCTCGCCGTACAGCACGGCGCCGACCAGACGATGATCGCGCAACAGGAATTTGCGGTATTCGCCGGCCTCCTGGTCGTCATAGACCAGGGTTTCGACGTCGTTGGCGGCGATGTCGCCGGCCGACCAGACGCCGGCACCGGCGATCTTCAGCGCGGCTGAGTCCGGCGTGGTGTGATACGCGGCGTTGAGCCCCAGCATATGATTGGCCGCGGTCTCGGCCTGGGCGAAAGCGGGGGCCACCAGGCCGCAGCACTGGCCGTCCACCTCGGCGCATTCGCCGATCGCGTAGATCGCGGGGTCCGAGCTCTGCATCTGCGCGTTGACCACGACTCCGCGATTGACGGCGAGCCCCGCCGCACGGGCCAGCTCCGCCTCGGGCCGGATGCCGACGGCCATGACGATGACGTCAGCCGGCAGCGTGCGGCCGTCCTTCAGCACCACGCCGGTGGCATGGTCGGTGCCCGCGATGGCAACGGAGCCGGCATTGAGTTCGACCGCGATGCCCTGGCCGCGCAGGCGCCGTGTCAGCATGGCGGCGGCCGCATGGTCGAGTTGGCGTTCCATCAGCCGGTCCACCGCGTGCAGCACGGTGGTGGCCATGCCGCGTTTGGCGAGGCCGACCGCGGCTTCGAGGCCGAGCAGGCCGCCGCCGATCACGACCGCCCGGCCCCCCGCCGCAGCCGCTTCCAGCATGAGGCGCACATCCTGGAGCGTGCGATACATCAGCACCCCCGGCAGATCGGCCCCCGGCAGCGGCAGGCGGAACGGGCGCGACCCCAGGGCCAGCACAAGGGTTTCGTACGCCCAGGTCTCACCGGTGTCGAGCGCCACGCGCCGTACGTCGCGATCGATACCACGGACCATCGTGCCAGGACGGTAGCCCATGCCGAGCGAGGCCAGCCTGATCGCATCATGCGTGATCAGCTCGGCCTCCTGACAATCGCCGGCGAGATGCTGGCTCAGCGCCACCCGGTTGTAGGGCAGGCCCGGCTCCGCGCCGATCACGCGCACGGTCTTGCCCGCCTGGGCCAGCTTCTCCGCGCAGCGCAGTCCCGCCGGCCCCGTGCCGATCACGATCGTGGCCATGGCCTAGGCCGCCTGCGCCGGGTTGCGGTGGCGGGCGTAGAGAAACGCCATCACCTTCGCCCGCGCCGCGATGAAGCGGGGATCGTCGGCCAGCGCCAGCCGGTCGCGCGGGCGCGGCAGATCGACCGAAAGCACCTCGCCGATCGTGGCCATCGGCCCGTTCGTCATCATGACGATCCGGTCTGATAGCAGAACGGCCTCGTCCACGTCATGCGTGATCATCAGGATGGTGGTGCCGAGCCGGTGATGGATCTCCATCACCTGGTCCTGCAGATGCGCGCGGGTCAGCGCGTCGAGCGCGCCGAACGGCTCGTCGAGCAGCAGCACCTTGGGCTGCATGGCAAGCGCCCGGGCGATGCCGATGCGCTGCTTCATGCCGCCGGAAATCTCGGCCGGACGCTTATCCGCATGTGGCAACATCCTGACGAGATCGAGGTTCTCGTCCACCCAGTCGTTGCGTTCCGAACGCGACTTCTTCTTGAACACCTGGTCCACGGCAAGCCGCACATTCTCGCGGCAGGTCAGCCAGGGCAGCAGCGAGTGGTTCTGGAACACCACCGCACGGTCCGGGCCGGGATCGTTGACCTCGCGGCCATCGAGCACCACGCCACCGGTCGAGGACTGGATCAGCCCGGCCACGATGTTGAGCAGCGTGGACTTGCCGCAGCCGGAATGACCGATGATGGCGATGTATTCGCCGCGGGCAACCTGCAGGTTCACATCCACCAGCACGGCTGGCGCACCCGGCTTGAAGGTGATGCCGACATCCGAAAATTCGAGAAAGCTGGACATGTCTGTGATCCCTTCAGGCGGATGTGCCGCGCGTGACGATACGGCCGGCCAGCGCCACCAGCCGGTCGAGCACGAAGCCGACCAGGCCGACATAGATCAGCGCCACGATGATGTCGGAGATGTTGGAGCTGTTCCACGCATCCCAGATGAAGAAGCCGATGCCGACACCGCCGACCAGCATCTCGGCCGCCACGATGGCGAGCCAGGACAGGCCGATGCCGATGCGCAGCCCGGTGAATATGTAGGGGGCGGCGGCCGGCAGCACGATCTTGGCGAAATAGCCCAACCCGCCAAGGCGGATGACGCGGGCGACGTTGCGGTAGTCCTGCGGCACGTTGCGCACGCCGACAGCGGTGTTGATGATCACCGGCCAGATCGCGGTGATGAAGATGACGAAGATCGCACTCGGCTGGGCCTGGCGGAAGCCGGCGAGTGCCAACGGCAGCCAGGCCAGCGGCGGCACGGTGCGCAGCACCTGGAAGATCGGGTCCAGCCCGCGCATGGCGAGGTTGGAGGTGCCGACCAGCATGCCCAGCGCCACGCCCACGATGGCCGCGAGCGTGAACCCCATGGCGACCCGCTGCAGGCTCGCGAACAGATGCAGGCCGAGCCCCTTGTCGAGCCCGCCATGGTCGTAGAACGGGTGCAGGATCAGGTCGCGGCTGTCCGCCCAGATCTTGGTGGGCGGCGGCAGCGAGGAGCCGGCGCTGCTGGCGGCGAACTGCCAGACGGCGCCGATCAGCACCAGCATCACCAGCAGCGGTGCGGCGTCGCGCGCCTGGCCGTAGCCCCAGGAGCCGATCCGCGACACGGTGTGCCGCAGCGAGAAGCTGGAGAGCCGCACGGCCTGCGCCGACTGGCCTCGAACGGTGGTGCCCATGATGACCTCCTCAGGCCGCGAGTTTCTTGATGGACTGCGAGGCGAGGTAGGCCTGGGGGTTGGCCGGGTCGAACACCTTGCCGTCGAAGAAGGTTTCGGTGCCGCGCGAGGTGCCCGTTGGCATGTCGCTTGCGGCAACGCCGGCCAGGGCTGCGGCGCTGCGCCACACGTCCTGTCGGTTCACCGCCGCAATCAGCGCCTTGGTGTCGGTCTCCGGCACCAGCACGCCCCAGCGGATGTCCTCGGTGAGGAACCACAGATCGTGTGACTGAAACGGGTAGGAGGCGTGGTCGGCCCAGAACTTCATGCGCAGCGGCGTGCCGGTGAGCCTGCGGCCGTCGCCGTATTCCACATCGCCTTTGGAGCGCGGCAGGATGTCGGCCGGCGGCACGTTGAACCAGGCGCGCTTGCTGAGGAGGGCGGCCAGCTCCTCCTTGTTCTCCAACCTGTCCGCCCAGATCTGCGCCTCGATAACGGCGGCGGTGATGGCCTCGGCGGATTTCGGGTTTTTGGCCACGAAGTCGCTGCGCATGGCGAGGGATTTCTCCGGGTGGTCCTTCCAGATCTCGCCAGTGATGCAGGCGGTGTAGCCGAGGCCCTGGTGCACCAGCTGGTCGTTCCACGGCTCGCCCACGCAGAACGCGTCCATGGTGCCGACCTTCATGTTGGCCACCATCTGCGGCGGCGGCACCACGATGGTCTCGACGTCGCGGTCCGGGTCGATGCCGCCTGCGGCCAGCCAGTAGCGCAGCCACAGATCATGCGTGCCGCCGCGGAAGGTCATGGCGACCTTGTTGTCCTTCTTGGCGGCAAACGCGGCCTTCAGCTTCGCGCTGTCGAGCTTGGCACCCACGGGCATCAGCGCCTTGGACACGCTGATCGCCTGGCCGTTGACGTTGAGCCGCGCCAGGATCGACATCGGCACGGACTGGCCGTTCTGCACGATCTTGCCGGCCTGCATGAGATAGGCCATCGGCGTCAGCAGATGCGCGCCGTCGATGCCGCCGCCGCCGCCGCCGAGCACCATGTTGTCGCGCGTGCCGCCCCAGCTCGCCTGCTTCGCCACCTCGATGTCGGGCACGCCGTATTTCGCGAAGATGCCGCGCTCCTTGGCCACGATCAGCGGGGCGGCGTCGGTGAGCGCGATGTAGCCGAGCGTGGCTTTCGTCGTTTCGGCGCCGCTGGCGGCGCGCGCGCCGTGCGGCAGGGTAGCGCGGGCGGCGGCGAGCAGGGCGGCGGTGCCGGTGAGGGCGGATCGGCGGGTCAGTCGGGTCATGCGTGGTCTCCAGGGCATGGGGGGATGACGGGGATGGCGGCCGGCACGCCGGCTTGAACGGCGGCGCGCTGCCAGATGTCGGGCCGCCAGATCGCCTCGATCAGGCCGGCGGGAAGTGTGTCGATATGGCCCCAGCGCAGCATCTGCCGCGCCCACCAGGCGCCGTGTTCGGGATGCGGGCAGGTGGCTTCGGGGTGGAACTGCAGGCCCGGCACCGGGGTGGGGTTTTCGTCCGGCGCCAGCACCAGCCGGCGGCCGAGGGCGAGCGCCACGACCTGCTCCGGCACATCCGGCATGGCGCGGGACTGCACGATGCGGGCGGCCTCGGCGACGTTGGCGGGGTCGCTGAGCCACAGCCCGGCCTCGATGATGGCGGCCACACAGGCCTCGATCTGTTCCGGCGCGCGGGCCAGCCTGTGGGTGCTGACGGTCAGCAGCTTTTCCGGATGGTTGAGCCAGATATCCGCCGTGGTCAGCACGATGCGGCCCAGCCTGAGATCGACGGCGCGTGAGCCCCAGGGCTCGCCGGCGCAGAACCCGTCGATGCGGCCATCGGCGAGCTCGCCCGGCAGCAGCGGCGGCGGCACCACCACAAGCCGCACGTCGCGCTCAGGGTCGATGCCGCCGGATGCCAGCCAGTGGCGCAGCAGGTAGTTGTGCGAGGAGAAGGCGAACACTACGGCGAGCGTCGGGCGCGGGCGGCCGGCGGCACGGCGCGCGGCCAGGGCGGCGGCCGGCAGCGGGCGGATCCGTGCGAGCGCCGGCGCCGCCTCGGTGATCTCGGCCATCAGCTGCTCGCCGAAGGTGATGGTGTTGCCGTGGCGGGCCAGCGTGGCCACGGCGGCCAACTGGGTGGGCAGGCCGCTGAGGCCGAGTGCAGCCGCGATCGGCATCGGCGAGAGCATCTGCCCGCCATCGAGATGCCCCAGCGCGATATGGTCGCGCAGCGCCGACCAGGCGCCGATGCGGGTGAGGCTCACCGTGATATGCCGGCGATGGAACAGCCCAAGTGCCTGCGCCACCAGCAGCGGCGCCGCATCGGTGAGCGGCACATAGCCAAGGCTCAGCGCCTCCGCCTGCGCATCAGGCAACAGCGCAGGACGTTCGAGCGGCTGGGTTTCGGACAGGGTCACGGCAACGAGGCTCCACACGGTGCTGAACCGTCGTGAGGAGCGGGCCGCCATTGGACCGCTGATATCTGGCACATCGCCGCGCAGATCGTCGCCATTGACAATCTGCGGTCCGGGCTACCCCGATGCTGCAACGCCAAGCGAGCACAGCAATTGACGTGCCAACGGGCAGAGGCTGGAAAAGCGGCAGGTCACCAGACAGAAACCGATCAAACGGTGATCTTATGGTGCAAAATTTCGCCTCATCTGCCCGCTAACGCAGCAGCTTTGCCATCGCGATCACGCTCTCTGCCACATCCGCGAGCCGCTTGCCCTGGTCCATCGCCAGGCGGCGCAGCGCCCGATACGCCTCGTCCTCGCTCATCCGCCGCGTCTGCATCAGCAGACCCTTGGCACGCTCGACCAGCTTGCGCTCGCTGAGTGCCGAACGCATCTCGGCCAGTTCCGCCCGCAGCGCCTGATGCGACGTGAACCGCGCCACCGCCACGTCGATCACCGCGCGCACCCGGCTCGGCTGCAGCCCTTCGATGACATAGGCGGCCACCCCCGCCTCCATCGCCGCCTGGATGCTGGAGGGGTCGGCGCGGTCGACGAACATCACCACCGGGCGCGGCTCGTCGCGGTTCAGCGCGCGCATGCTTTCAATGGCGTCGCGCGAGGCGTGGTCGAGATCGCACACGATCACCTCGGCGCCGGCGGCGCGCACCTGCGCCACGATGTCGGCGTGGTCGGGCACCAGGCCCACCACCACGCAGCCGTCGGCCTGCAGCCCCGCGGTGACCGCGGCGGCGCGTTCCTCGTTGTCATCGACCAGCAGCACACGCAGCGTCATGCCTCAACCCATCTCCTTCAGGCTGTGCTGGCGCGTCTCCCCGGGTGCCGAACGTTGCCGACGATCCAGAATGCCATCGACTGCGGCCTTGCGCCAATCGTCACATGACAGCCTCTGGACAGAATGCCGCGCTTGATGGTCCATCAGCGCCGACGGCGCCGGGCGCAGCCGGGGTTTGAAAGTTTTTTGCTTCTTTTTTCCAAAAAAGAAGTTCTTTCTTTGAAAAGAAAGAACCAAAGAAACTTTTATTCGTTTTAGGGGTGACAACGCGGATGCAGTACGAGCGGCGGTTCAAGTTTCTGGTGTGTGCGCCGGTCTTTGATGCCGAGGATCTGGAGGGCCAGCGGCTCGCGCAGATCGTCGCTGAGATCGATAAGATCGGCTTCGGCGTGGTCAAGGCGCGCAAGGCCGACGACGCCGAACTGGTCATCCGCACCGACGCCGCCATCGGCTGCGTGCTGCTGGACTGGGGCAAGCGCGGCCCGCAGGGCAAGATGGCGGCATTGATCAGCCTCATCCGCAAACGCGGGCTGGACACGCCGATCATCATCCTGGTGCGCCACCACCGGCTGGAGGAAATCCCGGTCGACGTGCTGCACGAGGCCGACGGCTACGTGTTCCTGGCCGAGGAAACCCCCGAGTTCATCGCCAAGAACCTCGCCTCGCGCCTGCGCCAGTATGCCGACACGCTGCGCACCCCGTTCTTCGGCGCCATGCTGGACTACAACGAGGAAGGCAACCAGCTCTGGACCTGCCCCGGCCACAACGGCGGCATCTTCTACGGCCGCAGCCCGGTGGGGCGGATCTTCTTCGAGCATCTCGGCGAGAACGTGTTCCGCGACGATCTCGATAACTCGATCCTCGATCTCGGCGATCTGCTGATCCACGAAGGCCCGGCGCTGGAGGCGCAGCGCCAGGCCGCCGTGATCTTCGGCGCCGAGCGGACGTATTTCGTGCTCAACGGCACCTCGTCCTCCAACAAGATCGTGCTGTCTGCGCTGGTGGCCGAGGGCGATCTGGTGCTGTTCGACCGCAACAACCACAAGGCCGCGCATCACGGGGCGCTGTTCCTCGGCGGCGGCATTCCGATCTTCCTCGAGACCGACCGCAACCCGCACGGGCTGATCGGCCCGATCGACATCGAGGCGCTGGACGAGACGCGGATCCGCGAGCAGATCCGCGACAATCCGCTGGTGACCGACAAGGACGCGTGGCAGCGGAAGCGACCGTTCCGCTGCGCGGTGATCGAGCAGTGCACCTATGACGGGACGATCTATTCGGCCCAGCTCATCCTGGAGAAGATCGGGCACCTGTGTGACTACATCCTGTTCGACGAGGCCTGGGCGGGGTTTTTGAAGTTCCACCCGATCTTCAAGGGCCGCTTCGCCATGGGGCTGACCGGGCTCGATGAGAATTCGCCCGGCATCTTCTGCACCCAGTCCACCCACAAGCAGCTGGCGAGCTTTTCCCAGGCCAGTCAGATCCATGTGCGCGACGAGCATATCCGCGGGCAGCGCCGGCGGATCGAGCATCGCCGGTTCAACGAGATCTTTCTGATGCATGCCTCGACCTCGCCGTTCTATCCGCTGTTCGCCTCGCTCGATGTCGGAGCCCAGATGATGAAGGGGCGGCAGGGCGAGGTGCTGTGGGACGACACGATCCGCCTCGGCATCGAGCTGCGCAAGAAGCTGCGGGCGATCCGCGCCGAGTTCGACGAGCGCGAGAGCGACGCCAACCGGCGGTGGTTCTTCGACCCGTTCGTGCCCGATGTCGTGGACTATGACGGCGAGACGGTGCGCTGGGAGGATGTGCCGACCGACGCGCTGGCCAGCGACGCGCGTTACTGGGAGCTGGCGCCGGGGGCCAAATGGCACGGGTTCCGTCATGTCCAGCCCGGCTACACCATGACCGACCCGAACAAGCTCACCTTGCTGACGCCGGGGTTCGATCGGGTCACCGGGCAGTATGCCGAGCACGGCGTGCCGGCGCCGGTGCTGGCGCAGTATCTGCGGGAGAACCGGGTGGTGCCGGAGAAGAACGACCTCAACTCCATCCTGTTCCTGCTCACCCCCGGCGTGGAGAGCAGCAAGGCCGGCACGCTGCTGTCCAACCTGGTGTTCTTCAAGCGGCTGCATGACGACAATGCGCGGCTGGAGGATGCGATTCCGGAATTCGTGCGCAAACGCCCCGAGCGCTATGCCGGCATGCGGCTGCGCGATCTCTGTGGGGAGATGCACGCCTATTACCGCGAGGCCGGCACCAGCACGCTGCAGCGCCAGCAGTTCCGCCGCACGCATTTCCCGGAGATGACGATGGCGCCGAATCTGGCGATGCGGGCGATGACGCGCAACGAGGTGGACTATCTGCCGCTCGACGAGATCGGCGGGCGCATCGCCACCACCATGTTCGTGGTGTATCCGCCGGGCATCGCCACCATCGTGCCGGGTGAGCGGCTGGATGCGAAGGCGCAGCCGATGATCGATTACCTCAAGGTGTTCGAGCGCGGCGCCAACCTGTTCCCAGGGTTCGAGAACGAGATCCAGGGGCTGTACCGCGAGCGGGAGCCGGACGGGTCGATCCGGTTCTACACCTATGTCGTGCGCGAAGCGGCCTGATGCGTGCCACTCTGCGGTCGCCGATGGTGCTGGCGACCCTGGCCTGCATCAGCCTCGTGTTCGGCGCGCGGCTGTGGCTGATCGGCTTCGCCGGCAACCCCACGCCGTTCTGGGATGAATGGGACGCCGGCGCCGCCTTCCTGTTCAAGCCGCTGCTGGAGCACAGGCTCGGCTTGGCCGATCTGTACAGGCCGCAGAACGAGCATCACGTGCTGTTCTCCCGCCTGCTGATGCTGGGTCTCTACCGGCTCGTGGGCACGTGGGACGTGGTGCTGCAGATGCTGATCAACGCCGCGATCCAGGCGGTGCCGGTGGCGCTGATCGCGGCCCGGCTCGCACGCATTGTCCCGGCCCGACGGGCGGTGACGGTGTTGGCCGTCACCGCCATGCTGGTGGCGTTGCCGTTCGGGTGGGAGAACACGCTGCTCGGGTTCAACACGCATTTCTACCTTGTGATCGGCTTTTCCGTCGCCTGCCTGGCCTGTCTCGCGGCGGCGCCGGCATGGTCCCGGTCCTGGTGGCTCGGCATCGCGCTGGCTCTGGCGGCAAGTGCCAACATGGCGAGCGGGCCGATGTGCCTGGCCGCGTCCGGCATGATGGGCGTGCTGCAGATGCTGCGCGGCCGCCGTCGCGGTGGGCGCGAGATGGCAGGGCTGGGGGCGCTGCTCGTGCTGACGGCGGCTCTGGTGCTGGCTGTGCCGCAGGTCGAGGGCAGTATGCCGTTGCGCGCGCACAGCATTGGCATGTTCGTCTCAGCCCTGCTGGCGATTGCGAGCTGGCCGTTCGATGTCGTGCTGGGCCGAGCCGGTGTCGTGATCGGTCTGCTGTTCTATCTTCCCTCGCTGCTGCTCACGATCCGCGTGCTGCGCGAGGCGCCGCCGCTGGCCGATCCACGATGGTTCAACCTGCTGGTGCTGGGTTGGCTGGTCACGCAGTTCATCGTGCTGGCGTATGGTCGGGCCGCGACGCCGCTGGCATCGCGCTATACCGACACCTACGCGCTGGCCACCGTCGTCAATGTCGCGAGCCTGCTGCATCTGCTGCCGGCCACCTGGCGCTTCCGCCGCGTCCAGGGTGGCGAAGCCTTCGCAGCGATCATCATCTGTGCCTCGCTGGTCGGGCTGCGCCTGTATATCCGCCCGCTGTCCTTCGGCATGGATGGTGTGGTGATGCGGCGCGACACCGCGCGGATCGAGGCGGACCGGGTGCAGTGCTATCTCGCCTCGCACGATCCCACCTGCCTCGACGCCGCGCGGCCGCTGGACCTGCCTTATCCCGACGCAGTGCGGCTGCGTGGGCTGCTGGATGATCCGGCGATACGCGCCGTGCTGCCTTCGGTGCTGACCACCGGCCAGCCCGCCACCGGGGCGCTCGAGACGTTCAAGCAGGGGCTGATGGCCGGTTGGGCGGCGTTCATGGCGCTGGGCGGTGCGTTGTTCCTGCTGGCGGGACGGCGGCACGTGCTGGGCGAAGGGCTGCCCTGAGCCTGGCGGCTCCGTCTTGTGCAGCGCGGCATGGCGGGCCATTTCCACAGCAAAGACAGCGCGATGCCGTGGGCCAGGGTGCTCCGGCATCGGCTGTTGTGTTTCGAGGAGTTCACGATGCCGCATTCATCTCTGTTCACGCCGCTGGCACTCGGTGCCCTGCATCTCGACCATCGCGTGGTGATGGCGCCGCTGACGCGCATGCGCGCCAGCCAGCCCGGCAACGTGCCGACCGCGCTCAACGCCGAATACTATGCCCAGCGCGCCACCAAGGGCGGCCTGCTGATTGCCGAGGCCACCCAGATCTCGCAGATCGGCCAGGGCTATCCCGCCACCCCCGGCATTCATTCCGACGAACAGGTCGCGGGCTGGAAGCTGGTCACGGACGTGGTGCACGCGAAGGGCGGCAAGATCGTGCTGCAGCTGTGGCATGTCGGCCGCGTCTCGCATTCCTCGCTGCATCCCGATGAGGGTCTGCCGGTGGCGCCGTCGCCGATTGCGCCGGAGGGCAAGACGCTGACGGCCGCCTGGGAGCAGGTGCTTTACGAGACGCCGCGGGCGCTGGAGGCCTCCGAGATTCCCGGGCTGATCCAGTCCTATGTCGAGGCCACGCATCGTGCCCGCGCCGCCGGGTTCGACGGGGTGGAGATCCATTCCGCCAACGGCTACCTGCTCGACCAGTTCCTGCAGGACGGTTCGAACCACCGCACCGACCAGTTTGGCGGCAGCATCACCAACCGCGCCCGTCTCACCCTGGCGGTGACCGATGCGGTGATCGGCGCCTGGGATGCCGGGCATGTCGGCATCCGTCTGTCGCCGTTCGGCACCTTCGGCTCGATGTCCGACAGCGACACACAGGGTCTGTTCACCTATGTGATCGGCGCGCTGGCGGAGCGGAAGCTTGCCTATCTGCATCTGATCGAGCCGCGTGCCACCGGGGCCGGCGGGTCGGACGCGGTGGCGGAGGCGCCGGAGGTGGTGGCGATGTTCCGGCCGGTCTATCCGGGCCAGATCATCGCCGCCGGCGGCTTCACGCCGCAGAGTGCTGCGGCCGAGGTGTCGCGGACGGGGGGTGCGGAGGTGGTGGCTTTCGGGCGGATCTTTATCTCCAATCCGGATCTGGTGGAGCGGATCCGGGCGGGGGCGCCGCTCAATGCGTATAACCGCGCGACGTTCTATGGCGGTGGGGCGGTGGGGTATACGGATTATCCGGCTTTGGAAGGCGTTCTTTTTTGAAAAAAAGAACCAAAAAACTTTCATCCGCTGTCGCCTGCCTTTCCGGAAAGGCAGGGCGAAGCGGATAAAAGTCTTTTGCTTCTTTTCTTCAGAAAAGAAGTGCTTTCTTTACTTTCTCGCTAATGCGGCGAGATAAATGGCAGTGCTGAGCGCGGTAATCCAGAACGTGCTCGGCCAATCCGTCACGTAGGACAGCGCGATCCCGCCCCAGGCTTCCGCCAGCGCCAGGGCCGTGGCCAGCACCAGGCCGCGGCCCAGCCGGGCGGTGAGGCGCTGGGCGGTGGCGGCCGGGCCCACCATGAGGGTGAACACCAGCAGCACGCCCACGATCTGCGCGCATTCGGCCACCGCCAGCGCCACGATCGCCAGGAACAGCACCGAGAGCGCCCGCAGGTTCACCCCTCTGGCCTCGGCCAGCTCCGGCTGCAGCGTGGCGAAGATCAGCGGTCGCGCGATCACCGCGAGCCCTGCCAGACTCAGCACGCCGAGCGCCAGCAGGCTCCACAGCGTGGCGGCGTCGACGCCCATGACGTTGCCGAACAGCAGTGCTGTGGCCTGGCTGGCGTAGGCGGTGAAGAAATGCAGAAACAGCAGACCGAGGCCAAGCGCTGCGGACAGCACCATGCCGATGGCGACGTCACGCTGCTGCAGCCGCTCGCCGAGGCTGCCCATGACGATGCCGCCGAGCACGGTCACCGCGACGAGGCCCCAGAGCGGGGAGACGCCGATCAGCACCGCTCCGGTCGCCCCGGTGAAGCCGACATGGGAGAGCGCGTGTCCGGCAAAGGTCTGGCCGCGCAGGACGAGGAAATAGCCGACGCAGCCGGACACCACGGCCACGATGGTGGCGGCGGCGAACGCGGAGCGCATGAAGTCATACTCAAACATGGCAATGGCCTTCCAGACCGAGCTGCCCGTCGCCGGAGAGCACGAAGATGCGCTCGCCGAGGCGGATCACCTCGATGGCCGAGCCGTAGAGGCGCGACAGCACGGGGCCGGTGATGACGTCCGCGACCGGACCCAGCGCCGCGTGGCCGCCGCCGAGATAGAGCACCTGGTCCATGACGCCGAGCAGCGGGTTGAGGTCATGCGCGCTGAACAGCACGGTCAGGCCCAGGCTGCGCTGCAGATCGTGCACCAGGCTGACAACGACGGCCTGGCGGTGCGGATCGAGGCTCATCAGCGGCTCGTCGAGCAGCAGCAGCCGGGGGTGGCCGAGCAGGGCCTGGGCCAGCAGCAGGCGCTGGCGCTCGCCGCCGGAGAGGTCGCCCAGCGGACGGTCGGCGAGCGTTGCGGCTCCCACCAGGTCGAGCACGCGGTCGATCTCGCGCTGCGCGTCCGGTCCGAGGCGCGGCATGCCCCAGCGTTCGCCGTTGACGGCGGCGGCCACGAAATCGCGGCCGCGCAGGGCGGGGGCGGTGGTGGTGCGGGTCTGCGGCATGTAGCCGATGGCCGGATTGCCGCGCCGGGCGGGCGCGCCGAGCACCGCGATGCGGCCGGCGTGGGGCGGGACCAGGCCGAGCAGGGCGCGCATCAGCGTGGTCTTGCCGGCGCCGTTGGGGCCGAGAACGCCGACGAAGCCGCCCTCGGGGAGGGTCAGGCTGACGTGGTGCAGCACGTCGCGTCCGCCCAGGCGCAGCGTGACGCCGGAGAGTTCGATGGCGTTCACGGCGTGGCCAGGGCTGTGGCCAGCGCGTCGAGCTGGTGGGCCATCCAGGATTGCCAGGTCTGGCCGGCCGGCATGGTCTCGGTGACGCCGACCACGGGCACATGCGCGGCCTGGGCGATGGCGAGCAGGCGCTTGGCGGCCCCCGCGGTGGCCTGGCTGTTGTAGAGCAGGGCGCGCACGCGGTGCTGGCGCAGATCGGCTTCGAAGCTTGCGACATCGGAGGGGCGTGGTTCGGTGTCGTTCATGATGGCGAGCTGAAAGCGTTCGTTGCGCATGTGCAGACCGAGATCGGCGGCCATGTAGCCGAACACCGGCTCGGTGGCGGTCACACTCTGGCCGGCCCAGCGGGCGCGCAGGTCGGCGATCTGCTGGCGCAGCGGCGTGACGCTGGTCTCGAAGGCGGCGAGCCTGGCGGCGACATCGGCCTTGCGGGCGGGGGCGGCGGCGGTGAGGGCGGCGGCGAGGGCGCGGGCGGTGGCGACCATGATGTCAACGCTGTACCAGAGATGCGGGTTGTCGCCGGGCTGCTTGCGGGCGAGGGCGGCGACGTCGATGACCGTGCGGTCATGCCCTTTGGCGGCGCGCAGCAGCCTGGTCAGCCAAGGATCATAGTCGGCCCCGTTGACGATGACGATGCGCGCGGCGGCCAGCGCCTTGGCGACCGACGGGCTCGCCTCGAACAGATGCGGATCCTCGTCGGGGTTGCTGAGGATGGCGGTGATGTCGGCATCGGGGCCGGCGATCTGGCGGGCGATGTCGCCGTACATGTTTTCGCCGGCGACGATGGCCAGCTGCGTCTCGGCGCGGGCGGGGAGGGCGGCGATTGCGGCGATGGCGGCGAGCAGGGCGCGGCGGCGCATGACGGGGGCTCCTGGCGAACGAGTGTTTTGATATAACGTATCAAATCTTCCGTCCATCCCTCATGGGCATGCAGCGCAGCGTCCCTCCACTTCCACGGTTGCATGGGCCGGGCGGAAGCCGGCGGCGGCGGCGGCCTGGGCGACGGCGGTGGCGATGCCGCGGTCTTCGATCTCGGTCACCGTGCCGCAGCTGCGGCAGATCAGGAACTGCACCGCGTGGTCGTGATGCGTGTGGGTGCCGGTCTCGATGCAGCCGATGAAGGCGTTGAGCCGCTCCACCTTGTGGATCAGCCCCTGGGCCAGCAGGAAGTCCAGCGCGCGGTAGACGGTGACGGGGGCGGCGTTGGCGCGGGCGTGTTTCAGGCGATCCAGCAGCGCATAGGCGCCCACCGGTTCGCCGGCCTCCAGGATCAGCCCCAGCACCTGCCGGCGGATCTCGGTGAGCTTCACGCCGCCCTGCGCGCAGATCGATGCCGCGGTCTCCAGCCGTTCCGCGATGTCCTCAGCCCGCTGCGTCGCCACCTTGTCACCTCTCATGCCCGCCGTTCATAACATGGGAATGGGGCGTGGCATCAGCCTGGGCAAGGAGCTTGCATGACAGCACGGCGGAGCGCGACGGCAGGGGCGGCGCTGCTAGCGACACTCACCCTCGCCGCGCCTGCGTGGGCCGCGGTGACGGCGGAGAATTTCGCCCTGCACTCCGCTGCCGACCTCGCAGCCTTGTGCAGCGCCAGCCCGACCGAGCCTTACGGAACCCCCGCCCTGAATTTCTGCCAGGGCTTCACCACAGGCGTGTTTCGCGTGCTGTATGACACCGGGCTCGCCTCCGGCCACGCGCTGTTCTGCCTGCCGGTGCCCAACCCGACCCGCAGCGACGTGACGGCGGCGTTCAGCGCCTGGGTGGACGCCAACCCGGCCCGCATAGCCAGCCCGGCGGAGGATGCGCTGCTGCAGTTCCTGACCTCGCAATATGCGTGCGAGGGAAAGACGCGATGATCCGCGCCCTGCTGCTCGGTGCGCTGGTGCTGCTCGGCGGCTGTGCCCGACTGGGCGAGCGGACGCACAGCCTGTTCGGGCCGGCCCGGGCGCCGGCGACGGTGGTGCCGCCGGGCGCGATCGGTGGCGAGGCCGGCATCGCCGATGACACGGGCGGCACGTCGGGGGTCGCCGGTGGCTTGATCGTCGAGACATTGAAGAAGACGATGGCGGCTCGTCCCTGAGGAGAGTTGCCATGCGGATCTGCATCTTTGGCGCCGGCGCGATCGGTGGGTTCATCGCCGGCTATATGGCCCGCGCGGGTGTGGATGTTTCGGTCGTGGCGCGCGGCGCGCATCTGGCGGCGATCCGCGCGAACGGCCTGACCGTGGATGGGCCGGACGGGGTGTTCACCGTCAAGGTGAAGGCGAGTGCCGACCCCGCCGAGCTGGGCGTGCAGGACGGCGTGCTGGTGACGGTGAAGGCGCCCGGGCTGCCGGACGTGGCGCGCCAGATCGCGCCGCTGCTGGCCGACGATACGCCGGTGGCGTTTCTCACCAACGGCGTGCCGTGGTGGTATTTTCACGGCCATGGCGGCCCGCTCGACGGCGAGCGGCTGCCGATGCTCGACCCGGACGATGTGATCTGGAACGCGATCGGGCCGCTTCGCACGGTGGGCGGCATCGCCTGGCCGGCGAGTTCGGTGCCGTCGCCAGGCGTGATCAAGGTCGGTGCGCCGAAATCCCGCCCGACCATCCTCGGGCCGCTCGACGGAGTCGTGACCCCGGGGATGACGCTGTTGGAGCAGGCGTTTGTCGCGGGCGATCTGCCGGTGGCGATCGATGTCAACATCCGTGACCGGATCTGGGAGAAGCTCGCCTTCAACCTCAGCGCCGGGCCGATGTGCGTGCTGACGGAGACGCCGGTGCGCGCCACGCATGAGGAGGCGACGCTGATCGAAGCGTCCCGCGCGGTGATGGCCGAGGCGGAGGCGCTGATCCGGGCGCTGGGCCGTAGGGCGGTGGTGGATGTGGAGCGCAATGTCGGCATCAACATGGCGCTGGGCCATCGCCCCAGCATTCTGCAGGACCTGATGGCACACCGGCCGATGGAGGTCGATGCGCTCTACAACGTGCCGCTGCAGCTGGCCCGGCTGACCGGGACGAAAATGCCGACTTTGGAATTCCTGGCCGCTTTGATCCGTGTCAAGGTCAAGGGTCGCTTCACGTCCTGATCCGGGCCAGGCCCGCAGCGGAGACACAGGCATGATCACCCGCCGCCACGCGATTGCCGCCGGTCTGGCCACCAGCTTCCTGCCGGGACTGGCTCGGGCGCAGGCACGGACCGGATATCTCCGTTACGGGCTTGCCGCCTACCCGCCGAACCTGCTGCCCTGGGAGAGCACCGGGGCCGCGGCCGGCACGGTGAAGCTGCTGATCAACCGCACGCTCACCGCCTATGGGCCGGACGGCGCGCTGCGCGGCGAGCTGGCGAAGAGCTGGGAGCTCGATGCCGACGGCGCCTGGGTGTTTCATCTGCGCACCGATGCGGTGTTTCACAACGGCGAGCCGGTTACCGCCGAGGATGTGCGCTGGACCATCGAGCAGAACGCGGCGCCGAAATCGACCGCGTATATGCGCGCGCAGTTCCAGCTGTTCGACCGTGTGGAGACGCCGGATGCGGCGACGGTGCGCATTGTCACCAAGGAGAAGCTGGCGACGGTGCCGAGCTGGTTCGCCAACTACAACATGGCGATCTGCTGGCATAAATCCGACCTGAAGGCGCCGGTCGGCTGCGGTCCGTTCCGGCTGGGCGCGCAGGAGCGCGGCACCTCGATCGAACTGACGGCCTCGCCGAACTACTACAAGCCCGGCCTGCCGAAGCTGAAGGGCATCGTCTGGCGGCACCTGGCGTGGCGGGGTGGCTGGGCGGCGATGAATTCGGGCGGGACGTGCTGTCCCGCCTGATCTGGGGCGCGCGGACGAGCCTGTCGGTGGCGTTCGCCTCGGCGGTGCTGGCGTGCGTGCTGGGCACGACGCTGGGGCTGGTGGGCGGTTGGTTCCGCGGGGGGGGCGCGGTGCTGGCGCTGGGCAGTGCCGACATCATCCTGTGCTTCCCGCCGGTGCTGCTGGCGCTGCTGGTGGTGACCTTGCTGGGGCCGGGCGCCGGCACGCTGATCCTGGTGCTGTCGGTGCTGTTTCTGCCGGGGTTCGCGCGGGTCACCCATGCCGAGGTGATGGCGGTGCGGGCGCTGGAGTATGTCGAGGCGGCGCAGGCGATGGGTGCGACCACGCCGCGCATTCTGCTCCGCACGGTGCTGCCCAACGTGGCGGGTCCGATTCTGGTGCAGCTGTCGCTGGCGGTCGCAGCCGCGGTGGTGCTGGAGAGCGGGTTGAGCTTTCTGGGGCTCGGCGTGGTGCCGCCGGCGCCGTCCTGGGGGCTGATGATCCGCGGTGCGCGCACCACCATGGCGCAGGCGCCGCTGCTGCTGCTGCTCTGGCCCTGTGCGGCGCTGACGTTCACCATCCTCGCCATGAACCTGCTGTGCGACGCGCTGCGCGATGCCGCCGATCCAAGCCGTTCCTCGTCCCTGCTGCCAAGGAGTGCAAGCTGATGGCCCATCTGACATCCCCCAAGGTCCATATGGGCACGCTGACCGGCGGCGAGGGCCGGGCGCTGTATGCCGACAATCCGGTGATCCTGCTGCCGATGGGCAGCCATGAGGACCAGGGGCCGCATGCGCCGATGGGGGATTATCTGCTGGCCGAGAAGATCGCCGAGCTCGCGGCGTTGCGGGCCACCGCTGCGGGCACGCGGACGGTGGTGGCGCCGGTGCTGCCGTTCGGCGGCTCGGACTATTTCGGCGCCATGGTGGGCGGCATTGCGCTGTCCGAGGCGACGCTGACCTCGGTGATCCGCGACATGATCGCCTCGCTGCATCGCCATGGGCTGACGCGGCTGATCGTCATCAACGGGCATGGCGGCAATGTCGGGCCGATCGCGACGGTGGCGCGCGAGGTGTTCCAGGCGACGGGGCGGCAGATCCCGAGCCTTTATCTCTGGCGCATCGGGTATGGGCTGCTGGCGGGCATTGTCGGCGCCGAGAAGTCCAGGGCGGTGTCCGGTCATGGTGCCGATCCGCTGACCAGCATCGGGCTGCATCTGTTTCCCGATGTGCTGCGGCCGGACATGATCCCGCAGGCGAAGCCGTTGGGGCGCAACGCGCTGCTGGATCTGCCTTACACCGCATTGGGCGCGGTGAGCTTCGAGGGTGCCGAGGTGAGCGTGCCGACGGAGTATGACGAGGTCTATGCGCAAGGCGTGGGCAAGGGCGATCCCAATCTGTGCTCGGCGGAGACGGGGGCAGCGTTGACGGAGCAGCTGACCGGGATTGTGGCGCGGTTTGCGCAGCATTATGCGGGAAAGGTGAAATAAGACTCTTCTTTTTTGGAAAAAAAAGAAGCACAAAACTTTTATTTGTGGGGCTGGGCCTTTCCGGAGAAGTGCGGTCCCAAGGATAAAAGTTTTTTTGGTTCTTTTTTTTCAAAAAAAGAACCTCTTTCTTGGAGCTTTCTTATGCCCGACCTCTTGCTCTCGACAGCCAACGGTGTCGCCACCCTCACCCTCAACCGCCCTGCCGCCCGCAATGCGCTGTCCATTGCACTGATGACATCGCTGGAATCCGCGCTGGCGGAGATCGACACCGATCCCGCCATTCGCGTGGTGGTGCTGGCAGGCAATGGCCCGGCCTTCTGCGCCGGCCACGATCTGCGCGAGATGCGCGCCGATGCGCGCCGCGAGATCCATGCCGCGCTGTTCGCGCAGTGCTCGCGGCTGATGCTGCAGCTGCAGTCGCTGCGCCAGCCGGTGATCGCGCGGGTGCACGGCATCGCCACCGCCGCCGGCTGCCAGCTGGTCGCCACCTGCGATCTGGCGGTGGCGGCCGAGACGGCGCGGTTTGCCACGCCTGGGGTGAACATCGGGCTGTTCTGTTCGACGCCGCTGGTCGCACTCACCCGCAGCATCGGGCGCAAGGCGGCGATGGAGATGCTGCTGACCGGCGACATGATCGATGCGCCGACGGCAAAGGTGCTCGGCCTCATCAATCGCGTGGTGCCGGAGGCCGAACTGGACCAGCAAGTCGCAAATCTGGCCGCCGGGATCGCCGCCAAGAGCCCGCTCACCCTCGCCATCGGCAAGCGCGCCTTCTACGCGCAGGCCGACATGAAGGTGGCCGAAGCCTATGCCTATGCGGCCGAGATCATGACGAAGAACCTGCAGGCGCGCGATGCCGCCGAAGGGATCGACGCGTTCCTCGCCAAACGACAGCCGGTGTGGAGCGGCACGTAGCGGATATCTATCGCTGGCCCAGCACGTCGGGGTTGATCACGTGGGTGGGTGTGCCGGCGGCGTAGCTTACCACCTGGTCGAAGATGTCGCGGAACTGCAGGTCGTATTCCTCGAACGTGACGTAGCCGATATGCGGCACGCAGATCACGTTCGGCATGGTCAGCAGCGGGTCGGTGATGTCCAGCAGCGGCTCCACGTCGAACACGTCCAGCGCGGCCATGCCTGGCCGCCCCTGGCGCAGCGCCGCCACCAGCGCGCCGGGTGCCAACAGGCCGGCGCGGCTGGTGTTGACGATCAGCGAGTCTGGCTTCATCGCCAGCAGATCCGCCTCGGTGACGATGCCGCGCGTGGCCGGGACCAGGCGCATGTGCAACGTGAGAATATCGCTTTCGGCAAAGAACGCTTCTTTTGAGACGGCGGTGTGGAGGCCGTCGGCGGCGGCCTGGGACAGGCTCTCCGGGCGCGCCCACACCAGCACCCGCAGGCCGAACGCCTTCGCATAGGTCGCGATTTCGCGGCTGATGCGGCCGTAGCCGAAGAGACCGATGGTCTTGCCGCGCAGCGTGTGCCCCACGCCGATCTGCCAGCGCCCCGCCTTCATCGCAGCCGCCTGCTGCGGGATCTGGCGCATCGACGCCAGGATCAGCCCCCAGGTCAGCTCGGCCGCGGCATAGGACGGCGTGCCGGGGTGCTGGTAGGAGGAGAGGATGACGCCGTTGCGCGTGCAGGCGGGAACGTCGATATGCGGATAGACGCTGCGCTGGCTGATCAGCTTCAGCCGGGGCAGCCGGTCGAGCAGGGCGCCCTCGATGCGGGTGCGTTCGCGGATCAGCACCAGCACCTCGGTCCCGGCGAGGCGCTCAGCCAGGATGTCGTTGTCCTGGACATGGTCGTTCCAGATGGTGACGTCGTGGCCCGCCAGCTTCGCGAAGCTCGGCAGATGGCGGATGGTGTCGTGGTAGTCGTCGAGAGTGCTGATCTTCATTTCGGTTGCTCCCGGCGCGGCAGCGGCCGCTGCGGCGCGCCATGAGGGTCGAAGCTTTCGTTCATCACGGCGGTGACCCGGCAGTCCTCGCACATGCGGATGAGGTCGAGCCGTTTGCTGTTGGCGCCTTCGAACATCCAGTGACCGGCGGAGAGTTTGGCCACGATCCGCTCCACCGTGCTGCGCGCGCCGAAGGGTTTGCCGCAGGAGAGGCAGGGATAGGGCTCCTCCTGCTTCAGCGTCACGGCGCCGGCGGCCCAGGCGGTGAGGTCGAGCCGGGGTTCGAGGGTGATCACCTTTTCCGGGCAGGTGGCGCGGCACAGACCGCATTGCACGCAGGCATCCTCGGCGAAGCGCAGCGTGGGTTTGTCGGGATCGTCGCGCAGTGCGCCCACCGGGCAGGCGGCGACGCAGGCGAGGCACAGCGTGCAGCCTTCGGTGTTCACCTGCACCCGGCCGAACGGGCTGCCGGGGGGGAGCGGTGTCGTCGCCTGCGCCAGGCCTGCGGCGCGGTGCAGTTCGCGCAGGGCGAGGATGGTGAGCGGGCGCCCTTCCGCCATCGGCAGGAAGCGCCAGGGGATGGGTACTGCCTTGCCGTGGCCGATGGCCCACAGCGCGTCCGGATCGTCGGTCTCCAGCACCGTCGGCGCATCCAGACCCAGCGGGGCGAGGATGGCGGCGGCGAGCGAGGCCACGCGGTGCAGGCTGTCGATGGGGTGGTGCGGCCGGGCGCGGGTAAGGGCGACCACGCCGGCGGCGCCATAGGCGTAGGCGGCCGCGATGAGGTCGAGACCGGCCTGGGTGACCTCGTTGAGGCGCAGCGGCAGCACATGGGCGGGCAGGCCGTGGCCGAAGCGGGCGGCGGCGTCGATCAGCGCGGTGCCGTGGTCCTCGTCGTGCAGCAGGATCACCGGGGTGCGGCCGCCGGCTTCGGCGTAGGTGGTGAGCAGGGTGCGCAGACGGGTGATCACACTGGCGGGCGGCGGCACGGCATAGGCGGCGGCCCCTGTCGGGCAGACCGCGGCACAGGCACCGCAGCCGGCACAGATCGCGGCGTCGATCGCCACGTGATCGCCGCCTGGGGTGATGGCGCCGGTGGGACACAGATCGAGGCAGCGCGTGCAGCCGGTGCGCCGGTTGCGGCTGTGGGCGCAGAGGCTGTCGGTGAAGGAGATATAGGCCGGCTTGTCGAAGCTGCCGATCAGGCCCGCGGCGTCGTGGATCAGCCGCTCGACCGTCTCGGGCCGGGCCGGATCGGCGCGCAGATAGCCGGAGCGCAGGTCGGGGGACGGCAGCAGCGGCCTGCCGCCGGTGAGGTCGATCAGCACGTCGCAGCGTGACACCGCCCCGTCGCGAGGCGGGCCGAAGCGCAGGGCGGTGCGGGAGGCGGGGGAGGGGGTGGCGTAGTCGTCCACCACCAGCTCGAAGCCGCCGAGCACGCCGCGTGCGGTGCGGATGGTGCCGCGCAGGACCGGAAAATCGCCGCTCGCGGGCGGCGTGATGTCGCCGGGGCGGGTCAGCAGCACCGTCACATCCAGCGTGTCGGACAGGCGGCGGGCGACGGCGATGGCGGCATCGTCGCGCCCGTAGATCAGCGCCACGCCGGCGCTGGTGAGGCTGACCAGCTCGACCGGCGGCATCGGCACCGCGGCGGCGGCCAGCAGGGCGGCCATCTTGGGGCCGGTGCCGGTGGCGTCGGACCAGCCGGCCTGCTCGCGGATGTTGGCGAACTGGATGGTCTGGCCGGCCTCGTCGGCGAGCTCGGCGAACAGCGGCGCCTCCTGGGTGCAGCCGATGGTGATCGGGCGGCGTTCGTCGAGCGCCGCCCGCACCAGGCCGATTTCGCGGCGGCAGAGCTGGGTGGCGAGGCGGGTTTCGCAGCCGGTGCGGCGCAGCGCCGGGGCGTCGAGCGTCATCGTCTCCTCGCAGGAACAGGCGAAGACGATGCGGCGTTCGGTCATCAACTCGTCCTTTTGGTTGGAGGGACGTATAGTGGGGCCGATCCGTTGAAGGAAGAAGCCGTGCTCGCCCTGCCGCCGCCCTATACCCCGCTGGCCCTGCGCGAGGGCGGCGATGCGTTCGATCGCGCCATGATGGAGGCCGAGGCCGGCGCCGGGGCAGGGCTGCTGGTGTGGGTGCGCCGGTTCGACACGGCGGACTGTGCGGTGATCCTGGAGCCGGAGGAAACGCTCGCCGATGCGCGTGACGTGATCTTCGCCGGGATGGTGGCGGTGGCGGATGCGCTGACCGCGATCAGCCCGCCGGAGAAGCCGCTGACCTTCGGCTGGCCCGACCGGATTGTGTTCGATGCCGGGCTGGTCGGCGGCGCGCGGCTGGGCTGGCCGGAAGGCTGCGCCGAGGACGCGGTGCCGGGCTTTGTCGTGTTCGGCTTCACCCTGCGGGTCGAGCCGGCGCAGGACGACGCGGCGATGGCGTCGCTGCGGTCGGAAGGGTTTGAGGATTTCGAGACGGCGCCGTTCATTGAGAGCTTCGCCCGGCATTTCATGCAGGTGCTCGACAGCTGGGCGCATGACGGGGTGCCTGCGGTGCTGGCGCGCTGGCGTGGCTATGGCAATGCGGCGATGGGGGGCGATCTGGCGCGGGCGCTGCGGGCGCCGTCCTGGCTGGTGGACGGCGAGATCGCGGCATGAAGCTGCCCCGCACGCTGCGGCTCGATCCGTCCGACACGTTTGTGTTCGACCGTGCCGCCGAACCGGGCGAATGGGCGGTCTCCGGCGCGTTCGTGTTCCGCGATGCCGATGCCGCGGCGCTGGGCCGCAAGGCGCGGGTGGCGCTGCGCTCGGGGTTTATGGGCGTGGACAGCCTGGGTTGGTCCACGCTGGTGGAGGTGGCGGAAGGCGAGGCCGAGCCGGTGGCGCGGGCGCTGGCGGCCCAGCTGGTGGCGCATTTCGGCGCACCCGATCTCGCTGCCGCCTTGCCGGCGGCGCGCGAGGAGGTCGCTTTCGCCGCCTCGCTGTGCGATCTGCCGCTCGGCACCGTCATCGCCGTGCACCGCATGCCGGGGCCGGACGGGCTGGTGGAGCGGTTTCGCACGCTCACCGCGCGCACCGACCGGCCGCCGCCGGTGTTCGCGCTGATCGAGACCGATGACGACCCGGACCATATCGACCTCACCCGCCTGGTCGAGGAGCGGGGGCAGTGATCGATTTCTGGTTTTCGTCCGGCCATCATCTGCTGGATCGCGGGCCGGACGGTCTGCTGCGGCTGACCGACGATTTTCTGCGCGCCTTCCTTGCGCGGCCGGAGCTGGTGCCGCCGGACGCGGCCTGTGCGGCGGAGCGCGCGCTGCACACGACGCTGCTGGCTGATCCGCGTGCATCGGCCGATCCGGGGCTGCTGGCGGATGCCGACGCGCGGGAGAACTGGCGGCTGTTCCTGGCGTTTCGTGATGGGCTGGTCGCGGCCCCGTCCCTTGAGGCGGCGTATATGCGGCTGATCCGGGGCGACCTGACCGGCACGCCGCCGCTGTTCATCACCCAGCTGGTGCATGTCATCCTGCGCAACGCGCTGCACGGCTGCACCGATCCGTTCACGATCCGCGCCGCCGAGCTGCTGTTCCGGCCGCAGCGGGCGACCCAACACAATGCAACCGTGCTGCTGGCGGATGCCGAGGCGATCACGACCCACGAGCAGCAGCGCCAGGCCTCGCCGCTGCTGGCCATGCTGGCGCCGCCCGCCGTCGCCGAGCTGACCGTGCTCACCGACGACACCGCCGATTCCTACTGGGACCGGTCGGACGCGTTCGACATGCTGCTCGATCTCGGCGGCACACCCGGCGGGCGCGACGCGCTGGGCCGGGCGCTGAAGCTGTGGCTGCGGCATATGCTGCGCATCGACGCCACCATCGATCCGCTGCCCGCCATCACCGATCCGGACTGGCGCTGGTTCGTCGGGCTGGACAGCGAGGCGACGTGGATCGGCAACGCGCTGTGGCACGGCGAGACGCCACCGGAGGCTGAGCGGCTGCTGGCGCTGTTCCGTCTGGTGCCGGATGCGGCGACCCCGGTGCAGGCGGACATGGCGGGGCGGCCGATCTATCTGATGCTGGCGGCCAACGGCGAAGGCACGGTGCGGCTCAAGCCGCACAACCTGCTGCTGGGGCTGCCGCTTGCCGTTGAGGCATGATGCCGGTTTCGCCCGGGTTCGCCATTCTGCCGCCGGTGATCGCGGACGCCGGGCTGATCCCGCCGGCCACGCGCGCGGTGCTGGCGCCGATCTGGCACCGGCTGTGGTTTCCGCCGCAGCCGGTGACGCTGCGGGTGCTGGAGGATGTGGTGGTGGCCCAGGAGGGTCTGGTGCTGCACGCCGACGGCCGCGTGGTGGCCGAAACGGTGCACGAGCACACGCCGGCGCAGGTGGCCCAGGCGCAGGCGGCGCTGTTCCGCCCGGTCGGCAGCATCGACGGCACGCTGATCCTGGGGCGCAAGCCGGGCACCTGGAATTACGGGCATTTCCTGGTGGAGATGCTGCCGCGCATCCTGCTGGCGCGCAGGCTTGGCACGGCGGGGCGGGTGCTGGTGCAGTCCGCCCCGGCGGCCCTGCGCAAGGCGATGCTGGACGCCTTCGCTCTGGTCGGCATATCGCCCGATGATGTCGTCGAAGCGGGGCCGGCGCCGGTGCGGGTGCAACGTCTGGTGCTGGTGGAAGGGCTTTCCGAGCACGGCGTGTATCTCTCGCCGCTCACCGGTGCGCTGCTGGACATGCTGGGGGCGAGCGTCGCCCCGGGGCCGGACGACAACCTGTTCGTCACCCGGCCGGCCGGGCCGCGGCGGCTGGCGGATGAGGACGCGGTGGCGGCGGCGGCCGGGGGTGCCGGGTTCCGTGTCATCGATCCCGGGACGATGCCGTTCGCAGCCCAGGTGGCGGCGTTCAAGGGGGCGCGGCGGATTGTGGGGGTGATGGGCGCCGGGCTTGCCAACATCGCCTTTGCCCGGCCGGGCACCGAGCTGTTCCTGCTGGCGCCGGCTGCGATGCAGGACAGCTTCTACTGGTTCCTGGCGGGGCAGCGTGGCCTCGTCACCACCGAGATCCGCTGCGCGCAGGTGGGGGAGCCGAGCGGACAGCATCCGTGGGACACCGCCTTGCAGCTGCCGACGCGCCATCTCGAACGTCTGCTCGATCCGGCGCCGCTGCCGGTGCGGCCCGATCCGATGGTCCTGGCGCAGGACCTGCACGCCCGGTTCGACGCCGCGTTCTATCTGCGCCACAACCCCGATGTCGCTGCCGCGCGGCTGGATCCGCTGGCGCATTTTCTCGCCATCGGCTGGCGCGAGGGGCGGGATCCCTCGGCAGAGTTTCAGATCGGCGGCGCGGACCAGGACATCAACCCGCTCGTGCGCGCCATCCTGCGCGATCACGGCGTGGCGGAGGCGGCACGATGACGACGACAGGCCTTGCCGTGGGCGTGGTGGTGGAACGGCGCCGGTCCCGCTCGCCCTGGGTGGATGTGCTGTGGGTGCCGGTGTCGGTGCTGCCCGGCGCGCCCGATCTGCCGCCGTTCACCCCGCTTGGCGGCAGCGAGACCGGCGCGCGCTTCTACGCCGGCAGCTTTGTGATGGAGCTGCACCGCACCGATACCGCGACCTATCGCGACAATCTCTACACCGGGGCGCCGCGCATCTGGGTGGCGCTGCGCCTGGAGGGTGACGGGGTGGCGGTGGTGGGCGTGACGCCGGACCCGGCGGAGGGCGAATCCTACACCGAGGCGGGGTCGGACATCGTCGAGACCGTGCCGATGGCAGCCGAGATCGAGACTCTGCTGGCGGCCTTCGTGGCGGAGCACCATGTCGAGCGGGTGTTCGTGAAGCGCAGGCGGCGGCGCTGGGCGTCGGACGAGGACGAGGACATGGCATGAGCGGCGAGGACGGGTTTCTGCGGCGCTGGTCGCGGCTGAAGCGGCAGGCCCCGCCGGCCCCGAAGCCGGCGCCGGCGGCCGCGGAACCGCCGGAGGAGATCCCGCCGCCGGTGGAGAGCATCTCCGACGAGGAAATCGCTGGCTGGCTCAAGCGGCGGGTGCCGCAGGCCTGGCGGGTGCTGGCGCTGCGGCGGCTGTGGGTGAGCGATGCCGCGATCGCGGGCTTCATCGGGCCCGCCGATTACCAGTTTGACTGGGAGGCGCTGGGCGGATCGCCGGGCTGGGGACCGTTGCGCGCGGTGGACGATATAACCGACCTGCTGTCGCGCGCCATCGGCGAGCACCGGCCGCCGCCGCGCGAGGCGGTGCCGGAGGAGGTGGCGGTCGCGGAATCGGACTCTGCGGAACCGCCGCTTCAGAACCTGGCCGTATTGACCGAGCTTGCTGAAATTAAACCGGATTTTGTTGTTTCGGAGGAACGGGACGACACCGTCCGGCGCCGGCGGGGCGGGGCTGCGACGCCGGTATAACCAAAGCCTATGATCGGCTCTGGCGCATCTTGCCAAAATGGTCATAAGACCATCCTATAGGCTTCACGACGATGTGTGTTGAATGCACACAAAATCCCGGGAGACCGAATGCGCGAGGCGGGTCTGGAACAGGCGATCACGGTGGCGGGCGGTGTCAGCGCCCTGTCGCGGCTGATCGGCGTGTCCCAGCCGGCGGTGTCCGGCTGGAAGCGCGTGCCGCCGGACCGGGTGCTGGCGATCGAGGCCGCCACCGGCATTCCGCGCACCGCATTGCGGCCGGATCTCTATGCCGAGTCGGAGCTGGCGGTGCCGGACGGGCTCGACGAGGTGGATGCCGCCCGCGCCGACACTTACGCCCTGATGGCGCGTCTGCTGTGGCGCGCGCCGGATGCGGCGCTGCTGCGCCGGCTGGCGGTGCCGCCCTCGGGTCAAGGCGCGCTGCTCGAACTCCGCCGCGAGATCGCCGAGGCGGCCGCGACGACGGATGCCGCCACCGTCGAACGCGAGCATTTCACCCTGTTCACCGGCCTCGGCGGCGGCGAGCTGATGCCCTATGCCTCGTACTACCTCACCGGCTTCGTGCATGAGCGCCCGCTGGCCGATGTGCGGTCAGATCTGCACAGGCTCGGCCTGGTGCGCACCGAGGGGCTCAGCGAGCCGGAGGACCATATCGCCTTCCTGTGCGAGGTGATGGCCGGGCTGATCCGCGGTGTCTGCGGCACGGCTGATGTGACCGACGCCGCGTTCTTCACCCGCCATCTGCAGCCCTGGGCCGCCCGATGCTTCGCCGATATCGCGGCCGCCGACGCCGCGCGGTTCTACCGCCCGGTCGGTCGCCTTGGCCGGCTGCTGATCGACATCGAAACGCAAGCTTTCGCGCTGCCGACATGAAAGAAATCCAGCCCATGTCCGATTCCAGAACGGAAACCACCGTCCAGCGCCGTGGCTTCTTCGCAGCCTTCGGCCTGTCCGGCGCCACCGCCATCGCCGTCGCCACAGTGGACTCCAAACCGGCCGAGGCGATGACGCCGCCGGGCACCAAAGGCGGGCATCATTACGTGGAAAGCGAGCACGTGAAGCAGTTCTACCGCGTCAACCGCTACTGAGGACGGCCATCATGCTCATCAAGCGCCGCGACGCCACAGCCCAGAAAAGCCGCATGCAGTCGCTGCTTGGCGACCTTTCCTCCGGCGTGCTCGATCGCCGCGCCTTCCTGCGCCGGGCCGGATTTTCCGCGGGGGCGATCGGGCTGGCGGGCCTGCCGCTCGGCTCGGTCAAGCGCGCCGAGGCTGCGGCGATCGACCCGGCGGTGCCGGTCAAGACCGTCAAGGCGGTGTGCACCCATTGCTCGGTCGGCTGCTCCGTCATCGCCGAGGTGCAGAACAATGTGTGGGTGCGCCAGGAGCCGGCGTTCGACAGCCCGATCAACCGCGGCAGCCACTGCGCCAAGGGCGCCTCGGTGCGCGAGCTGGTGAAGGGTGCGCGCCGGCTGCGCAGCCCGATGAAGCTCGTCAACGGCGCGTGGCAGAAGATCACCTGGGATACCGCGCTGGATGAGATCGCCGCCAAACTCCTGAAGATCCGCGCCGATTCAGGCCCGGACAGCGTGTTCTGGCTGGGCAGCGCCAAATTCTCCAACGAGGGCGCCTATCTGTTCCGCAAGATGGCGGCGTTCTGGGGCACCAACTCAGCCGATCACCAGGCGCGTATCTGTCACTCCACCACGGTCGCGGGTGTGGCCAACACCTGGGGCTACGGCGCCATGACCAACAGCTACAACGACATCCGCAACGCCAAGACCATGGTGATCATGGGCGGCAACCCCGCCGAGGCGCACCCGGTGTCGCTGCAGCACATCCTCACCGGCAAGGAGCTCAACCGCGCCAATCTGGTGGTGATCGACCCGCGCTTCACCCGCACCGCGGCGCACGCGACCGACTACATCCGCATCCGCCCGGGCAGCGACATTCCCACCATCTACGGCGTCCTCTGGCACGTGTTCGAGAACAAGTGGGAGGACACCAACTTCATCGCCCAGCGCGTCTACGGCATGGACGACGTCCGCAAGGAGGTCGCCAAGTGGACGCCTGAGGAGGTCGAGCGCGTCAACGGTGTGCCGGGCGAGCAGCTCAAGCGCGTCGCCTACATGATGACGCATGACAAGCCGGCCACGCTGATCTGGTGCATGGGCGCCACGCAGAAGACCGTCGGCACCGCCAATGTGCGGGCCTACTGCATTCTGCTGCTGGCCACCGGCAATGTCGGCGCGCCGGGCACCGGGGCCAACATCTTCCGCGGCCACTGCAACGTGCAGGGGGCCACCGATGCCGGGCTCGATGTGACGTCGCTGCCGTATTATTACGGGCTGGCCGAGGGCGCCTGGCGGCATTGGGCACGGGTGTGGGATGTGGACTACGATTACCTGCTGTCGCGCTTCGACAGCAAGGCGATGATGGAGACCTCCGGCATTCCCACCACACGCTGGTTCGATGCCGTGCTGGCGACCAAGGCGCAGATCGACCAGCGCAACCCGCTGAAGGCCATGTTCGTGATGGGCCATGGCGGCAACACCGTCACCCGCATGCCGGAGATGGTGAAGGGGCTGGAGGCGCTGGAGCTGCTGGTGGTGTGCGACCCGCATCCTACCACCTTCGCTGCCGTGTCCGAACGCAAGGACGGCACCTATCTGCTGCCGATCTGCACCCAGTTCGAGACGCGGGGCAGCCGCACCGCCTCCAACCGCTCGATCCAGTGGGCGGATCAGGTGGTGCCGCCGATCTGGGAGAGCAAGAACGACCACGAGGTGATGTATCGCCTCGCCACCCGTCTCAGCATTGCCGATCAGATGTTCAAGCACATCAAGATCGACGGGGCCGAGCCGGTGGTGGAGGACATCACCCGCGAGATCAACCGCGGCTCCTGGTCCACCGGCTATACCGGGCAGTCGCCGGAGCGGCTCAAGGCGCATATGGCCAACCAGGATAAATTCGACATCGTCACCTTGCGCGGCAAGGGCGGCGAGGTGGATGGCGAGGTCTATGGGCTGCCGTGGCCGTGCTGGGGCACGCCGGAGCAGAAGCATCCCGGCACGCATATTCTCTACAACACCAATCTGCACGTGAAGGATGGCGGCGGCACGTTCCGCGCGCGGTTCGGCGTGGAGAAGGACGGCAAGACGCTGCTGGCCGAGGGCAGCTATTCCGCAGGCTCCGAAATCAAGGACGGCTACCCCGAGATCACCTATGCCGTGCTGAAGAAGCTGGGCTGGGAGGGCGAGCTGACCGAGGCCGAGATGGCGGTGATCAATCGGGTGGGTGCCGGCAAGCCGGACGGCGTGTCCTGGTCGCTGGATCTGTCCGGCGGCATTGTGCGGGTGGCCATCGCCCATGGTCTGGTGCCGTACGGCAACGCCAAGGCGCGCGCCAACGCGTTTGGGCTGCCGGACCCGGTGCCGGTGCATCGCGAGCCGATCTACACCGCGCGGCCGGATCTGGTGGCGAAATACCCGACGCTGCCGGATTTCCGTTCGTTCCGTATGACCAATATCGGCGCCACGGTGCAGAAGCGTGCCGTCGATCTCGGGGTGGCCAAGAATTTCCCGATCGTGCTGACCTCCGGCCGGCTGGTGGAATACGAGGGCGGCGGCGAGGAGACACGCTCCAACCCGTGGCTCGCCGAGCTGCAGCAGGACATGTTCGTCGAGATCAACCCGGCCGACGCCGCCGCGCGCGGTATCCGCGACGGCATGATGGTGTGGGTGACGGGGGCGGAGAGCAACTCCAAGGCGCGGGTGAAGGCGCTGGTCACCGAGCGGGTGGGGGCCGGGGTGGCGTTCATGCCGTTCCACTTCGCCGGCTGGTTCCAGGGTGTGGACCAGCGCGCCAAATACCCGAAAGGGGCGGACCCGATCGTGCTCGGCGAAAGCGTCAACGCCCTGACCACCTATGGCTATGACCCTGTCACGGGAATGCAGGAAACCAAGTGCACGCTGTGCCAGATCGCAACCACGGTCTGAGGAGGCAACAATGGCGCGAATGAAATTCCTTTGTGATGCGGATCGTTGCATTGAGTGCAACGCGTGTGTGACGGCCTGCAAGAACGCCAACGAGGTGCCCTGGGGCATCAACCGGCGCCGCGTCGTCACCATCAATGACGGCAAGCCCGGCGAGCGCTCGGTCTCCATGGCCTGCATGCACTGCACCGACGCGCCCTGTGCGGCGGTCTGCCCGGTCGACTGCTTTTTCACCACCGCCGACGGCGTGGTGCTGCACAGCAAGGATCTGTGCATCGGCTGCGGCTACTGCTTCTACGCCTGCCCGTTCGGAGCACCCCAGTACCCCAAGCTCGGCAATTTCGGCAGCCGCGGCAAGATGGACAAATGCACCTACTGCTCCGGCGGGCCAGACGCGCCGGACGGCTCCAAGGCCGAGTTCGTCGCCTATGGCTCCAACCGCATGGCCGAAGGCAAGCTGCCGCTGTGCGCCGAGATGTGCTCCACCAAGGCGCTGATGGCCGGCGACGGCGAGATCATCGCCCAGATCTACAAGGAGCGCGTGCTCAAGCGCGGCTACGGCTCGGGCTCCTGGGGATGGCAGACCGCCTACAAGGAGAACGTCGATGTTTAAGGCGCTTCTCCTGGTCTTCGCGCTGCTCGCCGTGCCGGCGCTGGCGCAGGAACGCGCGGCCGCCCCTGCCACGGGCTTCGACCCGGACACGGTCGAGGTGCATCAGAAGGAGCTGCTGAACGGGCTCGACAAGATCAGCGGCCGCATCACCTTGCCCGATGCCCGCGCCGCCAACCTGATCCAGCCGGCCGGCCCGGTGTGGCGCGACTACCACCGCGCCTATCTGCCCTGGATCGCCGCCGCCGCGGTGCTGGGCGTGTGCGCGCTGCTGGTGCTGTTCTACCTCGTCAAGGGCAAGATGCGCATCGAGGGCGGTCGCGCGGCTTCCACCATCCTGCGCTTCGGCGCCTTCGAGCGGTTCATGCACTGGCTGACCGCGGCCTCCTGGTGCGTGCTGGCGATCTCGGGGCTGAACGTGGCGGTGGGGCGGATCACCCTGCTGCCGCTGATCGGGCAGGACGCGTTCTCCACCGTCTCCGGCTGGCTGAAGCTGTCACACAACTTCCTGGCCTTCCCGTTCACCGCCGGCATCATCCTGATGTTCCTTGTCTGGCTGCGCCACAACATCCCCAACAAGGTGGACGTCGCCTGGTTCAAGGCCGGCGGCGGCTTCATCGGCCACGGCCATCCGCCGGCCGGCAAGTTCAACGGCGGCCAGAAGGTGGTGTTCTGGATCGTCGTGCTCGGCGGCGGCCTGGTGGCCGTCAGCGGGTTCGGTCTGATCTTCCCGTTCTACTGGGCCGATGTCACCGGTATGCAGCTGGCCCAGGTCATCCACGGCCTGGTCGCGCTGGCGATGATCGCGGCCATGCTTGGTCATATCTATATCGGGTCGGTCGGCATGGAAGGCGCGCTGGATGCGATGAACTCCGGCGAGGTCGATCTCAACTGGGCGAAGGCGCATCACTCGCTGTGGGTGGAGAGCGAAATGACCCGCACCCATGGCGCCGCCGTCAAGGCGTCAGCCCATCCAGCCGAATAGGAGTAGATCATGCGTATATTCACTGTGGCCGTGATCGTCATGATCGGCATGGCGGTTGGCGGCTTCTACGCCCTCAACGTGCTCCAGATTCCTGCCGACGTGGCATTCAGCACGCCGGGCGCGCGGGTCGATCCGGTCGAGGCAGGGAGCTAATCAGAATCCTGCAGGTCAGGATCCAAGGACTTCTTTTCTGAAGAAAAGAAGCAAAAGACTTTTATCCTTTGGACCCGGCCTTACCGGACTGGCCAAGTCAAACGGATAAAAGTTTTTTGGTTCTTTTTTTCAAAAAAGAACCGCTTCCCTTCAGCCAGACAGATTCCGCTTCGATGCGATCCCAGCACCCTCGACCAGCGCCGCCAGCTTGGCCCACACGATCTCCGGATCCACTGCGCCGAACCCGGCAAAGGTGGAAAACCCGCAATCAGTGCCCGCAATGACGCGTTCCGCGCCGACAATGCCGACATACCGTTCGATGCGTTCTGCCACGAGTTCCGGATGTTCAACAAAATTCGTCGTTGAATCGAGCACACCGGGGATCAGCACGTAATCGTCGGGGATCTTCGTCTCCGTCCACACGCGCCATTCATGCGCATGCCGCGGATTGGCGCCTTCGAACAGCAGGCGCCGTGGTCTGGCCTTCAGCACCGTGGGCAGCACGGAGGCGAAGCCGATGTCGCAGGTGTGCGGGCCTTTATAGTTGCCCCAGCAGATATGCAGGCGGATGCGATCCGCCGGAATGTTGCGCAGGGCGTGGTTCAGCGCCTCCACATGCAGCTCGGCCTTGGCCACGAGCCCGGCATCGTCGAGATCCGCGTAGAGCGTGTGCCGGCCGAGCCCCAGATCGGGCGCGTCGATTTGCAGCATGAGCCCGGAGGCCACGATGGTTTCGTATTCCTCGCGCATCGCCTCGGCGAGATCGGCGAGATAGGCCTCCTGGGTCGCGTGGTAGTCCGACGGCTGGAACAGCGAGATGATGCCGGGGCTTGCAGAATTCATGAACCCTTCGGCGTATCCGCTGGCCGCCATGGCCGCCTTCATATCCGCGATGTCGGTGTGCAGCGGCCCAAGATCCTTGACGGCGATCGGTCCCACGCAGCGCGGGCGCCGGTAGGTGGGTGTGCCGCCGGTTGCGGCCATCTTCTGCAGAAACGCCGGGTAGTGCCGCAGATCCGCGGGCGGAATGCGCGGGCTGTCGCCGTCAAAGCCGGTCAGCCGATCTTTGATGTAGGTGGCATAGGAGATCTTCGACGTTTCACCATCGCTCGGCAGATCGATCCTCACCGCCTTCTACCGCGCCACGGTGGCACGTGTCGCTTGCGTCATCGCCTCGGCATATCCGGCCATATCCAAAGACTCGCCCCGCTCGCGCGCGAACAACAGATCAGAGACGGTCGCGCTACGCGGCAGGCTACCCACATGCGTGGTCAGGGTTCTGGTCATGTTCCATCCCGGGTTTGGTTATCGGTTTCGCTTCAACAAGCGAGTTTGGCCGCGCGGTTGTCAAGCGACCGCGCGGCGGGGGGAAGGTAAGGAAGCAAGCAGTTCTTTTTTGAAAAAAAGCACCAAAAAACGTTTCAACGTTTATGCGGAACCTAAACGGGAACGCAGTCGCGGGCGGCAAGACGCTGGCGCACGCGCTCGACAGCCGGCCCTTGTACCTGGCGGGGGGCCACTGGGGTCATCGGGTCCGTGTCAGGCAAGGCCGTATCGAACCGGTCGTCATCGGGTTCCGGCAACAAGGTCTCGCAGGGCAGGTTTTCCGCCAAGATCACGTCATGATCCGCTAGCAGGATGTGATAGTAGGTGACGTCGGGCAGAGCCGCGGGCGCAATCTGGTTGCCATCGACCAACGCCCAGACCGGGATCAACACACCCTCCGCAGCAATGGCATGCTCAGGGGAAAGATAAAGGTCGCGCATAGGAAGACCCGCTCCGAAGGCGCCAGAACGCACTCGGATAGGCTCCTGACCGGGCGCGGCGGCCCGATGACCGATCCAGGCGATGGTGCGGTTTTGACCATCTCTCGTCACCACCTGATCTCCGGCGCCTAAAGCTTCGACAGGCACGTCACCCTCCGGCGTGCGGATGCGCGTGCCGACCGCGAAGCAGGCGAGGGACGCAGCATGAAAGATTCCGCTCGTTGCCGAAAGTCCACTCGGAGCCAGCATGAATGTGGTGTTCAGCGCGGCTCCAACCAACGGATAATTGACACCGAGCACGGTGACATAGCCATAGTAGCTATAACCAGTGAGATTAAAACCAGTATAGCTGAACGAGACTGCATCTCCAGGCTGAAAGACGCTGTGTAAGCTATCTGTGACGGTCGACGATTTTGTATTGTTGTCATCAGAAAAATTGTATGTCGAACCGTCGACGCCAGAGAATGTATTTGTGCCGGCATAAGTGTCGCTGTTGGTGTATGCCGCCACGGCGCTCATGGAAGATCTCCGATCAAGGGTTGACACGAGACAGTGACTTAAACTTCAACCAGGAGCAAGCCAGGACCACGTTCACCGTGTCTCCACAACGGGCGGCGGCAGGTTAGAGCAACGTCCGATCAGATTGAACCGCTTCGCGGTTCGGTCCGATTGGACTAAGTTACTCTATCTGTTTGATTTTTAGAGCAGCTTTGGCCGATCTGATTGAACCATTTTGGTTCAATCAGATCGGCCGCAGCTCCAAATCCGGCGGCTTGCGCTCTTGCCGTCAGCATCGGCGGCAGGCTCGGATGCAATGCGATGCCCTTCGCCAACCCCTCGCGCCGCAGCGCCAGGCCCCGTTCGCCAGGCAGCCGCACCGGCGCACCAGACGGCCCCGCGGGATTGTCATGCACTGCCTGCTCCATCCAGCCGGTCTCGCGCACAAACGCCTCAGCGCCCCCGAACCGCGCGGGATCGATGATCATCACCAGCACCGAAGCCCCCCACTCCGTCGGCTGGTCGGCGCGGCCGTGGCCGGCGAGTGCCGAGGTCAGCGCCTCCAGCAGCAGCCCGAGCGCAAACCCCTTATGGCCGGATTCAACGCCTCCCAGCGGCAGCAGGCTGCCCGGCGGGTCGGTGAAGAAGGCGTTGGGGTCGCGCGTCGGCACGCCCGCGGCGTCGAGCAGCCAGGGATGTTCAAACGGCTTCCCCTCCGCGCGCAGCCGCCCGGTCATGCCGTTGGTGGTGATGGACATCGACACGTCGATCATCACCGGCCCGCCCGGCGACGGCCAGCCGGCGGCCAGCGGGTTGGGGGTGTAGATGCGCTTCGTGCCCCCGAACGGCGCCACCGAGGCGACCGAGGGGTCGGAACACGCCACGATGATCATCTGCCCGCGTTCCGCGAACAGTCGCAGATAGGCGGCGAGACAGCCGATATGGCAGCTCCGCCGGATCGACACCGCGGACAGGCCATGCTCGGCCGCGCGGGCGGCGGCCAGCTCGGCCGCCTGCATCACCAGCCACGGCCCGGGCAGGCGCATGCCGTCCCAGGTTTCCACAATGGTGGTGGCGCTGAGCCGTTCCGGATGGCCGGTGCCGCGCATGGCCCCTGATGTCGCCGCGTCGAGATAGGCGGGCAGCAAGGCGAGGCCGTGCGTGGTGTGGCCGAGCAGATCGCCTTCCACCAGGACCTCGGCGGTGGTCCGCGCCTTGTCGGCGTCCAGCCCGGCGCGGACGAACAGCTGTGTCGCGAAACCGGTCAGCGCGGCTGCGTCGTAACGCTCGGTCATGGGGTGCCCCTCTCTGGTCATCCCCTGCCTGTTGCGCCACGATCGGGCGCAAAACAAGGGAGGCCCGCATGTGGGAGCCGCAGTCACGCTATCCCGACGCCGATGTGGTGTCGCTTGATCCGTCGTTCGATCGGTTCCGTGTGCTCGGCGGCATCGAGCGACTGTACACCGGCTGTCGCTGGGCGGAGGGGCCGGTGTATTTCGGCGATGGGCGGTATCTGCTGTGGAGCGACATCCCCAACGACCGCATCCTGAAATGGGAGGAGGAGACCGGCGCCGTCTCGGTGTTCCGCAAATCCTCCCGCAACGCCAACGGCAACACGCGTGACCGGCAGGGACGGCTGATCACCTGCGAGCACGAGGGACGGCGGGTGACGCGGACCGAGTATGACGGCGCCATCACCGTGCTGTGCGACACCATCGGCGGGCGGCGGCTGAACTCGCCCAACGATGTGGTGGTGGCGCGTGATGGGGCGGTGTGGTTCACCGATCCGCCGTTCGGCATCCTTGGCTATTACGAGGGCCAGATGGCCGAGAGCGAGATCGCGCCGGCGGTGTATCGCATCGATCCGCAGACCGGCGTGGCCAGTGTGGTGGCTGACGACATTCCCGGACCGAACGGCCTGGCCTTCTCGCCGGACGAGAACATTCTCTACGTCGTCGCCTCGCGCGCCCGGCCGCGGGAGATTCTGGCCTATGACGTGATCGACGGACAGCGTCTGGGCAACGGCCGCAGCTTCATCGATGCGGGTCCGGGCGAGACGCCGGACGGGTTCCGGGTGGATGTCGAGGGGAATCTGTGGTGCGGCTGGGGGATGGGCACGCCGGAGCTGGACGGGGTGCGGGTGTTCAATCCGGAGGGGGCGCCGATCGGGCATATCCATCTGCAGGAACGCTGCGCGAATGTGTGTTTTGGCGGGCGGTTTCGCAACCGGCTGTTTATGGCGGCGAGCCGGTCGTTGTATTCGTTGTATGTGAATACGCAGGGGGTGGCGGGGGGGTAAGCGGTTCAGTTTTATTGAAAAAAAGAACCAAAAAACTTCTATCCGCTGGCGCGAGACTCTCCGGAAAAAGAGGGCGCCAGCGGATAAAAGTCTTTTGCTTCTTTTCTTCAGAAAAGAAGAGTCTTACTTCGGCGCGGCCGGCCCGGGATGGCCATGCATCCCCTCCATCATATGCGGCCGGACGATCTCGACCAGCTTGTCAGCGCTCGGCCCGATCTGGCGGGCGGCGATGACGTGGCCGAGCGGGCTGGTGATGCCTTCACCGCGCACCACGATGGTCTGGCCCGGCGCCAGCATGGCGGCATATTTCTCCGCGGCCGGCGGCGGCATGCGCACCACGGTGCCATCGGCGAGCAGCACGCCGGCGGCCTCGCCACGGGGCGTGTGCAGCGTCTCCTTCACCACGCCGGTGACATCCTGGCGGCTGTGCTCGGCCTGCCCGCCGATGACGATGTTGGTGGCGTCATTGGCGATGCTGACCGCCTGCACCATGCCGCCGGTGCGGCTCTTGAGGCCGTGGATGGTGACGTGATCGCCCGGGCGGATCGAGAACACGATCTCGCTTGCATGGTGCGGCGGCAGATGCACCTCGGTGCCGTCGGCGAGGATCATGCCGTCCACCTCGCCCCAGGGCGCCAGGGTGTACTGGCCGACCACCCCCTTGATCTCGGGCAGCTGGGCCGGATCGAAATTGGCGCCCATGCCCTGCCCTTCGTGCATCGGGCCATGCATGCCCATCGGCGGCATGTCCATCGGCGGATGCTGCGCCATGGCCGAGGTGGCGATGGCGGCGAGGATCGCGGTGCCGAACAGGGCTTTGGTCATGCGGTTCATGTTGGTCTCCACACAGTCACGGGATCATCACCCGCATCTGTCCCAGCGCAAGCCGCATGCCAGCGCGGAACATATTGATTTCATGGAGAAACCTGCCGATTTGGACGATTCAGCCGTCCGGATCGCGGTCGGGGTCTGTCCGGCTTTCGGACAGTCCGTACTGGCGGATCTTCTCGTGCAGGCGCTGGCGATGGATGCCCAGGCGGCGCGCCGCCTCGCTGCGGTTGCCGCCGGTCTCGGCCAGGGCGCGGGCGATCATGGCGCGTTCCAGCCGTTCGACGGCGCCGGGCAGGTCTGAGGTGGGCACGCTGTCCGGAACGGGGACACGGGGGCGCAGGAAGTCCAGCTCCTCGGCGGCCACCACCGGGCGGCGGCCGAGCACGGCGATGCGTTCCATGGCGTTGCGCAACTCGCGCACATTGCCGGGCCAGTCATGCGCCAGCAGCCGTGCGGCGGCCTCGGCGGAGAGCTGGCGCGAGGGCGTGGCAAAGCTGGCGAGGAAATGCTCGGCGAGCTCGATGATGTCGGCCAGCCGCTCGCGCAGCGGCGGCAGATGCAGCGGCACCACGCCGATGCGGTAGAACAGATCCTCGCGGAACCGCCCCAGCCGCACCGAATCGGCGAGATCCTGATGGGTGGCGGACAGGATGCGCACATCAACGGCGACCGGCTTGCCGCCCACCGGTGTCACCACCCGCTCCTGCAGCACGCGCAGCAGCTTGGCCTGCAGGGGCGCTGCCATGTCGCCGATCTCGTCGAGGAACAGCGTGCCGCCCTCGGCGGCGCGGATCGAGCCGAGATTGTCGGCCACCGCCCCGGTGAAGGCGCCGCGGGCGTGGCCGAACAGCTGGCTTTCCAGCAGCTCGGCGGGGATGGCCGCACAGTTCAGCGCCACGAACGGGCGCCGCCCGCGCCGGCCGTGGCGATGGATGGCACGCGCCACCACCTCCTTGCCGGTGCCGGTCTCACCGGTGATCAGCACGCTTGCCTCGCTGTCCGCCAGCATGCCGATGGATTTCTGCACGCTGCGCATCGCAGCCGATCCGCCCACCAGATCGTCGCCGTCAGGGGCTGCCACCGGCTCGGCCACGCGGGCCTCGCCGGCGGGCAGCATGCGGGTGAGCAGGTCGGCCAGCTCGGCGCGGCCGATCGGCTTGGCCAGGTGATCGACCGCGCCGAGGCGCATCGCCTCGATGGTGTTGGCGGCCGTGGGCACGGCGGTGAGAATCGCCACCGGCGGCGGCTGGGGCAGGGCGCGGATGCGGGCCAGCACGGTCATGCCGTCCATGCCGGGCATGCGCAGATCGAGCAGCACCGCATCGATCCGCCCGTGCGCCAGCCGGGCCAGGGCGGCGGTGCCGTCAGGCGCCAGTTCGGCGGTGTGGCCGAGATCGGCGATGGCTTCGGCGAGGCTGTCGCGCAGGCCGGGATCGTCGTCCACCACCAGGATCACGGGCATGGCAGCGGCGCCGGCTGCGGCAGGGTGAGCACGAACACGGCGCCTGCGGCACTGTCCGCCAGCACCAGCGAGCCGCCATGCGCCTGGGCCATTTCGCGGGCGATGGCGAGACCCAGGCCGGTGCCGTCGGCGCGGCTGGTCACGAACGGCTCGAACAGCGTGTCGCGCAGCTCGGGGGCCACGCCGGGGCCGGTGTCGGCGACGGTGAAGCGGAGCTGGCCGGGGCTGGCCTCGGCGCGCAGGCTGACCCGGCCGGAAGGCGTGGCGTGGCGCCGCGCGTTCTGCAGCAGGTTGTCGATCGCCCGGCCGATCATGGCACGGTCGAACCAGCCGGGGCCGGACGGGGCAGCGATCTCCAGCGCCGGCGTGTCGCCGGGGAGATCGTCGGCGCAGGACTGCAGGAAGCTCGGGATATCGACACAGTCCGGCTGCGGCGCGCCACGCTGGGTCATGGCCAGCAGTTCGCCGCTGAGCCGGTCCAGCCGGTCGATCTGGCCGAGGATGGCGCCGAGCGAGGCGCGGGTGCGGGCGGGATCGGCGGCGGGATCGCGCGCCAGCGCGCCTTCCGCGCGCAGCCGCATGGCGGCGATCGGGTTGCGGATCTCATGCGCCACGCCCGCCGCGACCCGCCCGAGGGCGGCCATGCGTTCGGCGACCGCGGCGCGTCCGGCCGCCGCGGCGCTGGCCTGCTGGGCCGCGCGCAGTCTTGTGCCGGCGTCGTTGAGGGCGCCGATGATGCGGTCCAGCTCGGCTTCCCCGGTGAGCGCCAGCCGCGGCAGGAAGCCCTGCGCGTCCGGCCGCCCCAGCGCCGCCTCGATGCGGTTGAGATGGCGGGTCCAGGACACGACCAGCCAGGTGAGCCCGCCGGACAGGCCAAGCACCAGCAGCCCGAGCGCGCCGAGGCCGGTGGTGAGCCGATCCGGACCGGTCAGGGCCACGGTCCTGGTTGTCACCCAGCCCGCGAGATTGGCGATCGGGCCGCCGAGCGGGCAGGCGCGGGCGAGACCCGTGGCACCGATGGTCTGCACCGCCGGCCGGCCGTCCGCCAGGGCCTGGGCTGCCAGGGTGGTGAGCGCGGTGGCGGGCCTGGTATCGGCGGGGTCGCGCAGGATGCCGCCGCGCAGGCCGAAGGTCTCGCCCAGAGCGACGTCGCTGACCGCGGCGAGGTCGCGCTCCAGGTCCGGATCGCCGGCAGGCGGCACCGGGCCGTTCCAGCCGGACACATAGTAGGCGTAGCGTTCGGCGATCAGCTCGCAGCCATGGGCCAGCATATCCTCGGCCCGGCCGCGCTCGGCGTCGCTGGACTGGCGGGTCAGCTGCACCAGCAGCACCGCCACGACCACCGAGGCCGCGAGCGAGGCGATCCAAACGATGAACAGGCGGGCGCGCAGCGATCGCAGGGAAGGACGCATCGTTGTGATCTAGCCGATTGACCCTGGTCATGCGAGCGGCAGATCCCGGCCATCCGCCTGATACCGCACATGCCGGCAGACGCCCACATTGGGCTCATGACAAACCCGCAGAGGCCGATATGACCGACGCCCTTACCGCGCTCTCCGACGCGATCGCATCCCGCGTGAGACAGGCGGCGCCGCTGGTGGCGGGCCTGGAATGGGGCACGCGCGAGCGGATCTCGGCGGTGCTCTGGCAGGACGGCGTGGCCGTGACCTCCGAGCAGAGCCTGCCGGACATGGAGGCCTACACGGCGGTGCTGCCCGGCGGCGCGCGGGTGCGCGCCGTGCCGGCGGGGCGCGACACCACCACCAACGTGGCCGTGCTGCGGCTTGAAGCCGCGGCACCTTCTGTGCCCCGCAGCGACACGCTGGCGGTCGGTGGCCTGGTGCTCGCCCTTGGCGCGGACGGCGAAGGCGGCCCACGCGCCCGGCTCGGCATCATCGAAACATTGGGGCCGGCCTGGCAGAGCCAGTGCGGCGGGCGCATCGACCGGCTGATCCGGCTCGACGTGGCGCTGTCGCTGGCGGCCGAAGGCGGGCCGGTGCTGGACGGGCATGGCGGGCTGATCGGCATGTCCACCTTCGGGCCTCGGCACAGCGTGCTGGTGATCCCGGCCGAGACCATCGGCCGGGCGGCGGATCAGCTGCTCGCGCATGGGCAGGTCCGGCGCGGCTGGCTCGGCGTTGGGGTTCAGCCGGTGCAGCTGCCGCGCGACGTCGCCGTCGACAGCTGCAGCGGGCTGATGGTGCTCAGCATCGCCGAGACCGCGCCGAGCCACGGCAAGCTGCTGCCCGGCGACATTCTGCTCACGGCCGGGCAGGTGACCCTGACCACGCCGCGCGCCCTCACCTCGCTGCTTGGCCCGGAGATGATCGGCGTTGATCTTGCCCTGCGTGTGCTGCGGGGCGGCAGCGTGACCGAGATCGCTGTGCAAGTCGCGGCCCGTCCGGCATGATCGCGCCCATGGCCATTCTGCCCCAAGGCCTTGCCGTGACATCCGGAATCGCCTTGCGCGTGACGGACCAGCTGCGCCGTCGCCAGCTGGAGCGGGGGCTGGCGGAGCGGATCACCTCCGAGGCGGAGGCTGATGTGCTGCTGATCCATCTTGGCCAGGGCCAGACCCTGCCGGCCGACGCGGCCAGCTTCGACGGCGGGTTGCTGGTGCTGTCGGATTCCAAGGCGATCATGGCCGATGCCACTCTGCCGGGCGTGCTGCCGGCTTCGGCCTCCGTGGCGCAGATTGCCGCGGCGGCGGCTGCGATCGCCGAAGGTCTGCATGTGCGCATGCCGGCCTCGCCGGACCGCACCGGCTTCGCCCCGCCGGAGCCCGCCGGCCGGCCGTTGCTGACGCCGCGCGAGGTGGAGGTGCTGGCGCTGGTGGGCGAGGGGATGAGCAACAAATCCATCGCCCGGCGGCTCAACATCTCCGCCCACACGGTGAAGTATCATCTTGAGGCGGTGTTCACCAAGCTTGCGGTGCGCAGCCGGGCGGAGGCGGTGACCAGGGGCCTGCGACACGGGTTGATCGTCGTCTAGAACGGTATGTCGCTCCAAATCTGGCGTTCCAGCGTCGCTCGCAAGCGGATAAGAGTCTTTTGCTTCTTTTCTTCAGAAAAGAAGTGCTTGCTTCCTGGCTTTTCTCAAATCAGCACCTGCAGATCGCCATCCACGCTCAGCGCCTGGCCGCTGATGGTTCGCCCGAACGGGCTTGCGAGGTAGAGCGCCATATTGCTGATGTCATGCTGCGTGACGAAGCAGCGCAGCGAGGCGGTGGCCAGGGCGCGGTCGGTCTGGGCGTTCTCGCCGATCCCGGCTGCCTCTGCCTTGGCTTTGATGACGCGGCGGATGCGGGGGCCGTCGACCAGTCCGGGCAGGATGGCGTTGACGCGGATGCTGTCGGGGCCGAGTTCGATGGCCAGTGTCTTGGTGAAGCCGACGACGCCCCATTTCGCTGCCGCGTAGGGGCTGCGCAGCGGGAAGCCGAAGCGGCCGGCGGCGGAGGAGAGGTTGATGATGCAGCCGCCGCCGGCTTCGCGCAGGGCGGGGATGGCGCGGCGGGCGGTGTGAAAGAGGGCGGCGAGGTCGATCTGCAGTGTGGCGTCGAGTTCCTCGGGGGTGACGTCCTCCACTTTTTTGGTGGGGCCGGCGATGCCGGCGTTGTTGATCAGCACGTCGAGTCCGCCGAGCCGGGCCACGGCGGTGTCGATGAAGGTTTCCATGTCGGGCACCGCGCCGGCGTTGGCGATCATGCCGTCATGGGGCGATGTGGAAAGGGCGGCCTCATCGACGTCGGAGATGAACACGCGGGCGCCGCAGGAGGCAAAGCTGTCGGCCATGACCAGCCCGATGCCGCCGGCGGCGCCGGTGATGGCGACGCGCAGTCCGGTGAGGTCGACAGGCAGGTGGGTGGTGGCGCCGGTGATCATTTTCTTGTTCCTCCGTAGGGGCTCTGGTGGCTGAGGCTGAGCCTACGGGATGTGCTAGGCTGTGACCACGCAGGGGAGATGCAGCGCCGTGTTGGACAATCCGTATAACCTCATCTGGGTTCTGGCCCTGGTGCTGGTGGTGATGACCTTCTTCGCCGGCGCCAAATCGGTGCCGCAGGGCTTTGTATGGACGGTGGAGCGGTTCGGCGCGTACACGCGCAGCCTGGAGCCGGGGCTGAATTTCGTGCTGCCGTTCGTCGATCGCATCGGCCGCCGGCTGAACGTGCAGGAGCAGGTGCTCGACATACCGGAGCAGACCGTCATCACCGGCGACAACGCGACGGTTGCGGCCGACGGGGTGATCTATTTTCGGGTGCTGGAGGCGGAGAAGGCGGCGTATCAGGTGCAGAACCTGTCGCAGGCGCTGACCACGCTGGCGATGACCAACATCCGCGCGGTGATCGGCGAGATGGCGCTGGACTCGGCGCTGTCCTCGCGCGAGCGGATCAACACCCAGCTGCTGACGATTCTGGACGGGGCGACGCATCCGTGGGGGGTGAAGGTCAGCCGGGTGGAGATCCGCAAGATCGAGCCGCCGGAGAATCTGATCCTGGCGATGAACCTGCAGATGACCGCCGAGCGTGAGCGCCGTGCGACGGTGGCCAAGGCGGAGGGCGCGCGGCAGGCGGCCATCGAGATCGCGCAGGGCAACAAGCAGAGCCTGATCCTGGCCGCCGAAGGGCGCCAGGAGGCGGCCAACCGCGATGCCTCGGCCCGTGAGCGTCTGGCGCAGGCGGAGGCGAACGCCACGCGCTCGGTGGCCGAGGCGGCGCGCGATGGCGGCGAGGCGGCGTTGCGCTACTTCATCGCGGATCGCTATGTGGCGGCGTTTCGCGAGCTCGCGGCCTCGCCCAACAGCAAGCTGGTGGTGATTCCCATGGAGGCGACCGCCTTGGCCGGCGGCATCACCCAGGCTATGCAGCTGCTGAAGGCCAACGAGACGACGGGGAAAGACACGCCATGATGCAGATGATGCAGGATCATCCGGCTTTGCCCTGGCTGCTGGCCGGGCTGGCGCTGATGCTGCTCGATTCCGTGCTACCCGGCGCGTTCCTGCTTTGGGTCGGCCTCGCCGCTATTCTGACCGGGCTGGTCATGGATGTCGTGGGCATGGGCTTTCCGCTCCAGGTCGTCACCTTCGCGGTGGTCGCGGTGCTGTCCATCACCTTCGCGCTGCGGCTGCGGCGGCGCCTTCGGCCGAGCGGTGTGAATGCGCCAGGCTCGGGCCTGATCGGTCGGACGGTGCTGGCGCTCAGCCATGACGGACGCGAGGGCCGCGTGCGGCTGGGGGACAGCGATTGGGCGGCCCGGCTGACCGAGGGGGCCCATTGGCCGGAGGACACGGTGCCGCTGCGTGTGGTGGGGGTGGACGGCACGGTTCTGCTGGTTCAGCCCGAGATGTCCGAAGCTTAACGCCGCGTCTGGCTTGAACCGCAGGACGCCGCCGCCCAGGTGCTTCGCATGAGCAACAAACCAGAGCGTCCCGCTGTGATCCAGATCGACATGACCCCGGACGGGCAGTTCAGCCAGCCCTTCGGCGGCGGCGGCGAAGCAGCCCCGGTGGCCAACCGCCTGCTGCGCCTTGCCATCATCGCCGGCGTGCTGACGACGGCCGCGGCGTTGGTGGCGCTGACGCTGTGGGTGGCGCTGGCGCTGATCCCGGTGATCCTGGGCGTCGGCGTCATCTCCTACCTCGCCATCCGCCTGCAGATGTGGCGGCGCGGGGGGTCAGGCGGCTTCCCGCCGCGGGGCAATCCCTGGCGCTGACGCGTTGGGGGCAAGGCGGAACGCTTCGGCCAGCAGCGTGTAGCTGCGGGCGCGCGCCGCGGCGTCGTGCACGGTGGTGAGCATGGCGATCTCGTCCACACCCAGCTCGGCAGCCAGGCTGCGCAGGCGGCCGGCCACGGCTTCCGGCATGCCGTAGAGAGCCCGGGCGCGCAGGCGTTCGATCTTGACCTGCTCGGCCTCGGTGAGCGGCATCGCAGCCGCCTCCGCGGGCGAGGGCAGCGGGGCGTAGACGCCGCGATCCCGGCCCAGGCGCCAGATCGCCCGCGACAGGAACAGCTCCTCCGCCTCCTCCTGCGTCCGCGCCGCCATCGCCCAGACGGTGACGGCTGCGATCGGCTCGGGGAAGCGGGCGCTCGGGCGGTAGCCGGTGCGGTAGATCTCCATCGCCTCGGCGGCACCCTGGCCGTCGGTGATGAAATGGGCGAAGCAGTAGGGCAGGCCGAAATGGGCGGCCACCTGGGCGCCGTAGTCGCTGCTGCCGAGCACCCATATCTCGGGCGCGGTTGGCCCGCCCGGCTGGGCGATGACGGTGCGGAACGGGTGCTGTTCCACCAATGGCTGGCCGGAGACCCAGGCCATGAGGTCGCGCAGCGCCGCGGGGAACAGATCGGCGGCGCGGGCGGCGTTGGGGTTCAGCGCGTGCGCGGTGAGCCCGTCGGAGCCGGGGGCGCGGCCGAGGCCGAGATCGATGCGGCCCGGGGCGATCGCTTCCAGCACGCGGAACTGCTCGGCCACCTTCAGCGCGGAATAATGCGGCAGCATCACGCCGGCACTGCCGACACGGATGGTGCCGGTGGTGGCGGCGATGGCGGCCATCAGCACCTCGGGCGCGGTGCCGGCCTGGCTTGCGGAGTTGTGATGCTCCGCCACCCAGTAGCGGTGATAGCCGAGCGCCTCGCAGTGCTTCGCCAAAGCGAGGCTTTCGCGGATCGATTCAGCCGGTGTGCGTCCGGTCACCACCGTGGATTGGTCGAGCACCGAGAGCCGCATGTTCATCTCCGTCAAAACGCCACATGACCGAATGTCGCACGCAGAACCGCCCAGACAAGGCCACCCACCAGGAATCCGACCAGCGTGCCGTTGATGCGGACATATTGCAGGTCGCGGCCGACGCGCAGCTCCAGCCGGTCGGTGATGGTGCGGGCGTCCCAGCCGCCGACGACCTCGGCGATGAAATTCTCCATGCGGGCCTGGGCGGAGGGCAGCAGCGGAGCGATGACGCCTTCGACCGCCTGCTGCAGGCGGGCGCGGGCCGCGGGGTCGGCGGCGAGCATGGTGCCGAAATTGGCCAGCATGCCTTCGAGGATGGCGACCGTGCGGCCGTTGGGGCGGGCGGCATCCTGCTCGATGGCGTGGCGGAAGCGCGACCAGACATCCATCACCCAGGCCTGCACCGTCTCGTGCATGACGACCCGCTTGAGCGCCTGGCCGATCTCGGCGGCGCGGGCGGGGTCCTCCTCCATGCGGGCGATCTCGCGGCGGACCCATTCGTCGAACGCGTCGCGCAGATCCGAGCCGCTGGCCTCCATCTTGCCGATCTCGGCGGTGATCATCGACATGGTCCGCTTGGCCACGGTGGCGCCGACCGCCCAGCCCACCAGCCGCCCGCCCTGCTCGCGCACCCGCTCGGTGATGGCGACGCGCAGGGCGTCCTCGCGTTCGGCGAGCAGCTTGCGGAGCTCGGCGAGGATGAAGCTGAACACCTCCTGGTGCCGGCCGCCCTCCGTCAGGCCGCGCAGCGCGCGCGCCACGACGCGCCCGGCGCCGGCGCCGCCGAGGATGCGCGGGATGATGCGCCGCGCCACGTTGCGCGCCCGCCCGTCCTCGATGCTGGACAGCAGCTTCGGCAACTGCCCGGCCAGCGCCTCTGCGGCAGGGCGGGTGGCGCGCGGGTCGGCGAGGAAGCGCTCGACAATTCCGGCCAGATCGAGGCGCGACAGGGTGCTGGCCAGCTCGGTCTGGGTGAACACGTGCCCGGCCACGAAGCGGCCCAGCGCGCGGCCTAGTCGCTCCTTCTGGCGGGGAATGATGGCGGTGTGGGGAATCGGCAGGCCCAGCGGATGGCGGAACAGCGCGGTGACGGCGAACCAGTCGGCGATGCCGCCGACGAAGCCCGCCTTGGCCGAGGCCTGCAGCAGCTCCGCAGGCCAGCCCGGCGGCAGCGCGTAGCTGGCCAGGGTGAGCCCTGCCATCCCCACCAACAGGCCGGACGCAACCGCGCGATGCCGCACGAGGCTGCGCCTTGCCAGGAAATCTGCATGCGGGATCGGCTCGGCAGCACTCATGCTTCTCCCATATCACGCCCGCCCACCTCTCTGCCAAGCCGCTGGCCGGGGGAGGCAAAGTGCATGTCCGTTTGGTTGGTCTTTGCTTTTTAGAAAGGCCTTCTTTTCTGTAGAAAAGAAGCAAAAGACTTTTATCCGTTTTTAGCGCACCTCCCCGAATAAATCCCCGACCAGAGGATAAAAGTTTTTTGGTTCTTTTTTTAAAAAAGAACTGCTTTTTATTTTCCCTTCGGCTCTCCGACCAGACGATGGACGGGGCTTCAGTGTGCGGCGGCGGTGAGGCTGCCGCGCAGCGTGTGGACCTGGTCCGCATCCACCGGAGCCGCCGCGTTGCCCCAGCTGGCCCGAATGTAGCTCAGCACGGCGGCAATCTGCTGATCCGTCAGCTTCCAGCCGAACGCCGGCATGGCCGCACCCGTGGGGGCGGTATCGGTGGCGACCGACTTGGCCCCCAGCAGCACCGCGCGCACCAGATTGATCGGATCGGGCGCCAGCACGCCCGGCGCATGCGCAAAGGCCGGAGCGAGGCCATCGACGCCGGTGCCGCGGGCGGTTTGGCAGGCGGCGCATTGCTGATCATAGACGACGGCGCCGAGCTGCATCACCGCACCCGCAACGGCGGGGGGAGCGGTCGCGGGCTGGCCTGGCTGGTCCTTCAGATAGGTGGCGATCGCCAGGCGATCCTGGTCGGTCATCTGCGAGGTCGAGTGCGCCACCGACCAGCCGCCGATGCCGGTATGGATGTCACCGGTCAGGTTCGGCGCCAGCCACTGGTCCAGGACGCCGCCCTGCAAGGGGCTGCCGGTCTCATCGCCGCCGAGACTGTTCTTGGCGGTGTGGCAGGCGCCGCAATGCCCCAGCCCTTGCACCAGAGAGGCGCCGCGATTCCAGGCCGCGGACTTGCCGGCATCCGGGACAAAGCGACCCTGGGTGAAATGCAACGTGTTCCACACCCGCATGCTGGCGCGGATGCTGAACGGAAACGGCAGCTGGTTGGATTGGATCTTGTAGCGCACCGGCGGCAGCGTGGTGAGCCAGGCATGGATCGCCAGCACGTCGGCATCGCTCACCTTGGTGAAATACGGATAGGGGAAGGCCGGATACAGATGCCCCGGCCGCCCGACGCCCTCGTGCATGGCCTGCAGGAACTGTGCGTCCGACATCCCGCCGATGCCGGTTTTCGGATCCGGGGTGATGTTGGGCGAAATCAGCGCTCCGAACGGGGTCTGGATCGCGACGCCGCCGGCATAGGCAGCCCCCCCCGGTGCGGTGTGGCAGCCGGCGCAGTCACCGGCGACGGCGAGATAGCGGCCTTGCGCCACCTGCGCCGGGTCGGCGGCGTGGCCTGCGATCGGCATCAGCAGCAGGGCGGCGGCGGTGATCCGGGCCGCCCACCGCCCGCTCCGGTGCGGGTTCATGCCGGCACCAGGGGGCCGGGGGATTTCAGATATCTGGACTTGATCGCGTCTGCCGCCCAATAGGCCAGCGCGCCGACGGTGCCGGTGGGATTGTAGCCGGCATTCTGCGGAAACGCCGTCGCCCCCATCACGAACAGGTTCGGCACGTCCCAGCTTTGCAGGTAGCGGTTGAGCGCGCTGGTCCTGGGATCGGCCCCCATCACGGCGCCGCCGCACAGATGCGTGGTCTGATACGGTGTCACGGAATAGGGGCCCGTGCGCGGATGCTTCACCAGCTGGCGCGGCCCCATCTTCTGCACGATCTCGCCGAGCCGGTCGGTCAGGAACGCCGACATCTTCAGCTCGTTCGGGTGCAGATCGAAATTCATCCGCAGCAGCTTGCGGACGTGCGGATCGGTGTAGGTCGGGTCGAGATCTAGGTGGTTGCCGCGATAGCTGCAGGAACTGCCATGCGTGCTGAAGCTGTAGGAGCTCTGGTAGTTCTCCGCCACCGCCTGCTTCCAGGCCGCCCCCCAGGCCGGCGTGCCCGGCGGGGTGAGCGTGCCCAGAATGGGCCGCCCGCCGGTCTGCGCCGCCCCCATGAACCCGCCACCGACGAAGCCCAGACCCGCATGGTCGAAATTGTCGCCGTTGAAATCGTCGATCAGCATGCCGACGGCACCGGAGGCGACGAAGGGGTTGAAGTTCTTGTCGGCAAAGAACGCATCCACGCCGGAGGTGGTCTGATAGGAGTAGTTGCGGCCGATCACCCCCGTGTTCGCCACCGGGTCATACGGCGTGCCGATGCCGGAGAGCAGCAGCAGGCGCACGTTGAAGATCTGGAAGGCGCAGAGCAGCACCATCTCGGCCGGCTGTTCCCATTCCTCGCCCGCGGCGTCGATATAGGTGACACCGGTGGCGCGCTTGCCGGTGCTGTCGGTGTTGATGCGCGTCACCTCGCATTGCGTGCGGGCGGTGAAGTTCGGGTGGCGGGTGAGCACCGGCAGGATGGTGGTCTGCGGGCTGGCCTTGGAGTAGTTGCCGCAGCCGAACCACTCGCAGAACCCGCAATAGGTGCAGGGCCCCAGCTTCACCCCCAGCGGGTTGGTGTAGGCCTGGGACATGTTGCCCGAGGGCTGCGGGAACGGATGATAGCCGCTCTCCCGCGCGGCCGCGGCGAACAGGGTTGGCGCAAAAGGCTGCTGCATCGCAGGCGTCGGGTAGCCGCGCGCGCGCGGTCCCTCGAACGGATTGCCGCCCGGCTGGATCTTGCCTGCGATGTTGCCGGCCAGGCCCGCCGTGCCGCAGAGATACTCGAACCGGTCGTAATGCGGCTCAAGTTCGTCGTACGACACGTCCCAGTCCTGGATGGTCATGTCGTCCGGCAGGGCGGCGGCCCCGTAGCGCTCGGTGAGATGCGAGCGCAGGCGGAAATCGGTGGGGTTGAAGCGCCAGGTCTGGCCGTTCCAGTGCACCCCGCCGCCGCCGACCCCGTTGGGCGGCATGAACGAGCCCCAGGTGCGGATCGGCAGCGCGGTCTGGCTGGCGTTGTTGCGAAAGGTCAGCGTCTCCTGCGCCGGCTTCAGGAACAGGCTGTGGCGGATGTGATAGCGCAGCTCGTCCTGCGCGAAGGTGGTGGGGAAGTCCGTGGCGGTGTTGCGCCAGGCGCCGCGCTCGAGGGCGACCACGCGCTGGCCGGCCTGGGTCAGCTCCTGCGCCAGGATCGATCCGGTCCAGCCCAGGCCTACGATCACCACGTCGGTGGCGGGCAACGCGCGCGCCATCAGGTGGCACTCCCTGACAGGCCGACCGGCGGCTTGGGATAGCGCTCGTTGTGGCGGCCCACCCAGTCTCGGTAGTCGTAATGGGCGCCGGGGAAGCCGATCATCCTCCAGGCGGCCATGCCGCGGTTGCCGCCGTAGATCGGGTCGGCGAAGAAGCCCTCCTTGGTGTGCTGCAGCAGCATTTCGAAGAACGCACGGCCGTTGGACCCGTTCAGCATCAGGCTGCCGCTTTCCATGCGCTGGATCACGGCGATCTGCTCGGTTTCCGGAATCTGGCGAAAAATCCTGCCGGCAAAGGCGTCGCTGGTGTGCCGATCCAGAGCCGCGAGGGCCTGGCGACAGCGCGAAGCGGGCGTGAGCGGCGATTGCGGGCCCTGGTTGGGCAACCCGTCGGCAAACGGCGGGCGCATATAGAGCGCCGTGGCACTGCCGTAGGGCCCGGCGAGCTGCCGGTCGATGAACACCGCAACGCCGGCCTCCTTGCCGCCCGGCGTTGCCGGATCCGGCGGGATCAGCCGATCCACCAGCACCTCGACCAAGGCTGCTTCTTCTGGCGTGAAGAACATCCAGCCACCCGCCACCACCTGCACCGGCGTTTCCGCGGCAGCCTCGATGGCTGGACCGGCAACGCTTGTGGCAGCACATGCGCTGACAAGTGACGTGGCCAGGACCGCGGCGGTCGAACCAAGCAGGTATCGTCGTGTCGCGGAACGGCGCGCCGGTGGTAGGGGCATGATGGTTCCCGCTCGCAAGCAGATTTGAGGTGCCAAAACCGTGCGTCACTGCGGCCGGCTGGTGCAGCGCCGGAAGCTACGCAGGGGCCGGAATTCCTGTCATTCGGATAGCGATATTCATCGGTGGAAGATCGACTTTTGACAGACCGAGCATGCGCAGCTGTGGGTGCGAACCGGACCATGCTCCAGCCAATGTGCCTGTGGCCTTTCCGGCCGCGCGGATGGCCGAAGGATGGCGTGTCGGCACGACAGGCGGCCCACGGGACTCCGATCTGGCCCGCGACGCTGTGGCCGCGGTGTTGGCGCAGGCCGGTCACAGCAGCAGGGGTACCGGTCCGGCGTGACGGTCATCCGGATCCGCGATCGGCAGGCCCGGAGGCTTCCGCGAGACGAAAATGCGGCAGCCTTGCGTCCCACGCCTCATCCGCAACCCTCGCTAACGCGATCGTAACACCCGGCGTGCGAGCGGTGGCTTGCATTGAGGTCGATGGTCCGCTCAGTCTAGAACTCTGGCACGGCGGCACCATCTCGGTTCTGTCATCCTTGAGGATATTGGCGATGAAGCTGCGCACGGGTCTTCTGTTGTCCACCGCCTTCGTCGCGGGGATCACGGCGGCGCCGATGGCGAGCCTGGTGGCGCGTCAGTTCGGTCTGCAGCTGTTCCCGTCCGCCTTCGCCCAGGATGGGTCGCGGGCTGACACGTATCGCCTGCTGAACCTGTTCAGCGATGTGTTCGAGCGGGTGCGGGCGGATTACGTGGAGCCGGTGAAGGACAAGGAACTCGTGGAGAACGCCATCAGCGGCATGCTGACGGGGCTTGATCCGCACAGCAGCTATATGAACGCCAAGGCCTATCAGGAGATGCAGGAGCAGACCACCGGCGAGTTCGGCGGGCTGGGCCTTGAGGTCACCGCCGACAGCGGCTTCATCAAGGTGATCAGCCCGATCGATGACACGCCGGCCTCACGCGCCGGGATCAAGGCGGGCGACCTGATCCTGGCACTGGACGGCCAGTCGGTGCAGGGCATCTCGCTCAACGAGGCGGTGGACAAGATGCACGGCGCCGCCAATACCAAGATCAAGCTGACCTTGAAGCGCGAGGGGGTGGACAAGCCGATCGAGGTGGCGCTGACCCGCGAGGTGATCAAGGTGCAGGTGGTGAAGTGGCACCTGGAGGGCAACGACATCGGTTATATCCGCATCACCAGCTTCAGCGAGCAGACCGATCCGGGCCTGCGCCGCGCCTATGCCGATCTGCAGGCGAAGTCGGGCAACAAGCTCAAGGGGATTGTGCTCGATCTGCGCAACAATCCGGGCGGGCTGCTGGACCAGGCGATCGCGGTGGGGGATGATTTGATCAAGGACGGCGAGATTGTCTCGACCCGCGCGCGACACCCGGAAGACAGCCAGCGCTGGAACGCACATGACGGCGACATCACCAACGGCCTGCCGGTGGTGGTGCTGATGAACGGCGGCTCCGCCTCGGCCAGCGAGATTGTGGGCGGCGCGCTGCAGGATCACCGCCGTGCGATCATCATGGGCACCCGCAGCTTCGGCAAGGGCTCGGTGCAGACGGTGATCCCGTTGCCCGGCAGCGGCGGGGCGATGCGGCTGACCACGGCGCGCTACTACACGCCGTCCGGCCGGTCGATCCAGGGTCTGGGGATTATACCTGATATCGAGGTTCAGGCCACGCGCGAGGAGGGGCCGAAGTTCCTGCCCGACCGCGAGGCGGATCTCAAAGGCGCGATCAGCAATATCGGCGGTGTGGCGGCGTCGAGCCTGCCGCCGCGCACGGATCTTCCGGCGATCGCCAAGGACATTCCGAAGCTGCCGCCGGTCAACCAGCCGGCCTATGACCCGACCAAGTTCGAGACCGATTTTCAGCTGCAGCAGGCGTTGACGGTGGTGCGGGCGATGCCGTCACCGGTGCACGCGGGTCCGTGAGCGTGTCGGAGGTCATCCCGCGCAATCTGTCGCTGGAGTCGGCCCTGGCGGAAGCGCGTGAGCGCTTCGTTGGAGGCAATCCGGAAAGTCTGGCCGCGCATGTGACGGCCACGGCTGCCATGCCGGGCGGCAACACCCGCACGGTGCTGTTCCATACCCCGTTTCCGCTGACGATGGTGCGCGGGCAGGGGGCGCGGCTGTGGGATGCGGACGGGCATGAATATGTCGATCTGCTCGGCGAGTACACCGCTGGGTTGTATGGCCATTCCAATCCGGTGATCCGGGCGGCCATCGATCGGGCGCTGGATGGCGGGTGGAACCTGGGGGGGCATGGGCTGATGGAGGCGCGGCTGGCGCGTGCGATCGTCGGCCGGTTTCCCAGCATCGACCTGGTGCGCTTCACCAACAGCGGCACCGAGGCCAATCTGATGGCGATCGCCACTGCCGTGGCAGTGACCGGCCGCAAGCGGGTGATGGTGTTCGACGGCGGCTACCATGGCGGCGTGCTGTATTTCGGCGGTGGCGGCATTCCCATCAACGCGCCGCACCAGTGGCTGCTGGGGACGTACAACGATCCGGTGTCGGCTGCGGCGCTGGCGGATGCGCATGCGGACGATCTGGCGTGCATCATCGTCGAGCCGATGATGGGGTCCGGTGGGTGTATTCCGGGGTCTGCTGCCTTCCTGCAGGCGCTGCGCGAGGCCGCGACCCGCACCGGGGCGATCCTGATCTTTGACGAGGTGATGACCAGCCGCATGTCCGCCGGCGGACAGCAGGCGCGTCTTGGCATCACGCCAGACATGACCACGCTGGGCAAGTATATCGGCGGCGGCATGAGCTTCGGTGCGTTCGGTGGGCGGGCGGACATCATGGAGCGCTATGATCCGCGCCGGCCGGATGCGTTTCCGCATGCCGGCACGTTCAACAATAATGTGCTGACCATGGCTGCGGGGTATACCGGATTGTCGGAGCTGTTCACGCCGGAGGCTGCCGAGGCGCTGTTCGCACGCGGCGAGGCGTTGCGGGCGCGGCTGAATGCGGTGGCCATCGGCGTGATGCAGTGGACCGGGCTGGGCTCCATGGCCTGCGTGCAGTTTGTCTCGGGCCGCATCGACCGGCCACAGCCGCCAGGTCCGCGTGAGGCGGGGCTGCGTGAGCTGTTCTTCCTCGACATGTTGAAGGCCGGCTTCTACCTCGCCCGGCGCGGCATGCTGGCGATGAGCCTCGAAGTGAGCGACGCCGACACCGAGGCCTTCGTGGACGCGGTCAGCGACTTCGTCACCACACGCGCCGGACTGCTGCAGGCCTAAACGAATGAAAATTTCTTTGGTTCTTTCTTTTCAAAGAAAGAACTTCTTTTTTGAAAAAAAGAAGCAAAAAACTTTCATTTTTTAAGTCGTTCGTCTGTGTCGAGCACGGCGCGCAGCAGCACCTGGGCGCCGGCGGCGACGTCCGCCGAGGTTGCCGATTCTGCTTCGTTGTGGCTGAGGCCGCCGGCGCAGGGCACGAAGATCATCGCGGTCGGCGCCACGCGGGCTATATAGGCGCTGTCATGCCCGGCGCCGCTGACGATCTCGCGGCTCGGCGCGCCGATCGCCGCAGCGGCGGTGCGGATGCTGTCGATGCAGGCGGGATCGAAATGCACCGCGGGCGAATCCCAGGTGTGATCGATGACGATGTCGAGCCGGTCGGCGGCGGCGATCTCGGCGAAGGCCGCGCGCATCTCCGCTTCCATTGCAACGACGACCGCATCCTGCGGATGGCGCAGATCGACGGAGAAGAACACCGCGCCCGGCACCACGTTGCGGCTGTTCGGCCGGTTTTCCAGCAGCCCCACGGTGGTGACGGCGAGCGGCGCATGGGCCAGCCCGATCCGGTTGACCGCCGCGATCATGCGCGCCGCCCCCAGCAGCGCGTCGCGCCGCATCGGCATCGGCGTGGTGCCGGCGTGGCTGTCCGCGCCGGTGACGGTGATTTCATACCAGCGAATACCCTGCACGCCGGTGACGATGCCGATGGTCTTGCCCTCGGCCTCCAGGATCGGCCCCTGTTCGATGTGCAGCTCGAAATGGGCGGCGAGCGGATGTGGCTCGGCGGTGCCGCGATAGCCGATGGCATCGAGCGCCGCGGCAAAGCTGACGCCGTCGCGGTCGGTGCGGGAATAGGCGAAATCCGGTGGAAACACGCCGGCGAACACGCCGGAGGCGAGCATGGCGGGGGCGAAGCGGGCGCCTTCCTCGTTGGTCCAGTTGATCAGCTCGATCGGCGACTCGGTCTCGATGCCGGCGTCCTGCAGGGTGCGCAGCACTTCGAGGCCGGCGAGCACGCCGATCACGCCATCGAACTTCCCGCCGGTGGGCTGGGTGTCGAGATGGCTGCCCATGGCGATGGGCGGGCGGGACGGATCGCGGCCGGGGCGGCGGGCGAACATGGTGCCGAGCGCGTCGATGGTGACGCTGCAGCCCGCACGGGTGCAGACGGCGGCGAACCAGTCGCGCACCTGGCGGTCGGTGTCGGTGAGCGCCTGGCGGTTGATGCCGCCTTTGGCGGTACCGCCGATCCGGGCGGTCTCGAGGATGCTGTCCCACAGCCGGTCGGCCTGGATGGTGAGATTGGCGTGGGCGGGGTGCATGGCGTATCTCTCTCTCGGGCAGGGCTGCGGGCGCTCTGCCATCTTGGCCCGATGCTGATGGATTGCCCAGGCACAGGCTGGCGATGGGCTGCATCGGGAAGGCGGGATCGGATGCTCACCTGGATCATTGCTGTCGGCACCTTGATCTTCATGGTCTCGGTGATCTGGATCGCGCGATCACGCTCGAACAGCAATTTCCAGAAGAATGACTTTCATCAGGTCAACGACGCCGTGAGCAGCGAGTTGCGGGCGCTGCACAAGGCCGGCAACGATGCGGCGCTGGAGGCATGGTATCGCGTGCAGGTGAGGCGCTGGGACACGATCGGCTGGCTGCACGAGGCCTATGCCAGGTTCCTGCAGCATCATGGCCGGACGGACGAGGCGGTGAAGCTGCTGGAGAGCTTCATCCGGCGGGTGCGTCGGCTGGAGGACGCGCTGTTTCGCGAAGCGCCGTCGGAGCGTGCGGCGCTGATGGAGATTCTGATCGCGGCCAAGCGGATCGATCAGGCGGAGCGATTGGCCGAGGTCAGCCTGAGCCGACCGAATGCCCAGGCTTATCTGTCGCTGGCCTATTCCGGGATCGCGCGCGACCGCGGCGATCATGCGACCGCGGCGACACGGTATCTCGCAGCACTCGAGCAGTTCCCCGAGGAAGCGGAAGCGGCCGAGGGCTTGGTCTCGGCGATGCTGGCGCAGGGGCTTGTCGCTGAGGCCGAAGCCACGCTGCGGCAGTTGATCGACCGGTTTCCCCGCGCATCTGGTCTGGCGGTGCGCTATGCGCGTTTCGCCCAGGACCGCAGCGACTGGGAGGAGGCCGCTGTTCGCTGGGCCTATGTGCGGGAGCAGTTCGTGTTTCTGCCGGATGCCTACAGCGAGGGTGCTGCGGTGCTGCGCCAGCTTGGCCGTGATGGCGAAGCCGAGGCGGTGCTGGCGTCCCGCCCTAAGGATATCTCAGAACTCACGCACTGATCAGCTGCCGAGCGTGGCGCATAGCTGGGCGGCGGTGTCGCGCCAGGGTGTCGGGCGGAAGTTCTGGCGGATCTGCAGCGACCTTACGGCGAGCTGCGCTGGGGCACGCATCACGTCGCCGATCACGCGGACGGCGTCGCTGAGATCCATCGGGTCGAAATAGCGGACCAGCTCGCCGCCCACCTCGGGGAGCGACGTGGCCGAGGCGGCCAGGCAGGGTTTGCCGAAGCACAGGCTCTCCGCCACCGGCAGGCCCCATCCTTCGTACAGCGAAGGAAACAGGGTGAAGTCGCAGCCTCGGTACAGCGCGGTCAGATCGGCGTCGGTGGCGTGCTGGCGCCAGAGGACGTGACCGTCGAGGAAGCGGCTGGCCCGCAGGCTCGCCATCAGGTCGGCGACCAGCGGACCCTCGCGCCCGACCAGCACCAGCCGGGGCACCGCCTGGGGGCCCTGCTCTGCCAGCAAGGTGCGCCAGGCCTCGATCAGCAGGGCGTGGTTCTTGCGCAGCTCGAGGGTGGAGACGAACAGCGCGTAGCGCCCTTCGATCCCGGGCGTGGCGCCGGGCTGTGGGGCGAACCCGTCACCGAACCGCAGGACATGCAGCGGGCGTTCCGGCAGGCCGCGTGCGGTGCATCTGGCGCGGATATCGCGGGCGGTGGCCTGTGAATTGGCCAGCCGGATATCGGCCGCTGCCAGCAGGTGGTCGCTCCAGCGTGTGAAGCGCAGCACCGTCTGCGGGTCGCACCATTCGGGACGGCGCAGCGGGATCAGGTCATGCAGCAGAACCGCCAGACGCAGGCCGAAGCTCCGGCAGGTCGTGCTGACGCGGGCGGCATGGGTTGGATCGTCCCAGCCGGCGCCGGCCACCAGCAGCGTATCGCCTGCGGCGAATGGGGCGGCGGGGCCGGAGGCCTTGGGGGGCAGCAGGCTCGCCGGCAGCTGGGACAGGGTCCGGATCGCGCCAAGCTGGGCCTCCCAGAATCGCGGCGGAGCGGTGTCGGGCGGCGCCGTCGCCAATGTCTGAAACAACGCCTCGATCTCACGCCACGATGTCACGCGGAATCCGCGGCGCCCGGCATGGCGCAGGAACCCGGCGTCGTTAGCCTCCGCCAGCGCCCGGCACAGCTCGAACGTCACGCGCTGAATGCCGCTCGGGCGGCGGAACGCGCCGGCATGGGCGAACAGATCCTCGACATCGATCCACAGCCGGCTCATGGCGCCAGCCATGCGAGCACGTCCGCCGCCACGTCGTGCCAGCTTCGCGTGGGGGCGGCGGGTCTGGCGGGTGGCGTTTCGATCCAGGAGCGCAGGGTGCGGGCCAGGCCGGTGGCGTTGTCGGGATCGATCGGCTGCGCGCCTGCCGCCGAGAAGGCCGAGAGGCACGGCACGCCGGCGGCCAGACTGTCCAGCGTGGCACGGCCCCAGGCGCTTTGCGGCTCCAGGGCCAGGGTGAAGGCGCAGGCGGCGCGCAGGGCCGCGCGATCGCCTTCGGTCGGGTTGGGCCACAGGATGACGCTGCTGCCGAAATGGTCGCTGTTGCGCAGCTGCGCCAGCACATCCACCGCGAGATCGCCGACAGGACCGGCCAGCACCAGAAGCGGCAGGGCTCCGCCGTCATCCAGCAGGCTGCGCCAGGCCAGCAGCAGCTCCGCCGTCTTGCCCGGCAGGCCGATGGCACCATCGGCCAGGACGAAGCCGGGGGCGGGCAGAGGGCGTTGCGCCTTCGGTGCCAGGCACGCGGCCGCGCCGATGTCACGCAGGCCCAGGTTGGCGGTCAGCTTCGGCGCGGTCATGACGCGCCAGAGGTCTGCCGCGTGCAGCTCCTGCGCATTGAGCCAGTCGGGCCGCTCGGCCGGCCGCGGATCGGCCGACAGCAGCGCCAGCCGAACGCCCGCGGCGTGGAACCGGCTGAGATCGCCGAACGGCAGCAGAAGCAGCAGCGTGTCGCCGGCGGAGGGCAAGGCCGTGTCCACCACGCGCGGCTGCGGTGGTGTGGCGCGCGGCGGCCGCAGGGCCTGCAGGGCCGTCATCTGCTGCGACGCCGCCTGTCGCAGCACCGCGCGGGTGCGTGGCGGCCAGGATGCGGCGATGCGATGCAGCAACGGCCGGAGGCGGCCGGAACGTTGCGGGAGAGGCGGCGGAGGTGTTAGCGCGTCGATCGCGTCCCAGCCCAGCATCTGCAGGCCGGGGGCGCGGCGACAGAGCACCAGGCGGGTCTGCTGCCGGTCCCGCAGCGCCGGCGCCAGCCGCTGCACCAGCACCGCCGCGTCCGAGCCTGTCGTGATCCCCGACAGGTCCAGCCACAGGCGGGCCTGCATGGCTCAGGCGCGACGCACGATGTAGCTCTGCTCGAGCATGGCGACGATCTCGGCGCCGTGGGCAGCGTCGCGCGCCTCGAACATCACTTCCAGCTCCGCGGTCTGCACCGAGGGCGAGGCGAACAGGCGCTGGTGCGACACCTCGATGATGTTGCCGCCGGAGCCGCCGATCTTGCCCGCGATATCGGCCAGCACGCCCGGACGGTCCGGAATCTCCAGGATCAGCCGCAGCAGCCGCCCGTCGCGCAGCAGGTTGCGCAGCAGTACGTTGGCCAGGATGCGGGCGTCGATATTGCCGCCGCACACGGGAATGCCCACGCGCTTGCCGGCAAACCGCTCCGGAAACGCCAGCAGGGCCGCGACGCCGGTGGCCCCGGCGCCCTCGGCCACCAACTTGGCCCCCTCGGCGAGCAGGGCGATGGCCTCCTCGACCGCACGTTCCGGCACCACCAGCACGTCGTGCACATGGGCACGGATCACCGCCAGCGGGGCCACGCCGATGTCGCGCACCGCGATGCCCTCGGCGATGGTCGCCCCACCGACCGACACGGGCTGCCCCGCCAGCCGCTGCGCTAGGGCCGCATAGGCCGACACCTCGACGCCGACCACCTCCATGCCCGGCCGCAACGCGGCGGCCGCCACGGCGCAGCCGGCGATCAGCCCGCCGCCGCCGACCGGGATCACCAGCGCATCGAGATCCGGCACATCTTCCAGCATCTCCAGCGCCATGGTGCCCTGGCCGGCCATCACGCCCTGATCGTCATACGGGTGGACGAACACCAGACCCTCTTCGGCGGCGAGCTTCAGCGCGTGGTCGGCAGCCTCCGCCAGCGTGTCGCCGTGCAGCACCACGCGGGCCCCCCAGCCGGCGGTGCGCGTCACCTTGGTGACCGGCGTGTGTTTCGGCATGACGATGACGGCGGTGATGCCGAGCAGGCTGGCATGGCGGGCCACACCCTGGGCGTGGTTGCCGGCGGACATGGCGATGACGCCGCGGGCGCGTTCCGCCTCGCTCAGCAGCGCCAGCCGGTTGGCGGCGCCACGTTCCTTGAACGCGCCGGTCGCCTGCAGGTTCTCCAGCTTGAGGAACACCTGCGCCCCGGTCGCCTTTGAGACCGAGGCCGACTCCAGCATGGGCGTACGGATCACCCGACCGGCTATTCTCCCGGCCGCGGCGCGCACATCGGCGAGGCCGATCATCAGAAGTATTTGACCGACAGGATCTCGTAGGTGCGATCGCCGCCCGGGGCCGGCACCGAGACGGTGTCGCCGAGCTTCTTGCCGATCAGCGCCTTGGCCAGCGGGCTGGAGATGGACAGCCGGGCGAGCTTGATGTCTGCCTCGTGCTGGCCCACCAGCTGGTAGGTCATCTCCTTCTCGGTCTCCTCGTCGACCAGGGTGACATGGGCGCCGAACTTCACCTGGTCGCCGGACAGCGACTTGGGGTCGATCACCTCGACGGCCGAGATCACCTCCTCCAGCTCCTGCACGCGGCCTTCGATGAAGCTCTGCCGCTCGCGCGCGGCGTGGTATTCCGCGTTCTCGCTGAGGTCGCCATGGCTGCGCGCCTCGGCGATGGCCAGGATGACCGCCGGCCGTTCGACGCTTTTCAGCGTACGCAGCTCTTCCTCAAGGCGCTGGAGGCCGGGAAGGGTCATCGGAAATTTCTGCACGTCGCGACCTCGAGGCAGTGGGGGTGGGGCGGCTGGCGGTCAAACAAGTGCGCCGCGGGCAGGAATTCCCCAGGGAAGCCAACGTCCCTGGGAGAGTCCCGGCCGCGACGGGGTTTCAGAACGAACCGCGAAAATACGACTGCAGAGGCGCAACTTCAAGGGTGCCTGATTTCAGGGCAGCGATGGCGTGGGCGGCGGCACGCGCCCCGGCGATGGTGGTGAAGTGCGGCAGCCCGTGGGTGAGGGCGCTGCGGCGGATGTCGAAGCTGTCGGTGACCGACTGCGCGCCGGAGGCGGTGTTGATGACGAGCTGGATCTCGCCGGAGCGGATCGCGTCCACGCAATGCGGGCGGCCTTCCAGCACCTTGTTGACCACGGTGACGTCCAGCCCGGCGTCGCGCAGCCGGGCGGCGGTGCCGCGGGTGGCGGAGATGCTGAAGCCCATGTCCATCAGCCGGCGCGCCACGCCCACGCAGGCCTGCTTGTCGGCATCGCGCACGGAGAGGAACACGCGCCCGGCCAGCGGCAGCTTCACCCCGGCGCCGAGCTGGGCCTTGGCGAAGGCGCGCTCGAAACTGGCATCGAGCCCCATCACCTCGCCGGTCGATTTCATCTCCGGCCCCAAAATCGTGTCCACGTCGGGGAAGCGGTTGAAGGGGAACACCGCCTCCTTCACCGCGACATGGCGGGCGATGGCGTCGTCATCGAGGCGGAATTCCGACAGCTTGGCCCCGGCCATGACGCGGGCGCCGATCTTGGCGACCGGCACGCCGGTGGCCTTGGCGACGAAGGGGACGGTGCGCGACGCCCGGGGGTTCACCTCGAGGACGAACACCTCGTTGTCCTTGATGGCGTATTGCACGTTCATCAGCCCGACCACGCCGATCGCCTTGGCCATCGCCTCGGTTTCGGCCTTGAGCTCGGTGACCGTGGCGGGCGAGAGCGTGTAGGGCGGCAGGGCGCAGGCAGAGTCGCCCGAGTGGATGCCGGCCTCTTCGATGTGTTCCATGACGCCTGCGACGTACACCGTCTCGCCGTCGCTGATGCAGTCGACATCGACCTCGATGGCGTCGTTGAGGTAGCGGTCGATCAGCACAGGGTTGTCGCCGGAGACGCGGACCGCTTCGCGCATGTAACGATATAAGCCGCGATGGTCGTGCACGATCTCCATGGCGCGGCCGCCGAGCACATAGCTCGGGCGGATCACCACGGGATAGCCTATGCGTTCGGTGATGGCTTCGGCTTCGGCGGCCGAGCGGGCGATGCCGTTCTCCGGCTGGCGCAGACCGAGGCGCTGCAGCAGCAGCTGGAAGCGCTCGCGGTCCTCGGCGAGGTCGATGGCATCGGCCGAGGTGCCGAGGATCGGGATGCCGGCCTTTGACAGCGCCTGGCTGAGCTTCAGCGGCGTCTGGCCGCCATATTGGACGATGCAGCCGAGCACTGTTCCGTTCGACTGCTCGCGGCGGACCAGGGCGATGACGTCCTCGGCGGTCAGCGGCTCGAAATACAGCCGGTCCGAGGTGTCATAGTCGGTGCTGACGGTTTCAGGATTGCAGTTGACCATGATGGTCTCGAACCCGGCATCGCGCAGCGCGTAGGCGGCGTGGACACAGCAATAGTCGAATTCGATGCCTTGGCCGATGCGGTTTGGGCCGCCGCCGAGGATGATGATCTTGTCGCGGTCGGAGGGATCGGCTTCGCAGGAGGGCGTGCCGAAGCCGCCTTCGTAGGTGGAGTACATATACGGCGTGGCGGAGGCGAACTCGCCGGCGCAGGTGTCGATGCGCTTGTAGACCGGGATGACGCCGAGCTGCAGCCGCAGGGCTGCGATCTCGGTCTCGGGCAGGCCCGAGAGGGTGGCGAGCTGGTGGTCGGAGAAGCCGAGCGCCTTGATCCGCCGCAGCCCGATGGCGTCGCGCGGCAGGCCGTTGGCCGCGATCTGGCGTTCGGCCAGCACGATGCGTTCGAGCTCGCGCAGGAACCAGGGGTCGAATTTCGAGGTCTGGTGGATCTCCTCGACGCTGAGTCCCGCGCGCAGGGCCTGGGCCGCCATGACGATGCGGTCGGGTTTGGGCTGGCTGAGGGCGGCGCGATAGGCGTCGAGCGTGCCGTCGCCGGGCGGTTCGATCGCATCGAGGCCGTGATAGCCGGTCTCCATGCTGCGCAGGCCCTTCTGCAGCGCCTCGGCGAAGGAGCGGCCGATCGACATCGCCTCGCCGACCGATTTCATGGCGGTGCCGAGCAGGGCGGGGGTGCCGGGGAATTTCTCGAAGGTGAAGCGCGGGATCTTGACCACGACATAGTCGATCGTCGGCTCGAAGCTGGCCGGTGTGGTGCGGGTGATGTCGTTCTTCAGCTCATCGAGCGTGTAGCCGACGGCGAGCTTGGCTGCGATCTTGGCGATGGGGAAGCCGGTGGCCTTGGACGCCAGCGCCGAGCTGCGCGAGACGCGCGGATTCATCTCGATCACCACCAGCCGGCCATCGGCGGGGTTGAGCGCGAACTGCACGTTGGAGCCGCCGGTATCCACCCCGATCTTGCGCAGACACGCGATCGAGGCGTCGCGCATGATCTGGTATTCCTTGTCGGTCAAGGTCAGCGCGGGGGCGACGGTGATGCTGTCGCCGGTGTGAATCCCCATCGGGTCCACGTTCTCGATGGCGCAGATGATGATGCAGTTGTCCGCGGAGTCACGGACGACCTCCATCTCGAACTCCTTCCAGCCCAGCACGCTCTCCTCCACCAGCACCTCTGTGGTCGGTGAGGCTTCGAGGCCGCTGGCCACGATGCGTTCGAACTCCTCGCGGTTGTAGGCGATGCCGCCGCCGGTGCCGCCCAGGGTGAAGCTGGGGCGGATGACGGCGGGCAGGCCCACCAAAGCGAGGCCGGCGCGGGCTTCCTCGAGCGTGTGGGCGATGGCCGAGCGCGGGCTTTCCAGGCCGATCTCGGTCATGGCGTCACGGAATTTCAGCCGGTCCTCGGCGCGGTCGATCACGTCGGCCTTGGCGCCGATCAGTTCCACGCCGTGGCGTTTCAGGGCGCCGGAGGCTTCGAGCTTCATGGCGGTGTTGAGCGCCGTTTGACCGCCCATGGTGGGCAGGATGGCGCAGGGCTTTTCGCGGATGATGATCTTCTCGACCATCTCGGGCGTGATCGGCTCGATATAGGTGGCGTCCGCCAGGCCCGGATCGGTCATGATCGTGGCCGGGTTGGAGTTGACCAGGATGACACGGTAGCCCTCGGCGCGCAGCGCCTTGCAGGCCTGGGCGCCGGAATAGTCGAACTCGCAGGCCTGGCCGATGACGATGGGGCCGGCGCCGATGATGAGGATGGAGTGGAGGTCGGTGCGCTTGGGCATGGGTTCGCTTTCAGGCTTTGGGCCGGGAAGGGGCCTGGAATTCGGGCATGATGCGGCGGAGAAACTGGTCGAACAGCGGCACGGTGAAGGCGGTGTCGCCATGGGCGGGGCTGTAGATCATGCCCTTGCTGATCAGGCCGCTGCGCAGCGGGCCGAGGCTGGTGACCTTGCGGTCGAGCTTCGCCGCGACGTCGCCGGAGCGGTAAGGGCCGGGGCCGAGTTCGGCCATGGCGCGCAGATAGGTCTTCTCGCCCGGGGTCATGCGGTCGAAGCGGACCCGGAAGAAGCTGGTATCGAGATTGGCCATCACTTTCGGGGTGGCGGCCTCGATATCGGTGATGCGGATCGGCGAGGCCTGGGCGGCGTTCCAGACGTAATAGCCCCAGGCCTGCAGGAAATAGGGGTAGCCCTGGGTGGTCTGGACGATCCTTTGCAGGGCGTCCGGCTGGAATATCACGTTCTGCTCGGCGGCGGGTGCGGCGAGAGCGCGTTCGGCATCCGCGAAATCGAGCGCGTCTACGGCCGGAAAGTCGAACAATCGTTCGGCATAGGATTTCGACCGGCCGGACAGGCCCACGACCTGCGGCAGGCCGACAGCCACCATCAGCATCGGCAGCCGGTCCTGGGCCACGCGGTGCAGCGCCATGATGAGGGCGCTCATGTCACGCTCGCCGAGATACTGGATCTCATCGATCAGCAGCACCACCGGCGTGCTGCGTTCGCGCGCGGCGCGGCCGAGGGCTGCGAACAGCTCCGGCAGATCGGCTTCCAGGTCGCCACTGTCGGCAGCTCCGGTCTCTGGCTCGATGTCGAGTGCCAGCTCCGCCTCGCCGTATTTCAGCTTGAGGCTGGTGAGGAAGCTCTTGAACACGCCGAGCGAGCGCTTGACGGCGGCATTGAGGGCGCCGAGCCGATCGAGTTCCAGAAGCACGCGGCGCAGATGCGGGGCAATCAATTCCGGCAGCCGCTTGTCCTCATGCGCCTCCAACTGGATCGCCTTGTAGCCATGGCGCTCTGCGGTTTCACGAATGCGGTTGAGCAGGACGGTCTTGCCGACGCCGCGCAGCCCGACGGCGATGAAGCTCTTGGCATGGCGGCCGGCCTTGATCCGCTGCAAGGCGATGTCCGCCTGGGCCAACAGCTCTTCGCGTCCGGTCAGCTCTGGCGGCTGGCTGCCGGCGCCCGGCGCGAACGGATTGTGCCTTGGATCCATTTTGATGGAGTTTATCGGTTTATAGGAAAAATAAGCTATAAATGCATAAACTCTGTCAAACCGCCATCGCGTCCACGAAACGCCGGAACAGATGGTGGCTGTCGGTCGGGCCGGGGCTGGCCTCGGGGTGGTACTGCACGCTGAAGCAGCGCTTGCTCTCGCAGGCCAGGCCTTCGTTGCTGCCGTCGAACAGGCTCACATGGGTCACTTTGACGCCTTCGGGCAGCGAGGCGGGATCGACGGCGAAGCCGTGGTTCTGGCTGGTGATCTCCACACGCCCGGTCGCCAGCTCCTGCACCGGCTGGTTGGCGCCGCGATGGCCGCGGGCCAGCTTGAAGGTGCGCCCGCCGAGCGCGATGCCGAGCAGCTGGTGGCCGAGGCAGATGCCGAAGATCGGCTTTTTCGCCGCCATCACGCCCTGGATCGCAGGCACGGCGTAGACGCCGGTGGCGGCCGGGTCGCCGGGGCCGTTGGACAGGAAGACGCCGTCCGGATCATGCGACAGGATCTCCTCGGCGGTGGCGGTGGCCGGCACCACCGTCACGTCGCAGCCGCTGGCCGCGAGGCAGCGGAGGATGTTGCGCTTGGCGCCGTAGTCGACGGCGACGACGCGGAATTTCGGATCGGTCTGCGTGCCGGTGCCGGCGGGCCAGGACCAGGTGGTCTCGTTCCATTTGTAGCTCTGGGTGCAGCTGACCTGCTTGGCCAGATCCATGCCTTCCAGGCCCGGCCAGGCCTGCGCCTGGGCGATCAGGGCGGGAATGTCGAAGCGTCCGTCCGCGGGAAAGCTCAGCACGCCGTTGGGCGCGCCGCCGTCGCGGATGCGCAGGGTCAGCGCCCGCGTGTCCACGCCGGAGATGCCGGGGATGCCCTGCTTCACCAGCCAGGCCTGCAGCGTCTGCGTGCTGCGCCAACTGGAGGGCTCGGTGATGTCCTGCTTCACCACAAGCCCCGACGCCGCGATCTGCAGCGCCTCGATATCGGCCAGATTGGTCCCCACATTGCCTATATGGGGGAAGGTGAAGGTGATGATCTGGCCGGCGAAAGAGGGGTCCGTCAGCGTCTCCTGGTATCCGGTCATGCCGGTGGAGAAGCACACCTCGCCGATGGCCCCCGTGCGATGCGCGCCGAAGCCGCGGCCCCAGAACACGCGGCCATCGGCCAGCACGAGGGCCGCGGTGGCGCCGGCGGGAACGGAGGTTTCGTCTTGCATCGGAGCACTCGCGGTTGGATGGGGAACGCCGGGGAGGTCGCTGAGGGACAGTCCGGTCGCCGACAGGATCGCAACATGGTGTTTCGCGGGAATCGAGCGGCTCTGGCGCCATTTGCGCAGGGCTTCCGTGCCCACACCGAGCAGCTTCGCCGCCTGCTCAGGCCCGCCAAGTCGTTCTATGATGGTCTCGACCGTTGTTGTCATCTATCTGGCCCTCTCCTAGACAGCCTACGGAAGTTTTTTTCCCAATTCAACCGCGACCGGGGAGTGTGGGAAGTTTTCTCCCAGACTTCCTCCAGGAGACCGAAATGACGTTGCGCGAAGCGTTCACCGCCGAGCTGAAGACCGCCATGATCGCCAAGGACGCCGCCCGTGTCGGGGCTTTGCGCATGATCACGGCGAAGCTGAAGGATTTCGATATTGCGGCGCGGCCGAAGGGGGTGACCGCCATTCCTGATGACGAGATCATCGGTATGCTGAAGGGCATGGTGAAGTCGCGCCGGGAGTCGGTCGAGCTTTACGTCCAGGGCCATCGCCAGGAGCTGGCGGACAAGGAGCTGGCCGAGATCGCGGTGATCGAGCATTTCCTGCCGCGGCAGATGGATGATGCCGAGACGGAGGCCGCTGTCAGCGCCGCCATTGCAGAGGCCGGTGCCGTGACCATGAAGGACATGGGCAAGGTGATGGCCATTCTGAAGGCGAAGCATGCGGCGGCTTTGGATATGGCCAAGGTCAATCCGCTGGTGAAAAGTAAGTTAGGTTAAGAACTTTTTTTCTGAAGAAAAGAAGCAAAAGACTTTTCAATCGTTTGAGCGGACCTCTCTCCGGAGCATGGCGCCAGCCGATAAAAAGTTTTTTGGTTCTTTTTTCAAAAAAGAACCGCTTGCTTAAGGATATCAATGCGCCTCCCCGACGGCTTCCTCGAAGAGCTCCGCGCCCGCACCCCGCTGGCGGCTGTGATCGGCCGCCGGGTGAAGCTCGCCCGCTCGGGGCGGCAATGGAAAGGCTGCTGCCCGTTCCACAACGAGAAGTCGCCGTCCTTCTACGTCTATGAGGACGGCTATCACTGCTTCGGCTGCGGCGCGCATGGCGATGCGGTGGGCTTCGTCATGCAGTCCCAGGGGCTGCAGTTCCGCGAGGCGGTGGAGATGCTGGCCGGCGAGGCGGGGCTGGAGGTGCCGAGGGCCAGCGCCGAGGCAGTGCAGGCGGAACAGCGCCGGCTCGATCTGAACGGCGTGCTGAACGCCGCCGCCTCGCTGTACCAGCACCGGCTGCGCCAGCCGGAAGGGGCGCAGGCGTTGGCGTATCTGCGCAACCGCGGCCTGACCGACGAGACGATCGACCGGTTCGGCCTCGGCTGGTCCGGGACGGCGCGCGGCGCGTTGCGGGCGGGGCTGGCCGGGCAGGACATCGATGCGGGCCTGCTCGTCGAGGCCGGGCTGATGCGCGAGAGCGAGGACGGGCGCGCGCCGTATGACCTGTTCTTCAACCGGGTGATGTTCCCGATCCGTGATCGCCGCGGCCGGCTGATCAGCTTCGGCGGGCGGGTTCTGGGGGACGGTCAGCCGAAATACGTCAATGGCCCGGAAACCGCGCTGTTCTCCAAGCGGCGCACGCTGTTCGGGCTCGATCTGGCGCGCGAGGCGGCGCGGAGCGGGGCGGCGGTGGTGGCGGTGGAAGGCTATATGGATGTCATCGCGCTGCACCAGGCCGGCTTCGAGGGCGCCGTGGCGCCGCTCGGCACCGCGTTGACCGAGGACCAGCTGGCCGAGCTGTGGCGGCTTTCGCCGGTGCCGACGCTGTGCTTCGACGGCGATGCCGCAGGCGCGCGGGCCGCATTGCGCGCCGCCGATCTGGCGCTGCCGATGCTCACCCCGCAGCAGAGCCTCAAACTCGCCACGCTGCCGCCGGGCGAGGACCCCGACACGCTGGTGCGCGGGCGCGGCCCCGACGGTTTCCAGGCGGTGCTTGAGGCGGCCCGGCCGATCTCCGTGTCGTTGTACGGGCTGATGGCCGAAGGTGTGGGCGCCACGCCGGAGCAGCGGGCCGGGCTGCGCACAAGGCTGGAAGCCGCCGCCGCCAAGGTGGCCGATCGGGCGCTGGCCAGCGAACTGCGGCGCGCGCTGCTCGACCAGTTCTACGCCGCCCGGCCGCAGGCGCCGCGCGCCGGCGCCAATGCCCGCTTCGGCGCGAAGCTCAAACCGCCGCCGGCCTTCATCCGCCCCGTGCCGGGCCCCCAGCCGGCCGCCGCCGAGCGCGCCCGCACGCTGATCGCCATTCTGCTGCGCCACCCGTTTCTGCTGCCCGATGTGGAGGAAGCCTTCGGCAGCATCGACCTGCCCGCCATGCTGCGCCCGTTGGGCGATGCAATTCTGCAATGGGGGAGTGCCACGCCGACGCTTGACTCGGGCGCCCTGATCACCCACCTCACCCAAATCGGTTTGGCGGCGCAGGCCGCGCAGGCCCTTTCGGCGGTTCCTGTCCCACTCCCGGCATGCGCATCCGCGGACGCGATGCCGGCGGAGGCAGCGTCGGGTTGGTGGCATTTTTTCGGGCTCATGAATCCCGACCGCCTGGAGGATGAGGTGGCCACGGCTCAACGCGAACTGGAGACACGGCAAGATGCCACATCCGAACGTCGCCTGAAGGTGCTCTGTGCCGCGCGCAACGCGCTGCGGGCCGGCAGCACCGGGTGGGACGACGCGCCGCAAGACGACTTCGCCTGAGATGCACGAGACGCCGATGATCACGACCCAACAGATTTCCGGAGACCGCTGAACGATGGCAACCAAGCCCGCCGCCGCGACCGACACCGCAGCCACCGACCAGGACGCCGACACCACGCTGCTCGATGTCCAGTCTGCCGCGGTCAAGCGTCTCATCGCCAAGGGCAAGGAGCGGGGCCACATAACCTTCGACGAGCTCAACGCCGTGCTGCCGCCCGACCAGAACTCGTCGGAGCAGATCGAGGACGTGATGGCCAACCTGTCCGAGATGGGCATCCAGGTGGTCGAGGGCGAAGAGGCGGAGGACGGCGAGGTCGTCGCCGTCAAGGCCGAGAAGTCCGAGGAAGAGGGCGAAGAGGCCACCGGCAACGTCGACGAGGAAAGCCTCGGCCGCACCGATGACCCCGTGCGCATGTATCTGCGCGAGATGGGCTCGGTCGAGCTGCTGTCGCGCGAGGGCGAGATCGCGATCGCCAAGCGCATCGAGGCCGGGCGCGACATGATGATCGGCGGGCTCTGCGAAAGCCCGCTGACCTTCCGCGCCATCATCGCCTGGCATGAGGCGCTGAAGGCCGGGCGGATGCTGCTGCGCGACATCATCGACCTTGAAGCCACGCAGGGCGGGCCGCCGGCGGCCGCCGTGGGTGGCGAGGAGGGCGAGGAGGGCGCCGAGCCGGTGGCGTTCGAGGCCGCCGCACCACCCTCCGATGACGACGACGACGGCGAGGGCGAAGGCTCCGGCCTGTCGCTCTCGGCACTTGAGGAAAAGCTGAAGCCGGAGGTGCTGGCGAACTTCGAGGAGATCGAGGTTCTCTACAAGAAGCTGCACAAGATGCAGTCCAAACGGCTCGACAGCATCACCTCCGGCGAGGAGGTGAACGCGCGCAGCGAGAAGTCGTATGAAAAGCTGCGCGAGGAGCTGGTCTCCAAGGTCGAGCAGGTGCGGCTGCACAACAACCGCATCGAGGAGCTGGTCACCCAGCTCAAACAGCTCAATCAGCGCCTCACCGGGCTGGAAGGCCAGCTGCTGCGCATGGCCGAGAGCACCAAGGTGGCGCGCGACGACTTCCTCACCCATTATCGCGGCCACGAGCTTGACCCGAACTGGATGGAGCGGGTGGCCAAGCTGAAGGGCAAGGCCTGGCCGGCGTTCATCGCCAAGCACGGTCCGGAGATTCCGAAGATCCGCGGTCAGATCTCGGCCGTGGCCACCGATGCCGGGCTGCCGATCAGCGAGTTCCGCCGGGTCTACACCACGGTGTCGCGCGGCGAGCGCGACAGCGCGCGGGCCAAGAAGGAGATGATCGAGGCGAACCTGCGCCTCGTCATCTCGATCGCCAAGAAATACACCAATCGCGGCCTGCAGTTCCTCGACCTCATCCAGGAAGGCAATATCGGCCTGATGAAGGCGGTGGATAAGTTCGAATACCGCCGCGGCTACAAGTTCAGCACCTACGCCACCTGGTGGATCCGCCAGGCGATCACCCGCTCGATCGCCGATCAGGCCCGCACCATCCGCATTCCCGTGCACATGATCGAGACGATCAACAAGCTGGTGCGGACGTCGCGCCAGATGCTGCACGAAATCGGCCGCGAGCCGGCGCCGGAGGAACTGGCGGAGAAGCTCGGCATGCCGCTGGAAAAGGTCCGCAAGGTCCTCAAAATCGCCAAGGAGCCGATCTCGCTGGAAACCCCGATCGGCGACGAGGAGGACAGCCATCTCGGCGACTTCATCGAGGACAAGGCCGCCGTCATCCCGCTCGACGCCGCCATCCAGGCCAATCTGCGCGAAGCCACCACCCGCGTGCTGTCCAGCCTCACGCCGCGCGAGGAACGCGTGCTGCGCATGCGCTTCGGCATCGGCATGAACACCGACCATACGCTCGAAGAGGTCGGCCAGCAGTTCAACGTGACGCGCGAGCGCATCCGCCAGATCGAGGCCAAGGCCCTTCGCAAACTCAAACACCCCAGCCGCAGCCGCAAGCTGCGGAGCTTCCTGGATGATTGATGCTGGGGTTCAGGAAGGAAGGCCAGGGGCGCTGCCCCTGGACCCCGCCAGAGGCGGAGCCTCTGGACACCATTCGTTCAAGACTTTTCTGCCAGTGAGGCGGGGGGGCCATCACGTGTCGTCGCCGCAGCCTCGGCTGGCCCCCCCGCCTCACTGGCAGACACGCTTCAATGCATCGAGGTCCAGGGGCTCGGCCCCTGGTGGGGGCCCAGGGGGCAACGCCCCCTGGCCTTTCGTCCCGGACACAAGGATCACCCATCCATGAGCCCAACGCTGGAGCGGACGACGCGGGTTGGTGTGACGGTCACATTTTTGCGGATGGAGCAGTCGCCGTCTGATCCGGCGCCGGCGTTGCCTTCGGGTGTGGTGGTGGAGCGGCTCACGTTCTGTTCGGTGGAGCGGTATCGGCGGCTGTATGAGACGGTAGGTGGGCCGCATGTGTGGTGGCTGCGGCGGATTCTCAGCGACAAGGAGCTGGCGCTGTTGCTGCGTCACCCTGCGGTGAGCATTCACGTGGTGCGTGTTCAGGGTGAGGAGGCTGGGTTCTATGAGCTGGATGCCTCGTATTGGCCGGCGGTGAATTTGAGTTATTTCGGTCTGATGCCGCATGTTGTCGGGTCGGGCTTCGGCTATGCGTTTCTGCGCCATGCGGTGGACACGGCGTTCGCCATGGGGGCGAAGGCGATGACGGTGAACACCTGCACGGCGGATCATCCGCGGGCTTTGCCGTCGTATATTCGGGCGGGGTTTCGCCCGGTGCGGGCGGTGCGCGAGATCTGGGATGTGCCGGTACGGCTTGGGCTGGTCATTCCGCAGCATTTGATCGTCTGATACACCCCGTCCCGGGTTCGGGAAGGGGTCGGGCGTGCGGGATCGGTTCGTGTGGGTGGCGTCGCTGGCGCTGGGGGTGGCCTATGCGTTGTGGCTGATGCCGCTTGGCGCGATCGATGGCTCCGGGGCGATGTGGCATCCTGTGCGTGGCGACAACGCGGCTTCGCTGGCGCTGCATTACGCCTTTCAGAACGATGCCTGGCGCTGGCCGCCTTTGTATGTGGAGAACGTGTTCTGGCCGCACGGCGTGGCGGTGTCGATCGGCGACGTGAACCCGCTGTTTTCGGTCATCGCCAAGCTGATCGTGTCGGTGACGGGCGGGCCCGCGCTCAATCTGTTTGGGGTGTGGTGGTTTCTGTGCTGGGTGGCGATGGCGCCGTCCTGCACGTTCGCGGTGCGCCAGCTTGGGGTGCGCGATATCGGCGCGCAGCTGACCGCGGCGTCGCTGGGGCTGATGACGCCGGCGCTGCTGGCGCGGCTGATGCACATCAACCTGTTCGGCCATTGCTTCATCGTGGTGATGCTGGGGCTGTGCTTTCGCATGGTGCAGCGGCCGCGGGCCGAGCCCACGCGGGGCGACTGGGCGCTCGCCTTCACCGTGCTGATGCTGGCGGTGTTCACGCATCCCTACATCTATCTGATCTGTGCCGCCCTGCTCGGCGGGCCGCTGCTGCAGCATTGGCTGGCGGTGCGTCGCATTCCCTGGGGCGTGTTCGGGCGGGCTGTCGCGGTGGCCGTTCTGCCGGTGGCGTTGCTCACCCTGGCCAGCGGCGACCTGGCGGGCGGGGACAAGGGGTTCGGCAAGTTCTCCATGAATCTGCTTTCGCTCGTCTGGCCGCAGCGCTCCGGGCTGTTCGGCGCGGATCTGCCGGTGTTGGATTTCACCGGCGGGCAGTACGAGGGGTTCGATTATCTCGGCGGCGGGGTGCTGCTGCTGCTGGCGGTGTGGCTGGTGACGCGTCGCTGGCGCGGGCCGGCTGGCGTGTGGCGAGGCATGCTGCTGGTGTTGGCCGGGCTGTTCGTGCTGGCGGCGGGCAGCCGGGTGTTCGCGGGGCCTTGGCTGCTGCTCGATCTGGGGCTGCGGCCGTGGGAGAGCGTGTTCGCGGTGTTTCGCTCGCATGGGCGGGCGGTGTGGCCGGTGGGGTATGCGTTGATGCTGGCCGCGGTGGCCGGCGTGAGCCGGCTGCGGCCGCGCATTGCGGGGCCGCTGTTCGCGCTGGCCGTGGGGCTGCAATGGACCGACACCGGCCCGCTGCGCGCGGTGGCGCGGCATTTCTATGCCAGCCCGGATACCGAGGTGGATCTGCCGGCCTTGCCGGAAGGTGCGCGCCTGGTGAGCACGGCGCCGGCGCCGAGCTGTGCGGGGAACCTGGTGGGGCAGACCGACTCGGTGCCGCTGCTGCTGGCGGCGGCGCGGGCTGATCTGCTGCTGGGCGATGCGGCGCTGGGGCGTTCGCCCAAGTGGTTCAACTGCGAGAAGTTCCTCTCCAACGGCCTGGAGGCGCCGATGCTGCCGGGCGAGGTGCGGGCGATCACCGACCCGGCCGATCTGGCGAAGCTGCGGGTTGGCGTGTTCGGCAACGCGCAATGCCGTCGCACGCATGGGATGGTGCTGTGCGGCGCCGGCGTGGGCCCCATCGCGGGGGAGAAGGTGGCGTTGGCCGGGCCGGAGACGGTGTCGACGCTGGGGGCCGCGGGTGCGCCGCTGGCATCGCTGCTGGGGTTCGGCTGGGCGGTGGATGGGCAGGGGGGTGTGTGGTCCGAAGGGCCGCGCAGCTCGCTGTTCCTGCGGCCGGACTTTGTCGGCGATGCGGGGACGCTGCGGCTCAACCTGACCGGGATCGCGTTCATCCAGGGGGGCACGCGGGAGCTGACGGTTTCGGTGAACGGGGCGGAGGTGGCGCATGTGGCGCTGCCGGATCTGGCGAGCACGGTGGTGTCCGTGCCGATCCGGCGGGCGCAGCTGATCGGCGGGGTGGCCTGGGTGGTGCTGGATGTGGTGCGTCCGGTCGATCCGGGCCGGCGCGGGCTGGCGGCGCCGGTGTCGCGGGCGGCGGTGCGGCTGGAGCGGGCGGCGATGGGGGCGGGTGGTTGAAGGAAGCAAGCGGTTCTTTTTTGAAAGAAGAACCAAAAAACTTTGATCCGTTTGGTGGTGCTGATCCGGACGGGGGCGCGACAGCGGATGGAAGTCTTTTGCTTCTTTTCCTCAGAAAAGAAGACCTTGCTTCCTTGAACTATATTTCCAACGACACCCCGGCTGCCAGCCCATCGCGCTGCGGGTCGGCGCCGCCTTCCAGCATGCCGTCCCACAGCGTGATGCCGTGGGGGGCGGCGAACGGGAAGGACATCGGCGAGCGTCGTGTGGCATAGCCCATCGCCTGCAGGTCGCGCTCGACCGCGTGTGGAATCCGGTTCGACAGGTCGATCACGTCCGTCGTCGCGGAGAACCTTGGGGCTGACACCGCCTCCTGCATCGACATCCCCCAGTCCAGCACGTTGAGCAGCGCCTGCAGGATGGCCACGCCGATCCAGGCCCCGCCGGGGGCGCCCAGCGTCATCACCGGCGTGTGGCCTTCGAACACCAGGGTCGGCGTTATGGACGAGAACCGGCGCTTGCCGGGCGCGATCGAGCCGGGCCGGCCGGGGCGCGGATCGTACCAGTTCATCGCGCCGTTGAGCATGAAGCCGGTGCCCGGCACGATCACGCCGGACGGCACGCCCAGCGTGTGGGTCAGGGACACGACCATCCCTGACGCATCGACGCAGGAGATGGTGGTGGTGTCCTTGCTGTCACTTCCCACCCGCGGTAGCGATGTCTTGATGCCGGATCTGATCCGGTCCGCATAGGCGTCGGCGGTCGTGTCCGACAGCAGCATCGCCAGCGGCGGGGGGACGAAGTCGGGGTCGCCGATATGGGTCTCCTTGTCGAGGCCGGCGATCTTCATCGCCTCCGCCACCACGCGGATATAGGCGGCGCTGTTGTGGCCCAGGGCTGTCAGATCGAACCGTTCGAGGATGCGCAGCATCTCGGCCACCACGATGCCGCCGGCGGGCGGCGGCGGGGTGGTGACGCGTCGGCCGCGATAGACGATCTCCAGCGGCGCATGGATCCGCGGCTGAAACCCGGCGAGATCGGCGGCTGACAGCAGGCCGCAATGGGCCTGCATGTCGGCCACGATCCGCCGGGACAGGGCACCGGTGTAGAAGCTCTCCACGCCGTCGGTCGCGATGTCGCGCAGCGTCGCTGCCAGATCGGGGTTGCGCACCAGGTCGCCCACCCGCTTCGGCGTGCCGTCCGCCCGTAGATACAGGGCCGCGCCCTCTGGCGAGAAGCCGAGCTTGGCGACGAAGGGCAGCCGCCCGTAGGCCGCCTCGTTGGTGTTCATCATCGCGACCACGTGCGGCCGGATCATCCAGCCTGCCGCGGCGAAGCCGATGGCCGGGGCGAACAGATCGGACCAGTTCAGGCGGCCGAACCGGGCATGCGCGGCCTCGAACAGGCGCAGGATGCCCGGCGTGGTCACCGCCTGGTGGCCGATCTCGTTGACGGCGCCTTTCAGCACGTAGCCGTAGCCGTCGGAACATTCGCGCTCGAAGACGCTGTCCCACATGTCCGGCGTGCAGGCGGCGGGGCAGGTGGAGAGACCGTCGATCACTTCGTGGCGGCCGGTTTCGGGGTCGAACACCTGCAGGCTGCCGAGGCCGCCGAGGCCGCACATCAGCGGGTCGACCACGCCCTGGGTGAAGGCGCAGGCGAGCACCGCGTCGATCGCCGAGCCGCCGGCCTTGAGGATGGCGGTGCCGGCCTCGACCGCTTCCGGCTGCGGCGCGGTGATCATGGCGGATGCGCGGGGCAGGCGGCGGATGGGGCGCGACATGGCGTTCTCCTGGGGCTGACCTTGCGATGCGATCGCGCTAGCGTCGCGCCGCCACATCGTTGAAGGACAGTGTTCCATGAGTCTGACCCATCTGACCAACGCCCGCATCGTCGATGGCACGCAGACGGAGCCGACCGCGCCGGTGACGGTGGTGATCGAGGGCAACCGGATCCGGGAGGTTGCGGAGCGCGCGATTCCGGCGGGCGATGCGACGGTGATCGATCTTTCGGGCAAGATTCTGATGCCGGGGCTGATCGATGCGCATGTGCATGTCGTCGCCGTCGAGGCGTCGCTTGGGTATAACGCGAGCCTGCCGGACAGTCTGGTGCAGGCGCGGTCGATGCGGCTGCAGCATGAGATGCTGATGCGCGGGTTCACCACGGTGCGCGATGTCGGCGGGGCGGATCATGGGCAGGTGGTGGCGCAGCAGCAGGGCTATGTGACGGGGCCGCGGCTGATCATTTCGGGCAAGGCGTTGAGCCAGACCGGCGGGCACTGCGATTTCCGCGGGCGGTTCAATGCCGGGCCGAATGTGTTCGAGACCAGGCTGGGGGCGTTGGGCCGGCTGTGCGACGGGGTGGCGGAGATGCGGCGGGCGGCGCGTGAGGAGATCAAGGCCGGCGCCATGTTCGTGAAGATCATGGCCAATGGCGGGGTGGCCTCGCCCACCGATCCGATTCATTTCCTGGGGTTTTCGCGCGAGGAGATCACCGCCGTGGTGGAGGAGGCGGCGAATGCGGGGACCTATGTGTCGGCGCATCTCTACACCGATGCGGCGATCCGCCGGGCGGTGGAATGTGGGGTGCATTCGTTGGAGCATTGCAACCTGATCGGCGCGGAGACGGCGCGGCTTGCCGCGGCTTCGGGGTGTGTGGCGGTGCCGACCTTGGTGACATACGACAAGCTGTCCGAAGAGGCTGCGGATCTGGGCATGCCGGCGGAGTCGGTGGCGAAGATCGACACGGTGCGGCTGGCCGGGTTGGACTCGCTTGCGATCATGCGCGAGGCCGGGCTGGCGATGGCGTTCGGCACGGATCTGCTGGGAGCGATGCACCGTCACCAGTCCGAGGAGTTCGTCATCCGTGGGCGGGTGATGCCGGCGCAGGAGGTGATCGCTTCGGCCTGCGGGATCGCGGCGCGGCTGTGCCGGATGGAAGGTCAGCTTGGGGTGATCGCCGCCGGTGCGCTGGCCGATGTGATCGTGGTTGATGGCAATCCGCTGGACGACCTGTCGCTGCTGACCGGCCAAGGCCGGCATCTCAGCCTGATCATGCAGGACGGCGTTATTGTGAAGGCGTCCTGAGCGGCAGGTGCAACGCGGACAGGCCGGGGCCGCGATGCACCGTCAGTGTGGGGGGACGGCCGTGCGGGACCTGGGCGTAGTGGTCGCTGTCGGCGCCGGAGAGTGACAGGCGGATGCGGCTTCCGGCCTTGAAGGTCCAGGAGGTCGGCAGCAGCACCAGCCGCAGCCGGGCGGGTTCGCCCGGGATCAGCGGGGCGGCGTCGGCGCGGCTGTAGCTGCGGAACGGCCAGGCGGCCTTGTAGCTGGCGGGCGGCGGGGTTTCGGCGCGGTGCAAGGCGCGCAGAACGCCCTCGGTGACGTAGCGCTGGGTGCCGTCCGGTTCGATTTCGCTGAGGAAGGCGTGGATGGCGGCATCCGGCGTGTCGGCGGACAGCACGAGATCGAGCACGCCGTGGCCGGTCAGTTCGCGGTCCTGGTCGAGGGGGGCGCTGTCGTAGCGCAACAGCCCGGCGTCGCGGTCCTGCCAGTCGGTGTAGTAGTCGGTGACGGCGAAGGCGGCGAGGCGGCCGTAGCGGGTGTGCTGGCCGGAGCCGAAGCTGAAATCGGCTTTTTGGGTGTCGGTGCCGGGTGCGGCGGTGGCGGACAGGGATCCGTCGGCATCGAGGGCGAAGCTGGTCTGGCTCGGCGAGATCGGCCACGACGGAGCGGACTGCCAGGTTTCGCTGTGCATTGTGAAGACGTGGACGGGTGCTTCGGCGTCGAGCCCGGTCGGGCGGGCTTGCAGGTAGTGGTCGAAGAAGCGGAGCAGTTCGCCGTCGAGGTTGAACTGCGGCGCCACGCCGTCACGCCAGGGGGAGACGTTGCTGCGCGCGCCGTGGTCCCAGGGGCCGAGCAGGAGGTGGCGGTTCGGGTTGGGCAGGGTGAGGAAACGTGCCAGCGCGCCGTTGGCGTAGCCGGCGCCGTCCATCCAGCCGGAGACGGAATAGACGGCGACATCCTCAGGGATGCCGGCGGCGTAGTGGTAGGGGCTGAAGGAGGCCGATGAGAAGCCGGGGTCGTAGGGCAGCTTCTCCTCGCGGAAGCGGAACTCGGTGATGAAATCGGGCATGCGGAAATTGCCGCGATGCTGGTGCACGGCGGCGTCGCGCAGGGCGCCGTTGTCGCCATCGACGGGGGCCGGGCCGTCGAGCGCCGGTTCGGCGTAGTAGGCGAAGCCTTGCAGCAGGTCCCGGCGGTCATGGTCCATGGCGACCATCAGCTGGTCGTAGACCTCGGCCAGACGGTGCAGCAGCAGGCCGCCGGGGTAGTAGTGATCGGCGTAGGTGTCCCACACCGCGAACAGCGGGGCGATCGCCTTGACCGCCGTGTGGCCGGTGCTGGCGAGGAAGTCGCAGGCGGCGCCGACATAGGAGATGCCGGTGGCGCCGATGCGGCCGTTGGACCAGGGCTGGGCCACCACCCAGTCGGCGATTTCGCGATAGTCGTCGCGTTCGGTGGGGGAGCGGAAGCTGTCGCGGGTGCCGAAGCTGGCGCCGGTGCCGCGGACATCCACCACAACGAGCGCGTAGCCGCGCGGCACGAACAGGTCGCGCCAGCGGGCGGCGCCGGGCGCGGCTTCGGCGGTGGTTCCGGGTTTGAGGGCGAAGCGGCGGTAGTACGGGGTGAGGATGAGGATGGCGGGGCAGGGGCCCGCAGCCTCGGGCAGGTAGACATCCACGGCGAGATCGCAGCCGTCGCGCATGGGGACGTAGCGGCTGCCGGCGAGCGTGATGCGGTGCTCCGGCGGTCGGGTTTTCAGATAGGCCGAGGGGGGCACGCGCCAGGCGGGGGAGGAGGTGTCGGTGTCAGGCACGGTAGCGCCTTGGAATGACGGTGTTGGACAAGGTGGTCAGCAGCAGTGTCACGGCCATGAGGATGAAGGCGAGGGCGGCCGAGAACGGCCAGTTGCTGTTGGTGCTGAACTCGGTGAACACCAGCGGCGCCATCATCTTGAAGCGCGGCCCGCCCAGCAGCACCGGCGTGGCGAAGGCGTTCATGCCGAGGATGAAGGACAGGATCGCAGCGATCGACACGCCGGGCAGCGCCAGCGGCCAGACCACGCGCCAGAACGCCCGGGCCGGTGCCGCGCCCAGGCCCTGGGCGGCCTCGGTGAGCCGGACATCGATGCCCTCGAACACGCTCTGCAGCGTCAGCACCATGAACGGCAGGTTGACCGACAGCGTGCCGATGATGACCGCCGCGGTGGTGAACATCAGGTCCACCCTGAAGCCGAACGGGGCGGCCAGCGTGTCGAGCACACCGTCGCGGGCCAGCAGGATCATCCAGCCCAGCGTGCGGATGGTGCTGCCGATGAACAGCGGCAGGATCACCAGCAGCATCCACAGCGACTTCCACCGGCTGCCGGTGCGGGCCAGACGCCAGGCCAGCGGCAGGCCGAGTGCGACGCACAGCACCGTCACCAGCGTGGCCACGGCGATGGTGGTGCGCATCACCTCCCAGTAGAACGACTCGACGAAGAAACGCCGGTAGTTCTCCAGCGTCACCATCTCGATCATCAGCTCGACCGGATCGAACCGGTTGAGACTGTCGCGAAACAGCAGGGCGAGCGGGGCGGCCAGCATCAGCAGCACCACGCAGGTGGCCGGCCCCAGCAGGCCGGCGGCCGCGGCCGCCTGCGTGGGCGTGCGGCTCATGTGTGCTCGATCGATTTCTGCCACCAGTCATGCTCCACGCCCACCGCCTTGGCGGTGACGGCGTATTCCGGCGGCACCATCTTCGGCTCCGGCGCGGGCAGCGCCAGCTGCTGGGCGACCTTGCCGGTGAGGGTGGCGTTGGTGACGGTCGGCAGGTAGCCCATGTTGGCGGCGAAGCCGAGCTGCGCCTGCGGCTCCAGCATGGCGTTGAGATAGGCGAACGCCGCCTCCTTATTGGGGGCGTTCTTGGGGATGACCATGCCGGAGACGTAGAGAATGCAGCCTTCCTTGGGGAAGGCGGCGGCGACGGGAATGCCGGCGTTCTGCCACATGGCGATGCGGGCCAGCCACATGATGCCGACATCGATCTCGCCGGTTTTGAACGGCGGGCCGCCGGCATCGGTGGTGGGATACAGCCGCATGCCCTGGCCGTTCAACCTGGTCATGAATTCGCGGGCCTTGGCGAAGTCGGTGGTGGTGCCGGACGTGAACAGGCTGGCGCCCATCATGGCGTAGAAGAAATTGGCGGTGGGGAAGCCGAAGCGGCCCTTGAAGCGGTCGTCGAACAGGTCGCCGAAGCTGGTCGGCGGCTCCTTCACCCGGTCGGGGCTGTAGCTGAGGATCTGCGGGCTCCAGATATGCGGGGCGAAGGTGGAGGTGCCGAGACCGGTTTTGACATGGGCGAGGTTGGGGATCTTGGCCGGGGTCAGCTCCTCCAGCACGCCGGCCTCGCCGAGCAGATAGCCCTGCACGGCGCTGACGCAGGCGACATCCATCGGCCCGCGCGGCAGCTTGCGGGTGGCGATGAGCTTGCTGGCGCGCACCACCTCGTCATTGGCGATGTCGGCCACCGAGGCGATGCCCTGTTTGCTCAGCAGCGGGGTTTCGATGTTCTCCATCATCAGCCGCTGATAGTCGCCGCCCCAGGTGCCCAGCACGAAGCTCTGGTCGGCGCGGGCGCGGGTGCTGTCGATGATGAAGGGGGTGGCGAGCGCGGTGGCGATGACGGTCCGGCGCGAAACGATGTCACGCATGCTGGGTGATCCTTTGGCTGCTGGGGATGGGATGATCGGCGTCGTCGAACAGGCATTCGCCGGTCGCGGGCCAGGTGAGGGAGACGGTGGCGCCGGCGGCCAGGCGCGGGGTGGCGCCGGGGCCGGAGGAGGCGCCGCGGACGAGCAGCTGGGTCTGCGCGTCGAGCGAGACGACATGCTCGACGGTGGCGCCCATGTAGGAGGACAGGAGCACGGTGCCGCGGACCTGGCCGGTCTCGGCCAGCGCGATCCGTTCGGGGCGCAGGGCGAGCGTCGCGGCGCCCGTGCTGCCGTAACGTCCGGCGAGGGCGACGGCGGTTCCGGCCTCGGTGCGGAACACCGCGCCGTCATGGCGTCCGGACAGGATGTTGCTGTTGCCAATGAAGCGGGCCACGAAGGGGGTGGCCGGCCGCTCGTACAGATCCTCCTGGGCGCCGACCTGCTGCACCCGCCCGTCGCGCATCACCACCAGGCGGTCGGCCATCGCCATCGCCTCGTGCTGGTCGTGGGTGACCATGATGGTGGTGAGCCTGCGGTCCTGCTGCAGCAGCCGGATTTCGCGGGCGACGCCCTGGCGCAGCTCGGCGTCGAGATTGGACAGCGGCTCGTCGAGCAGCAGCAGCTTGGGGTGGATGGCGAGCGCGCGGGCGATGGCGACGCGCTGCTGCTGGCCGCCGGAGAGTTGGCGGGGCAGGCGGGCGGCGAAGGGGGTCAGCTTGACGAGGTCCAGCATCTCGGCGACGCGGGCCTGGCACTCCGCGCGTTTCAGGCCGCGCATCTCCAGCCCGAAGGCGACGTTGCGGGCCACGCTGAGATGGGGGAACAGCGCGTAGTTCTGAAACACCATGCCCATTTCGCGCTTATGCGCCGGCAGGGCGCCGATCGAGCGGCCTTCGAGCACGATGTCGCCGGCCGATGCGTCGACGAAGCCCGCGATCATGCGCAGCGTGGTGGTTTTGCCGCAGCCGGAGGGGCCGAGCAGCACGATCATCTCGCCCTGGGTGATGTCGAGGCTGACAGCGTCGGCCGCCAGGGTTTCGCCGAAGCGCTTGGTGAGGCCTTCGAGGCGCAGATAGCTCATGTCAGCACCTGGCCGATCCGCACCAGCCGGTCCATCGCCAGCAGCGCCACGGCCACGATCACCATCTGCGCCACGGCCACGGCCGCCACCAGCGGATCGGTGTGGTAGGTGAGGTAGTTCAGCACCGAGACGGGCAGGGTGGTCATGCCCGGCGCCACCAGGAAGAGATTGATCTCCAGATTCTCGAACGAGATGATGAAGGCGAACAGACCGGCGGCGACGATGCCGGGCCGCATGGCCGGCAATGTCACCCGCCAGATCACCATCAGCGGGTTGGCGCCGAGGCTGGCCGCCGCCTCCTCGGTGGTGCGCTCGTGGTTGGTCAGGCTCGCCAGGCACAGGCGGATCACCCAGGGTGTGGTGATCAGCAGATGCGCCAGCATCAGCAGTTCGAGCGAGCCGGCCAGGGTGACGCCGGTGACCTCCTCGATCCAGATCGCCAGCACGTAGATGGCCAGGCCCACGGCGATGCCCGGAATGGTCAGCGGCGAGAGCAGGAAGGTGGCCAGCGCGTCGCGGCCGCGGAACCGGTAGCGCGACAGGCCGATGCCGGCCGGAATGCCCACCGCCAGCGACAGCACGATGGCGGCGAGCGCGATGCGCAGGCTGGTGAAGATCGCCGCGCCGAACTTGGCCATGATCTGGCCGTACCAGACCAGCGTGTAGCCGCGCGGCGGGAAGACGATCATCTGTTCGTTGAACACGCTGAGATACAGCGTCAGCAGCAGCGGCAGGAAGATCGCGGCGGCACCCAGCACCAGCAGGACCGTCATCACCGCACGGCCGGCGCGGTCGGGCCAGCCGTCAGACGCCGACATGGAACGGATCGTCACAGGAATGGGCGGGGGGTGTGAACCAGGCCGGGCCCTGGTCTGTCATGTAGATGTGGTCCTCAAGCCGGACGCCGAACTCGCCGTAGATGCAGATGGTCGGCTCGTCGGAGAAGCACATGCCGGGGACCAGAATCGTGCGGTCGCCGCGCACGATGTAGGGCTCCTCATGCACGTCGAGCCCCACGCCGTGGCCGGTGCGGTGCGGCAGGCCGGGCAGGGCGTAGTCGCGGCCGAAGCCTGCCGCCTCGATCACGCCGCGGGCGGCGGCGTCCACCGCCTCGCACGGGGCGCCGAGCCGGGCGGCGGCGAAGGCGGCCAGCTCGGCTTCTTTCTCCACGTTCCAGACCGCGCGCTGGCGGGCGGTGGGTTCGCCGAAGACGTAGCTGCGGGTGATGTCGGACTGGTAGCCGTGCAGGGGGGCGCCGATATCGACCAGCACCATGTCGCCGTCCTGCAGCGTCTGCGGGTAGGGCACGCCGTGGGGATAGGCTGTTGGTTCTCCAAAAAGAACGATGCAGAAGGTGAACACCGGGTCCATGCCCATGCGGGCGTGGGCGGCCTTGACGAAGGCCTCGACCTCGGTGGTGGTGATGCCGGTGTGCAGGATGCGGGCGACGGCCTTGTGGACCTCGAGCGTGGCGCCCATGGCGGTGCGGATCAGTGCGATCTCGGCGGGCGACTTCACCATGCGGCAGGGCGCGATCACCTCGGCGGCGTTGATGAAGTCGAACGCGTTGCCGGCGCGGCGCAGACCGTCGAAGGTGAAGAACGGGGTGGCGGGATCGACGGCGATGGTGCCGTTCGGGTATCCCAACGAGCGCACCGTATCGATCACCAGCGCGGTCGGGCTCTCGTGCTCCTGCCAGCATCTTATGTCGCCATCGAGCACCAGCATGGTGCGCAGCTTGGCCTCCTCGAAGGCAGGCGAGATGTAGACCGGCGGACCCTCGGCCGGAATGATCACCCCATGCAGCCGTTCCGAGCCGCGCAGGCGCAGGCCGGTGAAGTAGAAGGTGCTGGTCGAGGCATCGAGATGCAGGGCCTGCACGCCGCGCGCCTTCATCTCACCCTGCACCCGGGCCACGCGCGCGCACAGCTCGGCAGGCCCGATCGGCGTGGCCTGGTCGCGGATGCTGACCATCCGGTCCAGTTCGGCCGCCATCGTCGAGCCACCAACGCCCAGGGTCATCCACACCGCTCCCACTGTTCGTGGGTATCCTGCGTTGCGTCACACGCTGGGCACAAGTGGGTTTGCGCAAGGGGCCTTGGAAGGAAGCGGTTCTTTTTTGAAAAAAAGAACCAAAAAACTTCCTGACGGCTGACGCACCCCTCCGGAGAGAGGTCCACTCAAACGAATAAAAGTCTTTTGCTTCTTTTCTTCAGAAAAGAAGTGCTTTCTTGTCCGAAACAACCTGCCGCAGCCGCGCCCGTATCGCCTCCAGCTCCACCCCCTGGGTCAGCCGCGGCGCACACGGCACCATCACCCCCGACGCCTGCGGCGCATCGGCGGCATTGTCGAACACGGCGTGGTCCTCGTCATCGAGATAGCTCTCCGCCGGCAGCCCCTCGGCGAGCAGAATGTCATGCGCGTCCAGGCGAACATGAAAATACGTCACCGTGTCCCAATCGACGGGCGCGATCGTGCTGCTGTTCACCAGGTGCTTCACCGGCACCAGCACCCCGTCCACGAACACGGCATGCTCGGGCGACAGCACCAGGTCCCGCAGCGGGAGCCCAGGGCCAAAGCACCCGGCCGCCACGCGGATCGGCCGCACCGCCGCAGGCGTCGCATGGCCGGCCACTTCGATCGACCGGTGCCCCACCCAGGTGATACAAGCCGAACCGCCGCGAGCCAGGGTCACGCGTGTGCCTGCCGTGAGCTGCTCCACCGCAACGGGGCCGGCCTCACACGCGATCAGCGTGCCACGGGCAAAGCAGGCGGTGTAGGGCGTGTTGACGATCGTGTAGGTCTGGAAAGTGGTGCCGCCGAGCAGGGCGCCGTTGAGTTTGCCAGCGGCATTGTAGGAAAACAGCGGGTAATCGACCGCCCCGTCGGAATACTGTCCCTGATACGTCACGGAAAACGCCGCGTAACCGGGCAACTGCGCCATGGCCGTGTCACCGATCTGCAGCGTATCGCCGGTCAATGTCAGCGTGATGGAGCCGCCCGTGAACGTTCCCTGATATGTTCCTGAAAACGGAAACGAAATATTGTCCTTATAGTCGATCGAACCGAAAGAGATTGTCGTCATCGGCGCCCTGCTCCCGTGTCTGTCGCGCGGTCTGTCGCCGTGCCAAGCGCGGCTGCACAGCCGCGTCGCCACAACGGCATCTACGGGCAAATCCGGCGCTCGACAAGTGCAGCGGAAATAATACTGCATTCACAACTATTGATGACCGTGCCGTTTCTCCACCGCGATGACACAGCAGGGGAGGGATTGCGCCGGGTTGGCGCATGGGTTTGAGTGACGGTTCAACCCCGGAGGCGGTGTGGCGGAGATCCTGTCGGTGCGCGGCCTGACCCGCAGCTTCTACGGCGTCCAGGCCCTGCGCGGCGTGGACTTCAACGTCAACGCCGGCACCATCACGGCGCTGATCGGCCCCAACGGCGCCGGCAAGACCACCACCTTCCAATGCATCACCGGCGTCGTCCCGCCCGATGGCGGCACCGTCATCTTCAACGGCCAGAACATCACAAACTGGCGCGCCGACCGCATCACAACAGCCGGCCTCACCCGCACCTTCCAGATCGCCCGCGGCATCTCCCGGCTTTCGGTGCTCGACAACCTGCTGCTCTACGCCCCGCACCAGCAAGGCGAGAACCTCATCCAGGCCTTCCTCGGCCGCGGCCGCATGGAGGAAGCCGCCGCCCGCGAACGCGCCGTGCGCATCGCAGCCCGCCTCAACCTCACCCGCGTGCTCACCCAACCCGCCGCTAGCCTCTCCGGCGGCCAGAAAAAACTGCTAGAGATCGGCCGCGCCCTGATGGCCGAACCCAAGCTCATCCTGCTCGACGAACCCATCGCCGGCGTGAACCCCAGCCTCGCCGAGGAGATCGCCGAGCATCTGCGCACCCTGTGCTGCGAAGGCATCAGCTTCCTTATCATCGAACACCACATGGACCTGATCGCCCGGCTCTGCGACCCCGTCATCGTCATGGCCGAAGGCCGCTTCCTCACCCAAGGCAGCTTCGCCGAGGTCGCCGAGAACCAGGATGTTCAGGAGGCCTATCTCGGCCGCCGGCGATCAGCCTAAGCTTGCCCAGGATTGGAGGACGCCATGACCGGGTATCTCTTTCGCAACCTCTCGCTGCTGGAACCCGAGATCGGCGAGGCCCGCCCCGGCATGGAACTGCGCATCGAAGCGGACAAGGTGATGGAGGTCAGCGACCGCCCCATCGCCCCCGGCGCGGCCGAGGTCATCGACTGCGGCGGCCGCGTCGTCATGCCCGGCCTCATCGACAGCCACGTCCATGTCATGCTCAGCGAGGTCTTCAGCCCCCGCCTCGAAGGCGTGCCGCTCACGCTCGCCACCGGCCGCGCGGCCGCCCTCATGCGCGGCATGATCGACCGCGGCTTCACCACCGTGCGCGACACCGGCGGCGCCGACTGGGGCATCCGCCAGGCCGTCGACGAAGGCAGCATCGTCGGCCCCCGCCTGTTCATCGCAGGTCAGGCCATCGGCCCCACCGGCGGCCACTCCGACCCCCGCCGCCGTACCGACGTGTTCGGCGCCCGCTGCCATTGCTGCAACGCCATGGCCTTCACCATGTGCGTGTCCGACGGCGTCTCCGAGGTCCGCAAAGCCGCCCGCGAGCAGATGCGCCAGGGGGCCGACCAGGTGAAGATCATGATGTCCGGCGGCGTCGCCTCGCCGTACGATCCGCTGGACTCGCTGCAGTTCAGCGACGGCGAGATCGCCGCCGCCGTCGAGGAAGCCTCAGCCTTCGGCCGCTACGTCTGCGCCCACGCCTACACCCCCATCGCCATCCACCGCGCGGCTGCCGCCGGCGTGCGCACCATCGAACACGGCAACCTCATCGACGAACCCGCGGCCCGCGCCATGGCCGACAAAGGCATGTTCCTCATCGCCAACCTCGTCGCCTATTACGCCATGAAGGAACGCGCCGCCGATTTCGGCATGTCCGGCGACATGCTCGCCAAGAACGACCTGGTGATCGACGGCGGCCTGCGCTCGCTCGAAATCTGCAAGCGCGCCGGCGTCCCCGTCGCCTATGGCAGCGACCTGCTCGGCGCCCTGCAGGTCGATCAAAGCCGCGAATTCCTGCTGCGCAGCGAGGTGCTCTCACCGCTTGAGATCATCCGCTCCGCCACCACCATCGGCGCCCAGGTCACCCGCACCGAGGGCAAGCTCGGCACCCTCGCCCCCGGCGCCTTCGCCGACCTGCTGGTCATTGACGGCAACCCGCTGGACAATCTCGGCCTGTTCCAGCACCAGGGCCGCCACCTCGCCGCCATCATGAAGGGCGGCCAGTTCCACAAGCGGGTGCTCCATTAGCGCCATCCTCGCCGCCAGCGGCGTGGTCTGCGGCTACGGCGCCGCCGACGAGATCCTCAAAGGCGTCGACATCACCTTGGCCCAAGGCGAGCTGGTCACCATCATCGGTCCCAACGGCGCCGGCAAATCCACCCTGCTGAAGGCCATCGCCGGCCTGCTCACCCTGAAATCCGGCACCATCACGCTGGAGGCCGAACGCATCGAGCAGCTCCCCGCCCGCGCCCGTGCCCGCGCCGGCATCGCCTTCGTGCCGCAGGAGGCCAACGTCTTCCCCACCATGAGCGTGTGGGAAAACCTGGAGATGGGCGGCTTCGTCACCCCCAAAAACCTGCGCGCCCGCATCGACGCCATGTTCACCCGCTTCCCCATGCTCGCCGAAAAGCGCCGCACCGCCGCCCGCACCCTCTCCGGCGGCCAACGCCAGATCCTCGCCATGGCCATGGCCCTCATGGTCCAGCCCCGCCTGCTGCTGCTCGACGAACCCTCCGCCGGCCTCTCCCCCGTCGCCGCCGCCGCCCTGTTCGACACCATCGCCGCCATCCACGCCGAAGGCACCGCGATCGCCATGGTCGAACAGAACGCGCTCGAAGGCCTCGCCATCGCCGACACCGGCCTCGTCCTGGTCGATGGCCGCAACGCCCTCCTCGGCCCCGCCGCCGATCTCGCGGCCGACCCCTCGGTGCGCAGGTTGTTTTTGGGGCAGTGAGGAAAAAAGGACTTCTTTTGTTGAAACAAAAGAAGCAAAAAAACTTTTATGCGTTTGCTCAGAGAGCCAGAGAAAAAGTTTTTTTGGTTCTTTTTTTTCAAAAAAAGAACCGCTTCCTTAAGGAACCCGCATGACCGAAACCACCCACACTGCCACCTTCAACGGCACCGACATCACCTATCGCTGCGTGGTCGCCGAAACCCATCTCCCCGGCGAAGACGGCAAGCCCCGCGTCAACCTCGTCTCCTTCTCCTACGTGGCCGACGGCTTCGACCCCGCCACCCGCCCGGTGATGTTCGTCTTCAACGGCGGCCCCGGCTCCGCCTCGCTCTGGCTGCACATGGGCGCCATCGGCCCGCGCATCATCAAAGTGCCCGACGCCCAGGCCGTCGGCGCCGGTCCCTACACCGTCGAACACAATCCGCTCTGCCCGCTCGACCAGACCGATCTGGTGTTCATCGACCCGCCTGGCACCGGCTATTCCACCGTCCTGGGCGAAACCAAGCCCGCCGAGGTCTGGGGCGTCGAAGCCGACGGCGACGTGGTGGCGCAGTTCATCAAGCAATGGCTCACCACCCATCGCCGCTGGGCCTCGCCGCGCTATCTCTGTGGCGAGAGCTACGGCACGACGCGCGCGGTGGTGGTGGCGGGCAAGCTGGCCGGCGGGCTGGCGGGGGTGGCGTTCAACGGCATTGCGCTGATTTCCACCATTCTGGATTTTCACACCGCGCGCTTCGAGAAGGGCAATCCGCTGCCAGATGTGTGCTACCTGCCGAGCTATGCGGCGACGGCGCTGTATCACGGGGTCACCACCACCGCGCTGCCGCTGGAGGCGTATCTCGACACGGTGCGGGCGTTCGCCCAGAGCGCCTATCTGCCGGCGCTGTTTGCCGGATCACGTCTCGACACCGAAACCTATCGTGCTGTCCGCGATCAGCTGGCGGGATTCACCGGGCTGTCGCCGGCGTGGCTCGATGCGACGCGCCTGCGTATCGATCCCGCGCGGTTCCGCAAGGAGCTGCTGCGCGGCAGCGGGCTTGCGGTGGGGCGGCTCGACAGCCGCTATCGCGGGGCCGACCATGATTCCGCCGGCGAGACGCCGGAGGACGATCCGGCGTCCTGGGCGGTGGACAGCGCGTTTGTCAGCACCGCCAACGACGTGTTCACCCGCAGCCTCGGCGTCGATCTCGACCGGCCTTACCAGTCCTTCAACCAGGCGGCGCTGAAGGGCTGGACCTGGCCGCTGAAGGCCGATGAGGGGCTGGGCTGGCCGCGCTATCTCAACGTGGCGCCGATCCTGGCGAAGCTGCTGCGGCAGAACCCGACGCTGCGCGTGCTGGTGGCCAACGGGCTTTATGACCTTGCCACACCGTTCTATGCCGCCGAAACGTCGCTGGCGGGCAACGGCATCGAGGCCGGGCGCATCCGCATGACGTATTATCCGTCCGGGCACATGATGTATCTGCACGATCCCTCGCTGATCGCGCTGATGGGGGACCTGCGCGCCCTTGTCGCGAACCCCTGACGCGATATCATCGGCACACACTCCGGAGTGCGCCGCCATGTCGTTTCGAATGACCCGCCGTGCCGCCCTGCTCGGCACGCTTGCCGCCCCCGCCTTGATCCGCTCCGGCTGGGCGCAGGACGGCGCCATCCGCATCGGTTCGCTGACGCCGCAGACCGGCGCCGGCGGCGCCTATGGTCCCGGCATGGTCAAGACCATTCGCGCCGTGGTCGATGAGGTGAACGGCGCCGGCGGGGTGCTGGGCCGCAAGATCGAGCTGATCAGCGAGGATGACGAGACCAACCCCGATGCCGGCGTGCGCGCGGCGCGCAAGCTGGTGGATGTCGACAAGGTGGTGGCCATTCTCGGCACCTGGGCGAGTGCGGTGACCACCGCCGTGGCGCCGACCTGCTGGGAGAACAAGGTGATGCTGTTCACCGTCTCCGGCGGCGACGGCATCACCCGGCTGCCGCATCTCGGCTACATCATCCGCACCCAGCCGGATTCGGGCCTGCAGGCGCAGCGCGCGGCCGGCTTCATGCTCAAGCAGGGGGTGAAGAAGCTTGGCAGCCTGTCGGCGCAGACGCCGTTTGCCGCTTCGTCCTACGAGTATATCAGCAAGGTGATGAAGGATGGCGGCGCCGAGATGACCGGCGATGTGATCTATGACGCCAGCAAGACCAGCTTTCGCTCCGAGGTCGATACGATCCTCAAGGGCAAGCCTGACGCGCTGTTCCTCAACTCCTACCAGCCTGATCTGCTGGTGCTGCTGCGCGATCTGTATCGCGCCGGTTTCGAGGGTAAGCGCTACACGCTGGGCTATGCCGCCAACGACAAGCTGCTGGCAGCCCTGCCGCATGAGGTGACGGAGGGGCTGATCTCGTATTCGCCGTCGCCGGATCTGACCGGGGCGGCGTTCAAGAAGGTGCAGTCGATCATCGGGCCCAACCCCGATCCGTATTCCTGCCAGACCTTCGATCACGCCAATCTGGCGATCCTGGCCATGGCCAAGGCGGGGGCGGCGACGGGGCCTGCGATCCATGACGCGGTGCGCGCCATCGGCAATCCGGCGGGCAAGGAGGTGTCGGACGTGCTGGACGGGATCGCCGCGCTGAAGACCGGCGAGATCAACTATTCCGGTGCCTCCGGCCCCTGCAAGTTCACGCCGATCGGCGATATCACCGGCTGCAAGTTCCGTTTCGATAGGGTGGAGAAGGGCCAGAACACGCTGATCGAGCTGTCTTGATCGGCGATCTGCCGCAGATCCTGATCAACGGTGTGCTGTCCGGCGCGCAGCTGGCGGTGCCGGCGATCGGGTTCACCACCATCTACGCGGTGCTGCGGTTTCCGAACTTTGCCATCGCCAGCCACGCCAGCGTGGGGGCCTATGCCGGCGTGATGGCGAACACCACACTTGGCTGGTCGATCGGGCTGTCGCTGGTGGTGGCGTTTCTCGTGGCGGGCGTGGTGGGTGTGGTGAGCGACACGCTGGTGCTGCGGCGGCTGCGCCCGTCCGGCTCGCTCACCACCGCCATCGGGGCGGCGGCACTTGGCATCGTGCTGGAGAACATGCTGCGCTTTGCCTTCGGCAACGATCCTGTCGGCTTCGATCTGCCGGTGCTGCGGGACTGGAAGCTGCCGTTGCTGGATCTGCGGGTCGGCCCGCAGGCGGCCGAGGCGGCGCTGGCCTCGCTGATCGTGATGGCGATTCTGTTCAGCTTTCTCGCCTTTACCCGCTCCGGGCGGATGATGCGGGCGGTCGCCGACAACCCGATGCTGGCGGGGCTCAAGGGCATCGATGCCGAGAGCGTGGCGCGGCGGGCCAATTTCGTCGGCATGGGGCTGGCCGGTTTCGGCGGCATGCTGATCGGGCTGGATACCTCGGTCGATCCGCTGACCGGGGCGCGGGTGGTGCTGCCGGTGTTCGCGGCCGCAGTGGTGGGCGGGCTGGGCAGCATTCCCGGTGCCGTCGCCGGCGCGTTCGTGGTGGGGGTGGGGGAGGAGATGTCCACCCTGTTGCTCGATCCGTCCTACCGCACCGCCGTGGGGTTTGCCGCCATTCTGCTGGTGCTGACGCTGCGGCCGCGCGGGCTGCTGGGCGAGCGGGCGCTGTGACCTCCTACCTCGCCGCCATGGCGGTGTTCGCCGGGCTGTATGCGCTGATGGCGCTCGGTCTGAACCTGATCTGGGGTCTGGCCGGCATGGTCAATCTGGGTCTGGTCGGGTTCTATGCCATCGGCGCCTATACCGCCGCCTTGCTCAGTGTGAAGCTGGGCGTGGCGCCGTGGCTGGATGTGATCGCGGCCGGCGTGCTTTCCGCCGGCATGGGGGCGGTGATGGCGGTGGTGACGGCGCGGCTGAAAGGCGACTATCTCGCCATCGTCACGCTGGGGTTCGCCGAGGTGGTCCGGCTCGTCGCGTCCAACGAGATCTGGCTGACCAACGGGACCAGCGGGATTGCCAATGTGCCCGGATTGCCGCGCGCATTTCTCTCGGAAGAGGCGGTGAACCTTGTGTTCGCCGGCCTCGTCTGGATCATCGTGGCCGTGGTGGCCTGGCTGCTTGGCCGGCTTTCCGCCGCCCCGTTCGGCCGCGTGCTGCGCGCCATCCGCGAGGATGAGATGGTGGCGGCGGTGGCGGGCAAGCGGGTGATCCGTTTCAAGATCCAGGCCTTCGTGGTCGGTGCGGCGGTGCTCGGCGGGGCAGGGGGGCTTTATGCGCATTACCTCGGCTATGTCGCGCCGGACGCGTTTCAGCCGTTGATCACCATCTATGTCGTGCTGGCGCTGACCGCGGGCGGCACCGGCACCATGCGCGGCGCCATCATCGGCAGTGTTCTGGTGGTGCTGCTGACCGAAGGCACCCGCTTTCTCGGCGCCGTGCTGCCCGATGTGACGCCGGTGCGCATCGCCGCGTTGCGGGAAGCCGCGATTGGTGTTGCACTCATCCTGGTTCTGACGCTGCGCCCGCAAGGGCTGTGGCCCGAGACCGTCACCCACCGCAAGGCCCGTTCCGCATGATGGATCAGATCGACAGCGTCATTGCCAGCTATGCCGCCGCAGACCAGCCGATGGCCACGTTTCGGGCCGTCGACGCGGGGCTGAAATCCTGCTGCGGGCATATCCTTTTCACCGTGCTGATCAGCCACCATGACACGCGGGAGAGCGAGCGCTTCTATACCAACATGCCGGAGGCTTATCCCGTCGGCGGCAAGAAGCCGATCACCGACCATCCGCTGATGAAGAAGCTGCTGGGGGAGGGGGTGCATTATATCGGGTATAATGCCGGCGATATCGAATGGGCGTTTTTCGATCATGCGCTGATCCATTCGCTGGGGTGCGAGAGCGTGATCAACATGCCGGTGCGCTGGCAGGGCCGGACGATCGGGACTTTGAACCTGCTGGATCGGGCCAATGCCTACAACGAGGACATGATTCCTGCGGTTCACCGGATTGCGCAGCTGGCGTTGCCGGCGATGTTGATGGTGGCGAAGTAAGGAAGAGGTTCTTTTTTGAAAAAAGAACCAAAAAACTTCTTTCTGGCTGGCGCCATTTTCCGGAGAGAGGTTTGCTTGAGCCATGAACGTGTTTTTAGTACGGGAGCCACCAGATGCGCCGTCTGCTCGCCGCCTGCCTTGCCACATGTCTGGCCCTGCCCGCCTGGGCGCAGTCGCACGACACGCTCACCGTCGATCTTCCGGGGGACGTCGCCACGATGGACCCGCAGATCCAGTGGGACACGGAAAGCTACAGCGTCTATCGCAACATCTTTGACAATCTGGTGACCCGCGACGGCTCGGGGAAGATCATTCCGCAGGTGGCGACAGACTGGCATTACGCCAATGACACGAGCGTGGTGTTCAACCTGCGCACGGACATCACCTTCCATGACGGCAGCAAGCTGACGCCGGAGGACGTGGTGTTCAGCGTGCGGCGCATCACCAATCCCGCCTTCAAAAGCCCGCAGCTGTCGCAGTTCGACCAAATCGTCTCGGCGGAGGTGACCGGGCCGGCGCAGGTGACGTTGCACACCAAGTCGCCCTATCCGGTGCTGCTGGCACAGCTGGTGAAGCTTTCGATCATTCCCAAGGCCTATGTGGAGAAGGTGGGCGACACCGAGTTCAACCAGCACGTGATCGGCTCCGGCCCGTTCAGGCTGGCCTCCTGGCAACGCGGGGTGCAGACCAATCTGGTGGCCAATGACAGCTACTGGCGCGGCAAGCCGGCGTTCAAGACGGTGACGTTCCGCGCGGTGCCGGACACGGCGACCCGGATTGCCGATTTGAAGACGGGGCGGGCCGACATCACCCGCGGGCTTTCGCCGGATGACGCGACGGATCTGAAATCGGCCAAGGGGCTGGATGTGCGTGCGGTGGCGACGGAGCGTGTGGCGTATCTGTTCGTCAACACGCTGTTCGGGCCGACCAAGGACAAGCGGGTGCGCCAGGCGATTGCCATGGCGGTGGACCGCGATACGATCATTTCGGCGCTGCAGCAGGGCTTTGCCAAGCCGACCAGCGTGGTGCTGTCGCCGGTTGATTTCGGCTATGATCCGACCATCAAGCCCTGGCCGTATGATCCGGATGCGGCGCGCAAGCTGATCAAGGAGGCGGGGGCCGAGGGGGCGACGATTCCGTTCCTGACGTCACCGGCCTATGACCGGCGGTTGAACGAGGCGGTGCAGCAGATGCTGGCTGATGTCGGGCTCAAGGTGGTGATTTCGGTGGTGGATCAGCCGACCTATCTCAAGCGGCGGCTGGGCACGCCGGAGGAGGCGAGTGCGCTGTCGCAGGGGCGGTGGTCCTGCGGGTGTCTGGATGCGGATGGGGTGATCTTTCCGTTGTTCCGCAGTGGCAGCGTGTGGTCGAAGTTTGCCGATCCGGCGTTCGATGCCGAGGTGGATGCGGCGCGGGCGACGCTCGATGAGCAGGTGCGGCTGGCGCATTACCACAAGGCGTTCGAGATTCTGCATGACGAGGTGCCGGGGGTCGGACTGTTCCAGGACGAGGCAATCTACCTGGTGAAGCACGACATTGCGTGGACACCGACGCCCGACGAAGCCTTCTTCGTCTACAGCATGCATTACACAGACTGACTGTTTCAACAGGGCGGATCCATCCGGCAGAGGTGTACCTGGTGAACAAAAGTCTTTTGCTTCTTTTCTACAGAAAAGAAGCGCTTGCTTTCTTCCTCTCCCGCGCCGGCCAGGCCCTGCTGGCGACCTTCGGCGTGCTCACCATCGTGTTCTTCATCATGCGCCTCTCCGGTGACCCGACGTTGCTGCTGGTTCCGGAAGGCGCATCCGCCGCGCAGATTGCCGAGCTGCGCCACCAGCTCGGCTTCGATCAGCCATTGGCGGTGCAATACCTGGCGTATCTCCACGACATGGCGCGGTTCGATTTCGGAGAATCGCTGGTGCAGCGGGCGCCGGTGTGGGGGATTGTAACGGAGCGGCTTCCCTACACCGTGGCGCTGGCTGCGGGGGCGCTGGTGGTGGCGTTGGGGGTTGGGATTCCCGCCGGCATTGTGATGGCGGTGGCGCGGGGTTCCTGGGTGGAGCGGGCGCTGGCGGGGGTGGTGCTGGCGGGGCAGAGCCTGCCGACGTTCTGGTCGGGGATTCTGCTGATACTCTTGTTTGGCGTGGTGCTGGGCTGGCTGCCGACCTCGGGGGTGGACGGGTTTTCCTCGGTGATCATGCCGTCGCTGGCGTTGGGGGCGGTGGCGATGTCGACCTTTGCGCGGATGACGCGGATTGCGGTGCTGGACGAGCTGCAGCGGGACTATGTCAATGCGGCGCGGGCGCGCGGGCTGTCGCGGTGGCAGGCGGTGCGGCGCCATGTGCTGCGCAACGCGGCCATTCCCGTGGTGACGATCGCGGCGCTCGAGATCGGCAATCTGCTGGCTGGGGCGGTGATTGTGGAGAGCGTGTTCGCGTGGCCGGGGTTGGGGCAGCTTGCCATCCAATCGATTCAGTCGCGTGACTTTCTGGTGGTGCAGGCGGTGGTGCTGTTCATTTCGCTGGTCTATGTCGCGGCCAATCTGGTGGCGGATCTGGCCTATGCCGCGATCGATCCGCGGATTCGGGCGGGCGGATGAGGCGCGTCTCGCCGGGCATGTGGATTGTGCTGGCGTTGCTGGCCGGGTTTGTGCTGGCGGCGGTGCTGGCGCCGCTGCTGGCGCCGTCTGATCCGCTGCGCCAGTCGCTGCTGTTGCGGCTGAAGCCGCCGGGCAGCGTGTTCGGCGGACGCTCCTATCTGCTCGGCACCGATGATCTTGGGCGGGATCTGCTGTCGCGCGTGTTGTACGGGGCGCGGGTGAGTCTGCTGGTGTCGGCGGTTGCGGTGATCGTCTCGTTTGTGGTGGGCACGACGCTGGGGCTGCTGGCGGGGTGGTTCCGCGGCGTGGCGGCGACGCTGATCATGCGGTCGGTGGACACGATGCTGTCGATCCCTGCCATTCTGCTGGCGGTGCTGACGGTGGCGGTGGTGGGGCCGGGGTTTCTCAATCTGGTGATCGTGCTCGGGCTGACCCGTTGGCCGCGTTATACGCGGGTGACGTATGGGCAGACGTTGCAGGTGGCGCAGCTGCCTTATATCCGCGCCGCTGAGATGGCGGGGTGTTCCAGCCTGCGGGTGCTGTGGCGGCATGTGCTGCCGAATATCGCCGGGCCGCTGATGGTGGTGGCGACCAGCGAGTTCGGGCTGATGATTCTGTTCGAGGCCGGGCTGTCGTTTCTGGGGCTCGGCATTCAGCCGCCGGAGCCGAGCTGGGGGGCGATCATGGCGGTGGGGCGTTCGTATGTGGAGCGGGCGTGGTGGCTGACGGTGTTTCCCGGCGCCTGCCTGTTCGTGCTGGTGCTGTGCGTGAACGTGGCGGGCGACTGGCTGCGTGATCAGGTGGATCCGCGGACGGTGTCGCGATAACCAAGGGAATGAAAGTTTCTTTGCTTCTTTCTTTTCAAAGAAAGAAGTTCTTTTTTGAAAAAAAGAACCAAAAAACTTTTGTTCGTTGAAGTATGGGGGGCAGTTATGGAGTTTGCGGGCAAGCGGGTGGTGGTGACCGGGGCGGCCGGGATCTTTGGGGGGTGGATTGCGCAGGCGTTCGCGGCGGCGGGGGCGACGCTGTGCCTGTCGGATCTGCGCGGCGAGATGCTGCCGGCGGTGGCGCTGCGGTTGGGGCTCGATCCCGCGCGGACGGTGCTGCACACGACCGATCTCACGGAGGCCGCCTCGATTGCGGATCTGGCCGAGGCGCTCGCGGTGGAATGGGGGGCGCCGGATATCGTCATCAACAATGCCGGCGTGTATCCGCGCACCGGCGAGCTGATCGATCTCGATGTGGCGGAGTTCGACCGGATCATGGCGGTGAACGTGCGGGCGCCGTTTCTGATGGTGCAGGCGATGGCGCGGCTGATGGTGGACCGCGGGGTGGAGGGCTGCTTCGTCAATATCGGCTCCGGTGCGTCGCGCCAGATGCCTTCGGGGTCGGTGCCGTACTGCATGTCCAAGACCGCGCTGGAGCGGCTGTCCAAGGGGCAAGCGCTGGAGCTGGCGCCGTATCGTATTCGCGTCAATGTGGTGGAGCCTGGATTTGCGCCGGGCAGCGACTTCTCGCCGCTGCCTGCGGATTATGTCTCGCGCATGACCGCGCGGATTCCGCTCGGGCGCAATTCCAGCCCGCAGGACACGCCGTCGGCGGTGCTGTTCCTGTGCTCGCCGTTTGCCTCCTATATCACCGGTGCGGTGCTCAGCGTCGATGGCGGCAATTCCATCGGCACCTACCAGCCGGCGGTCCAGAAGGCGTGACGTCGCCGCCGGTGCTCTCGGTTGAGAACCTGACCCTGTCCATCAACGGCGCCCGCGTTGTCGATGGCGTGGGGTTTGAGGTCGCCGCCGGCGAGGTGCTGGCGATCGTGGGGGAATCCGGGTGCGGCAAGTCGCTGACCTCGGCGGCCGTGATGCGGCTGCTGCCCGGCGCGGTGCGCCAGGATGGGGGGAGGGTGCTGCTGTCCGGCCTCGACCTGACCGCACTTCCCGAGCGCGCCATGCAGGCCCTGCGCGGAACCAGGCTGTCGATGATCTTTCAGGAGCCGCAGGCCGCTCTCGACCCGCTGGCACCTATCGGGGTGCAGATCGCCGAAGCGCTGCGGCTGCCCGCCCGCGCGGCACGTTCCAAAGTGCTGCGGATGCTGGAGGATGTGGGTATCTCGGACCCGGGCCGGCGGATCGATCAGTATCCGTTCGAGCTGTCGGGCGGCATGTGCCAGCGTGTGATGATCGCCAGCGCGCTGATCGCGGGACCCGCGCTGCTGCTGGCCGATGAGCCGACGACGGCGCTGGATGTGACGATCCAGGCGCAGATCCTGGATCTGCTGCGCCGGCTGGCGCGCGAGCGTGGCACGGCGGTGGTGCTGATCACCCATGACATGGGCGTGGTGGCGGATATCGCCGATCGGGTCGCGGTGATGTATGCCGGGCGGATCGCCGAGACCGGACCGGTGGATGCGGTGTTCGCGCAGCCGCGCCATCCCTATACGAGGCTGCTGCTGGCCTCGATTCCGCGGCTGTCTGACCGGCCGAAATCGACCCTGGCGGTGATCCCCGGGCTGGTGCCGACGCCGGACCGGTTTGGCCCCGGATGCCGCTTCGCCGGGCGCTGCCCGCAGGCGGATGACGGCTGCCTGCGGGCAGCGCCGGCGCTGCTGGGGGCCGCGCATCAGACCGCCTGCTTCCGGGTGGAGGCGACGGCGTGACGCCGGTGCTGGAGCTGCGCGATCTGTGCGTGCAGTTTCCCGGCAAGGGCGGGCCGGTGCGCGCGGTGGACGGGGTTTCGTTCAGCATCGCGCCGGGCGAGACGCTGGGGCTGGTGGGGGAGTCGGGCTGCGGCAAGTCGAGCCTGGCCAACGCCGTGGTGGGTCTCGTGCGGCCGCATTCCGGCAGCGTGAGGCTGCGGGGCGAGGAGATCGGCCTTGCCGACCGGACCCGGCTGCGTCGGCTGCGCGAGCATGTGCAGATGGTGTTTCAGGACCCCGCGACGTCGCTGAACCCGCGCATGTCGATCGGCGAGGCGATCGGCGAGCCGTTGCTGGTGCGCAACCTCGCCCGCGGGGCGGCGCTGCGGGAGCGGGTTGCGGCGCTGTTGGACGAGGTGGGGCTGGGGCCGGACCAGGCGTCGCGCATGCCGCATCAGCTGTCCGGCGGGCAGCGGCAGCGGGTGGTGATTGCGCGCGCGCTGGCGTTGCGGCCGGAGCTGCTGGTGTGTGACGAGGCGGTCAGCGCGTTGGATGTGTCGGTGCGGGCGCAGATCCTCAACCTGCTGGTGGCGCTGCAGCGGAGCCGGGGGATGGCGTGCCTGTTCGTCAGTCATGACCTTGCCGTGGTGCGGCATGTGTGTGACCGCGTGGCGGTGATGTATCTGGGGCAGCTGGTTGAAGTGGCGCCGGCGGCGGAGCTGTATGCTGGCCCGCGGCATCCCTATACCAGGGCGCTGCTGGCGGCTGTGCCGGAGCCCGATCCTGTGGCGCAGCGGGCCAAGATCCGGGTGCCGCTCACGGGGGAGATTCCGAGCCCGGCGCGTCCGCCGGAGGGGTGCCGGTTTCACACGCGCTGTCCGGTGGCGGAAAGCCGTTGTGCGACGGAGGTGCCGGCCTGGCGGGCCGGGGTGGCCTGTCATTTGGTATAGCGAAGCAAGCACTTCTTTTCTGAAGAAAACAAGCAAAAGACTTTTGTTCGTTGGGCGGACCACTTTGCGGAGGAGCGCGTCAGCCGGTTAAAAGTTTTTTGGTTCTTTTTTTCAAAAAAGAACCTCTTGTCTCCACCACCACCTGCCGTGACGCCAGCAGATGCCGCGAGAACGCTGTCTCGACCGCCAGCAGCACCCGCCTGATCGTCTCGGTCATGATCAGATAGATGATCGCGCAGTAGAGATAGACCGAGAAATCGAACGTGCGCGAGAACACGAAGCGTGTCTCCCCCATCAGGTCCAGCAGGGTGACGATGGCGGCGAGGGCCGAGGCCTTCACCATGCTGATCAGTTCGTTGCCCAGCGGCCGCACCGCCACCAGGATCGCCTGCGGCCACACCACGTGCCGCGCGATGGCCCAGCCGGACAGGCCGAGCGCCTTGGCCGCCTCGATCTGCCCTTTCGGCACCGCCGCCAGCGCGCCGCGCATGATTTCGGACTGGTAGGCCGCGGTGTTCAGCGTGAAGGCGAAGATGCAGCAGAAATAGGCTTCGCGGAAGAACAGCCATAGTCCGACCTGTTGCAGTTCGGGGCGGATCTGGCCGGCGCCGTAATAGACGAGGTAGAGCTGGCACAGCAGCGGGGTGCCGCGAAAGAAGGTGACGAAGCACAGCGCCGCCCGTGACAGCAGCCAGTTTCTGGACATCCGCGCCCGGCAGATCGGGTAGGCGAGGAGGAAGCCCAATCCGCAGGAGGCGCCGACCACCTTGAGCGTGATGATGAGGCCCGAGACCAGCCGCGCGCCGTATTCGTCAAGCAGGGAGACGTTCAACAGCACCGGAAACGCGTTCTGAAGGTCCTGCAGCATCACGCATAGGCCTGGTTGGCGCGTCGCTCGAAATACCCCTGAAGCACAGAGGCGGCGATGCTGATGATGAGGTAGAGCCCCGCCGCCACGGAGTAGAACAGCAGGGGCGAGCGGGTGTAGCGGCTGGCCTCGGAGGCCGCACGCAGCAGGTCCATCACGGCCAGGGTGGAGATCAGCGAGGTGTCCTTCAGCAGGATCGTCCAGATGTTGCCGAGCCCGGGGAGGGCGATGCGGAACAGCTGCGGCAGCACAACCTTTTGAAAGGTCTGCCGCCTGTCGAGCCCGAGCGACAGCGCCGCCTCGATCTGGCCACGCGGCACGGCGCTGATGGCCGAGATCCATACCTCGCTGGAATAAGCCGCCACCACCACGGACAGCGCGATCACGCCGGCGACGAAGGCGTTCAACTCCAGGTGCACGTCCGGCGCGATCAGCCGGCCTGCCCGGTCGAGCAGGGCCTGCAGGCCGAAATACACCATGAACAGCGACAGCAGATCGGGGATGCCGCGAAAGAACGTGGTGAAGGCGTCGCACAGCGCGCGCACCAGACGTCTCTGCGACCCTTTGAGAATAGCCAGCAGCAGTCCGCCGCCAAAGCCGAACGGCACCGTGGTCACCGCAAGTGCGATGGTGACCAGGGCGCCCTCCAGCAGCAGGTGCCCCCAACCGTCAGGTCCGATGATCAGGTTGAGGGACTGCATGGAAGCCTACTTGCCGCGGATGTCGATCTTGAAATACGCCTTTTCGAGCTTGGTGAAGGTGCCGTCGGCGTCCGCCTCGGCGATCGCCTTGTTGAACATGTCCTTCAGGTCGGCATCTTCCTTGCGGAAGGCGGCGCCGACGCCGGGGCCATGGATCTCGGGGATGCGCTTGATGGTGGCGACGATGCGGCAGCAGCCGTTGCCGTGCTTCTCGATGAAGTCCTGGGTGACGATCGCATCGCCCACGACATAGTCGATACGTCCGGAGGCCAGATCCTGGTTCGGCTCATCCTGGGTCGGATACAGCTTGATGTCCGAATCCTTGTAGAACTTCTCGAGGTAGTTGGAGTGCACCGTCGAGGACTGGGTGCCGATCGACTTGCCCTTCAGCGCCGCGGGGGAGATGTCGTCGCTCTTGTTGGCGGCGGAGGTGGCGAACACCGGCGGGGTGGCCATGTACATGTCGGAGAACAGCACCTTCTCGGCGCGTGCGGGCGTGATGTTCATCGACGAGAAGATAACATCGAACTTGCCGGCGGCCAGCGAGGGGATGATGCCGTCCCAGTCCTGGTTCTGGAAGGTGCACGTCACCTTCATCTTGGCGCAGAGCACCTTGCCGTAATCGACCTCGAAGCCGACGATCTCGCCTTTGGGGTTGATGCTCTCGAACGGCGCGTAGGTGGCATCCATTCCGATGCGAACGGTCTTCCACTCTTTCGCCTCGGCAGCGCCGCCGGCCAGAAGGCTCACGGCCATGGTCGCTGCGGTCAGCCATTTCGTCGAAATCATTCCTGTCTCCTCAACCGGTTTCAGCCACACGCCCCGCAGACGGCCTGGCGCAGCCATGCGCCGGCGCAGCAACTGTCATGCAACCCACGAAACATGCCTAGCAAGATCGATGCCGGTCAATCCGACCGCGCGATGACAAAGCGGCACGCGAGGCGCAGCCGGTCGTCGCCTAAATCGCGGGCGATCTGCACCAGGGCGGGCAGGGGGGGGCACTTCACGACACCGGTGCGGCACGTCACGATGGGGCGGCAATGCCTGAGGAGACATGACATGGCCGTCCATACCTATTTCTGCGTCGACGGGCATACCTGCGGCAATCCGGTGCGGCTGGTGGCCGGCGGCGGGCCGGCGCTGGTGGGCGGCACGATGGTGGAGAAGCGGGCGCATTTCATGCGGGAGTATGATTGGGTGCGCACGGCGCTGTGCTTCGAGCCGCGCGGGCATGACATGATGTCGGGTGTGATTCTGTATCCGCCGACGCGGGCGGACTGCGATATCGGGTTTCTGTTCATCGAGACGACGGGGTGCCTGCCGATGTGCGGGCACGGCACGATCGGCACGGTGACGATGGCGCTGGAGCGGGGGCTGGTGTCGCCGCGCGAGCCGGGGGTGCTGCGGATCGACACGCCGGCGGGGCTGGTGGAGGCGCGGTATATGCAGGACGGGCCGTATGTGGATTCGGTGCGGATCACCAACATACCGTCGTTTCTGCATTCGACGGATATTTCCGTGATGGTGCCGGGGCTGGGGGAGTTGCGGGTGGATGTGGCGTATGGCGGGAATTTCTATGCCATCGTCGAGCCGCAGGCGAATTATCCTGGGCTGGATGCGGTGACGCCGGGGGATCTGCTGCTGTGGAGCCCGAAGCTTCGGGCGGCGCTGCGGGGGAGCAATCACCGGTTCGTGCATCCGCTGACGCCTGAGATCAACGGGCTGTCGCATGTGATGTGGACCGGGCCGGCGCGCCATCCGGAGGCGCATGCGCGCAATGCGGTGTTCTATGGCGACAAGGCGCTGGATCGGTCGCCGTGCGGGACGGGAACCTCGGCGCGGATGGCGCAGCTGGCGGCACGCGGCGTGCTGAAGGTGGGGGATGATTTCGTGCATGAGAGCATCATCGGCACGTTGTTCCGCGGGCGGGTGGAGCAGGCGGTGACGTTGGGCGAGTTCGACGCGATCGTGCCTTCGATTGAGGGGTGGGCGCGGATGACGGGGTTCAACACGATCCTGGTGGATGATCGCGATCCCTTGGCGCATGGGTTTTTGGTGGCGTAGGCGGGCGGGTGATGTCGGGTGGTGGGGTGATGTGGCGGATTGCATCCGCCCTACTTGTGTTTGGGGTGGGGGTGTGTTAGGAATTTAATCATGAATGCCGGTGTTTCGCCCTTTTTGAGTCTGTCCGCGCTGATCGGCCTGTTGCGGGGGTCGATTGGCGGTTGGGGTTTGCGGGGGTGGTTGAGCACGGCGCTGGTGTTGCTGCTGTATCGGCGGTTGGGGGAGATCGCCAGGCGGATGGACGGGCTGGCGGGGCGGTTTGTGGCGGGGACTGTGCGGCGGCGTGGCGCTGACGCGCCGGTGGCTGCGGAGGGTTCTGGGCGGGTTCGGCAGGCTGTGGCGGAGCGGATCTGGCCTGGTGATTTCGGGTGGCTGGTGAAGGCCGCGCGCTGGCATGCGGCGGGGTTTGGCTCTCAGCTTCGGACGGTGCTGGCGGAGCCGGAGATGGTGGCGTTGCTGGCGGCGTGCCCGCAGGCGGTGCGGGTGCTGCGGCCGCTGTGCCGGATGCTGGCGGTTGAGACGTCGTTGCTGCGGCCAGCGGTGACGCGTCCGGAGGCGGGGACGGTGGCGGTGGCGGCGCCGAAGCGGGTTCGCGTGCCGCGGCCGAAGCCGGATCTGGGGCGGGTGCCGATCCCGCGCGGGGTGATGTCGGCGGTGCGGCGCGGCCGGTTCGCGGCGGGGTGATGGGTGAAGCCCCTTGGCGCGACTATTTTGTTCCGATATCGTAATTTTATCGCGCGATCTCGTGCAGCAGGGCGGCCAGGGTGTGGGTGAGCAGGGTCAGGTCCTGGGGGCGGGAGAGGCGGTGGTCGCCGTCCTTGATCAGGATGACCTGGACGTTCTGGCTGGTGAGTCGGGACGACAGGGTGAGGCGGTTTCCCAGGGGGACGTCGGGGTCGTTCATGCCTTGCAGCAGGCGGACCGGGCCGGAGAAGGCGATCGGCTGGTCCAGCAGCAGATGGGTGCGGCCATCCTCGATCAGCGCGCGGGTGATCACCAGGGGGGGGCCGTATTGGCTTGGCACCTCCAGGCGGCCTTCGCGCAGCAGCCGGTCCTGCTCCCTTGAGGCCATGGACTGCCACATCAGCCGTTCGGTGAAATCCGGGGCGGCGGCGAGGCCGACCAGGGCTGCGACTCGGTCGCCGAGGCGGCTTGCCAGGAGCAGGGCGATCCAGCCGCCCATCGACGAGCCGACCAGGATCAGCTTGCCGGTGGTGCGCGCGGCGATGACGCAGGCGGCGTCCTCGGTCCAGCGACCGATCGTGCCGTCGGTGAAGGCGCCGCCGGACCGGCCGTGGCCGGAACAGTCCAGCCGCAGCATGGACTGGCCGTTTGCGGCGCAGAAATCGCGCACCGCCAGGGCCTTGGCGCCTGCCATGTCGGAGGCGAAGCCGTGCAGGAAGACGAGGGTGGGGCCGGTGCCGGGGAGCTGCGCCCAGGCGAGTTCCACGCCGTCACCACGGTCCAGCGATCCGGTCTGCTCTGTTGTCACCACTGCCTCCTCTGCCCGGTGATCTTTCCATCCGGTGCAGCCATGTTATAGCGCGCGGATGATCGATCCATCGCCTGCCCCTTATCCGGTGGTGCTCCAGGTGTTGCCGGCGCTGGGCGGGGGCGGCGTGGAGCGCGGCACCGTCGAGATCGCGCAGGCGATCACCGAGGCGGGGGGGCTGCCGCTGGTGGCGAGTGCCGGCGGGTTGCACGCGCCGAGCGTGGAGCGGGCCGGGGGGCGCAACATCCTCATTCCCGCGATGCCGAGCAAGAATCCGTGGCGGATCTGGCGCAACGTGTCGCGGTTGGAGCAGGTGATCCGCGCCAACCGGGTGGATCTGGTGCATGCGCGCTCGCGGGCGCCGGCGTGGTCGGCGTATTGGGCGACGCGGCGGACGGGCACGCCGTTCGTGACGACGTATCATGGCGCCTACAACGAGAATGTTCCGGGCAAGCGCGCCTACAACGCGGTGATGGCCAAGGGGGATCTGGTGATCGCCATCAGCGGGTTCATCGCGCGGCTGATCGTTGCACGCCATCAGGTGGATCCGGCGCGCATCCGGCTCATCCCGCGCGGGGTGGATCCTGCGATCTTCGATCCCGACCGGGTGAGCCCGGACCGGATCATGAAGCTGAGCCGCGCGTGGCGGCTGGTGGACGGGCAGCCGGTGGTGCTGCTGCCCGGCCGGATCACGCGGTGGAAAGGCCAGGCGGTGCTGATCGAGGCGCTGGCGCGGATGGCGACGCGGGATGTGTGTGTGGTGCTGGTGGGGGCCGATCAGGGGCGCAGCCGGTTTGTTGCCGAGCTGTCCGCCCAGGCCGATCGGCTGGGTGTGGCCAGCCGGGTGCGGATGGTGGGGCATTGCGCCGATATGCCGGCGGCGTTGAAGCTTGCGTCGGTGGTCGTGAATGCTTCCACTGATCCGGAGGCGTTCGGGCGGGTGGTGATCGAGGCGCAGTCGATGGGCTGTCCGGTGATCGGCACCGATCATGGCGGGGCGGTCGAGACGATCGCGCATGATGTGACGGGGTGGCGGGTGGCGCCGGGCAATCCGGATCATCTCGCGGCGGCGCTGGACTATGCGCTGGGCCTCACCGATGCGCAGCGCCAGGCGGTGGGGCAGGCGGCGCGGGCGGCCGTGATCGAGAACTTCACGACACGGCGCATGCAGGCGGCGACGATGGCGGTGTATCGGGAATTGCTGGGATGACGCGCATCCTGGTGGTGCGCCTGGGGGCACTTGGCGACTTCGTGATGTCGTTCGGCCCGTTCGCCGCCATTCGTGCGCATCATCAGGAGGCGGAGATCACGCTGCTGACCACGGCGCCGTATGGCCCGCTGGCCAAGGGCTGTCCGTGGTTCGACCGGGTGGTGATCGATATGCGGCCGCGCTGGTGGCAGCTGCGTCAGCTGGCGCGGCTGACCCGTGCGCTGCAGGGGTTCGACTTCGTCTATGATCTGCAGACCTCGGGCCGTTCGTCGCGCTACTTTCTGCTGGCGGGCAAGCCGCCGTGGTCGGGCATCGCGCCGGGGTGCTCGCATCCGCAGACCGGGCCGGCGCGCGAGCAGATGCACACGATCGAGCGGCAGCGTGACCAGCTGCGGCTGGCGGGCATTCATGACTTTCCGCGCCCCGATCTCGGCTGGCTGATGACGGCGGATCTGCCGGATCTGCCGGAGCGGTTTTCGATCCTTGTGCCCGGGGCCGCCCCCAGCCGGCCGGCCAAGCGCTGGCCGGTGGCGTATTTCGCGCAGCTGGCGGCGATCCTGGCGCGTCGCGGTCTGCCGCCGGTGATTGTCGGCGGGCCGGCGGAGGCGTCGTTGGCGGGGCTCATTGTCGCGGCGTGCCCGACGGCGATGGACCTCACCGGGGCGACCAGCTTCGCCGATCTGTTCAACCTGGCGGCGCGGGCGAGCCTGGCGGTGGGCAACGACACCGGGCCGATGCATATCGCAACCGTGGTCGGCTGCCCCTCGGTGGCGCTGTTCTCCGCTGAGAGCGACCCGAAGCTGACGGCGCCGCGGACGCTCGACCGGGGCTGGCCCACGATCCTGCGCGAAACCGACTTGGCTGATCTGACGGTGGAAAGGGTTGCGGCGGCCTTGCCGTGAGGTCATAGAACGCGACCGCCCCTTTCGTTGAGGATGCCATGCCCGCCATCACCCTGCCCGACGGTTCGCAACGCCGTTTCGACGGGACCGTGACGGGCACCACCGTGGCGGCCGCGATCGGCCCGGGTCTGGCCAAGGCGGCGCTGGCGATGAAAATCGACGGACGGCTGGTCGATCTGTCGACGGAGATCACCGCGGACGCCGAGGTGGTGTTCGTCACGCGCCGCGACCCCGAGGCGCTGGAGATGATGCGCCATGACTGCGCGCATGTGCTGGCTGAGGCGGTGCAGGCGCTGTATCCCGGCACGCAGGTGACCATCGGCCCCTCGATCGAGAACGGATTCTATTACGACTTCGCGCGCAACGAGCCGTTCACGCCCGCCGACTTCGCCGGGATCGAGGCGAAGATGCGCGAGATCGTGGCCAAGGGGGCGCCGTTCGAGCGCGAGGTGCGCGACCGCGACGAGGCGATCGCGTTCTTCGAGGCGAAGGGCGAGCGCTACAAGGCCGAGCTGATCCGCGATCTGCCGCAGAGCGAGACCATCACCTTTTATCGCCAGGGAGACTGGATCGATCTGTGCCGCGGGCCGCATATGCGGGCGACGTCGGATATCGGCACCGCGTTCAAGCTGATGAAGGTGGCCGGTGCGTATTGGCGTGGCGATCACCGCAACCCGATGCTGACGCGCATCTACGGCACCGCCTGGCGTGATCAGAAGGAGCTGGACGCGCATATCCGCATGCTCGAAGAGGCGGAGAAGCGCGATCATCGGCGGATCGGCCGCGACATGAACCTGTTCCATCTGCAGGAGGAGGCGACCGGGAGTGTGTTCTGGCACCCCAAGGGGTGGAAGCTTTACCGGACCGCCGAGGCCTATATGCGCCGGCGTCTTGAGGTCGCCGGCTATCAGGAGGTGAAGACGCCCCAGCTGGTGGATCGTGCGCTGTGGGAGGCCTCCGGGCACTGGGAGAAATTCCGGGAGAACATGTTCATCGCCCAGGTGGAGGACGAGGACAAAACCCTCGCGCTGAAGCCGATGAACTGCCCCTGCCACGTGCTGATCTTCCGCCAAGGTCTGCGCAGCTACCGCGAGCTGCCGCTGCGCATGGCCGAGTTCGGCGCCTGCCACCGGTATGAGCCGTCCGGCGCGCTGCACGGCATCATGCGCGTGCGGGCCTTCACGCAGGATGATGCGCATATCTTCTGCACCGAGGGTCAAATAGCCGACGAAACTGTTCGCTTCGTCGAACTGCTGTCGTCGGTGTATCGCGACTTCGGCTTTGACTCGTTTCGCGTGAAGTTCTCCGACCGGCCGGCCAAGCGGGCCGGCACGGATGAGACCTGGGATCGTGCCGAGGGGGCGCTGAAGGATGCCTGCGCCATCGCCGGCGTCGAATACGAGCTGAACCCCGGCGAAGGTGCGTTCTACGGCCCGAAGCTGGAATTCGTGCTGCGCGACGCCATCGGGCGGGACTGGCAGTGCGGCACGCTGCAGGTCGATTTCGTGCTGCCGGAGCGACTCGATACCGAATATGTCGGCGAGGACAGCCAGCGTCACCGCCCGGTGATGCTGCACCGCGCCATCCTCGGCAGCTTCGAGCGCTTCCTGGGTATTCTCATCGAGCAATATGCCGGCCGCTTCCCGCTCTGGCTCGCCCCGGTGCAGGTCGCCGTCGCCACCATCGTCTCGGACGCCGAGCCCTACGCGCTGGAGGTGGCCGCTGCCCTGAAAGCCGCCGGGATCTCGGTTGTTGTCGATACCGCCAACAGCAAGATCAACGCCAAGATCCGCGAGCACAGCCTGCAGCACGTGCCGATCATCGCCGTGGTCGGCCGCAAGGAGGCCGACGAGCGCACCGTCGCCCTGCGTCGCCTCGGCGTGGAGGCGCAGCAGACGCTGCCGCTCGCCGATGCGGTGCGCCTGCTTGCAACAGAGGCAACCGCACCCGATCTGCTGCGCAACGCTGCAAACGCGTGACATTGCTTGAACCAGCCGGTCTGTGAGCGCAAAAGACCGTCTGCCGGACACCACGACAGGAGACCACCATAGCCAGACCGCCAATGCCCGCTTCACCCAACCGCGACGGGCCGCGCGTGAACGAAGACATTCGCGCCGCCCAGGTTCGCCTCATCGACCAGGACGGCGAGATGCAGGGCGTGATGACCGCCCGCGAAGCGCTCGCCCGTGCCTATGGCGTGGGCCTCGATCTGCTCGAGATCAGCCCGAACGCCGAGCCGCCGGTGGTGAAGATCCTCGACTTCGGCAAGTTCAAATACGAGCAGCAGAAGAAGAAGAACGAGGCCAAAAAGAAGCAAAAAGTCATCGAAATCAAGGAAGTCAAGGTTCGCCCGAACATTGACGAGAATGATTATCAGGTGAAGCTGCGCGCCATGAAGTCCTTCATCGATGAGGGCGACAAGGTGAAGGTCACGCTGCGCTTCCGTGGCCGCGAAATGGCCCACCAGGACCTTGGCATCAAGGTGCTGGAACGCATCCGCGCCGATATGGATGCCGCCACCAAGGTGGAGCAGATGCCCAAGATGGAAAACCGTCAGATGGTCATGGTGCTCACCCCGCGCTGAGGCAGGTTCGAATGGCGCAGAACATCTACGATCATCCGGACTTCTTCGCGGGCTACAGCCAGCTCGCCCGCTCCGTTGGCGGCCTCGATGCCGCCAACGAATGGCCCGCGATGCAAGCGATGCTGCCCGACATGGCAGGGCTCGACGTGGTGGATCTCGGCTGCGGCTTCGGCTGGTTCTGCCGTTGGGCGCGGGCGGCCGGCGCCGGCTCGGTTCTCGGTATCGACCTGTCCGAACGCATGCTGGAACGGGCCGCAGCCGACACGACGGACCCGGCGATCGTCTATCGGCAGGACGATCTCGCTGCGCTGGCGCTTCCCACCGAGGCCTACGACCTCGCCTATTCCTCGCTGGCGCTGCACTACATCGCCGATGCGGCGCGTCTGTTCGCCGCCGTCCACGCGGCGTTGCGCCCCGGCGGGCACTTCGTCTTTTCCACCGAACACCCGATCTATATGGCGCCGACACGGCCGGGCTGGTCAGTCGACAGCGCCGGGCGGACCGTCTGGCCGGTCGATTCGTATCTGGTCGAAGGCATCCGGATGACGGACTGGCTCGCCCCCGGCGTCGTGAAGCACCATCGGACGATGGGCACGACAGTGAACCTGCTGCTGCAGGCAGGATTTACACTTAGGCGGCTTGAGGAGTTCTGCCCAACCGAGGCGCAGATCTCGGCAAATCCGGCCATGGCGCATGAGCGGGAACGGCCGATGTTTTTGCTGATATATGCAAGAAAGTGAGAAAGCGCTTCTTTTCTGAAGAAAAGAAGCAAAAGACTTTTATTCGTTTGCTACCTCTCTCCGGAGAGAGCCGCGACAGCCGAATAAAAAGTTTTTGGTTCTTTTTTCAAAAAGAACCTCTTCCTTCAACCCGCCTTGCGATCCGTAACCCGCCGCGCCGGCCCGAACACGACCCGGTTCCGCCCACCGCTCTTGGCCTCATACAACGCCGTATCCGCCCGCCGCACGGCATCCTCCGCCCCCTGGCCCAGATCCAGTGCAACACCGATGCTCACCGTCATCCGCACCTCGCCGTCAGGCCCCGCCACCCGCGCCGCCGCAATCGCCAGACGCAGCCGCTCGCTGAGCTCCAGGGCCGCCTCAGGCGTGGTGTCCTGCACAATCACCAGCAGCTCTTCGCCACCCCAGCGCACCACAGCCCCCCCGTCGCCCAGCTCTGCCGTGACGGTATCGACCGCCGCGCACAGCGCGAGATCGCCGGTGTCATGGCCAAACCGGTCGTTGATCGACTTGAAATGATCGATGTCCAGCATGATCACCGCAGGCGTCCGCCCGCTGTTGCCCAGACGGGGGAACGCCGCATCCAGGCAATCCTGGCCATGCCGCCGGTTGAACGCGCCGGTCAGCGGGTCCGTGGTGGCGAGACGCCGCAGTTCGTCCTCGGTGCGCTTGCGCTCGGTCATGTCACGCGACACACCGACGAATCCGCGCACCTGCCCATCGGCATCGGGCAGCACCGTCAGCACCGTGTTGGTCCAGGCCTGGGAGCCGTCACGCCGACGTCCCCAGCCTTCCGTCTCAACTGAACCGGTCTTGCGCGCGGTATCCAGCAGGGTCTCCATGCTGGGGCCCGACCCGCTCTCCGGCGGGAAGAACACCGACAGGCTCTGCCCCACCACGTCGGCCTCCTGCCAGCCACCGAAACGCTGCAGCGAGGGGTTCCACTCGTCGATGCGCCCGCCGGCATCGGCGGTGTAGATGGCGTAGTCCCGCACATTGTCGAAGATCGCCCGAAAACGCTGGCGGTCCTCGAACAGGCGACGCTCCTGCTCGGCACTGCGCGTGACATCCTCGATCACGGCGGTGTTGAGCCCGCCATGGATGCGATGCACCGTGACCGAGAACACCGTGAGCTTGCCCCCCTGGCTGATCGGGCAACGCTCATGATCGACCACCACCCCCAGCCAGTCCGCGAATTCATGCACTCGGCGTGACAGATCGGGCATCAGCGGCGCCAGGGCGGAATAGGCGTCGGTGAGGTCGCAGCCCGGCACGAAGGGCATCAGCAGCTGGGAGATCAGCGGGTTGGCCAGGCGGATCGCGCCGTTCATGGCAAAGGTCAGCAGCCCGACCGGCACCACGTAGAGAAACTCGGTGAGCGCCTCGAGCTCCACCCTGTCGGCATCATCCACCATGCGCGGTCCGCCGCTCCACCAGCAGATACATGCGCCGCGCCGCCGGGTCACGCAGCAGGCGCAGCCGCACCGGCGTGGGCAGCATGCGCAGCGTGAACACATAGTCGATCGTGGCATCGAGCACGCCGCCGGCCTCGAAGCGCCCGGCGATCAGCGCGTTGTTGGTGCAGGGCGCCACGGAGCGGAAGAAATGCTGGCCGACCACACGTGACGGGTTGAGGCGCGCGGCGGCGGCTTCCGCCTTGTTGTAGGCCACGACGATGCCGTCCGGCGCCATCGCGACGATGCCGAACGGCGCGTCGTCGATCTGCTGCGCCGAGGCTGCCTCGAGCCAGTCCTGCATCGCGGTGTCATCGAACCCCAGAGCGGCCGCTTCGGGGTGGTGATCGTCCAGGAGTTGAACCGTGCTGTGCATGTCTGCCGCCTTGGATGTCCCGAAGCTGCAGAGTAGCGCAGCAGGGCGTATGGCGTCAGTCAGTCGCGGCTGCCTAAAATGGGCCCCAAAAGGCACGATTTGGTCAAAAAAGCCATTTCCGGCAAGCACTTAATCGACAGCGCGGGCAACAAATCCTGATGATTGCTGGCAATTACTGCCAGCTCTCCCGCTTATTTCCGCGCCTTGCGGGCGGCGTAGCGGGCATCACGCGCTGCTTTGCGGGCGATCTCTTCCTCGCGTTCGCGCGCCTTGCGCTCGGCCTCGGCGGCGGCGGCGGCGCGGGCGGCTTCCTCCAGCTGGCGTTTCGCTTCGAGCGCTTCCGCCTCGCGCAGAGCCTTGCGCTCTGCGGCACGCGCCTCGCGCGCATCGGCCAGCGCCTTCATCTCCGCCTGGCGCGCCAGCACGGCCGGGTCGTTCGGCCCGGGCATCTGGCGGAACTTTTCGATGGCGGCCAGGCGGGCCTTGGCGGCGGTTGACGCGCGGTCGTTGAAATTGTTGTCCTTGAAGCCGGCCACAGTCTCTGTTTCTCCGAAAGTGTACTGCCCGCATACGCCTTTGCCGGCCGCTCCACCATCACCGCAATCACGACCCTGCCGGTCAATTCTTGATCATCCCCAGGGGTTGCGCTTGTCTTCGCAGCGCAGCACGGCCTAGACCACGTGGCATGATGCATCGCCGCGCCCTTCTGGCACTTTCTGTCGCCGCCACCGCAGCGTGCCGTCGCAGCGCCATGGACGATATCGCCTTCCCGGCACCCAGGCTTCCCCCCGGCTATCCCGACCGTTTCCACACCGAAGGCAACGCGATCGTCGACAGCGGTGGCAAGGTCCGCATCTTCCACGGTGTCGCGGTGCCGGATGTGCTCTGGATCGCCGAGCACAACGACGCCACGATCGGCTATTTCGACGAGCGGCTGTTCCACACCGCCTATCTCTGGAAGGCCAACATCCTGCGCCTGTCGATCATGCCCGCGGTCTATCGCAGGCATGGTCCGGAGGCGACTTTGCGGGCGCTCGACGTCTCGGTCGCCTTCGCCCGCAAATACGGACTCTATCTCATCATCACCCTGCACGCGATCGGCTACCCGCCTGACGGCCACTACGTCTCGCTGGTCGACTGGAACTACGGCGAGCTCTACCGGATCACCGATGCCGAGATCGCCGGCTTCTGGGAGCTGATCGCTCGGCATTACCGGCACGAGCGGGCGGTGGCGTTCTACGAGCTGATCAACGAGCCGGTGCAGATCCTGCCCGACGGCACCTACGGCTACGGCGACGACGCGGGCCCCTGGGTACGCTGGCGCGACTACGCCGAAAAGCTCGTCGATCGCATCCGCGTCATCGACCCCGACAAGATCGTCGTCGTCGGCGGTCTGGAATATGCCTACGACCTGTCGCACGTCCCCGAGGCGCCGGTGCGCCGCCCCAACATCGTCTACGCCACCCACCCCTATGCGGGGGCGGACTGGAAGCGCCCGTGGCAGACCGCGTTTCTCGACACCGCACAGCGCTACCCGGTGTTCGCCACCGAATTCGGCTGGGGACCAGACATGAAGGAGTCGAAGGACACCGTGCCAGGCATCTATCACGATGCGATCCTGGCCGCCTTCGATGAGGCGGGCATCAGCTGGACCGCCTGGTCGATGTCGCACACCTTTCCGCCCAGCCTGCTGGCGAAGGCGGATTTTTCCAGCACGACCGACTACGGCAGCATCATCCGGGCGGCGCTGGAGCAGCGCGCGCCCGGGGCCTGACTCGCCAGACGCTATTTCGCGGGCCCGTAGCTGGCTGCGAGATAGGCGACAATCCTTGCGGCGTCCTCATCATCCACCGGAGCGCCGTAGCCGCCGCGCATCTTGGCGACCTCGGCCTTCCAGCCATCCAGCGTCAGAAACGGCGCGTTCATCCGCACATAGTCCAGGCTGTGGCAGCCGGAGCAGTTCTGCTCCATCAGCTCCACCCCTGGTCCGGGCTTCAGCGTGACCGTCCGCTCGGCCGCCAGCGCCGGAGTGGCGCAAAGCAGCAGGCAAGCCAGTAATCGGATCATGGCAGGTCTCCTCACGCGACGTTCAGCGACAGCGTCTGGATGGCGTTGTTGTGATAGCCGGCGCCGTTGAACAACGGCTTGGCCGGCTGCACCGCCCCCGAGCGGGCCGTGGCGCGCACCCTCGGCGCGACCCCGCCGGCCTTGGCCGTGATCACCGCCTGCCAGGGCTGGAAACCGAACCGGCCGGTGCCCTCACCCAGCGTCCCCGCAGCCCAGGTGGCACCGCCGTCGGTGGAGATGTCCACCCGCGCGATGCCGCTGCCATTGTCCCAGGCCTGTCCGGCGATCGTGACCGGACCCGCGGCCACCGTGTCGCCATCGGCGTGGCTGGTGACGAGCGCGTTCACCACGATGTCGGTGATCGGCCGGTTGGTCTCGTTGTCCTGGGTTGGGAAGGCGCTGCCCTGGAACATGCCGGTGGGCACGCGATAGGCGGTCTTCATCCAGAAGTTCGCCAGCGGTGTGGCGGAGATCGCCAGCAGGCTGAGGTGCTTCATCCAGTAGGTCGCCGTCCAGCCCGGCACGATCAGCCTGGCGGGATAGCCGTTCCACAGCGGCAGCGGCGCGTTGTTCATGCTGGTCGCGATGATGGTCGTCTCGTCCAGCGCCCGGTCCACCGGGAGCGACTTGGCGAATTGCGGCGTGGTCTCGATCGGCCCGTGATCGCTGCCGTGGAACTGCACCTCCACCGCCTTGGCGCCGATCCCGGCCAGCGCCAGCACGTCACGCAGGCGCGGGCCGCGCCACACCGCGTTGCCCATCGCCCCCACACCCCATTGCACCCCTGCCACATGCGGATTGGACAGGCCGCGCCGGTTGCCCGAGCACTGGCATACCGCGGTCACCTCGGTCTGCGGCAGCTTCGCGAGGTCCGCCATCGACAGCTTCACCTGCCGGTCCGCGGCATCGCCGCCCAGGGACAGGCTCCAGTCCTGCAGTGCCGCCATGTCAGGGATCTGCGAAAGGTGATAGCGCACGAAGAAGCGATCGTTGGGTGTGATGGCGCTGCGGAGATAGTCGAGCGGCGCCTCGTAGTTCGGCGGGCGGTAGGAAAGCTTGATCAGCTTCTGCTTGCCGGGGAGGCTGTCGAACACGGCCTCCTCGCGGGTGCCGGCGGCAAGGCCGGGATGCACGGCGGCCCCTTCGGCCCAGCCCTGCCGAGAGAACGCCCCCAAAGCCGCCCCGGTGCCCAACAACAGCCTACGACGATGCATTCACGCCTCCTGCAATGCGCCTTGTGCACGGCGCTTGGCGGAGACTGTGCCGAAACAGCAATCAATCGTCCAGGATGAACATCGTCGTCCGGTCAGCCCGTGACGGGTGCCGCCGGTTTGGCCGGCTTGCTTTTGGCCTTGGCGATGGCGTGTGGGGTCGCCTTGTGCGTCGCAGGCTTCGGTTTGGTCTTGGCCACCAGCGTTTTGTGCGCGGACTTGTGCGGAGGTGCCTTGTGCGGCGCGGGCGCCGACATCGCCACGGGATGCCTGGCCCCGGACAGCGAAGGCGGCAGCAGTGACGCGCCGGTCTGCGACTGCTCGCTTTGCGCCATCCTGCCCGGCTGCGAATGGCCCAGCTGCGACCCGCCCGGCTGAACGAAGGCAGGCGGCGCGGTCGGCACGGGTTCGGGGGTCGGTACTGAAGCGATCCTGGGCACAGCCATCGGCGCCGGCGCCGTGGGCGGAACAGGGGCTGTCTGCACGACAGGGCCTGGCACCGTCACCCGCGGTGTCAGCGGCGTCGGCGCCAGCGGCGTGGGTAAGCTGGCACCGGAGACGCCAGGTGTGTTGAGATTGACCTGGGCGGCCTTGGGCGGCGCCAGCGGTTCGCTGGTGATCGCCTGCGACCGCGCGCTCCCCGACCCTGCCATCACGGCCGGCAGCAACAGCATGGCACCGGCCAGACCCTGACCGATCCATCGACCCGTCCTCATCTCGCGCATCCCACTCTCCCCGGCTGCGCGACCGGAACGGTCACGCGAAGGCCAGCATCACCACGCCGGCCCCGATCAAACCTATGCCGGCAAGATGCAGCCCACCGAGCGATTCGCCGAACATGAAATGTCCGATCAACGCGGCTGCAATGTAGGAAATCGCCGTTGCCGGCAGAGCGACCGAGAGCGGTATGCGCCGCAGCGCCACGATGTACAGCATCGCCGCCCCGCCATACAGCACCAGGCCCAGCAGCGTGTGCCAGTCCAGCAGCTGCGAGATGAAATCCGGCGTGCGCGAGCCGGATTTCAGCAGCGTCTGCCCCACCATGCTCACCGCGATGGCGGCGAGCAGCACCCCCCAGGACGGGTTCATGCGGCAATCCGCGTCGTGGCCTTGTCACGCTCGATCATGCGCACGCTGCCCTGCGGCTTGCCGTTGGCGGAGAGGAAGGTGCGCCCGACATATTCCCCCAGCACCCCCAGGATCATCGACTGCACGCCCGCCACCAGCAGGATCACCGTCATCGTCGAGGCCCAGCCCGAGGGCGTGCCGTGGGTCGACAGCGCCTCGATGATGGTGGCGACAGCACCCGCCGCCCCCATCATCGCCATCGCCAGTCCCAGGATGATCGCCACGCGCAAGGGGGCCAGCGAGAAGCTGGTGGCGAGGTTCAGCCACAGCAGCACCAGCCGGCGCAGATTGTAGTTGGACCGCCCCTCCGCCCGCGGCAGATGCCGCACCTCGATGCTGTCGATCCGCTGCGTCACCTGCAGCAGCAGCCCGTCGACATAGGGGTAGGGGCCGCTGTACTGCGTCACACAGCGCACCACCTGCGCCGACATGCAGCGGAACGAAGAGAGGTACAGTCCTTTCGGCTTGTCCAGCAGCCAGTCCGCCACCTTGTTGGCGAAGCGGCTGCCCAGGTTGCGCCAGCCCGCATGCTCCTTGCGGGCGTAGCGGGTATAGACCACGTCCCACCCCCCAACACGCGCATGGTCGTACAGCTTCAGCACCTCCTCCGGCGGGTTCTGCAGATCGTCATCCATGGTGATGACATACTGGCCGTTGATGTGGCGCAGCCCGGTCATCACCGCGTTGTGCTCGCCGAAATTGCGCATGTGCTCGATATAGATCACCGGCACGCCGGAGGTGCCGACCAGCGCCCGGCAGACGTCGCCGGAATTGTCGGGGCTGCCGTCATTGACCAGCACCACCTCCATGCCGCCCTCCGGCCGCAGCTTCGCCAGCGCCTCGACCAGCAGGCCCACGGTTGCGGCCCCGCGATAGACCGGCACGACGATGGAGAGACCGACACTCGTCTGGGCATTCATCAAACTGCTCCTCGCAGGGGCAGGCGGCCGGTTGCGAGAACCGAGCCACCGGCGGGCAGGGAAAAGGGAATCCGGCGTTCCAAAGCCGTCACGCCGTGGAACATGGCATCAAGCCATGGCGGAAAAGGGGCAACGTCGCTGGCGGCGTCGTTGCGGGCCAGCAGCTTGCGCTGGGCGATCATCAGCGGCAGCAGCAGCGTGTTCCAGTAGCTGCCGCGGATCGCGGTGAAGCCGGCCTGCCGCAGCCAGACATCCAGACCGGACAGGGTGATGCGGCGGGCATTGTGCACCCGCCGGTCATGCGCCGACATCAGCCAGCGATAGGACGGCATGTTGACCACCAGCAGGCCGCCGGGCCGCAGCACCCGCGCCATCTCCGCCAGCGCCCGCGGCGGATGGACGGCGGCATGGCACAGCACATCGGCACTGACCACGGCATCGAACATCGTATCGGGATAGGGCATGGCGTTGACATCGCCGCACAGCACCTCGGCGCCGGATTTGCCGGCGGCGCGCCGTGCGGCGGTGGCGTCGAACTCCAGCCCATGGCGCGCCAGGTCCGGCCGCGCCCGGCCCAGGGCCGCCAGAAACCCGCCGGTGCCGCAGCCCGCATCCAGCACGCTGCCCGCCACCTCCGACAGGGAAGCGGTCAGCCGCGCATGCAGGGCGCGGTACCACCACATCCCGTCCTCGGCCGCATCCATCAACCGGTATTCGTCGTGTTCCATGCACGGTGTTTGACACGAAGATCGCCTTTCCATGCAATGGAGACGTGCCGGGCGCCGCGCGGCGGGGAAGGGAGAAACATGGCCTATCTGACCGAACCGCAGCCGCCCCGGGGCATCGCCACCGGCCTGGCCGCGGGCATCAGACGCATCGTGGCGGGCAACCCCGGCCCGATGACCTATCACGGCACCAACACCTATCTGATCGACGGGCCGGACGGCACCATCGTGCTCGACCCCGGCCCGCAGGACCTCGAACACACCAGGGCCGTGCTCGCCGCCGCCGGCCGGGTGGCGGCGATCTGGATCACCCACACCCACCACGACCATGTCGCAGGCCTGCCGGCTTTGCGCGAAGCGACCGGCGCCCCGGTGTTCGCCTTCGCCGCCAGCGTCACGCCGGACCATCTGCTGGCCGATGGCGCGAAGCTGTCCGGCTGGTCGGTGCTGCACACGCCGGGCCATGCGCCGGACCATCTCTGCTTCGCCCGCCCCGACGGCACACTGTTCAGCGGCGACCATGTGATGGGCTGGTCGTCCACCATCGTCAGCCCGCCGGACGGCAGCATGAGCGCCTATTTCACCTCGCTGCGCCGTCTGCTGGCCCGCGCCGATACGCTGTATCTGCCCGGCCACGGTCCCGCCATCACCGCTCCGCGCGCCCACGCGACCTTCCTCATGACCCACCGCCTGGGCCGCGAGGACGCGATCCTGACCGCCCTGACCGCCCAGCCGCAGCAGCCCGCAACGCTGGTCGCCCGCCTCTACGCCGACATCGCGCCCCATCTCCACCCCGCCGCCGCGCGCAACGTGCTGGCGCATCTGCAGAAACTCGCCGAGGAGGGCAGGGCGGTCCAAAGCGACTCTGGCTGGACTATTCCATCACCCAGTCGCGGTTGAGCAAGGTCGGCACCGCACCGGCACGTTCGCCCGGCGTCTCGCCACGCCAGATCAGCAGCCGCTCCAGCACCTTGCGGGTGGGAAACGCGAGGTCGAGCGCCAGCGCCTCGGCCACGCCGAACCAGGTGAGCTGCTCCAGCTCGCCGGAGCCGCCCAGATGTCCCTGGCAGCGCGCCGCATCGACCACGAGGAACCGCGCGTCGAACCGGATCTTCATCGAAGGCGGCGTGATGGCGCGGCAGAGATAGCCGAACCCCGAAAGATCCGGCGGATGCCCCAGATGCAGCCCCGCCTCCTCCTCCAGCTCCCGCGCCGCGGCCAGCGTCAGCGCCCGCGCCAGACCGGCGCCGCCGCTGCGCCCGAGCCGCGCCAGCACCGAAGCAGGCGCCTCGGCCGAGGCGGGGGCGGCGAAATCCTCCGCATCGACGGCACCGCCGGGAAACACCAGCCGATTGGGCATGAATTTGTGCCCCGCCGCCCGCGCCCCCATCAGCACCTCCGGCCCCTGCGGCCCCTCGCGCAGCAACAACAGGCTTGCGGCATGACGCGGCGATTCGGACTCTGACATGCGGTCTCCCCCGCTGCAGCCTTGCCGTCCGCCGCCGGTTGCGCAAGGCTCGGCTTTCAATGACCGCAAGGAATCGGCCGGTGCCCACCCCATCCGCCACCCACAACGCCCAGATCGCCGCCATTCTGCAGGCCTGGGGCATGTCCGAGGCGCGGGCCGCCGAGACCGCCGAGATCCTGGGCTATGCCGACCTGCACGGCATCGACAGCCACGGCATGTCGATGATCCCGCCCTATGACGCCTGGCGCCGCAACGGGCACATCAATATCGACGCGGTGCCCGCCATCGTCCACGAAACGCCGGTCTCCGCGGTGATCGACGCCGGCGGCGGGCTCGGCCACGTGCCCGGGGCGCTGGCCATGCGCACCGCCATCGCCAAGGCCAGGACGGTGGGGATGGCCGCCGCCGTGGTGCGCCACACCTCGCATTTCGGGGCGCTGGGCTATTACGGCACCATGGCCGCCGAGGCCGGGCTGATCGGCTTCATCACCACCTCGGCCGCCGGCGTGCGCGTGCTGCCCACCGGCGGCGCCGAGCCGCGCCTGGGCACCGATCCGTGGTGCATGGTGGCCCCCGGTGAACCCGGCCGCCCGTTCATGCTCGACATGGCCACCACCACCGTCGCCTACGGCCGGGTGCGCAACAAGACCAACGAGAACCTGCCGACCCCGCCAGGCTGGGTGCTGGATGCCGCCTTCCAGCCGAGCACCGACCCGCGCGACCTCACCGACCGCGGCGGCTTCCTCACCTCGCTCGGCGGCTCGGCCGAGAGCTCCGGCTACAAGGGCTACGGCCTGGCGATGATGGCCAACATCCTCTCCGCCGGTCTCGCTGGCGGCAGCTTCCCCACCGACCCTACCCACAGCGCCAACGCGCCGCTGAACCTCGCGCATTTCTTCCTGGCGATGGACCCCGCCATCTTCCGCGCCCCGGCGGAATTCCGCAGCGAGGTCGCCCGCTTCAGCGACGCGATGCGCGCCACCCCGCCGGTGAACCCGGACAGGCCGGTGATGGTCGCCGGCGACCCCGAGCGCGCCACCGCCGCGCGCAGGCGCGTCGAGGGCATTCCCATGGGCGAAGGCCTGAAGGCCCAGGTCCGCGCCATCGCCGATGCCGCCGGTGCGGACTGGCTGCTGGGGTGATCGCCCTTCTCGGCATCGTCGTCCTGGTCGCCTGCGCCTGGGCCCTCAGCGAGAACCGCGGCGCGATCCGGGCGCGCCCGGTCCTCGGCGGCCTGGCGCTGCAGCTCGCGCTCGCCTTGCTGCTGCTCGACGTGCCGTTGGCCCGGCGTGCCATGCTCAGCCTCAACCACGTTGTCGACGCGCTGCAATCCGCCACCGATGCCGGCACCAGCTTCGTCTTCGGCTATCTCGGCGGCGGCGATCTGCCCTTCGTCGAATCCCATCCCGGCGCCAGCTTCATCCTCGCCTTCAAGGTGCTGCCGCTGGTGCTGACCATCTCGGCGCTGTCGGCGCTGCTGATCCATTGGGGCATTCTGCAGGCGATCATGTGCGGATTTTCGGTCGTGCTCCGGCGCTCGCTCGGCATCGGCGGCGCGCTCTCGCTTGGCGCTGCCGTGCATGTCTTCGTCGGCATGGTCGAGGCGCCGCTGCTGATCCGCCCCTGGCTGCTGCAGATGTCGCGCGGCGAGATCTTTGCGCTGATGTCCTGCGGCATGGCCGGCATCGCCGGCACGGTGATGGTGATCTACGGCGCCATTCTCGGCCCGGTGATCCCCGACGCGCTGGGCGCGATCCTCACCGCCGCCATCATCAGCACCCCCGCCGCCCTGGCCGTCTCGGCGCTGATGATCCCGTTCGCCGATCCCGGCCCCGATGAGTCTCGCCTCGTGCTCCACCACGCCCCCTCCGGCGCGCTCGACGCCATCGTGCGCGGCACCGCCGACGGTGTGGGCCCGCTGGTCGGCATCGCCACCATGCTGATCGTCTCGGTGGCCCTGGTCGCGCTGATCAACGCGGCCCTCGGTCTGCTGCCCGATGTCGCCGGCGGCGCCGTCACCCTGCAGCGCGCGCTGAGCCTGCCGTTCCGCCCCATCCTGTGGCTGATCGGCATTCCCTGGGCCGAGACCGGCACAGCCGCCAGGCTGATGGCCACCAAGACCATCCTCAACGAATTCGTGGCCTATCTGAACCTCGCCGCCCTGCCGCCGGACGCGCTCTCGCCCTCGTCCAAGCGCATCATGACCTTCGCGCTGTGCGGCTTCGCCAATCTCGCCAGCGTCGGCATTCTGGTCGGCGGCATGGGCGCGATGGTGCCGGACCGGCGCAGCGAGATCACCGCGCTGGGCCTGCGCTCGCTGGTCTCCGGCACCATCGCCACCTGCCTCAGCGGCGCCTGGGCGGGGCTGCTCGGCGGATGAGCGACAATCGCTACGGCCTGGCGGTGCGCGATCTGTGGGCGCTGGAACCCGGGCTGCGCTTCCTCAACCACGGCGGCTACGGCGCCACCCCCGTCGCGATCCAGGCCGAACAGGCCCGGCTGCGCGCCGAGATGGAGCGCAACCCGCCGCGCTTTCTCAGCCGCCTGCTGCCCGGAAGGCTGCGCGACGCCGCCGCCGTGCTGGCCGAATTTGTCGGCACCGCGCCGGAGCGCCTGGCCTTCGTCACCAACGCCACCGCCGGCGTCAACGCCGTGCTGCGCGCGCTGGACTTCGCCCCAGGCGACGAGATCCTGCACACCGACCACATCTACAACGCCGTCCGCCAGACGCTGCGCCACGTCACCGGCCAGACCGGGGCCGTCTGTGTCGAGGCCCGCGTCGGCATGCCGGTCACCGGCCCCGCGCAGATTCTGGACGCGATCGCGTCCGCCTGCACCGCGCGCACCCGGCTGATGGTGATCGACCATGTCGCCTCCGCCTCGGCGGTGGAATTCCCCGTCGCCGCCATCGCCGCCCTCTGCCGTGCGCGGGGCATCCGCCTGCTCGTCGACGGCGCCCACGCCCCCGGCCTGCTCGACCTCGACATCGATGCCATTGACGCCGACTGGTACATCGGCAACTGCCACAAATGGCTGTGCGCCCCCAAAGGCGCCGGCTTCATCGCCGTCTCCGCGCGCGACACGCCGGTGATCCATCCCCCCGTGCTGTCCCACGCCTATGGCAGCGGCTTCGTGGCGGAATTCGACTGGACCGGCACCCAGGACCCGACCGCCTTCCTGGCCGTGCCCGCCGCCGTGCGCCTGCACACAAGCCTCGGCGGCGCTGACCTGCGCGCCCGCAACCGCGCCCTCGCGGCCGAGCTCGCCCACAGCATCGCAGCCGATCTCGGCACATCGCTGGGTGCGGACGCCGCCCTGTTCCACGCCATGGCCACGATCGCCCTGCCGACCGCGCACGCCAGCCTCGCGGCTGTGCGCCACATCCAGGCCTGGCTTTACGACCATCACCACATGGAAGCCGTCGTCACGCTGATCGACGGCCGGCTATATCTGCGGATCTCCGTGCAGGCCTGCACCGTGGCGGAGGACTATGACGGCATCGCCGCAGCGCTGCGCGATGCCATCGCCACCTGTCCCGGCTGATCAAGCACCCGATACCCAGCCCCGTCTTCAGAGTTCGTTAACCCCTCTCTGCTAGTTCTGCTGCTAGCAAGTTTGGGGCGCAACGCGACATGGACCTTGGCACCCGCCAGATCAGAACCTCCGGCAAAGGCAGCGGCAGCATCGAGCTGACCCTGCCGTCGGATCTGCGGGACCTCGTGGGCCTGCCCTGCCGGGTTCTGCTGCGCGACGGGCTGCGGCCGGAAATCGCCCTGCAGCCGGATCTCGGCCGCGCCGTTGCCGGCTTCACCCGGGTCTGGCAGGCCATGCTGGCCGCGATCCTGCCGGACCGGGCGGATCAGCCGTTGCAGCTCGGTGCCTTCGTCCTCGGCTTACAGCCCGGCATGAGTGGTGGTGATCGTCCTTATCTGTGCTGGCGTGACGGTCTGGTCCTCATGGGAGGGCCACCGCATGACCGGCTGGTGGTGGCGCGAACCGTGGCGTCCTTCGCCCAGTCGCTGGCCGCCACCTGGGCCATCGCTCCGGGATTGGCCGGCGAATTCGGCGCCGCCTGCGGCCTGCTGGCAACCGGCCAGATCCCCTCGCCAGGCAGCCAGCAGATCTGCGATCTCGTGGCCACGTCCCTCCCGGAGGCACGATGCCCCCAAGCCGCATCGATCCTGGCCGATCCCGTCGGCGAAGGTGCCGCCGGCGCGGAATTCTGGCAGCGCGCGACAGCACCGCTCTGCGCCGCAATCGATCTCTTCATCGGCTGGACCGCCAACCCGTCCGACCTCGCCACCCTGCGCGCCGCCTGGCAGCGCGGCTTCTCCATCGAATTGAGCGGAGGCTGACCAGCATGCCCATGCGCCCCACATCTTCGGCAGAACGCCCGGCTTCTCCGCCCGATGACCCGGACAGCGCCCTGCAATCCGTCGTCCGCCGTGCCGAAGCCGCCACCACCGATGGGCTGGCCGATCTCGAACGCCGGGCGCTGGGCTATCTCAACGCCGGCTATCCGCTGCACCTGCGCGGCCCCGCCGGCAGCGGCAAGACCACGCTCGCCCTGCGCATCGCCGAGCAGATCAAACGCCCGATCGTGCTGCTGGTCGGCGATGCCAGCTTCGACACGCGCCGTCTCGTCGGCGGCGACGAGGTGCGCCGCACCAAGCGCGTGGTGGACCGCTACATCAGCAGCGTCACCAAGGTGGAAAGCCAGACCGACTCGGTCTGGCTGGACCGTGCGCTGACCATCGCCTGCCTGGAAGGCGGCACGCTGGTCTATGACGAGTTCAACCGCGCCCCCGCCGCCGCCAACAACGTGCTGCTGACGGTGCTGGAGGAACGCCTGCTGGTGCTGGCCAAATCCGGCCGCGGCGAGAGCTATCTGCCGGTGCATCCGTCGTTCCGCGCCATCTTCACCTCCAATCCCACCGATCACGTCGGCACCAACCTCGCGCAGGACGCGCTGACCGACCGGATGATCACGCTCGACCTCGAAGGCTTCGACCGTGAGACCGAGATCGCCATCGCCGCCAGCCGCTCCGGCCTGAAGCCGGCCGAGGCCGCCCGCATCGTCGACACGGTGCGCGATTTCCGGGCGTCGCGCGCCTATGCCCACCGCCCGACCCTGCGCGCCTCGATCATGATCGCCCGCGTCGCCGCCAGCCTGAAGCTGCGCATCGCCGCCAACGAGCCGCGCTTCGTGCAGATCTGTCTCGACGTCCTCGCCAGCAAGCTCAAGCCCGATCGCGACGGCATGCCGGACACCCAGTCGCGCCAGCTGCTGATCCAGCTCATCGAACATTTCTGCGCGGTCGAACCAGCCCCGGCCGGCCGCGCCCATCGGGGAGTGGCCGCATGATCCCGCGTCCCGTCACACGCACGCCCGGCACCAGGGTCGCCCGGGCGGACACGCGCCAGCGCCAGCTGGAAAGCCTGGCTGCCGAATTCGCCCTGCTGGCCCAGCGCCGCGCGCGCACCGTCCACCAGCTGGACCTGCTGGACCAGCAGCGTGCCGCAGCCGGACGAAGCTTCGCCAAGCTGCAGGCGCGGCTCGCCTGGCTGGTCGAACAGATGGACGCGATCGATCCCGATCTGCGCCCCACTCTCGAAATGCCGGCCCCGGTGCCGGAGCCGGTACCGCCCCCGCCACCGCAGCGCACCACCCGCTACGCCCCGGCACGATCATCCCGCGCCGAGCCCGCGGCAGCACCGGAGCGTCTGTCCACCAGGATTCCAGCCGGCAAATGGCGCCTCTGACCGAAAAGGACATATGACATGAGCACACTCATCGACCTGGCCGACGAGACCAAGCGCCAGATGGCCGCCATCACCGGCCTGATCCCCGACACGATCAGCCGGCTCGACCGCGCCGAAGGCGGCTGGGCGCTCAGCATCGACATGCTGGAGCATCGCTCGGTGCCGCGCACCCAGGACCTGCTGGCCAGCTTCGAGGTCAAGCTCGACACCGAGGGCCGGGTGACCAGCTGGCAACGCATCGGGCGCTTCGTCCGCGGCCAGCAAGGCTGATCAGCCTTTATCCCAGAATTGGATCACGCCATGTCCTTGCAGCACAGCGTCGCCGGCTCCGGCCTGGCCGACATCCTTGAACGCATTCTCGACAAGGGCATCGTCGTCGCCGGCGACATCTCGGTCAGCCTGGTCGGCGTCGAGCTGCTGACCGTGCGCATCCGCCTCGTCGTGGCCTCGGTCGACCGCGCCCTGGAGATGGGGATCCGCTGGTGGGAGAGCGACGCGGCGCTGAACGGCCCCGGCTCGGCCAAGCTGCAGGCCGAGAACGCCATGCTGCTCGAACGCGTGGCCCGGCTGGAATCCGCCGTCGCCGCCGCCCGCACCGCCCGCGCGTAGGAGCACGCCATGGCCCTGCGCGCCCCAGGATCCGCCTTCAGCGTCGCCCGTCGGCTCAGCGAGCGCGCCCGCGCCGCGAGGGCCGCCGACAAACCGGCGCAGGACAGTCTTGCCGGCCTCGCCGGCCTCGGCGGCATGCTCGACGCCCTGCGCGGGCTGGTCGAAAAACTGTCGGAGGCCAGCCCGGCGCCGCACGCGTCTCCCGACGAGGCGGCCGACGCCCAAACCCACGAGATCAATATCGGCGGCCGCACCGCAAGCGTGGTGTTCGGCTACACGCTGCGCAGGGGAGAGGACGGGATCTCCGCCGAGCGCTTTGGCGACGTGCCGGAACCCCGTGCCGAGCGCCCGGCACGCCCGTCGAACACGGCCCGCCAGCCGATCGCCGAAGTCTTCGAGGAGAACGACGAAATCGTCGTCGTGGCCGAACTGCCGGGCGCCGATCCAACGCGCATCACCTGCACCGTGCGCGATGGCGCGCTGCTCATCGCGGCGAGCGGCCGGCAGCACTACCACAAATCGCTGCCCCTGCCGGCGCGGGTCGCCAGCGAAGCTCCGCGAACCAGCTTCCAGAACGGCATCCTCGAAGTGCGACTGCAGCGGGAGCACGGCGCATGAGCGCGACCATCGCCGTCCAGGCACAGCTTTACCTCTACGGTCTGCTCGACGCCGCATCCGACCTCGATCCGGCCGCCCTCGGGCAAGGCGTCACCGGCAGCGACGTGAACCTGTCGATGCAGGGGCCGTTCCGGGCCTTGACCAGCCACGTGGCCCCGGGGGCGGTCCCGCAGACCCGCCGCAACATGCTGGCCCACACCGCGGTGCTGGAGCGGGCGATGGTCGACGCTACGGTGCTGCCCATGCGCTTCGGCACCGTGGTGCCGGCGCTCGACACGCTGCGGGCCTGTGTTGTCCGCAACGCCGAACCCTTCGCCACCGCCTTGCGCTCGATCGACGGCAGGGTCGAGCTCGGTGTCAAGGCCAGCTGGCGGGACCGCGTCGTCTACAGCGAGATCATCGAGTCCGACCCCAGCCTGTTCCGTATACGCAACAGGCTGCGCGATCGTCCGGCCAACGAGACCTATTACGAACGCGTCGAACTCGGCCGGCGCATCGAAACGGCCCTGGCCGTGCGCCGAAGCGCAGAAGCTGCAGCGATCCTGGCCGAACTGCAGCCCTTGGCGGATCGCGACGTGGAACTGCGCACGCTGGAGGACGACATGATCCTCAATCGCGCCTTCCTGGTGCCACGCCGCAACGAACCGGCCTTCGACACCGCAATGGAGCGCCTGGGCGAGCGCCATGGGGCCCGCATCACCTTCCGCTATGTCGGCCCCGTCCCGCCGTACAACTTCATCCAGCTCCACGCGGACTGGCTGGCAGGAGGCACCTGACATGGGACCGATCGGCCAGCTGCTGGCCTTGCCTGTGACCGGCCCGATCGGCGCCCTGCAATGGCTGGCACGGCAGGTCGCCGAGCAGGCGCTGCAGCAGATGCTCGACCCGGCCCGCATCGAGACCGCCTTGCGCGCACTCGAGCGTCGCCTCGAAGCAGGCGACATCGACGAGGCCGCATTCGAGGCGGAGGAGGAGCGCCTGCTGCTCGAACTCGCCGAGATGCGCGCCATTCGTGCCGCCGAGACCGAAGCACCTCCGGAGCCGGTGTGATGCCGAACGAACCCTGCCAGCTCACCGTCGCCGCATCCATGGTCGAGGACGCCGGGCGCGGCATCGCCCGCCTCGATCCCGCCACGTTGTCCGCGTTAGGGGGCAGCTCCGGAGCCTTGCTGCGGGTGCAGGGACAGCGGGCCACCTATCTTCGGGCTATGCCGCTCCGCGCCCCGTCACGCGGCCAGCCGATCCTGCAGGTCGATGCGGCCACCCGTGCCAACGCAAAGGCGACCATTGGCGATCAGGTGGCCGTCACGCTGGCAGGGAGCGCCCAACCGGCCCGGACCGTGCAGATCCAGACCCCCTCAGGCGCCAATGCCGCGCAGCTGCGCCGCACCCTGTCCGGCGTGCCGATCACGCAAGGCGACGTGTTCCGCCTGAAGCTGATCGGCGGCCGTGAGGCTGATCTGCAGATCCTGTCCCTGGACCCCGAAGGCCCCTGCCTGGTGGACGAAACCACGGCCCTGCAGATCACCGAACCCCCATCCGGCACCTCACCGCGCGCCGAAGAGGGCCCACGCTACGAGGATATCGGCGGCCTCGCCAAGGTCGTCGAGCGGGTGCGGGAGGTCGTCGAATGGCCCCACCGCCACCGCGCCGTGTTCGCCCATCTCGGCATCATCCCGCCCAAGGGCGTGCTGCTGGTCGGCCCACCCGGAACCGGCAAGACCATGATCGCCCGCGCCGTGGCCGCCGAAACCGGCGCCCATTTCATCACCATCAACGCGCCGGAGATCGTCGACAAGCATTACGGCGCCTCGGAACAGCAGCTGCGCGCCACCTTCGAGACCGCCCGCAAGCGTGCCCCATCGATCATCTTCATCGACGAGATCGACGCCATCGCCCAGAAACGCGACTCGCTGTCCGGCGAGAAGCAGGTCGAACGCCGCATCGTCGCACAGCTGCTCACGCTGATGGACGGTCTTGCCGGCCGCGGCGAGGTGATGGTCCTGGCCGCCACCAACCTGCCCGACGGCATCGATCCCGCCCTGCGTCGCCCCGGCCGCTTCGATCGCGAAATCCGCGTCGACCCGCCGGACCGCGACGGGCGCCGTGAGATCCTCGCCGTGCATACCCGCGCCATGCCGCTGTCGACGGATGTCGACCTCGCGTCCCTTGCCACCGCAACCCACGGCTATGTCGGCGCCGACCTCGCCGCCCTGTGCCGCGAGGCGGCGATGGCGGCCCTGCGCCGTGGCGGCGGCCTTACAACAGGCACAACCCCCGATCTGGCCCGACTGCGCGTCGAGCAGGAGGACTTCCAGGCGGCCCTGCGCGACATCACGCCGACGGCGCTGCGCGAGGTCTTTGTCGAAATCCCCGATATCAGCTGGTCCGATGTCGCCGGCGTGGACTCGCTACGAGACACGTTGATCCGCTCGGTGCAGACTCCGATGGTCGATCCCCAACGCTTCGCACGCCTTGGCATCCGCCCCCCGCGCGGCGTGTTGCTGCACGGCAGGCCCGGCACCGGGAAAACCCTGATCGCCCGCGCCCTCGCTTCCGAGGCGCAAGCCGGCTTCATCTCGGTCCGCGGCCCGGAACTGCTGGCGGAATGGCAGGGTGCAAGCGAACGCGCGCTGCGCGAGATCTTCGTCCGGGCGCGCATGTCGGCGCCCTGCATCGTCTTCTTCGACGAGATCGACGCCATCGCTGGTCGCCGCGGCAGTGGTGGCGGTGCGACGGTCGAACGCATGGTGGCCCAGCTGCTCACCGAAATGGACGGGCTCACCGAGCCCGGCGGCGTGATGGTACTGGCCGCCACCAATCGCGCCGATCTGATCGACCCCGCCCTCAAGCGACCCGGACGTTTCGACCTCGTCCTTGAAATGCCGCTGCCCGACGAAGCCGGACGCGCCGCCTTGCTCGCCCTTCACACCAGGCCGATGCCCCTGGCCGAAGACATCGACCTCGCCGACCTGGCACGCCGTACCGAGGGTTGTGTCGGCGCTGACATAGCCGGCCTGTGTCGACTGGCGGCTCTCGCCGCCTTAGCCCGCGCGCCCGAGGACGCACACCTGCGCGTGGCCGCAGAGGACTTCACCGCAGCCCTGACCGAACGCACGAGGAATCAATCATGGCGGACCTGACCACGCGACCGACGCGCCTGCTCGGCTTCGCGCCACGCGATACCGGCGAACATCTCGCAGGCGCCCTGAACGCCCTGTCAGGCCCCAGGGTGCAGGCCATTCACGGTCCCACCCTCTCAGCCTTCCTGCAGGATGAACCCTCGACGCCGCTGCCGCAGCGAGGCCGCCGGGCGCTTCTCGAAGCCCTCCAGTCCGTGCACCAAAGGCTCGAACTGGCCTGTCTGCAGGGTCCCTTCCTGCCTGCCGATCCAGCCAGCGCCACATGTCCCGCCAAGCAGGTGCACGCCCTTTTGCAGCAGCTCTGGCCAAACCTGGAAATGGCGCTGGCAGAATTCGGCGCCCGCCGGCAATGGGACCTTGTGGCGCGATGGTCGCCGCAAGCCGTGCTCGCACACCATCGCGCGACACTGTCTGAAGTCGCCGCCACCCATAATTCGGCCTCCCTGGCCAGCACCGTTGCCGCCATTCTGAAGCAGGTGCGGGATCGCCGCGCGGCACTCCTTTCAGATGCACTGACGACAGCAGGACTCGCTCTCGCGCCATCCGGTGGCTCAATGACGGAGACCGAGCTGTCATGGACGGTCCTGACACCGCCATGCGGCGATCACACCATCGAGGCGGCCCTCCTGGGCGTCCCGTCCCAGGAGGTCACTGACATGGACGTCGATCTGCGTGGCCCAATGCCGCCGGTGAGCTTTCACGCGGTACGCCTGCTGCGCATCGCGCCGTCGGAGGCGGCAAACAGCTGGCGCCTGCTCGATCTGCCGGAGCGCGTGGACCCGAGCGCCCTGCATCGACAATGGCGGGCCCTGGCGGCAACCTGTCATCCAGACCGTTCCGTAAATGAGACGGCCGCCGCAGAGCGGTTCGTCGCACTCGGCGCCGCGTACCGGCTTCTGCGCCCCCTTGTCGGCCCAGGCGGCACGACGCTGCGCGCCTTGCTGCGCCAGAACGGCTATCGCATCGAGGTGCCCGAGACGACGAGCACAGCCTGCCCAGAGGTGGAGGCCGCGGCATGAGCCCGCCCGGGGAATTGGCCTGGTATCTCTACGCCATCACAGCCGAAGCCCCAGACCTGGTATCGGTCGAGGGCGTCCTGCCGGGCAGCACTGTGGATGTCCTCCCCCATGGGGGGCTGTTCGTGCTGGCGAGCCAGGTTCCGCGTGCGCCGTTTGACAGTTCCGACCCCGCCAACCGTACCGCCGAGCCAGACTGGATGGCCGACCGGGTCGCGGCACACCACCGGGTGAACGTCACCGCCGCACGCCGCGTGGCAGCGCTGCCTCTCGTCTTCGGCACGATGTTCTCGAGCCTGGCGCTGGTCGACGTCTGGCTCGCCGCACGCCAGAGCAACCTTTGGGATGCGCTCAACAAGGTCAAAGGTCATGCCGAATGGCTGATCTCCCTGGTCGAGGACACAGCAAGCCATAATGCTTGGCTTGACGGCCACGACGCGGAGCTGATCCAGCTCCAGGCCAGAATGGCCGCAGCGGGCGAGGGGCAGGGGTTTCTGCTCGCCCGCAAGACGGACAAGGTTCGAAATCTGGCCCGCACCGCACATCTGCAGTCGGTTGCGGAAACAACGGATCGCCTGTTGCGCGACCTTTACCAGAACCCGATTCCGGAACCGCGTCGCGACCAACGGCGCGCCTGGAGCGTCCTCGATCGAATGTCAGACGAACCGGCCAAATCGCAAGCCAGCCAGCTCACACCATGGGCCGACACATTGGCGTCGTCAGGACTTTCATTGCAGATATCAGGTCCCTGGCCGGCCTACGCCTTCGCCAGGCAAATGCTGTCCGGGGAGCTTGTCCATGGATAACCGAACGCCTCTGCTCCCGGAACAAGGCCCGCTGTCGCTGGTCGACGTGCTCGATCGCTTGCTCGACACCGGCGTCGTAGCCGATGGTCAGCTGGTTCTGACTGTCGCCGGCGTCGATCTGGTCTATCTCGGGGTGCGCGCTATGCTGGCCTCGGTGGACACAGCACAGCGTATGGCGCTGGTTCCGCGGGACCGGCGTGCAACATGACCACGGGAATAGGGCAGCCCGATACGATCATGCCGATCCTGGGCCGACTGCAGATCGATCCGGATCGCGTGGAACAAGATCTGGCACGACTGGTGCTGACGCTGGTGGAGTTTCTGCGCCGGCTGATGGAGGCCCAGGCCGTGCGACGCCTCGATGCCGGCACGATCACCGATGACGAAGCCGAACGTCTGGGAACCACATTGCTGAGGGCGCGCGACGCCGTGAAAGCGATTTGCGCAAAGCTCGATATCGCTCCGGACTCTCTCGACATCGATCTCGGCCCGCTGGGGCGTCTGCTGTAGAGGCACGCATGCTGAAACGCTATCGACCGATCACCCGCAGACTGCCCTCCCTTCGTGGCCGAGCAGCCTGGTTCCTTCTCGCCATCGCGACGGCAGGCACAACCGCGGGAATGGCGATCCTCGGCCAGGAACTCTTGAGCGAGCTGAAGGCGCAGGGGACCGAGGCCTTTGACCTGGCGCAGAGCGGCCAGCACGCCATGGTCTGGTCGCTGCTCCCGATTGCGGCGTCCTGGACTGCGATCCTCAGCGCCATAACAGCACTTCTGACGAAGCCAGGCTTGGCTCATCGCGCAGGCGCTACCAAATCTCCGCCAATCCAAGAATGGTCTGATGTAATGGCTGACGTCAGGCAGACTTTGGCAGAGCACAAAGCGGAACTGTGCTCGCTTCAGAACAGCAACGCCACAGCTGTCCAGGACTCCATCCTCGCCGGCGCACGATTGACGACCTTTGCCCTGGAAGCCCAGGACCGGCTTAACGCAGGCGTGAACCGCGCCGTGTCCCTGCTGTCACAGCCACTGCCGGCGATGGAACGGGCCCTGGAGATGGTTCAGCGCCTCGAAGTGATCATGCCATATGCCATGGACGCTGCGCGCCAGACCACGTCGCTGCAGCAAGTCTCCTCGTCGCTTCAGGCAGAAACAGGCCAGCTCACTCAGATCAGCCGCGAATTGGCCACGGTTGGCGCTCATGTCATTGCTCAAATCAGTGAAATAGCAGCCCAAATCGACACGACAGGTCTATCTGCGCCGGAGGATATGGCCGCTACGATCGCAGCCGTGCGGGAGGTCTCCGAAGCCATGGCCACGACGTCGGAGCTGTTGCGCCTTGACACGGTACGTCTGGATGCCAGCGGTGAAGGACTCCGAAGGGAGGCAGGCCATCTGATGCGCGATGTATCGGTCCTGCACCAAATCAGTCAAAAAATTCTGGAACAGGCCGTTCGGGTCGAAAGCTCGGTGGAGGCAGGCGTATTGGCATGGCCCGACCTTCAACACACCTTGGATGGACCGGTTCAGTGTTTGACAGTGGAATTGGCTCGGATTGAAAACATGATCGAATTTGTATCTAATGAAATAAATATTTACAATGAATCATCAACAGATATTGAAAACTCCACCACTCTTTTAAGGGATTCGATCGATAAGCTCGCCGAACGCACCGCCTCTCAATCAGAAACAGAATATGAACATGCCAAAATATTGGCAGATTCAATAGAGGCCATTTCAACGTCATCCAGCAAAATTGAAAGCATTCTGTGCGACTCGTTGGATCATTTGGCACGATCCGTAACAAATCTGGAGCACCATGACGCCTCCCTGGGGCGGACCGTCGAGCATCTGAATACCGGTATCTCCAATCTACACGAATTCGGACCCACATTACTGTTACAAGTCGAAGCGCAGACGCAACTGACGGATCAAATGGTCGCGGTGGCAAGTGAGTCAGTCGCGAATCTGCGCGTCCAGGCCGATATGCTGCTGGAAGCCATCCAACGCGCTATGACTGAACAGATGACCGCAACATCAATCGGCCTGACGCAAAATTTCAGCGACTACGACAAAGTAGAGTCCCCATCGTGGCAGTTCCAACAAAATTTGGAAGCGTTGGACAGTGTGTTTCACAAAATAGATGCAGTTTGCAACGATCTTGTTCCAACAGCCGGCAGGCTTTTGGAGGCAAGCTCAAATATTCAGGTGGCCTTTCACCATGCGGCGACCGCGGCGCCACCTCCCCAAGATGCCAAGCTAGAGGCCTCGATATTGAGCCGTTTTGACGAACTGTTCGCAAGGATCTCTGACATCGAAAGGCGACTGGAGGCCCCTTTTCAGACCCCGGTGACACTAGAAACCTTGAGTAATATTACCGAGCTCCTACAGTCTCTCAAAATTGTTGTTCCAGAAAATGTGCAACTTCCATCGATATCAAAATATATGGAGAAGGCGATTTCTGAACTGGTATCGATGGTATCTGCCAACACTAGCAACATGGACTTGACGACGATAAAGGACACACTTGCGTCATTTTCCACTGAAATGTCGGCGAGCCTTTCCGCCATTGAGGCTGGTATCTCGGCATTGAGCGTGGCAGGCGCGACGCTCACCGATTCGTCAGAAACTGTAGATAAACATCTGCGTAACATTGTGATCGAACAAACAGTTACAGATCATGGCCAAAAAAGCTGCAGACCCTTTGGTGCATTGGACATAATCCAACGTGAGATTGCAGGATGGATTGCCGAAAGTGAGACACTTGCAGAATTTGCACTGGCAGGGCGGGGTAGCGAGGTTCTCGAGCGACTGCCCGATTGTGTCCCCGACATGCTTCGGATCGTCGAAGGTATGACTCAGGGACTTCGGTCCGTGGGCACAGCCATCGCGTTGGCGAGCGACCATGTGCAGCATGCCGATCGAAGTGTTGCATAGGCCTTGTTAGGCCCCCGGTAACCCTATGTCGCCACAATGGACAGTGTCGCAGGAGGCAGATCATGACACAGCTCCTTAACCTCGATCCGTTTGTCGATCAGAACCCGACAAACCGGGTGCAATCAACTGGCCCCACTTCCGTGGTGCTGCAGATGTCTGGTGGAAAGCCGCTCAGACTCACCGGAGATTTGATCGCCGAGTGCAGCAGCTGGACCAAGAATGCGCCCTGCTGGCACGACCTCAGTGTCTATCAACGGGACGGCGGTGACATTGTCGTTGGCTTGCGCTGTTGCCGTGGTCACTCCGGGGAACAGGATATCTTCCAAGCGCGGTCGTTTCTGTCGATTGAAACAGCAATGACCTGGTTGTTGGATTACGATCCGACAGCGGATCTGGCAGTCGAAATCGACGTGTCAGATCGTCGGATCAGCGCAGCCGAAATTGCTCTTCGTGCCGCGGTATTGCGCCAAAGGACCGACCGATTACAGATGCAGTATCATTCGATGATTGGAGAACTTCTCTATCAGCTTGATCTGCGGGATTGAGGGCATGGCGGGGCGTTCAGCACACTCACCTGGACCCGTGTGCGAACGAGAGTGCGCGCGCGAGGTTTCTAAGGCCGGTGAGGCGGAGATCAACCGCATTGGCTTTTCCTGGATCGTGCTGCCCCGTGATGGACGCCGACCGCTTGCGGTAATGGGTCGTCTTCTGTTCTGCGTATCCAATAAACTTGATGAACAGAAAGCGTGGTCGTTTATTGAAATTTACGAAACTTCTGAAGATAGGATTGCTTGTTCGATAAGACATCATTGGCCCGCACCGGTCGATGTGTGCTGGACGGACACGACGCTTTGCGACGATACGAAATGCGCTCGATGGTGTCTCTCGCACCATGATCCTCTTGTGGCGGCCCCACTCCCCTTAGTGCCTCAGTTGACGACGCAGTTGTATTCGGGTTTGGCTTCTGCTGGAAAAATTGTCGAAGCTGCCGCGTTTCGAGCGAGATGGGTCGGCATGGTCTGCGCACTTATTGGCCCCGACCAGCCGTGGCTGGATAGTGAACCCCGCCGAAGCAAAGCGGGCGCACATGCATGACAGTATAGGTAAGAAGGCGGGCACTGAAAACAAACGTGTTGGTCTGCTCAAATCGTCACAAATTACGCTCCGTCGTGATGGTGATATGCCCCTCCGTTTCGAGGGATATCGTGTTGCCCACTATGTCGGAGCCAGCTCTTTTACGCGAACCTGCTATAGTATAACGCTTTATGTCGTGGTTCCCGAGGGATATGTTACTGATATCGTGCTGTCATTCAGACAGGATGATGGAGAGACGTATATTCGGAGACACCGAACCATACGTGCTGAAACGCTGGACACGTTGGCATCGCGTCTCGAGACACACGATCCTCTCGACGATCTTTGCCCAGGAATCTCCTACCAAGATTTAAGAGAAGATACCTCGAAATTCGCATCCATGATCGAAATTATTGAATTGTTATCGGTTTGTCGGGAGATCACGCTATCTTACCGGAGTGCAATTGGAATGTTATTGGCGCAGACAGCCTGGCTGACATGATCACGCCACTCGTTACAAGCTGCGGTGATCAGAACCTCTGCGCCAGACACGCCTGACACTGGATTTCCTGTGTGTCGGTCGGCTAGCCGTGGTGAGATCTTGCAGAAGTGGGCGACGATGAGGCACGCGAATTCTTGATGTCGATGTTCATCAATTGTTCACCACCTCCCGGTATGACTGTCTCTGCAGTGATCAAGGCGTATTCCCAGAGATCCTGTTATGACCCAATTCTGGGTTGAGATAAAAATGAAAGAGATGGTCATGACGATAAACAAGAGCCTTGCATCCAGCAGTCTTGCTGAAGTGATCGACCGTATCCTGGACAAAGGGGTTGTGGTCGATGCTTTCATCCGAGTTGCTCTCGTCGGTATTGAGTTGATTGCAATCGAAGTCCGCGTTGTTGTCGCCTCGGTCGAGACCTATCTGCGCTACGCCGAGGCGGTGGGCCTCACGACCGATCCGGTCGCCGCTGCTGCCTAAGTCAAGTCGCGTCATGTGTGACCTGGGTCGACAACGTCGGGTCGATGCAGGTCACACATATCGGACATGGATCCAAGGAGCATATCCGTGACGCGGCTCGACATAACGACCTGCAATTCAGTGTTGCTTGATAGGCTTTGTCCATGAAGTCTCTAACGGACCGTCCACGGCCAAAAGGTCAGCAATTGATTGCCGAATTTCGAGCGGCCCGATTGAAGCAGGTCCAAACGGATCGGGCCACAATGCAGCGATACCATTCCGATCTTCATCAGTCGCGGCAGCTGGCGTTGCAACGGCATGGGCCAGGATTTCCATCTACCACATCTGCTCCGGAGGATGTCCGGCGTGATACCCAATTGGCGCCGCCGAACGACGAGCCATCAATGTTCTCCAATCTGCTTCGGGCCGCAGCTGGTCCTGCGGAAGCCGAAGGGCCGGCATCCGTTCCTCCCTCTGAGGATCTCGATACACGAGACCAGTGCCCTGACCCACAGGATATAGCCGCGGATTCGATACCATCGATTCAGCCGGTTCCCGCTGAGTCGGATCCGCCGATTGCGGAAATAGGCTTTGGGCCCGGAATGGTGATTAGGCTCAGTCAGATCGGCGTGCGCTCAGTGAGTGATCTTGCAAGGAGCGATATTGGCGAGTTGCGGCAGGCACTCGGGGACATCAGCCGTTTGGTTGATATTGAAGGTTGGCTTCAGACTGCCCGCTCGCACGTCGCAAAGTCAGAGGCCCAGGGATGAACTGTGAGCGGGCCACTTGCGCACGGTTCGTATGCCATCGACATGGACACGGTCGTCGCAGGCAGCCCGGCTGGCTGGAAGCACTGCTAGCAGCCTGTCGGATTGGGGTACCCAATTTCCCAGCAAACCGCTAAATTCTGTGGATGACGACCTTCATTCCGTTCAACCGTGATCAAGCGTTCCTTCTGCCGCCGGACCTGAAGGAGTGGCTGCCTCAGGACGACATGGCTCATTTCATAGTGGCTGCGGTTGAGCGTGTGCCG